>DATKLT010000028.1:0-30978 GCA_035542315.1 Solirubrobacterales bacterium | reverse complement strand
CCGGGGCGCCAACCTGGATCCCCGACCTCTTCAACGGGGTGGCGCTGCTGACCGCGGTCGCGCTGGCCAAATTCCAGGCTCGCACCAGCGAGACGCACTGGCTGCTGCGGCTGCTGGGGCGGGGCAAGCGGGAGGAGGGGCATGACTGACCGGGGGGCCGGGTCCGGAGCTCGGGACTCGACAGTCGTCTGGGTCTCCGGCGCCTCCTCGGGAATCGGAGCCCAGTTCGCGAACCTGGCGAGGAATCGGGCGGATAGAGTCATTGGCATATCTCGGCGCCCTTCCGCCGGTGAGCACATCCCCGCCGACCTCAGTGATCCGGCGGCTTGGCGGGAGGTAGAAGCGAGCTTCCGTCGGGTCCTCGCCGACCGTCGGGTTGGCCGGGCGATCTTCTTTCACTGCGCCGGGACGATCGTCGCCGATGGTCCCACCGCCAGGGCGGACACGGTCGCGTATGGCCAAGGGATCATGCTCAACAGCGCGTCCGGTCAGGCGCTGGGCCAGGCTTTTCTCACGGCCGTGGAAGAGGCCGGCGTCAAAGCGACGTTGTTGCTGTGCTCGTCACCCTCGGCGACGATCGTGACGCCGGGGTTGTCCCACTACTGTGCGGGCAAGGCGGCGCTCGAGATGTGGGTTCGCACCGTCGCAGCTGAGGTTGGGGAGAAGCCGGGCGCTCCGCGGGTGTTCGCCGTGGTTCCCTGGGCGGTCGACACGCCGATGGTTCACGACGTCATGGCGGAGAGCGGGGACGACCTGCCGCTCTCGGATGATCTGCGGCGGGCAGCAGGCGCAGGGGAGCTGGCCGGTCCTGCCGACGTGGCACGGGAGATCTGGCAGGCGATCGACAATGGCGTCGAGCAGGGAGCGAATGTGCATGTCGGCATGGTCCCCGAGGAGCCGTGAGCGAGCTCCGGCTGCGGGGTTCGGTCACCGTGGTCACCGGTGGGAGCAGCGGCATCGGCCTCGCTACTGCGAGCGCGCTGCTCGAGGAGGGCGGGTCCGTCTTGGTCGTCGCCCGCGATCCCGATCGGCTGGCGGGTACAGCGCGCCGCCTCGATGGGCCGGGGGGCAGGCTGCAGACCCTCGTGCTCGACGTCTGCGATACGAGCGCAGGGTCCCGCGTCCTGGCGGCGGTCGAGGCCGCCTTCGGTCGGGTGGACGGGCTGGTGAACGTCGCCGGCGCAAGCGGGCTCCACGACCTCGAGAGTAGCGATGACGCCGAGTGGTACCGGCAGTGGGAGCTGAACGTGATGGCTCCGAAGCGCCTGATGGACGCTCTTGCGCCGCAGATGGCTGCCGGTCCCGGCGGCTCGATCGTGAACGTTTGCAGCTCGGCCGGTGGACGGGCCTCGGCGACGAACGCGCCCTACTCGGTGACCAAGCGCGCCGAGATCGCCCTGACGAAGGTGTACGCCGAGCGCTACGAGGGGACGGGGGTTCGCGTCAACGCGATTGCCCCGGCCCCGAAGATGACCGATCTCTGGGTTCGACCCGGAGGCAGGGCCGACCAAGCCGCAGCCGCGGCGGGCCTGGACCGCGAGGAGGACCTCGCGAGCGTCGCGGCCGGCCTTCCCCTGCAACGGCTCGCCGCCGCCGAAGAGGTTGCCGCCGTAGTCCTGCTCTCGCTGGCTCGTCGCACCATCGGCGCGGTCTGGGGCGTGGATGGCGGCCACGTCCCGGAAGTGAGCAACTGACGCTGTCGGCGCCTCGCAGTCTGGTGCAGGCATCAGGCTATGATGCTGGCATGGCAGATGTCACGGCGCCGGACGCCAATAGGAGCCCTGCTGGCGGTGAACGCCCACGGGTGCAGTCGGTCGCTCGAGCGGCGGACGTGCTCTACGCGGTCGCCGAGGCTCCGGATGGTCTCGCTCCGCGCGAGGTCAGCGATCGCACCGGCCTCTCTCGCCAGACCGTCTATCACCTCGTCCACACCCTGACCGAGGTCGGCCTGCTGCGTCGCGGAGCCGGGAATCGTCTTGTCCTCGGGCTGGGAGTCGGTGCGCTGGCGGCGGCGTTTCAGCATCAGCTAGTTCCGGAGGAACAGCTGCGCCCTTACGTCAACGCTCTCGCCGCGCGCACCGGCGAGCTCGCCTACTCCTCGGCCTGGCTGGACGGCGAGATTACGGTCGTGGCCGTGGCGAGGGGGTCGAGGGTCGTGCAGGCTCGCGATGTCGTCGTCGGAAACCGTGATGACGCGGCCGCGCGAGCTTCGGGAAAGCTGCTTCTGGCGCTGGCGCCGGAGGAGGCGCGGAACCAGTACCTGTCAACCCACCGGTTGACCCGGCGCACGGCGCGGACCAAGACGAACCGGCGCGAGCTCGACCGCGAGTTCGAAGGGATCGTCGAGCAGGGATTCGCCGTCGACGAAGAGGAGTTCGCCGACGGCCTGAGCTGCATCGCCGTTCCTCTCCGGGCGACTTCTTTCGTGATCGGGATCTCGGTGCCCGCCGATCGTTTCCGGGCCGAGCGCGAGCGCTACCTCGAGAGCGCACTCGAGGTAGCGGCGGAAAAACTGGGCTAGCGAGGGTGCGGCCTCGGCGCGCCGCTTAGTAGGTGACGGAACCGGCGGAGACGTTGTAGTCCTGGCCGGTCATGTTGGCCGCTGCATCGGAGGCGAGGAAGAGGGCCAGGTTGGCGACGTCGTCCTCCTTGACGCCATGCCCCATCGCTGAGTCCGCCACCAGCTCGGCGCGCATCTCCTCCTCGGCGATGCCCCGCTTCGCGGCCATGCTCGTGATCACGCCCTCGAGCCGCGGCCCCTCGACCAGATAGGGCGAAATCGTGTTGACCGTGATCTCGTCCATCCCCAACTCGTGAGCGAGGGTGCGGGTCAGGCCGACGAGGCCAAGCTTGGACGAGGCGTAGGGGGTCCGGTTGACGAGAGGCCGCTTGCCGGTGACCGAGCCGATGTTGACGATCCGGCCTCCTCCCGCCGCCCGCAGATGGGGGATCGATTCACGGCAGCAGAGGAATACCCCGGTTAGGTTGATCGCCAGAACCGACTCCCAGTCGCTCAGCGCGAGGTCGGCCAATGGCGTGGAGGGCCCGGCGATTCCCGCGTTGTTGACGAGGACGTTCAGCGCCCCGAACTCGGCCACCGCCTCGGACACGGCTCGCTCGACGTCGGTCTCCGACGAGACATCCGCCCGCAGCGATGCGCAGGTGCCACCGGCATCCGTGATCTCCGCGTGCGTCGCTGCCAGGGCCGCCTCGTTGCGACCGATCAGAGCGACCGCGGCACCGGCGGCGGCGAGCCGCCTGGCGATCGTCGCGCCGATTCCGTGACCGCCGCCGGTCACTATCGCGACCTTGCCGGCGAAATCGGGGTCCCGGTTGAGCGCAGCGATTCCCTCAGGGCTCATCCCCATCATTATACGATTGTGGTGTCTTATTGTGAACTTGAGAGCGAGGATGTGGATCCGATGAAGGGAAAGGTCGTCGTGGTGACCGGCGCCGCCTCCGGCCTCGGCAAGGCGTGTGCGGGACTGTTGGCGGAGCGCGGTGCGGTGGTGATCGGCATCGATCACAGATCCGCGGATGCCCCGCCCGGAGGAGGCTGGGAGACGCTTGATCTCAGAGAGGTCGAGGCGATCGCCCCGACGCTGAAGCGCTGGGCCGAGCGCTACGACGGCCTCGACGGCTTCGTCAACGCGGCCGGTGTGATGGACACCAGGGCTTTCATGGAGATCACCCCTGCCGACTTCGACCGGGTCTTCGAGATCAACGTCCGCGCCGGCTTCTTCCTGCTGCAGGCCGCGGCGGACGAGATGGCGCGCAGCGGCGGCGGCAGCGCCGTGCTCTTCTCCTCCACCGCCGGGCGGATCGGCCGGCCGCTCGCGGCCCACTACGCGGCGTCGAAGGCGGCGACCGCTTCACTCGCCCAGTCTGCCGCGCTCGCCCTCGGCGAGCGGGGGATCCGGGTCAACGCGATCTCACCGGGCCTGATCGAGACCCCGATGCTGGAGGAGATCCGCGCGGCCCGGACCGCGCTGGGCGCCGATTCACCCGAGGCGGTGCGCGAAGAGTGGGAGACCCGGATCCCGCTGGGGAGGATTGGCACCCCGTCCGACGTCGCCGAGGTGGTGGCCTTTCTCATCTCCGACGCGTCGGAGTTCGTCACCGGGGAGGACTTCGGCATCCACGGGGGCCTGCTCGGCTCTTAGGCTGAGCGGGCTACCCCATCATCCTCAACGGCTCCTCGAGGAGCCGTCGCAGCGACATCAGGAAGCGCGCGCCGTGGGCGCCGTAGACGACCCGGTGATCGCAGGTCACGGTAACCGTGGCCGGATGCCCCACCGCCAGCTCTCCGAGCCGGTCCACGACCGGCTCCCGCCTGATCGCACCGACGGCGAGGATCGCCGCTTGAGGAGGATTGAGAATCGCCTCGAAGCTCTCGACCTGGAGCATGCCCAGATTCGAGACGGTGAACGTCCCGCCTTCGAGCTGCGCTGCGGTCAGAGAGCCGTCCTTGCAGGCGGCGACCAGGGTGCGGGTTCGCTCGGCGATCTCGCCGAGCGAGAGGCGGTCCGCGTCTTCGATGACCGGCACGAGGAGGTCGTCGTCGTGGGCGACCGCGATGCCGACGTTGATCCGATCGAACAGCTCGATCCGGTCGTCGCGCCAGGCGCTGTTCAGCCGCGGATGCTCACGCAGGGCAAGGGCGGAAGCTCTGACGACGATGTCGTTGAACGACGGCGTGGCTCCGCCGAGGGCCTCGAGGCGCTCTCGCAGCTTCACCACCTCGCTCATCTCGATCGTCGTCGAGAGGGTGAACTCGGGGGCGGACTTCGCCTCCGTCATGCGGGCGGCGACCAGCCGCTGACGGCGGGTCGGCTCCAGGACGGTTGCCGGCACCGATGGCTGCGCCGCGGGGCGCTCGGGGGGCTGCGCAGCTGCCCGGGAGGGAGCGGCCGCGACCGGTGCCGGTGCCGTTGCGCGTCCGCGGGCGAGGACGTCGGCTTTCATGACCCGCCCGCCGGGGCCCGAGCCGGTGACGTCGTCGAGGGCGATGCCGAGCCGGTCGGCGAAGCGGCGGGCAAGCACCGAAACGCCTCGGCGGCGCGCTAGCGCGCCGCCGAGGCGCGCGATCGGCGCCCCGACCGGAACGGTCTCCCCGATCGCGGCGAGGATCGTCAGCAGCCCCGCCTCGTCCGCGGCGTGGACCATCGTCGCCTTGTCGGTCTCGATCTCGACTATCTCGTCTCCGGCTTCGACCTTCTCCCCGTCGGCCACCAGCCAGGAGAGAATCGTGCCCTCCTCCATCGAGTCGGAGAGACGCGGCATTAGCAGCTCGGTCACGCTTCGCCTCCCTCCAGAGGATGGGTTGCGAGGGCGGTGACGTCGATGTCCATGTAGACGAACATCGGCAGGCTCGCGAGCAGGGCGTGCAGTGCGGTGGCGTCGGCCGCCTCCCACAGCCCGACGTTCGCGTGGCGGCCCGGGATTCGCCAGATGCGCCGCAGCTGACCGGCCTCGGTCAGCTCCCGTCCCCGCCTGGCCTCGGCGGCCACCAGTGCCTCTCGCTCTTCGTCGTCGAGGCCGGCAGGGAGAGCGATCTCGATTCGGACCAGGAACTCGGTCATTTCCATCCGGCGATCCGCTCGGGCGGTGGCTGCAGGAGCTCCAGCGTGATTCCCTCGGGGTCGCGTAGGTAGCAGGCGAAGCCGCCGGCGTTCGCGCCCTCGGTGATCGTCGTCGGCGGGTTGCGAAACTCGACGCCCGCGTCGACCATCGCCTCGTAGCGGTCATGGATGTCGGTGACCAGGAAGGCGATGTGCGCGACTCCGGGACGGTTGGTCTGCAGGTTGGCCGGCTCAAGCTTCGGACGCACGTATTCGACCAGCTCGAGCATGTGGGTGGAGAGTCCCGGAGAGACGCCCGGGACCCGGAACTGGGCGATTTCGAGGACGGCGCCCTCGATACCGACCAGCTCTTCCGTATAGGTGTTCTCCTGGCGCTGGCGGTGGACCAGCTCGAGTCCGAGGACGCGGGTGTACCAGTCGATCGATGCCTCCAGGTCGGCGACCGTGAAGGAGAAATGGAGGACGTCGCGCAGCCCGCTCATGCCGCAACCAGCTCCAAGTCGCGGACTCCGCCGACGATCGCGTCGGCGCTCGGCAGCCAGGCTTCCTCCAGCTCGGCCGCGAAGGGCGTCGGCGTCTCATCGGTGCAGATGAGACGGGGCGGGGCGTCGAGCATCTCGAATGCCTCTTCGGCGATGCGGGCGACCAGCGTCGAGCCCCAGCCGCCGCTCCCCGGGCCCTCCTCGACCACCAGCAGGTTGGCCGTCTTTTCGACGCTGCGCACGACCGTCTCCAGGTCGAAGGGAACGAGACTGCGGGGGTCGATCACCTCGAGGCGAATTCCCTCTTCCGCCAGGCGGTCCGCCGCCTGCAGCGCGCGCTCGCGCATCAGTTGGGTGGCGACGACCGTGACGTCCTCGCCGGCGCGGACGACGTCAGCGCGACCGAGCGGTACGGTCTCACCCGGGTCCAGCGGCCCCTTCCGCATGTACAGAGCCTTGTGCTCGAAGAGCAGCACGGGATTGTCATCGCGAATCGCGGTCCGGAGCAGGCCGTACGCGTCGGCCGGGGTTCCGGGAACGCATATCTTGAGACCGGGGAGGCCGAGGAACCAGTTCTCCACGGCCTGGGAGTGCTGCGCCCCGAAGCCGGTCGAAGCTCCGTTGACGAGCCTAAGCGTGACGGGCACCGAAACCTGACCTCCGGTCATGTAGCGGTACTTGGGGAGCTGGTTTGCGATCTGGTCGAAGCAGACGCCGGCGAAGTCCGCGAACATCACCTCGGCGACCGGGCGCAAGCCGGTAACGGCGGCACCGAGGACGGTCCCCACGATTGCCTGCTCGGAGATCGGCGTGTCGCGCACCCGCTCCGGCCCGAAGCGATCGAGTAGGCCGTCGGTGACCTTGAAGACGCCGCCGGCCGCGGCGACGTCCTCGCCGATCAGGACGACGTCCTGATCGGCCTCCAGCTCGGCCGCGAGCGCCTCGTTGAGCGCGTCTCTGTAGGTGACCTCGGTCATGCGTACACGTCCTCGAGTCGGGATTGGAGATCTGGCGGCGGCCATGAGAGGGCGCGCTCTTCGGCTTCCGCAACCGACTGCTCGGCGCCGGCTCGCAGGGCCGCGACCTCGTCGGCGTCGGCGACCCCGCTCTCGATCAGCCGCTCGGCGAAGAGCGCGATCGGGTCCCGCTTCTTCCACTGATCGAGCTCGCCGTCCGGCCGGTAGCTCGCGGGATCGCTGCGCGAGTGGCCGACGAAGCGATAGGTGAGCGCCTCGATGAACGTCGGGCCCTCGCCCTTGCGGGCGCGGGCCGCGGCGGCCGCCACGGCCTCCCACACCGCGATCACGTCGTTCCCGTCGACCCTGGACGCGGCCATGTCATAGGAGCTCGCGCGGATCGTCAGGTCGGCGACCGGGGTCGTCGTGGCAAGCGGCGAGTACTCCCCGTACAGGTTGTTCTCGCAGAGGAAGATCACGGGTAGGCGCCAGACCGCCGCGAGGTTCATCGCCTCGTGGAAGGTGCCGATGTTGGTCGAGCCGTCGCCGAAGAAGGTGACCGAGACGGCGCCCGAGCCGCGTTGCTGGGCGGTGAACGCGGCACCGACCGAGATCGGGAGATGGGCGCCGACGATCGCGAAGGATCCCAGCGCGCCGACCGACACGTCGGTCAGGTGCATCGATCCTCCCTTGCCGTTGCAGAGGCCGCCTGCTCGGCCGAGGATCTCGCCGAACGCTCGATCGAGAGGCGCTCCCATCGCCAGCACGGCCCCGTGGCCTCGGTAGGTGCAGGTCATCGTGTCGCCCTCGCGGAGCGCCGCGCAGGCGCCGACGGCGACGGCCTCCTGGCCCTGGCAGAGGTGCGTCGTGCCGCGGACCAGACCCTTCGCGAACATCCGCTGCACCGCCTCCTCGAAGCTGCGGATCTCGACCATCCGGGCGAAGAGGGCGCGTTGCTCGTCGGTCCCGAGGGTCGGTTCGGTGGACTCCGATGCGGCTTTTGTCGTCATTTCAGCGCTCGCCTCTCCTTGGGATCACACTTCACTATTACCATTAAACATCACAATGCTGCCACAACGCGGTAGGCGAAGGTTGCAAGCTATTATATATTGTGCACTGATGGCCGATCTTTGCGCACTTGGGACCCCCCGCATCAGGGGCTGATCTGGTGGACCGCTATGACGCCGCGGTCGTCGGCTGCGGGCCGACCGGGCTCGCTGCCGCCGCGCTGCTCGGGCGCCGTGGCTGGCACGTGGCCGCGTTCGAGAAGCACCCAACCCGTTACTCGCTGCCCCGCGCCGGCCATATCGACCACGAGATCCTGCGCATCGTTCAAGGCGTCGGGGCAGCGGCCCCGATCATCGACGACAATCCCGAGTACGACGTCTACGAGTGGTTCAACGGCGCGGGCGAGACGCTGCTGAGCTTCCCCTTCGGCGAGCCCAGCGTTTCCGGCTTCCAGTCCGACTACATGATCTTTCAGCCGGTGCTGGACGACGCGCTGTACGACGCGATCGCCCGTTCGGAGAACGCCGAGGCATGCCTCGGCAAGGCCGTGATCGATCTCAGCCCGGACGGCGACGGCGTCCTCGTGCGACTCGCCGAGACGACCAGTGACGGCACCGGTCGTACCGTGCCCACGGGGCGCGAGTCGACGGTCCGTGCCGACTACGTCCTCGTGGCCGACGGCGCGGGCAGCACGATCCGGGACGAGCTTCTCCGGATACCCCGAGAGGACTTTGGCTTCAACGAGGCCTGGCTCGCCATCGACGTGAAGTTGAAGCGCGAGCTGCCGAGCGGGATCAACGGACAATGGTGCGACCCGAGCCGACCGATCTACATCGGGCCCCTGGGGAAGCGCTACCACCGCTTCGAGTGTGCGGTCCTTCCCGGCGAGTCCGAGGCCGAGGTCAGCTCCCCCGACTTTGCCTGGCGGATACTCGGCGAACATGGCGTCGGCGATGACGATGTCGAGATCTTTCGCCAGGTCGTCTACTGGTTCGAGTCTCGCGTCGCCGAGCGATGGCGCCAGGGCAACGTGTTCCTGATGGGGGACGCCGCCCACACCATGCCTCCCTTCATGGGCCAGGGCCTGTGCTCCGGGGTCAGGGACGCTGCCAATCTCGCCTGGAAGCTCGACCTGGTTCGGAGGGGGAAGGCTCCTGCCTCCCTTCTCGACACCTATGAGGAAGAGCGCCGGCCGCACGTCCAGCGCTGGATCGACCTCTCGATCGCGGTCGGGCGCATCTCCTGCACCCTCGATCCCGCGCTCGCGGCCAGCCGCGACGACGAATTCCTTCGCGGCGTCCAGCCGTCGCTGCCCGAACCGCCGGTTCTCTCCGGGCGTATGGTCGGAGGGCTCGATGGTCTGCCGCGGCGTCCGCAGGGAGAGATCTTCGTCCAGGCCCCTGTCTCCAATGCGGGGCGGGAAGCTCTCCTGCACGATCTGGTCGGCCACGGCTTCCTCCTCGTCTGCCTCGAGGGGGATCCTCGGCCGACCCTGGGAGAGGAGGCGATCGCGCTCCTGGATCGCCTCGGCTGCACCTGCTGGTGGCTCGGGGGCGATGGTGCCGGCGCCCTCGGGGACCCGACGGGCCGGATGCGGAGCTGGTTCGCCGATCGCGGGGTCGTCGCCGCGCTGGTTCGACCCGACTACTACGTCGCCGCCTCCTCCGCCCGGGTGGAGGAGATCTCGCCCGCCCTCGCGCGGTTCGATCGCCGGCTCGGCCGACCGCCGGCCGCCTGAACGACTCGCTCGGGGAGGATCCGGAGCGGGGGCTCAGCTCGCCTTGAGGACGCTGTAGCCGCCGTCGACGCGAAGCGTCTCGCCGGTGATGAAGCTGGCGTCCTCGGACAGCAGGAAGGCGATGGCGGCAGCGATCTCCGATGGCTTCCCCAGCCGCTTCATCGCGTGCAGGGAGGATGCGTCCTCGGCGTTGATCAGCCCGATCTTGACCACCTCTTCGACCATCGGAGTCGCCACGAACCCAGGCGCGACGGCGTTGACCCGAACCCCGCGCTCGGCCCACTCGACCGCGAGGGTCCGCGTCATCTGCTGCAACCCGGCCTTTGCGACCGAGTAGGGGAGGCGCCGCGGGTGACCGAAGAGGCCGGCGACGGACCCGACGTTGACGATCGCTCCCCTTTCCCGCTCGAGCATGCGGCGGCCGGCCTCCTGGCTGCAGAGGAGGGCCCCGTCGAGGTGGACGGCGAGCAGCGCCCGCCATTTCTCGAAGCTGAGCTCGACGCTGGCCGAGTTGTCGACGGTGCCGGCCCCGTTGACCAGGCCGGTGATCTCGCCGGCCTGGTCGATTTCGCGGAAGGCCCGCGCCACGGCGTCGGGGTCGGTGACGTTGCAGGCGACGAAGCGAGCGCGGTCGGGGTGCTCGTGCACGAGCGACTCCGCCTCTCCCAGGTGCAGGTCGACCAACGCGACTCCGTCGTCGGGTGAGCTCTCCAGCAGGCGCCGTGCGGTTGCGAGGCCGATTCCCCCGGAGCCGCCGGTGATGGCCGTGATCGAAGTCGGCATCAGCTTTCTCCCAGCATCTGGTCGAGCTCGTCGACGAGATCCGGCAGGTCGTCGATCGAGGGCGCGGCACCGAAAACGTAGAAGTCGGGTCGCACCAGGATCGCTGCGGCCCCATGGGCGCCGAACCAGTCCGCGTAGATTCCCTCCAGGTCGAGGGCCTCGCCGGGAGCAGGGAGGCGCCGGTCGAGGTAGACCGCGGCGTAGGTGGTCCGCAGCGCGGCGAGGAGGTCGAGCTGCCTCTCCGAGAGGACCGCTCGGGGGTCTCCGGCGATCGAGACGATCGAGAATCCCCCCCTCTGCGGGGCGAAGTCGTCGAGCAGGCCGCGCCGGCCATCGAGCTCGACTTCGCCCTGCGGGGAGAGAAGCCCGGCAGGGGGGGCGACGGCGCCGCTCGGGTCGCGGTGCAGGACGCCGCCGGTGAGGGTCGGCAGCGGTGGGATGAAGGGCGGTTCGCCGCGGAAGAAGGCGGCGTCGCGCTCCGCAGCTGCCTGCGGATCGAGCGTCGCGGAGATCTTGCCGACGGCCAGGGACAGCTCAACCCAGCCGCGGGCATTGGACTTCCGCTCCGTCTCGTAGGAGTCCAGGAGCCGTTCCGGGGCCACGTCGCGGAGTACGAGGTCGAGCTTCCAGGCCAGCGTCTTCGCGTCGCGGATCCCGGTGCAGGCCCCTTGTCCCATATGGGGGGGCATCGAGTGCGCCGAGTCCCCGACCAGGAAGACATGGCCTCGGCGGAACTCCCGGGCGACCTTCGCCTCGAACGTGTAGACGGCCTGGCGCACGATCTCCAGGTCCTCGGGCGTCACTCCCCACTCGGTGAGCAGCTCGTAGGCCTTGGCCGGGGACTCGAACTCCTCGGTGCTCTCGCCGTCGAGGAGCGACCACTCGAAGCGGCGGTGCTCCTTGCCGAGCGGCGCGAGGTACCGGGGGCGGGCCGGATCGCAGATCTGGAAGACGTCGAGGCCGAACGTGACCTCGCGCTCCCCGATCCTGCCCGCGCCTTCGCTCAATCGCCGCTTCGGCTTCGTGTCGACGTCCAGCCACCGCTCGTTGAAGCCGTAGTCGTCACGCTCGATCCCGACGGCGTCGCGGACGAACCCGTTTGCCCCGTCGGCTCCGATCAGGTAGCGAGCCCGGATCGTCCGCCGGCGGTCGCCGGCCACCCTGCTGCCGTCGGCCTCGCGCCTCATTTCGAGGACCGTCAGCGTGACCCCGTCCTCGTCCTGGGTCAGCTCCACGGCTTCCCAGCCTTGGTTCACCTCGGTATGGGCTTGCTCGCGGACGGAGGAGTCGAGGGCGTCCTCGAGATACGGCTGCCACATCATGTAGTCCGACTCCCAGCCGCTGACCTCTTTCTTGTCCCAGTCCATCGTCATCAGGTCCTGGCCCTGGCCGTTGAACCAGAAGTACTTGCGGATCGGGACAGCCGTCGCCGCGATGAAGCTCTCGGCGCGTTCTAGCGACTGCAGGATCCGGACGATCTCGTGGTCGACGTGCCCGGCGCGCGGGAGGCTGTAGAGGGTCGGGTGGCGCTCGAAGACGACGACCCGGTGACCGTAGGCACCGAGCACCGCGGCCGCGGCCTGCCCGCACGGTCCGTAGCCGACGATCGCAACGTCGTATTCCGAGGGCTGATCCGTCCTCGGCTCGCCGACACTTACGTGCGTCATATATCTAGCTTCCTTTGACGATGGCGGGTTGGCTTGGAGCGTCGGGCCGCGCCTGGTGGCGCAGGGGGAGCCCGGCGACGGGGGAGGCGAAGCTGACCAGGTGATCCATGGCCAGCGACCCCATGACGACGGTCTTCAGCTCGGGGCCGGCGAAGCCGACGCTGGTGAGTAGCTTGAGGTCCGGGCCGGCGCAGGCGGCGAGCATCTCGCGCCGGATGCGGCCGCCGGGGAGCGCGGCCGCGAGGGCAGCCAGGGCGGGCGGGACGGGCTGCTCGAACACCGTGTGTGCCTCGCCGCCGGGCTCGATCACTTGGAGGCCGTTGCGCGAGACGATCGCGACCCACAAATTGCCGTCGGCGTCGAGGGCGATGCCATCCGGCAGGGCGCAGTTGCCCAGCGGGTCGGGACCGAAGACCTCGGGGTCTCCGAGGTCGCCGGAGCCTGAGACCCGGTAGCGGAGTACCCGCTGCCCGAAGGTCTCTGACACGTACGCATACGATTCGTGCCGGTCGAGGCGAACCTCGTTGGGCCAGCGGAGGCCGTCGGCGATGATTCGTGCGGTGCCGTCCTCGACCAGCGCGATGTATCCGTCGTGCCGGACCTCGATCGTCTCGTGCGGCGGCGGCTTGCGCGTCGCCACCGCGATCCACAGCCGGTCTTGCCGATCGAGGAAGACGTAGTTGGCGCTGCCGATCGGCTGCCCGTCGATCTCCTCGATCAGCGTTTCGTAGTGCCCGTCGAGGCGCATCCGATGCACATGGCCGTCGGCGGTGTCGTTGACGATGATGGCGGTCTCGGACTCCAGTGCCATCGTCGTCGGTGCGGCACCGGGTGAGTTGCCGATCCGCCATTGGCGGCCCTCGGGGGAGATTCGGGTCAGGAAGCCCTCGTTGCTGGAGGCGAAGACCGTTCCGTCGCGAAAGCAGAGGACGTTCTCGGGTCGGCGCAGGTCGTGGCCGACCTGCGCCAGTTCGCCGAGATCGAGCTGCAGTGTGGAGACCGCGGTCAAGTCAGCTCGCCGGGTCGAGGATCGGAATGCCGAGATCGTCCCAGTCGTCGGGCATCGCCGGCCCCCAGAGGTTCATCGCCCTCTCCTCCTGCGACCAATCGATCTCCTGGTACGCGGCGTCGTTGTCGATCCGCAGCAGGTCCGTATACGCCTCGACGATCGCTCCCGCCGGGTCGGCCAGGTAGGTGAAGATATTGAAGCCGGGACCGTGCCGCCCGGGACCCCAGAGAAACTCCTGACCGCTGCGCGCGACCCGGTCCGCGTAGGCGCCGACGGTGGCCCAGCTCTCGAGCTCGAAGGCGTAATGGTGAAGCCGATTTGCCCCGGTCGTCTTGCCGACGGCGAGGCCGTGGTGATCCGGGTCGCACCTCATCCAGGTAGCGAAGTCCCCCCAGCGATCGGAGACCCGGAAGCCGAGCGCCTCGAGGACGAAGAGCTCCAGCTCGGGCTTGTCTTCGGCAAACAGCGTGACATGGCCCAGCTTCTGGGCGATCGGGAGGAGGACGTTCGCGAGGGCGAGCGGCTGCCGTTCCATCCCCGTGTATATCTCGAAGACCAGCGAGGCCGGCCCGCGCACCCTGATTGCGGCATCGAACCCTGGCTCCAGCGGCTTCTCGGAGAGGATCTCGGCACCCGCCGCGATCGAGCGATCGCGTACGGCTTCGAGTTCGGACGCGTCTTCGACCTCGAGGCCGATGTGGTCCAGGCCATTCCTGGTCCCGGCGATCAACTGCAGCTCATGTCGCTTCTCGTTGGCCGTCAGGAAGGCGTCGGCCTCGCCGCGGGCGGTCAGTCTCAGGCCGAGAGTCTCCTGTGCGTGCCTCACCGACTCGTCCAGATCTGTCACCTGCAGGGCGACGTGTCCAATGTGCATCGTCATTTCGCTCCTTTCCGTTGCGGCTACGCGCGGAGGTTGGTCGCGGCGTCGTCGGCGTCAAACACCTCTTGCGCGACCTCGTTCTCGATCGCGCCGATTCCATCGATCTCGATCCGGACCCGGTCTCCGGGAACCAGCCAGGGCCGGTCCTCGCGACCGATCGCGACGCCCGCCGGCGTTCCGGTCGCGATCACATCGCCGGGCTCCAGGGTGCACGCCTGCGAGAGGATCTCGACCTGGTCGTAGCAGCTGAAGATGAGGTGTCGCGTGTTCGAGGCCTGTCGCAGCTCGCCGTTGACGAAGGTGCGGATATCGAGAGCGTGGGGATCGCCGAGCTCGTCCCCGGTGACGATCCAGGGGCCGATCGGCCCGTGCGTGTCGAACGACTTGCCAAGCGACCATTGGGGCGTCATCACCTGCCAGTCGCGGACGCTGACGTCGTTGACGATCGTGTAGCCGGCGATGACCTCAGCGGCTTCCGCAGCCGCAACGTGGCGGCAGCGCTTGCCGATCACGAAGCCGAGCTCGCCCTCGTAGTCGAGCTGCTCGGAGACGATCGGCCTCTCGACCGCGTCGAACGGGCCGTTGACGCAGGTGATCGCCTTGGCGAACACGGTCAGCCGCTCCGGGGTCGGCAGTCCCGACTCGGCGACGTGGTCCGCGTAGTTCAAGCCGATCGCGAAGAACTTGCGGGGGCGAACGGGGGCGGTCAGGGACACCTCGGCAAGCGGCCGGTGGGCGTCGCCGCTCTGCACCGCGGCGCGAACCTGCTCCATCCCGTCGGCTCCCCGCTCGAGGATTCCGAGCATGTCGGCCGGCAACGTCGAATCCGCAGCGAGAAGATCGACCACCTCGTCGGCGTCTATCGCCGCGGGGCGGGCCACACCGTCAACCCTGAAGCTTGCCAGTTTCAAGAAGCATTCCTTCCTCGGAACCCACATAACAATCCATTGTGCACAATATATTGACACGGCCGAGGATGCAACCGCCGGCTGGAAGTTATGCATCATGTACAATAGGCGAATCGTGGCGAGGCCGACTCCCGAGGAACGGCGCCCCTCGCCCACCTTCGCCCGCTGGCTCACCGAAGAGCTGAGGGGGGAGATTCTCCGCGGCGATCTACCCGCCGGGACGCGGCTGCGCCAGGCGGAGATCGCGAGGCGCTTCGGAACCAGCACGACGCCGGTCCGCGAGTCCTTTGCCGCCCTCCAGCGCGAAGGGCTGCTGGCCCACGTCGACCACGGCGGCGTCTCGGTGTTCAAGCCGACCGCCACGGATCTTCGCGACAACTACGAGATCAGGATCGTCCTGGAGGGGCTTGCGACCGAAATCGCCGCTCCGAAACTCAGCGACGAGGCGTTGACCGAGCTCGCCGCCCTGCTCGCGGCTATGCGCGAGACCGACTTCACCGAAATCGAGCGCTACCACGAACTCAACTCCCGCTTTCACATGCGGATCTACGCTGAGGGCGGGCGTCCACGCCTGGAGAAGCTGATCGCCTCGTTTCGCCAGGCTTCCGGCGCCTACCAGCGACTGTTCGCGGTTGACCAGCCGGGTGCGACGGAAACCCAAGAGCAGCACGAGGAGATCTTCGATGCCTGCCGTAGACGTGACGCTGTAGCCGCAGGGGACGCAGTGCGCCGGCATCTCAGCAGGACGCACTCCATCCTGGACGCGGCCCTGCGGAGGCATTCGGGTCGGGGCGAGGATTGAGGTAGCCGCGCCTCGGCGGTGTGTCGCGGGCGCGGGGGGACGCGGATCAGCTCGCGCCGTCGGTGCCGTGGCCGCCGGCTTCCAGGCTGCGCGAAACGACATCGACCGTGTGCCTCAGGTGGGCGGTCATCGCCTGCGCCGCCCTGTCCGGCGCTCTGTCGAGGCAGGCTTCATAGATCGCTTCGTGCTCGCGCTCCGTCTCTTCGAGCCTGCCGACGAGAACGGGAAAGAGGCTGGTGTAGGCACGCGAGGAATCCCGCAGGTCGGCAATCAGCTTGACGAGCTGAACCCGGTCCGCGGCGGAGTAGATGAGGGAATGGAACTCGCTGTTGAGCTCGCCACTACGGGAAAAGTCGCCGCGCCTGTCGGCCGTGGCCATCTCTCGGAGCAGCTCCGACAGCCTTCCGAAGTGCTCCTCGTCCAGGTTCGGCACGGCGCGTTCGGTGGCCAGCGCCTCCAGCGGTATTCGGACCTCATACAGCTCGCGAAGGTCCTCGACGCTCGGCTCGAACACGTATACGCCGCGATGGGCGGAACTCTGTAGGAGTCCCTCGCGCTCGAGCGCGGCAAATGCCTCCCGCACCGGGGTGGTGCTGACGCCGTAGGCCTCGGCGACGTGCGCCTGGCGCAGGCGGGTTCCGGGCGGTAGGGCGCCATCTCGGATTTCGTCACGAAGCCGGTCGACGACCCTCGCCGTGATCGTTTTGGGCAGAGCGTGACGGGGTCCCATGTGCGCCGGATCTTCCCACAGGCGCTGACCGCGCTGACGCAGCGACCGTCAGGGGAAACGCTCCGTCGTTGACACACAACCGATGATGCACTATATATAAAAACGGGTTTTCAAACGCGAACGAGGAGGAATCTTGCGCTCTAGCCGCCTTGTGTTGGCTGCTTTGCTCGGTGCCGTGATATTGGCGATCGCTCTGGCCGGTTGCGGCTCGTCCGGAGGGTCGTCGACGTCGGGGTCCGAAGCTGAAAGTGCCACCGAGAAGATCGACATCGGGACCTTCGCGGGGGCCGATTTCGCCCCGCTTTGGATGGGAATCGAATCCGGGGCATTTGAAGAAGCCGGGCTGGAAGTCAACGCGACCGCCGCCCCCAGCGGCGCGGCGATGGCCGCTCAGCTCACGGCAGGGCAGCTCGACTTCGCCGGCATCAATCTCGACACTGCGATTCAGGCGATCTCGAAAGGCGTGCCGATGGAAATCGTCGCGTCCGTCAGCTACCTGACGCCGTCGAATCCCTCGCTGGGAACGGTCGTCGACAAGTCGAGCGACATCAAAGAAATCTCGCAGCTCGCGGGTAAGACCGTCGCTACCGCTGTGCTGCAGACGACCCCGGACCTGGGACTGCGAAAAGCGCTGGGGGAAAGCGGAGATCCCGAAGACGTCACCGTCATCTCGGTTCCGCCGCCCGAACAGGTCGCTGCGGTCGAAGCGGGTCGAGTCGACGCCGCGATGGTCCCGGAGCCGTTCCTCACGCTGGCTCGACAGGACCCGAAGGTCCGGCTGATGGAATCCCCGATTCCGTCGCTGGGCGATCACGTCCTGTCGGGAGTCGTCGTTTCGCGGCCTGACTACCTCTCCGACCACGAAGAAGAGGCGGTCAAGTTCCTCGAAGCGTTCGGCAAGCAGATCGCGCTGGCTCAGAAGAACCAGGAGCTTGCGAGGAAGGCCATCCCCGCGTTCACGGAGGTCGAACCGGCCCTCGCCGCGGAAATGACGCTGCCCGAATACTCGCCGGCGATCGACACCGCCACGATCGAAGAGCAGGCGCAGCTGATGTCCGAACTGGGGTGGATCTCGAAGACGCCGTCCACCGAAGAACTCGTTTGGGGCTCCGCTCCGGAATAGATGAGGAAGCTCGGGACACGGAAGCCGCAGATCGCTGCGGCGGTTACGGGAGCGGCTGGCACGCTGGTGATCCTCGCGATCCTGCAGCTGCTCTGTGCCACGGGAGTCATCCCGCAGGACCAGGTCGCCTCGCCCACGGACACTTTCAGGGCGTTGGCCGACCTGGTCTCCCAGGGCAGCTTCTGGTCCGATACCTGGAAGACCGTGCAGGCCTGGGCCCTGGGCCTGGGGATCGCCGCCCTGGCGGCGATCCCCGCGGGCTTCCTGATCGGCTCCAGCGAGCGCGCCTTCCGCAGCACCAGGGTTCTCGTCGATTTTCTGCGCCCGATACCGACGGTCGCATTGCTTCCCCTGTTCATCCTCCTCTTCAGTGGGCTGCGCTTGAACGCCTACATGGCGGCGCTCGCCGCGTTTTGGCCGCTGCTGATCCAGGCGATCTACGGGGTCCGCGACGTCGACCCCGTCGCCCGCGACACCGGTCGCGCGTACCGCCTCGGCCGGCTCAAGCTGATCATGTTCATCGTCGTCCCCAGCGCCCTGCCGTACGTCGCCACCGGCCTTCGCATCGCCGGCACCGTCGCCTTGGCCGTGGTCGTGGCCGCCGAGATGGTGGTCGGAACGCCCGGCCTGGGCAAGGCCATCGTCGACGCCCAGCAGGGGATCCGGGTCGACGAAATGTATGGGCTGATCGCTGCCGCCGGCCTGCTCGGCCTCGGCCTCACCGCGCTACTCGTCGGAGTCGAGCGGCGGGTTCTCGCCTGGCACCCCTCTCAACGCGAGGGGGGCTCATGAACGCGTTCAAGCGACTGCGCAACTTCGCCATGGAAATCTGGCTCCCTCTCGTCCTCTTTGCGGCATGGTGGGTCCTGTCCGCGGACAGCCAGTCCGTTTACTTTCCGCCGCTCGAACAGATCCTCACCGCGTTCAGGGAAGCCTGGCTCTTCGCCGGTGTCGGCAGCGAGCTCGTTCCGAGCCTGACGCGCTTCGTGGCGGGGCTCGCGATCGCGATCGTCGTCGGTGTGAGCCTCGGGGTCGCGCTCGGCTCAGCGCCGCCGCTGCGGCGGGCGACGATGCCGATGATCGAGTTCATGCGGGCCATCCCCGCCCCCGCGGTGTTGCCGGCGATGATCGCCGTGCTCGGGTTTGGGAACTCGATGAAGATCGTGCTGATCGCATTCGGCTGCGTCTGGCCGATCCTCCTGAACACGATCGACGGTGTGCGAAGCGTCGATCCGCTGCAACTGGACTTCGCTCGCGTCTATCGGCTCTCGCGGCGCGACCGGATGCTCAGCCTGGTCATTCCGGCCGCCAGCCCCCGCATCTTCGCGGGGCTGCGAATCGCCCTTGCGCTCGGACTGATCGTGATGGTGATCAGCGAGATACTCGGGTCCAGCAACGGCCTCGGCTTCGTGATCATCCAAGCCCAGCAGACGTTCGCGATTCCTCAGATGTGGGCTGGGATCCTGGTCCTCGGGATCGTCGGCTTCACCGTCAACAGCGCGTTCCTCATCGTCGAGCGCCGGGCGCTCCGCTGGTACCACGGATGGCGAGGCTCACAGGTCGCGGACGCGCCCGGATGAGCCGTTTCGATGACAGATAGGGCCTAAGAAAGTCGAGATATGTCTGAGCTAGAAGTACGTTCTCTAACCCGAGATTTCCATAGCGGCTCGGGGGTGACTCGCGCCCTTGACGGGGTCAGCTTTGCGGTCGAGACCGGCGAATTCCTTTGCGTCGTCGGCCCGTCGGGTTGCGGGAAGACGACCTTGCTGAAGTGCCTTTCGGGGTTGATGTCCCCAACCTCGGGGGAAGCGTTGCTCGAGGGGACCCGGATCTCGGAGCCGCCTGAGGCAATGGCGCTCGTGTTCCAGGAGTACACCCGCTCCCTGCTGCCCTGGCTGACGGTCCGGGGGAACCTGAAACTGGTCCTCCGTCGTCGCGGCCTCGGCCGGGACGAGATCGATCGCCTGATCGACAACGCCCTGGCCTCGGTGGGTCTGGGGGATTTTGCGAAGCATCACCCCTGGCAGCTGTCAGGGGGAATGCAGCAGCGTGTCGCAATTGCTCGGGCCCTCGTCTACCAGCCACGCGTGCTGTTGATGGACGAGCCGTTCGCCTCGGTCGATGCTCAGACCAGGAGCGACCTCGAGGATCTCCTGCTTCGCGTCCATGCTGAGTACGGGGTGACCGTCGTCTTCGTCACCCATGACATCGACGAGGCCGTCTATCTCGGCGACCGGGTGATCGTGCTCTCGCACCGGCCGACCCATGTGGATGAGGTTGTCCCCGTCGATCTCCCGAGGCCCCGCGACCAAGTTCGTACCAAGGAGATGAGCGAGTTCACCCATCTCCGGGCGCACGTTCTCCGTCATATCCGTAACGACTCATCGACCCCAATGGAGGTTCAGTGATGGCGGACTCGCCAGACAAGCCGACGATCGACTTTCACTCGCACATGCTCGAGCGAGCCGCCACCGAGGCTGGGTTGCCCCACTGTGTGGCCACCGGGTTCGGGGCAAGGATGGAGAAACCCAAGCCCGGCACCGCCTTCTTCAGGGCCCAGGAAGCCAGTTACGATCCCGCCGTCCACGTCGAGGCACTCGACCGGCTCGGCATCGATGCCGAGGTCGTCAGCTCGACCTCGGTCATCCAGGGAACCGCCTGGGCTTCGCCGGAGCGCGAGTACGAGCTCAACCGGGCGGTCAACGACGAGATCGAGCGCTGGGTCGATTCCTATCCAGAGCGCTTGATCGGCTGCTTCAACCTGCCCCTTCAGGATCCGAAGAGGTCGCTCGAGGAAATCGAGCGACTTTCGTCGAACCCGCGCTTTCCCGCGGTGCAGCTGCCCGCCTGTCTCAACGGCGTCTACCTGGGGGAGCCCGAGTTCCGCTATCTGTGGGAGGAGATCGACGGACGCGGCCTCGTCGTCTTCCTGCATCCGGATGGAACCCGTGACGAGTGGTTTCAGAGCTTCTCGATGTGGAACTCCGTCGGCCAGCCGGTCGAGGAGGCCAAGCTGCTGGCGTCGCTCATCTACTGGGGGGTCCTCGAGGATCTGCCGGACCTGAAGATCGTGGTCGCCCACGGTGGGGGATATCTGCCCCACTACTTCGGGCGGCTCGATCGCAACGTGACCGCATGGCCGGAGAGCACCCGAAACATCTCTCGGCGTCCCAGCGAGTACCTGAGAGAGATGTACTACGACACCTGTCTCTACGAGCCGGCGATGCTGGAGGCGCTGATCGCTCGGGCGGGCGCAAGCCAAATCGTCATGGGAAGCGACTTCCCCGTCGGCGAGAGCGATCCGCTCGGCTTCGTCGCTCGATCGCCTTCGCTCTCGGCGCCGGAGATCGAGGCGGTCCAGGGCGGGACCGCCGCCGCGTTGCTTGGTTACGTCAAGCTGGAGTCCGGCGGGGTGGCCCCGGCTACGGCGTAGCCGCCCGGGAGCAGGCCCGCCAGCGCTCCGCGATGAAGTCCGCGGCGCGGTCGAGCGCCCGATCGGCTTCGTCGAGCCGCCCGCTGAAGGACTGGAAGACGTGCGGCGCGCCGCCGGTGACTTCGAGGGTCACGTCCAGGTCCGCGGCGGCGGCGCGCGCTGCGAGCCGGGTGGAGTCGTCGAGCAGAACCTCGTGCGAGCCGACCTGGACCAAGAGCGGCGGTAGCCCGCGCAGGTCGGCGGCGATGGCCGGGCTGAGCAACGGCTCGCTCGGGTCCCGGTCGCCGACCGAGTGCCGGTAGAGGGACGCGAGCAGCTCGCGGGTGAAGATCGGGTCGATGCCGTCTCTGCTCTGCATGCTCTGCCCGCTGCTCGTCGCGTCGGTCACCGGGGAGAACGCAACGATGCCGGCCGGCATCGGCAAGCCGGCGTCACGAGCACTCACCAGCGTTGTCACCGCCAGCCCGCCGCCGGCCGAGTCGCCGGCGAGAACAACCGACTCAGGGGCCAAGCCGCGCTCCAGCAGCTCGCGGTACGCCGCGACGCCGTCTTCGATCGCCGCGGGAAACGGATGCTCGGGTGCCAAACGGTAATCGAGCGAAATCGCCTTCGCTCCCGTGCGGCGCACGAGCGACGCGGTGAGCGGTCGAGCCGTGACCGGGGACCCGAAGACGAAGGCGCCGCCGTGGAAGTAGAGAATCGTCCCCTTCCCTTCGTTCCCCGGGTCGCTCGAGGGAGAGATCGTCAGCGCCGGCCGGCCGGCGAGGGTGATCTCACTCGCTGCAAGTCCGTCGGGGCGGGCGACCTTGGCCATCCGGGTCGCGAACTCGCTTCTCAGCTGGTCAGGGCTGAGCCCCGGTTCGAATGCCGCCTCTCTCAGCCGGGCAGCGATCGCCGCCTGCTGCTCTCTGCTCATCTCGTTCTCTTGTCAGGGAGCGCATTCATTCCGCGGAATATTATATTCTGGAATGCATTGTGAGGGATGAATCGGTGGTCCTTGCCGAGCTCTTCAGCGATCTCGTCCGCTACGAGACGAGGCTCTACAACGGCCTCGGTCACCGGCTGCGGGATGCCCACGGCATCTCCATCGGCCAGTACGAGCTACTGCGTCTGGCTGGCGAGCGGGGGGACCTTCGCGTCGTCGACATCGCGCGGGAGTTCGCGATCGCAGTCGGTGCCGCGAGCAAGGGCGTCGATCGGATGGAAGAGGCGGGATGGCTGCGGCGCCGGCCGAACCCGAGCAGCCGCCGTTCGTCGTTGATCTCGCTCACGGACGCGGGGGACCAGGTTCTGGAAGCGGCCAGTCGCACCTTCGTGGACGGGTTGCGCGACTACCTGGCCTCGAGGCTGACACCCTCGGCCATCGGCGACCTCGCTGCGACGCTGGCCATGCTCCGGAGCGAGCTGGAGGCCGGCGAAGTAGGGCTTCCCACCGGATAGGCACAAGGGCAGGGGCGGCGCCGGAAAGCTTTGTGACGAGCAGTAACTATGCATAATATAATTAAGTCGAATCAAGGAATGGAGCGTCGAGATGATTCTTGTCACCGGTGCCACCGGTAAGACCGCCCGCAACGTGATCGAGGCCCTGGGCCGCCGCGACGAGCCGGTGCGGGCGCTTGCGCGCTCGAGCAACGTCCACGAGCTCGAGGCCGATGGCGTCGAGACGATTCAGGCGGACATGCTCGACCCGCAGGCGATGCGAGCGGCCATGGACGGCGTTCGGGCGGCGGTCTTCATCGGCCCCACCCTGAACACCCAGGAGGTCGCGATGGGCAGGAACGTGATCGATGCGGCCGTCGCCGCCGGCGTGCCGCGTTTCCTCCAGCTGTCTGTCGCGCACCCACAGATCGAGACGCTGGTCAACCATCAATCCAAGCTCGCGACCGAGGACTACCTGGTCGGCTCGGGCCTCGAGTTCACGATCCTGCAGCCGATGCACTACATGCAGAACTACGATCCGCTCAAAGCCTCGGAGACCGGGGCCCTGCGCATCCCGTACGACATCTCGCTGCTTCGCTCCTACGTCGACCTGGCCGACGTCGGCGAGGTCGCGGCGATCACCCTGACCGAGCCTGGCCACGTCTACGCGACCTACCCGCTTTCAGGCGCGGACCTGATCAGCGTCGAGCAGATCGCCGCCCTCATCTCGCAGCGCGCCGGAGTCGCGGTGAGCGCCGAGCAGATCACGCCGGCCGCCTTCGCCGAGATGGTCTCCGGCTCCGGCAATCTCTCTCAGTACGCCATCGACGGCATCCACCGCCTCTTCACCTACTACTCCTTCCACCCGCTGCTGGGCAATCCCAACGTGCTCGGATGGTTGCTGGGTCGCCCGCCGACGACTTTCGAGCAGTACGTCGATCGCTGCTTCGCCACCGAGACCCCGCCGCCCCCGCCGGCGTGGATCGCCGGCGCCGAAGCGGGCTGACACCGCCTTAGCGTATAATGCACAATCCCTCCACTCGGAGGGTGGTCGCATGCTGAGAAACCGGGAAAGGGAGGCCATTTGTGGCGATGCAGACTGAAGGCGATGGCGTCGTGGGCTCGGCTCCCGTTTGGTTGATCACCGGGTGCTCATCGGGACTGGGCTTCACGATCGCCGCGGCGGCGGCCGACGCGGGCGCCCGTGTCGTCGCCACCGCGAGGCGGACGGAGGCTCTCGCGCCCCTGGTCGCCAGCGCCCCCGATCGCATCGAGGGCCTACAACTCGACGTCACCAACTATCGCCAAGCGGAGGCAGTCGTGGCCGAGGTCGAAGAGCGGTTCGGCGGGATCGACGTGCTCGTCAACAACGCGGGCCGCGTCCACCTCGGCGCCACTGAGGAGATCACCGACGAGGAGCTGCGCGCCGTCTTCGAGCTTCACGTCTTCGCCCCGACGCATCTCGTGCGGACCGTCCTACCCGGGATGCGCAGGCGTGGCGGCGGAACGATCGTCCAGATGTCGACCAAAGGCGCCTTCCTGATCACTCCGGGCTTCGGTGCGTACACCGCATCCAAGGCTGCCCTCGAGGGGATCTCCGCGACCCTCGCGACGGAGGTCGCTGATCACGGCATCCGGGTCCTCATCGTCGAGCCCGGATCGCATCGCACCTCGGTCTTCGCCGACGGGACGATCTCGAAATCCAACCCCGACGAGAGCTACGCGAGCACCGTGGGCACGGTGCGGGAGTTCATCGACGGGGTCCACGGAACCCAGAGCGGGGACCCGGACAAGGCCGCAAGGGCCATAGTCGACGTCGTCGAATCGGGCGAGGGACCGCTGCGCCTGCCCCTCGGCGGCGATGCCGTCGACGAGGTTCGCGATGCGTTGCGAAAAATCGAAGAGGACTATGTCGCCTGGGAGGACTTCGCTCGGTCGACCAGCTTCGATCCCGTCCGGGGTAGCGAATGAGCCGCGCCTCGGTCACCCGGATGGGGCACGCCGCGGTCCGCGTCCGCGATCTCGATCGCTCGGCCCGTTTTGCCGAAGAAGTCCTGGGAATGCGCGAGTCCGATCGGATTGACGGCGTCTCCTACCTGACCTGCAACGAGCGTCACCACGAGTTGATGCTGGTCGAGGCCGAGGAGCTGGCGCTCGACCACATCGCGTTCGAGGTCGCCGACGGCGACGCCCTCGCCGAGGTCGGCGGCCGCATCGAGGCTGCCGGTTGGCGGCTCCTGGACGAGCCGCTCGAGGCGGGGATCGAAGATGCGGTGCGCTGCGTCGGTCCCGCCGGCTTCGTCTTCGAGCTCTTCGTCGGCATGCGGCTGGAACCCGAAGCGCCCTTCCCCCAGGCTCGGATCCGCCCGCGGGCCATCGAGCACGCGACTCTGACGGTCTCTGACCTGGAGCAGATGAAGGGCTTCTTCATCGACATGTTGGGGTTCGACGGCTCCGACGAAGTGCCCGGAGCGATCGCCTGGCTGCGCTGCTCGGGCCGCCACCACGACTTCAACCTGATGGCCGGGCCGGACTCCTTTCACCATCAGGCCTGGGAAGTCCCCGGCCTGTCGGAGATCGGCGCTGTCGCCGATCTGATCGGGGAGCGCGGGCAGACTATGGTCTGGGGTCCGGGCCGCCATTCGCCCGGGCACGTGCTCTTCGGCTACTTCGCTGACGCCGAAGGGGTGATCAACGAGTTCTGCGCCGACGTCGAACCGGTGCCCTCCGATTACCAGCCGGTGATCTGGCCCGACGTCGCCGCGACCGGAAATCGCTGGGGCGCGGTATCGCCCGAGGGCTTCGTCGACATGGGGATTCCCGTTTCGCGGTCCGGCCGGGCATGACCGGCGGGCGGCTGCTGATATCCGGGGTCACGGTCGTCGACGGCCGCGGAGCGCCGGCGTTCGGTCCTATCAACGTCCTGATCGAGGACCGGCGGATCGTCGAGATCGGAGCCGACGTATCCAGCGAAGACGCCGAGCGGCTCGATGGGGCCGGCCGCTTCCTGATCCCCGGGCTCTGGGAGACCGAGGGGCATCTGGTCAGGTACTCCAACGGCTTGCTTGCGGACATGAGATTGGCGTGGCCGGAGGAGGGTGACATCGGCCGGGTGAGATCGAACCTGGCCGCCTACCTGGCGAGCGGGGTGACGGCGGTGCTCGACCTCGGCGGGCCCACCGAGATCCTCGCCGAGCTGCGAGAAGAACAGCGCCGCGGAGAAGTTCGCGGCGCGCGCCTGTTCTTCACCGGCCGGCAGTTCACCGCGATCGCCGGCCAACCAGCCCTCGACGGCAAGACTCTGCCCGGTTTGACCACCCAGGTCGGCGATGCGGAGGCAGCCCGTCGTAAGGCGAGCGAGATGATCGAGACGCATCGGATCGATGCGGTCAAGGCGAACTACACGGTGGGGGGCGGGCCGTTCGGCCTGGCGCCGGTCCTCCAGCGGGACACCCTGGAAGCCCTGGTCGAAGTGGCCCACGAAAACGGCCTGCCGATCCTCGCGCACATCGATTCGGCGGAGCTCGCCGCCGATGCGCTCGAGGCGGGCGTCGACAACGTCGAGCACATCTTCGACCCGGACCCGAGCAGCTTCGACCGCGACGTCGAACGGGTCACCCGCCTCTGCCTCGAGAACGGTGCGTTCTGGCCGATGACCCTGGTCCTTTGGGAGGCGTTTTCGCGGGCCGGCGACGAGACGATGCTGGCCGAGATCGGGGTCGACGGCCGGGTCGAGCCCCGGGTTCTCGCCGAGCTGCGCGAAACCCCGGAGAGCCTCTGGAACACCCTGCCACCAGACTGGCGCCGCTACTACCAGGCGCGGTTCGAGGCGGGGATGTCAGTCGTCGCCGACGTCCTCGCCGAGGGGGTCAAGATGACTGTCGCGACCGATGCCGGCAACCCGATGGTGTTCCACGGCCCCAGCGTCCTCCGCGAGATGGTGCTGATGCAGCGTGCCGGCGTCGAGCCTCTCGAGATCCTGCGGGCGGCGACCAGTCGCGCTGCGGAAAAGCTGAACCGGGCAGACGTGCTCGGAACGGTGGCGGTGGGCAAGGTCGCGGACCTGGTCCTGCTCGACGCCGACCCCCTGGCCGACATCGCGAACGTGGGTGAGATCGCGGCGGTGATCCAGGAGGGCACGGTCCTTCGCCCCGACTCGCTCGCGCTCTGAGCGATCTCGACCGTCAGCGGGATTCGATCTCGCTGACGTGCAGCTCCGCCCACTCCCGCAGCCCCGCGAGCGGCTGGTCGAGGGACAGTCCCAGCGGGGTGAGGGAGTAGTAGACGCTCGGCGGGACCGTCGCCTCGACCCGACGCTCGATCAGGGAATCGGCTCCCAGGCGGCGGAGGGTCTGCGAGAGCATCTTCTGGGAGATGCCGGGCATGCGCCGGCGCAGCTCCGAGAAGCGGACCTCGACCGGATGGGAGTCGGCAAGCACTTTGATCGCCATCGAGGTCCACTTGTCGCCGATGCGATCGAGCAGCCAGCGCGTCGGGCAACCGGGAGAGAAAAGGTCGCCCCGGGGCAGCCCACCGCGGGGACCATGGGTCACCTTCCCGTAACCAGGTGGTGTCGAGGTGCCGTCTTGTGGATCGATCATGAGTTACCTACGGTTATCAGATTACTGTTGGTATCTATTGGAGGTCAAATGATTGATAGAGAGGCATCGATGCCGAGAATCGACCGCGTCGCGGTCAACGGCATCGAGATCAACGTGGCCTCGGCGGGGGTGGGGCCGGCGGTCGTCCTGATCCATGGATTCCCCCACACCTGGCGGCTGTGGAGCTCGGTAATCCCCGCGCTGTCCCGCTCCGCTCGGGTGATAGCGCCGGACCTGCGCGGTTTGGGGGATAGCACGCGCGCCGCGAGCGGCTACGACCTGGCAACGCTCGGGTCGGACCTCTCGGTCCTTCTCGACGAGTTCGGCGTCGAGCGGGCGGCAGTGGTGGGGATCGACCTCGGCGGCCCCGTCGCGTTCCATCATGCGTTGTCGAATCCGGCGGCGGTTCGCTGCGCGGTCCTGATCGAGTGTCTGCTCGGGCGTCTCCCCGGCGCGGAGGGCTTTCTCGCCGACGGACCCCCGTGGTGGTTCGGCTTCCACTCGGTCCCGGGCCTCGCGGAGACCGTCCTCGAGGGCCACGAGTCCGAGTACGTCGGTTGGTTCCTCGAGAACGGGACCGCGGACAAAAAGGGGGTGCCGGCCGCGATTCGGGACGCCTTCGTCGACGCCTACTCCGGTCGGGAGTCGCTGGCCTGCGCGTTCCGTCACTACCGGGCGATGCCCGGCAACGGCAAGCAGCTCGTCGATGCGCTCCGCGATCGCCGCCTCACCGTACCTACGATGGCAATCGGCGCGAAGCCGATCGGATCCACTCTCGCCATGCAGCTCGAGCCCGTTGCCGACGATCTCTCCAGCCACCTGATCGAGGACTGCGGGCACATCGTCCCCCTCGAGCAGCCGGCGGCCCTGCTCGAGCTGATCGAGCCGTTCCTAGCGCGACATCCCTGAGCGGCGCCCCGGCGCCCGGCGCCAACCCCGGCCAAGATATATATAATGTCGAAGGTTAGTGGGGCCGATCGCGGCCGCGAAAGGGAAGGAGACATGGAGAAGATGTCGGACGAGTCAAGCGCGCCGGTCGCCGTTGTCGGCGGCGGACCTGTAGGAATCACCCTGGCGCTGGAGCTGGCGCTCCACGGCCTGCGCTCGGTCGTTATCGAGCGAAGGGCCGAGGGAGAGAGCTGGCAGGCCCGGACGAATCTCACCAATACTCGTTCGATGGAGCTGTTTCGTCGCTGGGGAATCGCGGACAGCCTGCGCTCGAACAACCCGATCAACGACGAGCTCCCGCGCAGCGTCACCTGGGTGACCGCGCTGAATGGGCACCTCGTCTGGGACTTCGAGGGAATCTTCGCCTTCGAGCGCCTCCCCTTCGCATCCGAGACTCCCGAGTGGGCGCCCAACGCCGGGATCGAAAAGACGGTCGCCGCGGCGGCCGCCGAGAACCCGCTGGTCGATCTGCGCTACGAGTCCGACTTCACCGGCTTCGAGCAGGACGACTACGGAGTCACCGTGAGGTACGCCGACCGCACCGGCGCCGAGCACGAGGTGCGGTGCTCCTATCTCGTCGGCGCCGACGGCAGCCGCAGCGCCGTCCGCAAACAGCTCGACGTGAAACTGCAGGGGAAGGCCGACCTCGTCCACGCCAGCATCTGGCTGATCTCAGCGCCGGGATTGATGCAGCGCGCGACCGTCCCCCCTTCGACCTTCTACTTCTTCATCAACGAGCATCGGGACGCGATGATGTTGATCCCGCAGGACGAAGAAGACCACTACATGTTCGGCATCGTCCCGGCCTCCGAGGGCATGGATCCCGACTCGTGGGAGGACGCCAGGGAGATCCTGTTCAGGAACCTCGGCTTCGAGCTGCCGGTCGAGAAGCTCGGCGGCGGCCTGGTTCGCATCCACTCCCTGATCGCTCCCCGGTTCGACTACGGCCGCGTCCTCCTGGCGGGCGACGCGGCCCACCTGATCTCACCGATGGGCGGCTTCGGCATGAACATCGGGGTCAGCGATTCGCTGGACCTGGGTTGGAAGCTCGCCGCCGTTCTCAACGGATGGGGCGGCCCGAAGCTGCTTGCCTCCTACGGTGAAGAGCGCACGGCCGCCGACCTCTGGATCCAGGAGGAGTGCATCGACAACACTGGCAAACTCGCTCCCCAGTTGGTCGAGGACGGCATCGGGCTCGACGGGGCCGAGGGCGATGAGATTCGCCAGCGCGTCGCCACGAACATCGTTGCCTCCAAGACAAAGGAGTTCAACAGCATGGGCGCCCAGCTCGGCTACCGCTACGACGGATCCCCGATCGTGGTCGACGACGGATCGGTGAGACCCCCGCTTTCGATGGCCGACTACACGCCGAGCGCGAACCCGGGCGCACGCGCTCCGCATGTCTGGCTCGAGGACGGCAGCTCGCTCTACGACGGCTTCGGCGTCGACTTCACGTTGCTCAAGCTCGACGACGTCGACACCTCGGCGCTCGAGTCCGCGGCGGCTGATCGAGGCGTGCCGCTGGAGGTCCTCGAGCCCGACAGCGCGGAGCTCGGCGAGCTCTACGGTGCGAAGCTGGCGTTGATCCGTCCCGACCACCACGTGGCCTGGAGGGGCGACTCCGTTCCGGACGATGCTGGACGCCTCATCGACACCGTTCGGGGGGCCTGACAAATGGAGTCTCCAATCGCCGAGCTGCTCGCTCGAATCGACGAGATCCGTCCGATCCTCGAGCGCAACGTGAATCAGACCGAGGCCGATCGGCGCGTCGCGCAGGAGAACATCGACGCGCTGGCATCTGCCGGCGCGTTCAAAGCCACCGTCTCGCGCCGGTTCGGCGGCTACGAGATGACGCCCCGCGAGAACCTGGAACTGTCCTCCGCCGTCGCCGAGTCATGTGGCTCCACGGCCTGGGTTGTCGCCTTGGTCAATATCTGCAACTGGCTCGTCGGCCTCCTTCCCGAGCAGGCGCAGGAGGACATCTTCGGCGCCGATCCCGAGGCGCGCGTCGCCGGGGTGCTCAACCCGTCGAGTGACGTGCGCAAAGCCGATGGCGGCTACGTGCTCAGCGGCAAGTGGCCGTGGGCGTCGGGGAGTTGGCACTCCGACTGGGCGGTACTGGGAATGGTCGTCCCCGACGAGTCGGGCGAGGAGGTAGACCAGGCGCTCTGCTTCGTCCCGATGAGCGAGCTCTCGATCGAGGAAACCTGGTTCGTGGCCGGCATGAAGGGCACCGGCAGCAACACGATCGTCGCCTCGGAGGTCTTCGTCCCCTCACACCGTCTGCTCTCGGTTCCGCGAGCGCTGGCAAACGAGTACGGGACCGAGCATGCCGAGGAGACGCTCTACCGGGCGTCGTTCATTCCCTTCCTGGCTCTGGTCCTGCTCGGGCCGCAGCTGGGGCTTGGGCGGGCTGCCCTGAGCTTCGTTCTGGACAAAGCCCCCAAGCGCGCCATCACCTACACGAAATTCGAGCGTCAGACGGAATCCGTCGCTTTTCAGCTTCAGGTCGCCGAGGCGGCGATGCTGATCGACACCGCTCATCTGCACGCGTACCGCGCCGCGGAAGACCTCGATCTTGCGGCGCGGGCGGACGAGGACCTCTCCTACCTGGGCCGGGCCAGGGTTCGCGCCGATGCCGCCTACGGAATCACCCGGATCGCGAAGGCGATCGACCTGCTCGTCTCGGCCCATGGCGCGTCGAGCTTCGCGGATGCGAGCCCGATGCAGCGGATCTGGCGTGACTCGAGTGTCGCCGCACGTCACGCGGTCGCCGATCCGCTGGTCAACCAGGAGGTCTACGGGAAGGCTCTGCTCGGTTTTCCGATCGAGGAGAACATCACGCCGCTGATCTAGCCGGAGCGAACGGCCGGCCGTCGCCGGGGCAGGTACCTCTGGGCTGCCCCGGC
>DATKLT010000027.1:0-5178 GCA_035542315.1 Solirubrobacterales bacterium | reverse complement strand
GGATGCTGGAGGCAGTCGGCGACGTCGGCTACGACCGCACGTCGGTCCGCACCGTGCTCGACCGCACCGACCTCTACCGCCAGGCCTTCTACGACCACTTCTCCTCCAAGCAGGACTGCTACCTGCAGGCCTACGACGCGGCGCTGGCGCGAATCGAGGCGGGCATGGTGGCGGCCGCTTCCCAGCACCGGGCCTGGCGCGACCAGCTGCGGGCCGGGCTCGGGGCGCTGCTCGACTTCGTCGACTCCGAGCCGCGGGCGGCGCGAGCGCTGATCGTCGAGGTCCACCCCGCCGGCGAGGAGGCCGTCGCCAAGCACACCGCGGCGCTGGCCCGTACCCACATCTTTCTCGACCGCGCCCGCAGTGAACCGGGGGCGACCGAGGCGGCGCCGGCGATCACCTCGGAAGCGATCGCCTCCGGGATCCACGTCGTCCTCCACTCGCGACTCGCCGCCGGCGACCGCAACGGCTTCCACCGGCTGTTGCCGGAGCTGATGTACATCGCCGTCCTCCCCTACTTCGGCGGCGACGCAGCACGGACGGAGATGCGGGCGTAAGCGCCGCCGGTCCGCGGCGGCCGAGCGCGCTCGGGCAGCTCAGACGCCGTCGCCGTGGCGGCCTTCGCCGGCGGCGAAGCGGGCGGCGCCCTCGAGCGCGACTGCGAGGGTCTCGCGGCCGAGGCGCAGCTCGAGGGCGAGGCCGTCGGCGAGCGGCAGACCGCTGCCCTCGATCGCCGCGCGGCGATCGGCCAGCATCGTCTCCTGCGGGAAGGCAGCGAGGCGCTCGGCCAGCTCGAGGGCGCGCTCTAGCTGGGCACCGGGGGGAACGACCTCGTTGACGAGGCCGATCCGCTCCGCCTCCGCGGCGTCGACTGGGCGACCGCTGAGGATCATGTCGAGGGCGCGGCCAAGGCCGACGATGCGCGGCAGCCGCTGGGTGCCGCCGTCGATCAGCGGCACCCCCCAGCGTCGCTCGAAGCAGCCGAAGGTCGAGCTGGAGGTGGCGATCCGCAGGTCGCACCAGAGCGCCAGCTCGAGGCCGCCGGCGACGCAGTAGCCGTCGATCGCGGCGATCGACGGCTTCGACGGAGTGAGGTGGGTGAAGCCCATCGGGCCGGAGGGGTGGTCGACGTCGAGACCGTCCGATTTGAGGTCGAAGCCGGCGCAGAAGGCAGCGCCGCCCGCGCCGGTGAGGATCAGCACACGGGCGCCGTCGTCAGCCTCGAACTCGGCGTGTCCCTGGCGCAGCTGCTCGGCGGTAGCCGCATCCACTGCGTTGCGGCGATCGGGTCGGTCGATCGTCAGCACCGCGGCGTTACCGATGCGCTCGTAGCGGACCTCCCGGCTCACCGGAGGGATCCTTGCACGCGATGTCCCCGCCGGGACCGCTCGCGCTTTTGGCGCCTCGGTTCGAGGGGGTGCCGGGCGGGCTAGTCGCGACGAGACTCACGGGGACCGCCGTCGACGCCCGGCTCCCGTGGGTGAACGCCCCGGTCGCCGGCCGGCGGAAGGGCAGGTCTCCCGCCGGCAGGAGGCAACCGTAAGAAAGCTGCCGGACGGCACGAAAAAGCGACCGGGGGTTGGCGCTCGTCTCTGCCTCGCGCGTAGCCTTCGCGCTTAGAAGCTCGTCGCGCCACCCTTTGAGTCCGTTCCCCCGGTGGGCTTCCGCGGGGGCCGGTCTCTCCCGGTCGCAGGGCGAACTTAGGGCAGCCGCGGCGCCCTGCCAAGGGGTGCCGCGTTCACGATTCCGCAAACTACGGGAAGTAGGCGCCCGATCGTGCTCGCCAACCGGGGGGTGGCGCGGCGCCGCTCGCCCGTATACGGTCTGCGCCGGGATGAACCAGGGATCTGAGGACTCGGCCCGGCGCGCGCGTCGCAACGTGGTCCTGACCGCGGCGATCGCCGGGCTCGGCGGGCTGCTGTTCGGCTACGACACCGGCGTCATCGCCGGCGCCCTCCTCTTCATCAAGACCGACTTCGCGCTGAGCAGCTTCGAACAGGGCCTGGTCGTGGCTGCGGTGCCAATCGGCGCTGTCGGCGGCGCCGCGATCGCCGGGCCGGCGGCCGACACCTACGGCAGGCGGCTGATGATCCTGATCGCCGCCGCCGTCTTCATCGTCGGCGCCCTGGTCAGCGCCGCGGCGCCGGGGGTCGAGGTCCTCGTCATCGCCCGCATCGTGATCGGCGTCGCGATCGGGCTCGCCTCGGCGGCCGCGCCCGTCTACATCTCGGAGGTGGCGCCGCCCGAGAGCCGCGGGCAACTGGTCACCTTCTTCCAGCTGGCGGTGACGGTCGGGATCCTCGTCGCCTACCTGGTCGGGCTCGCCTTCAACCACATCGAAGGCTGGCGCTGGATGCTCGGCCTCGGCTGCGTGCCGGCGCTGGCGCTCGCCTTCGGCATGCTGCGGATGCCGCAGAGCCCGCGCTGGCTGGTGATGACCGGGGACGACTTCGCGGCGCGGGCGACGCTGGCGAAGATCCGCGTCGACGACCCCGACACGATCGACATGGAGCTCGAAGAAATCAAGGGCAGCCTCGACGAGAAGCCGGGCGCCTGGAGCGAGCTGCTGCAGCCTGTGGTCAAAGCGGCCCTGGTCGTCGGCGTCGGGTTGGCGATCCTGCAGCAGGTAACCGGGATCAACACCGTCATCTACTACGCGCCGACGATCGTCGAATTCACCGGCGTCAACTCCTCTGCCGGCTCGATCCTGGCCGCGGTCGGAGTCGGCGTGATCAACGTCGCCTTCACCGTCCTCGCCCTGCGGCTGCTCGACAAAGCCGGGCGGCGGACGCTGCTGATGATCGGCGTCTCCGGAATGGTGATCTCGCTGTTCACCCTTGGCCTCGCCTTCATCGGCGGCGGTGGGGGCAGCACCCTGGGCTCGATCGTCGCAATCGTCAGCCTGATGACTTACGTCGCCTCCTTCGCGATCAGCCTCGGCCCGATCTTCTGGCTGCTCAACGCCGAGATCTACCCGCTCAACGTGCGCAGCAAGGCGGCCGGGATCGGGACGATGGCCAACTGGGCCTTCAACTTCATCGTCTCCCTCACCTTCCTGTTGCTGATCGAAGCGCTGGGCCGGACCGGCGCCTTCTGGTTCTACGGCGCGATCGGGATCCTCACCCTCGTCTTCTGCTGGAAGCTCGTCCCGGAGACGAAAGGCAAACATCTGGAGGACATCCAGGCGTACTTCCAGGCCCGCGTCGACCGGAATAAGGGCGCCACGTCCTCTGCTCCGGCAGAGTCGCGCTAGTCACCACCGGAGGCCTCGCGACTCTGCCTCCGCGTCCGGGCGTGGCTTCCAACACCTTCGGCGGCCGCATTGGCCTACCCTCCACCCATGCGCGTAGACGAGATCATCGCCGGGCAGGGACCGACCTTCTCGATCGAGCTGTTCCCGCCGAAGACCGAGGAGGCGACGGCGCGGCTGTTCGAGACGGCCCGGGCGCTGCGCGAGCTGGAGCCCAGCTTCGTCTCCATCACCTACGGCGCCGGCGGCGCGACGCGGGACGGGACGGTCGAGATCACGCGGGTGCTGAAGGACGAGTACGGGTTCGAGACGATGGCCCACCTGAGCTGCGTCGGCGAGACGACCGCCGGGCTCAGCGCGACCCTGGACCGGATCGAGGCGGCTGGGATCGAGAACGTCTTCGCCCTGCGCGGCGACCCGCCGCGCGGCCAGAGCGACTTCGTCCAGCCCGAGGGTGGCCTCGGCAGCGCCGCCGAGCTGGCCGCCTTCATCGGCGCCGGCTGGGACTTCTCGATCGGCGGCGCCTGCTTCCCCGAGGTCCACCCGGAGGCTCCCGACCTCGAGACCGACCTCACCTACCTGAAGGCGAAGGTCGACGCCGGCGCCTCGTTCCTGATCACGCAGCTCTTCTTCGACAACCAGGTCTACTTCGACTTCGTCCGCGCGGCGCGGGCGCGCGGGATCGAGGTGCCGATCCTGGCCGGCGTCATCCCGGTCGCCAGCTTCGCCCAGACGAAGCGGATCTGCGAGCTCTGCGACGCCTCGATCCCGCCGCGGCTGGAAGCCGCCTTCGCCGCTGCCGGCGGAGATCCCGAGCGCGAGTTCGAGCTCGGCGTCGCCTACGCTGCCCAGCAGTGCTCGGAGCTGTTGATCGCCGGCGCTCCCGGGATCCACTTCATCGCGCTCAACCGCGCGCCGGCGACGCGGGCGGTGCTCGGCGCGCTGCGCGCTGCGCGGCCCTGGGAGCGGACCCGGGGCGACGCCGGGACGCTGGCCGGCAGCGCCGACTAAACCTCGGGTTTATCCGAACTCTCTAAGCTGCCCCGTCCACCCACCCGCTTCACCCCTCGATGGCGACACGGAAAGAAGAGAGAGAAGCGCTGCGCCAGCGGCGCCTCGACAAAGAGGCCGAGCAGACGCAGGGCGACCGGCGCCGGCTGACGATCGCCTACGGGCTCGGCGCCGCGGTGCTCGCCGTGATCGCGGTCGTCGTCATCGTCCTCGCCAGCAGCGGCGGCGGGGGTGGAGGGGGCAACGACGGCGACGGCAGCGCCCACATCAACCTCAACACTTCCTACGGCTCGACCAACGGAATCGAACCCGACGAACGGGCCGGCACGACGCCGCCGCCGGTGAAGACGACCGACCTGCAGGTGGCGGCGAAACAGGCCGGCTGCGTGCTCGAGCTGAAGCTGCCAGACGAGGGCCACGAACACATCCCGCCGAGCTCGAAGACGCCCGACTACAAGACCAACCCGCCGACCTCCGGCCCCCACGTCGAACCGCCCTACCAGCAGGCCGACGGCGCCTACCGCGAAGAACCGGCGCCGATCGACTACGTCCACTCGCTCGAGCACGGCCGGATGGAGATCCAGTACTCGCCCGACCTGCCCGAAAGCGAGCAGCTCGAACTGAAGGGCCTCTACGACACGATGTACGGCGCGACGCTGCTCTTCCCGAACGAACAGATGCCCTACGCGGTGGCGGCGACGACCTGGACCAACCTGATCGGTTGCAAGAAGTACGAGGGGGCGAAGACCCTCGACGCGATCCGCGCCTTCGGCAAGGAAACTTGGGGGAAATACGGCGGGGAGAACGTACACTACTTCAAGTTCACCGGGCCGACTCCGGCTGAACCGAATTAGTTTGGTTGCGGGGGAGGGGTCGGGTGACCCTTCCAAAACTCGCTCGCTGCGCTCGCTTTGGAG
>DATKLT010000026.1:0-15801 GCA_035542315.1 Solirubrobacterales bacterium | reverse complement strand
ACGGCTAGAGCCGATCCAGCCAGGCAGGCAAGTGAAGGGGGTCACCCAACCCCTCCACGCAGAACCCCGTCCCTAGCCCCCCCGGTCGCCGTCTTCGGCTTCCGCGACCTCGGCACGTATGCGGTCCAGCGCCCGCCGCAGGATCCGTGAGACGTGCATTTGGGAGTGGCCGATCTGCTCGGCGATCTGGGACTGGGTGAGGTCGTCGACGAAGCGCAGTTTGAGCACTGTCCGCTCGCGCTCGTCGAGATGGGGGAGGACCTCCTCGAGGGCGAGTTTGTCCTCGACCAGCTCGTAGCCCTGGTCCTCGTCGCCGATCCACTCCGCTGCCGTCGATTCCTCGTCGTCGTTGCCGACCGGGCGGTCGAGCGAGAGCGGCCGGCGGTTGTGGCTCGCCTCGAGCACCTCGAGCACGTCGGTCGGGTCCAGCTCCAGCCGCTCGGCGATCTCGCCGACCGACGGTGAGCGCTGCAGCTTCACCGTCAGCTCAGAGATCGCTTTGTCGACTTCGGCCATGCGGTCGTGCAGGCCGCGCGGCACCCGCACGGTCCAGACGCGGTCGCGGAAGTGGCGCTTCAGTTCGCCGAGGATCGTCGGTGAGGCGAAGGCGGCGAAGGGCGTCCCGCGCGAGGGGTCGAAGCGATCGATCGCGTTGACCAGGCCGAGGCTGGCGACCTGGAAGAGGTCGTCGAAGGACTCGCTGGCGCCGCGGTAGCGCAGCGCCAGGTTCTTGGCGAAGGGCAGGTAGCGGCGCACCAGCTCCTCCCGGATCGCCGGGCTGCGCTCGGCTTCGAAGCGGCGCCACAGCTCGCGCTCGCCGGCCAGCCCCTCGGCGTGGAGGTCTGCCTCGGTCACCTGGTTCTCGTCGTTGCTGCTAGCTGCCATCGATTCAAGGTCCGCACGCCGGATTGTCACACCGGCGCCGCCCTGGGGGCCCGAATCGGCTGTGCAGCGCCCGGCGGCCCATCGGGCCGGCCTTGTCACACGATAGCGGCGGGAGCGTCGCCGCCCCTCGTCACGTCCCCCGGCGCGATTTGCCCGCGCGGCAGCCGCTTGGCACGTCCTTCGCCGATCGCCTGCCGCAGCGCCTCGCTGAAGCGGCCCGGGCCCCAGTAGCGGGCGCCGACCCGCCGCCGCAGCTCGCGGCGATTGGCGCTGCCGCGGTCCTGCAGGGCATGGGCGATGATCTCGACCTCGCGGTCGAGCGGTACCGCCGGATGCGGACCGCTGATCGACATCGCCCGTGCCGAGGAGAGCGGACCGGGCCCCGGGCGGAAGCGCTCGCTGGGCCGTATCGGGCGCCGCGGGGGCACCGGTTCACGCGGTTCGCCCCCCTCGCCCTCCTCCTCGGTCTGGCCCTCCGCGGTCAGCGGCTCGGCGACCTCCTCGAGCTGTTTCTGCTCGGCCTTGACCCCGAAGGCGAGCTCGGCGATGCCGCCGATCGCCATCACCACGGCGCCGATGAAGAAGCCGATCGCGACCGCGCTCTGCTTGCCGGTGTTGATCAGATGTCCGAAGAGCAGCGGGCCGACGATGCCGCCGGCGGCGGTGCCGACCGCGTAGAAGAAGGCGATCGAGAGCGCCCGCGTCTCCATCGGGAAGATCTCCGAGACGGTCAGGTAGGCGGAGCTGGCGCCGGCCGAGGCGACGAAGAAGATCGCCATCACGAAGGCCATGAACGACCAGGTAGTGAGCCCTTCGCCGAGCAGGAAGGCGCCCAGCACCCCGGTCAGCACCGCCGAGACGAGATAGGTGCCGGCGACCATCGGTTTCCGCCCGACGGTGTCGAAGAGGCGCCCGAGGGTCAGCGGCCCGAGGAAGTTGGAGACCGCGAAGAGCGCGATGTAGAGGGGGATGGTGCCGGAGCCGACGTTGAAGAATTCGCCGAGCAGGGTGCCGAGGTCGAAGGTGACGGCGTTGTAGAGGAAGGCCTGGCCGACGAACAGGGAGAGGCCGAGGGCGGTGCGTCGCGGGTATTTAGAGAAGGCGGTGCGGGCGATCTCGCGGAACGGGATCCGCTTGCGCGGATGGACGACGATCGAGTCGTCGACCGCGGGCAGCTCCTCGCCGGTCTCCTCGCGCACGTCCTCCTCGATCCCGGCGACGATCTCCTCCGACTCCTTCTCGTGGCCGTGGATGAAGAGCCAGCGCGGGCTCTCGGGCACGTTGCGGCGGACGATCAGGATCCCGACTCCGAGCGCGGCGCCGATCCCGAAGGAGAGGCGCCAGCCGAAGTCGGCGGCGAACAGCGCCGTGTCGAGGAAGAAGACGGCGGCGAGGGCGCCGCCGGCAGCGCCCAACCAGTAGCTGCCGTTGATCATCAGGTCGACGCGGCCGCGGACCCGGGCCGGGATCAGCTCGTCGATCGCCGAGTTGATCGCCGCGTACTCGCCGCCGATGCCGGCGCCGGTGAAGAAGCGGGCGGCGTAGAAGTACCAGGCGGTGAAGGAGAAGGCGGTGGCGACGGTCGCCGCGATGTAGAGCGTCAGGGTGAGGAGAAACAGCTTCTTGCGGCCGAAGCGGTCGGTGAGCTGACCGAAGAAGAGGGCGCCGAGGCAGGCTCCGCCGACGTAGAAGGCGGCCGCGGTGCCGATCTGGCTGGCATCGAGGGCGATGCCGCTGCCGTGTTCGGTGAGGCGGTCGCCGACGCTGCCGACGATCGTCACCTCGAGCCCGTCGAGGATCCAGACCGTGCCGAGGCCGATCACGACCATCCAGTGAAAGCGCGACCATGGCAAGCGGTCGAGCCGAGCCGGGACCTCGGTCTCGATCGTCCCGCGCGCCGCGGCTTCGGTTCCCTCCATGTCTCTCCGGTTCCCGATCTGAGAGCGATCAACCATCTCGGCCCAACTTTGGCTCTCCGGCACCGGCCTGTTTTCAGGCCAGGGCCACGGGTAGCTTTCGAGAATGGGAGCAGGCTCGTTTCGCCGCACCGCAGTGCTGGGGGCCGCTCTCGCGGTCGCCGCGGCGCTGCTCGCGGCCCCGGCCGTCGCCTCCGCGATCGGTGGCGTCCCGGGAACCCGCCACTGGCGCCCGCCGCCGCGGACTGCGGCCTGGCAGTGGCAGTTGCAGGGCAAGATCGATCCGAGCTTCAAGGCCTGGGTCTACGACGTCGACGGCTTCGAAGCGACGAAGGGCGACGTGCGCGCCCTGCACCGGCACCGGCGGCGCGCGGTCTGCTACCTCGACGTCGGCAGCTGGGAGAGATTCCGGCCCGATGCCGGCCGCTTCCCGCGCTCGGTCATCGGTCGCCGCTACGAAGGCTTCCCCAACGAGCGCTGGCTCGACGTCAGCCGCTTCCAGCTCTTCGCCAAGCCGCTCGAAGCGCGGATTCAGATGTGCGCGCGCAAGCGCTTCGACGCGGTCGAGCCCGACAACCTCGCCGGCTGGGAAAACAAGACGGGGTTCGACATCAGCCGTGCCGACCAGCTCCGCTTCAATCGTTGGATCGCCCGCCAGGTCCACGCCCGCGGCATGGCGGTGGCGCTGAAGAACGACCCCCGTCAGGTCCGCCAGCTCGTCGGCGACTTCGACTTCGCGATCGTCGAGGAGTGCTTCCAGTACCACGAATGCGGCTTCTACAAGCCGTTCATCGACCGCGACAAGGCCGTCTTCGAGGCCGAGTACGAACTCGATCCCGACCAGTTCTGCCCGGCGGCCGAAGCGCTCGGCTTCAGCGCGATCCGCAAGTCCTACGACCTCTTCGCCCGTCCCTGGGAACCTTGCGACCCGCTCGAACCATGAGCGGCGGGTTAATCTCGGGGCGAGCGGCAACCGCGAGCGCCTAAGGAGAAGAGATGGGATTCGACCAATACCACGAGCCACCGGAGGAGCTCTCGGCGGAGACCCGCAGCTTCGCCCGGATCTGCGCCTCCCTGGAAGAGGAGTGCCAGGCGATCGGCTGGTACCAGCAGCGACTCGCGGTCGAGCCCGACAGCGAGGCGCGGGCGATCATGGAAGACGCCCAGGGCGAGGAGTTCAAGCACTTCGCGATGAACCTCGAGTACCTGTTGCGGCGCACGCCGCGCTGGCGGGCGATCGCCGAAGGGGTCCTCTTCCAGGAGGGCGACGTCGTCGAGCACGGCGAGGCCGCCGAGGCCGCATCCGAGGGCGAGGATGACGATTCGGGCGAGGCGGTCGGCGCGGCTGACGGTTCGCTTGGCATCGGCAGCCTGAGGGGAGAGCAGCAGTGAACCACCTTCTGCGCCAGCTGGCGCCGATCTCCGAGGCCTCCTGGGAGCTACTCGACGAGGAGGCGCGCGAGCGCCTGCGCGGCCCGCTCGCCGCCCGCCGCCTGGTCGACTTCGCCGGACCGCTGGGCTGGGAGCACTCGGCGACCAACCTCGGCCGGGTCGAGGAGGTGGCCGCCCCCAACGGCGGCGGCGTCAGCGCCCTGCGCCGCCGGGTGCTGCCGCTGGTCGAGCTGCGCGCCGACTTCTCGATCTCCCTCGCGGAGCTGCGCGACGGCGACCGCGGCGCTGTCGACGTCGAGCTGGCGCCGCTCGACGGGGCGGCGAAGCAGATCGCGATCTGCGAGAACGTCGCCGTCTTCCACGGTTGGGAGGGCGCCGGCATCGCCGGCGTCGCCGAGGCTTCGCCGATCGGGGCCGAGCCGCTCGGGGCCTCGGCCGAGGAATACCCGCGCTCGGTCGCCCGCGCCGTCGAGGCTGTCCGCCAGGGCGGGGTGGAGGGGCCCTACGGGCTCGCCCTCGGTCCCGACGAGTACACCCGCGTGATCGAGACCGCCGAGCACGGCGGCTATCCCCTGCGCGACCACCTGGCGAAGATCCTCGAGGGCGGTCCGATCGTCTGGGCGCCAGGGGTGACCGGCGGCGTCGTGATCAGCCTTCGCGGCGGCGATTTCCTCTTCGAGTCCGGCCAGGACCTCTCGATCGGCTACAGCCACCACGAGGCAGAGGCGGTCCACCTCTACCTCGAGGAGAGCTTCTCCTTCATCGTCGCCACGCCGGAGGCAGCAGCGCCGCTCAGCTAGCTGGCGACTTGAAGTGCAGCATCTCGACCTTCGAGAGCATCCCGGTCTCGTCGCTGGTCGCCAGCCGCGCCGACGATTCGGCCTGGATCTCCAGCACCCGGTCGAGCGTCTCGCTCAGCAGCGTCTTGACGTCCTCCCAGCCCTGCTTGTCGACGACCATCGGCGAGCGGCTGACGTGGAGGTCCTCCATCTCGTAGAGGGTGCCGGTGTTGGCCGCCTCGCGGATGTCCTGGAAGATCGATTTCAGGATCGCGTCGTAGATGCCCGGTCGCAGGACCTCCGGCAGTCGTGACCATTCGGCGTCGCTGAGGAACTGACGGCGAGTGGCACGGTAGAAATGCTCGGTGGCGCCGCGGCGCTGCTTGGTGTCGACCAGCTCGATGCAGTCGTATTTCTCCAGCACGCGCACGTGATAGGCGACCAGGTTGAGGCTCTGGTCGAGCTCCTGGGCGAGCAGGTTGGGGCTGGCGACGCGCTCGTTGAGGATGATCAGTATCTGCACCCGCAGCGGATGTGCGAATGCTTTGGCGACGAGTTGTTCGACGCCGTCTTTCTGTTGGGTCTTGGCTCTTGGCACGGGGTGTCCTTCGGTCGTTGGTTCAGGTAGCGGCCGAGGTGTCCAACTTTAGCGTCAGAAACTCAAGAATTTCACAACGTTGCCGTTTTCCTCGTTTATTGCCAAGTTTTTGAGATTCTGCACTTGATTGCTGTAAAGAATTAAAGTATTCATATCTTGTCGTTCCGGGAATCGAGCGGCCAGGGCACGGAATGGGGCCCTGTGAGGGGATCGAGGGGAGGTGTGCTGGATGGAGATGCAGGTGATGCATGCTGGAGTTACGCCGGTGGCGATCGCGAAGGGGTCCTGAGCCCGCGCCGGGGGACGGCGATGACGTGGCAGGCTTAAGCGGTGGCTCCTTGGAAGCTGCCCGCTCTCGTCGCCGGGATCGCCGTCCCCGTGGTCGCCGCGTTCTACCTCGGTGGCCCCGGCCTCGGGGTCACCATCGGGGCGCTGGCGGCGGTGGCGATCGTGATCGCCGCCGCCCGCGCCCGTCCCACGGGGGCGATCGGCAGGCCGCCGACCCCGGCCTCGCGGCGACGCCTCCTGCTCGTCGTCACGCGACCGCTGGAGGACCCTGACGCGATCGCCTCGATCGCCGCCGACGCCGCCGGCGGGGAGGAGGGGCCGGGCGCCGACGTCCTCGTCCTGGCGCCGGCGCGCCTCGGCTTCCTCGATCGCTGGGCCTCCGACCTCGAGGCCGGTCGCCGCGAGGCGCAGCGCAACCTCGTGCTCAGCGTCGCCTCGCTGGCGGCGGCCGGGGTGGCCGCCGAGGCCCGTGTCGGCGACGAGGACCTGGTCCAGGCGGTCGAGGACACGATCGGCGTCTTTGCTGCGACCGAGGTCGTGCTCATCACCGGCGGGGACCGGGCGGACCCCGGCGCCGCTGCGGCGACGGCCGAGCTGGAGCGGCGCCTGCAGACGAGCTTTCGCCGCCTCGTGGTCAGCGATCGAGCAGCTCGCTGAAGCGCAGCGCCGCACGGGTCGGGATCGCGAAGCCCTCGTTGTTGTGGAGGAGGCCGGCGCCGACCAGGTCGCGGACGGCGCGTTCGACCGAGTCGCGCTCGGCGAAGGGCGCGTCCTCGCCCGCCACCTCGCGCACCAGTTCGGCAAGTGTCAGCAGGGTCGGGTGCAGGTCGAGGACCAGTTGCAGCACAGCCGACTCGGTGGCGATGTCGCCCTCCCGCGTGCTCCAGCTCTCCTCTCCCGGCGTCATCGTCTTCCTGCTTGGCCCAAGTCGGTCAGTGGGCCGGAGTCTCCCCCGGTGTCTCGCCATCCCCCTCGTCGATCGCGAGGATCTCGCGCGCCCAGGGCACTTCCACAGAGGCTCTGTAGAAGTGCTGTACCGAGCCGTGGATCGGTTCGGTGGAGACGAGCGCGACCGCCTCGCAGTCGGCAAGGACGCGGACGTGGTAGCTGACGTTGCTGAGCGGGTGCTCGAGCCTGTTCGACAGCTGGCTGGGGCTGATCGGCTCCTCTACCTCCATCACCCGCAGGATCTGCCGCCGCAGCGGGTGGCGCAGGGCGGCGAGCAGGGCTCTTTCTTGTTCGTGGCGGTCTCTCGGTGGCATCGCCGCGACAATATAAAGCAAACGAAACGTTTTGTCTGTCGATCTTGCGTCTGAGTCAAAGAGTGACGCCCCCGTACCAAGGAGCACGGGCCGTCGGAGTCAGAAACGAGGGCGCGTGGACGGGCCGGGTGACCCTCTGTCAAAGACCGTCGCGCAGCTGGGCCGGGGCTAGGGCGCAAACGGCCGCACTGGAGCCTTTGTCAGAGGGTCACCCGGCCCGTCCTTCCGAGGGCTCGGTTCAGGCGACGAGGGCGACGGTTTCCGTGGGCGGGGTGTGCTCCAGGGACAGCACCGAAGAACGCCCTTGGTCCGCTCTAACCGCGGACGCCGCCCATCTCGGAGAAGACGGCGGTGACGCCGCCGTCTTCGCGCTGCTCGTCGGCGATCACGTGGGAGACGGCGTTGATCAGCGCCAGGTGGGTGAAGGCCTGGGGGAAGTTGCCGAGGTGGCGTCCCGATTCGGCCTCCAGCTCCTCGGCGAAGAGGTCGAGCCAGCCGGCCGCCTCGAGCAGTCGCTCGCAGAGCTCGCGCGCCCGCTCGCGCTCGCCGATCTCCGAGAGCGCCGAGACCAGCCAGAAGGAGCAGATCAGGAAGGTGCCCTCCTTGCCGTGCAGGCCGTCGTCGGTTTCGTCGACCTTGTAGCGGAGGACGAGCCCGTGCTCGGTCAGTTCGGAGGCGATCGCGTCGACGGTCGTCCGCAGCCGCGGATCGTCGGGCGGCAGGAAGCGCAGCAGCGGGATCAGCAGGCAGGAGGCGTCGAGCGCGTCGGTGTCGTAGTGCTGGCGGAAGACGCCGTCGCGGCAGCCGCGCTCGAGGATCTCGGCATGGAACTCGTCGGCCTTCTGCTGCCAGCGCGTCGCCAGCTCCTCGTTGCCGACGCCGCGCGCGAGCCGCGCCCCGCGGTCGACCGCGACCCACATCATCAGCTTCGAGGAGACGTAGTGCTGGGGCTCGCCGCGGGACTCCCAGATCCCCTGGTCGGGGTGGGGCCAGGCGTCGATCGCGGCCTCGACCTGGTAGCCGACCAGCTCGCGATCGGCTTTCGTGCCGCGCCCACGGAGTGCTTTTTCGTGCAGGTATACGGAGTCGAGCAGGGCCCCCCAGACGTCGTTCTGGCGCTGGTCGTAGGCCCCGTTGCCGATCCGCACCGGCTGGGCGCCGCCGTAGCCGGAGAGGTGGTCGAGCGTCCTCTCGGTCAGCGTCTTCTCGCCGCCGATCCCGTACATGATCTGCAGGTCCGGGTGGTCGCGGCAGACCTGGACGATGAAGCGCATGAAGTCGCGCGCCTCGTCGTCGAAGCCGAGCGTGTGCAGGGCCCAGAGGGTGAAGGTCGAGTCGCGAATCCAGCTGAAGCGGTAGTCCCAGTTGCGCTCGCCGCCGGGCGCCTCCGGCAGCGAGGTGGTGGGGGCGGCGACGATCGCCCCCGTCGGGGTGTAGGTGAGCCCCTTGAGGACGAGCGCCGAGCGCTGCAGGTGGATCCGCCAGGGGTGATCGGGGAACTCGCCGTGGCGCAGCCAGGCGCGCCAGAACTCTTCGGTCGAGTCGAGCCGCTCGAGCGCCTCCGGGGCGCTTCGCGGGCCGCCGATGCCGCCGTCGCCCCAGCTGACCGAGCAGAAGCCGGTCTCGTCCTCGCGCAGCTTCAGCCTGCCCCGGACGGTCCCGCCCTCGACGCTCAGCTCCATGTCGGAGGTCAGCCGCAGCTCGGTCCCGTCCGCCGCGGTGGCGGCCGCCTCGCCCAGCTCGCCGCCGCTCCAGGCCGCTTCCTCGGCGCCGTAGCCGAAGCGCGGCAGGCACTCCATCTCCATCTCGACCTCGCCGTCGATGCAGGTCATCGTCCGCAGCAGCGAGCGGTCGGACTCGTGCGCGTTGCGGGGGCGGCCGCTGCCTTCGTCGGCGACCCACTCGGCGATCGTCAGCGCGTCATGGACGACGACCCAGCCGGTGTCCGTGACCCAGGTCGTCTCGATCACCAGCGTGCCCGGCTCGTAGCGGCGGCTGATCGGCACGATCACGCCCTTCGGCTTCAGTTTGAAGCGGCCGGCGCCGCGGTCCAGGAGCGAGGCGAAGACGCTCGGCGAGTCGAAGCGCGGGACGCAGAGCCACTCGACGGCGCCGGCGTAGGAGACGAGCGCGGCGGTGTGGCAGTCGGAGAGGAAGCCGAAGCTGCCGATGGGGGGAAAGCGGTCGTCGAGGCTGGCCACGGCTGACGGCAAGCTAGCAGCGGTCGCGGCGCTACGCTGGTCGCCGTGACCCTGCCGATCGCCCACGTTTCGGGCATCTTCGGCCCGCTCGAGCTGCTGCCGATGCTGATCGCCGCGGGCCTCTACTCGAAGCGCTCCACGACCCTTGCCGGACGAGGTCGACCGGTGCCGCTCTGGCGTCAGATCTGCTTCGCCTCCGGTCTCCTGCTGATCGCCCTGGCGCTGATCTCGCCGCTTTCAGACGTCGCCGAGGAACTGGTGATCGCCCACATGACCGAGCACCTGCTGATCGGCGACATCGCCTCGCTGCTGCTGGTGCTGGGCCTGACCGGGCCGCTGCTGCAGCCGATCCTCGCGATCAAGCTCTTCGACCGCATGCGGGTCCTCGTCCACCCGGCGATCGCCATCTCGCTGTGGGCGGTGAACATCTTCTTCTGGCACATCCCGGCGCTGTACGACGCGGCGTACGGCACCGCCGCGGTCCACTTCCTCGAGCACGCGACCTTCATCTTCTTCGGCTGCCTGGTCTGGATGCCGGTCTTCGGGCCGCTGCCGGTGCCGCAGTGGTTCACCGCCGGCTGGAAGGTCCTCTACGTGATCCTGATGCGCCTGGTCACGACCGTGCTCGGCAACATCCTCACCTGGTCGGGGACGGTGCTCTACGACCGCTACAGCGCCGGCGAGGCCCACTACGGGATCTCGGCCCTGACCGACCAGAGCATCGCCGGGATGATCATGATGATCGAGGGGACCTTCCTCGGCCTCGGTGTCCTCGCCTGGTTCTTCTTCCAGGCGGCGAAGGAGGGAATCGAGAAGCAGCGGCTGCTCGACCTCGCCTACGACCACGGCGTCGAGCTCGACCCCCAACGCGCCCAGCGCGCGGTCGCCGCCGGTCACTCGAAGCGCCTCGAGCAGCAGATCCTCGGCAGCTCCGGCGAGGAGCCAGGTGTCGCCGCTCACTAGGGCCCGGGCTTGGCTGGTGACCGGCCCGCTGGGTCGCGGCTTCGCCTTCGTCCTCGACTTTGCGGCGGCGCTGCGGACGATGCTCGCGCGGTAGGGTCAGCGACCCCATGGATACCACCGTTACCGAGCTGCCCGACTCGCGTGCGCGAGTCGAGGCCAGCGTCCCCGCCGCCGACGTAGACAAAGCCGTTTCCCGCGCCGCCCGCGGCCTCGCCCGCGAGATGCGGATGCCGGGCTTCCGCAAGGGCAAAGCGCCGCCCTCGCTGGTCGTGCAGCGGATTGGGTTCGAGGCGGTACTCGAGGAGGCGATTCGGGAGGCGCTGCCGGAGTGGTACGAACGGGCGCTGCTCGACAGCGGCGTCACCCCGATCGGCGACCCCAGCATCGAGATGGTCTCGACCCCCGAGGCCGAGGGGGAGGCGCTGGAGTTCAAGTTCGAGGTCGGCGTGCGGCCGACCGCCGAGCTCGGCGACTACAAGGGCCTGGAGGTCGGTCGCGAGGAGAAAGAGGTCGACGAGGGGGTTGTCGACACCGAGGTCGACCGCATCCGCGAGGGCTTCGCGCGGCTGGAGACGGTCGAGCGCGCCGCCGCCGACGGCGACGTCGTCCTGATCGACTTCGAGGGCCTGCTCGACGGCAAGGCGTTCGAGGGCGGCAAGGCCGAAGACCAACTCCTGACCCTGGGCTCGGGCCAGTTCATCCCCGGCTTCGAGGAGGGACTGGTCGGCGTCGCCGCGGGCGACGATCGCGAGGTCGAGGTCACCTTCCCCGAGGACTACGGGGCCGATCACCTGGCTGGCGAAGACGCCGTCTTCAAGATCAAGGTCAAAGAGGTGCGGGAGAAAGTCCTGCCCGAGCTCGACGACGATTTCGCCTCCGACGCCTCCGAGTTCGAGACGCTCGAGGAGCTGCGCGGCGACATCCGCGAGAAAGTCGGCAAAGCGCTGAACAGCCGCGCCGAGGAAGACTTCCGCATCGCCGCCGTCGACGCCGCCGTCGCCGCGTCCAAAGTGGAGGTGCCGGCCGAGATCGTCACCGCGCGGGCGACCGAACGGATGGAGAGCATGGAACGCCAGCTCGCCCAGCGCGGGATGGACCCCGCCGCCTTCCTGCAGATGCAGGGCAGGAGCCGCGAGGAGCTGATCGGGGAGTCGAAGCCGGATGCCGAGAAGGAGCTGAAGCGCGAGGCGGTCGTCACCGCGATCGCCGCCGCCGAGGAGATCGAGGTTTCCGACGAGGAGCTGGTCGAGGCGCTCGAGCACAGCGCCGAGCACGAACGGACGACGCCCGAGAAGCTGCTCGAGCGGCTGCGCCAGAACGGCCGCGAGCGGATGATCGCCGACGACATTCGCGCCCGCAAAGCGATCGACCTGATCGCCGAGGCGGCGAAGCCGATCCCGCTCGAGCAGGCCGAAGAGGCCCAGGCCAAAGCCGAGGCCGCCGAGAAGATCTGGACCCCGGAGAAGGAGTCCGAGGAGTCCGGCGAGGGGTCCGGCGGCAAGCTCTGGACCCCCGGCGAGGAGTAGCCGCGCGAGACGGGGGTGGGGGCCTGACCCGCGCACCTCCGTGGGCAGGTAGGTGTGCGGGTCAGGCCTAACTGCGGCGCGGATTGGGCGGGACGCCGGAGCTCGTCGACAACGACTGGAGAGACCTATCGATGTTGAGCTTTCCCGCGCTATGGCCGGGAAAGCTCAACATCGGTGCGATCCACCCGCCCCCAACGCAGGCGGGTCGCCCGCAGGCACGCCTGGGCGCTTCTATAGAGTGCCGAGCATGAGCCCTCTGGTCCCGATGGTGGTCGAGCAGACGTCGCGCGGGGAGCGCGCGTTTGACATCTATTCGCGCCTGCTCGGCGAGCGGATCGTGTTCCTCGGAACGCCGGTCACGGACGACATCGCCAACCTGATCGTCGCCCAGCTCCTGCACCTGGAGTCCGAGGACCCGGACAAGGACGTCAGCCTCTACATCAACTCGCCCGGCGGTTCGGTGTACGCGGGGCTGGCGATCTACGACACGATGCAGTTCATCAAGCCCGACGTGCAGACGATCTGCGTCGGCGTCGCGATGAGCATGGGCGCGCTGCTGCTCTGCGGTGGCAAGGAGGGCAAGCGGATGGCGCTGCCCAACTCGAAGATCCTGATCCACCAGGTCTCGGCCGGTTTCCAGGGACAGGCGACCGACATCGAGATCCACGCCAGAGAGATCATCGACGTCCGCCGCCGCCTCGACGAGATCATCGCCAAGCACACCGGTCAGCCGTTCGACAAGGTCACCAAAGACACCGAGCGGGACTACTTCATGAGCGCGGAAGAGGCGAAGGAGTACAACATCGTCGACCGCGTCATCGAGCACCACTGAAGCGCTCGGCCCTTCTCGCCCTCCTGATCGTCGCGGCGCTCGCCGCTCCCCTCGCCAGTGCCGCGCCCCGCGACCGCGACCGCGACGGCGGCACAGAATATCTGCGCAACGTCTTCCCGGTCAAGGGGCCGCACTGGACCCGCGGCTATATCGGCACCTTCGGCGCGCCCCGCGACGGCGGCCGCACCCACGAAGGCTTCGACATCGTCGCCAACTGCGGTACCGAGCTGGTCGCGGCGGCCACCGGCAAGGTGACCCACGTCGGCTACGACCCGGTCCTCTACGGCAACTACCTCGAAATCCACGGCGCGGGCGAAGACCGCAGCTACTTCTACGCCCACCTGATCAGGCCGCCTCTCGTCCACAAGGGCGAGGCGGTTTGGGCGGGGGAGAGGGTCGGCGCCGTCGGCAAGACCGGCAACGCGATCACCGTCGGCTGTCACCTCCACTTCGAGCTCCACGTCCACGGCGTCGCGGTCAACCCCGAACCCGAACTGCGCCGCTGGGACCGCTACAGCTGATTCAGAGCTCGAGCTCGTACTCGAGCCACTCCGAGCGCTCGGTTGGGAGGGAGTCGTAGAGGCGCTGGGCGGTGTGGTTGTCGGGGGCGGTCGACCATTCGAGCTGGACGGCTCCGCGCTCGCGGGCGACTTCGGCGGCGGCTTCGATTAGAGCTCGGCCGACACCCTTGCCGCGCACCTCGGGAACGACGAAGAGGTCGTAGAGGAGAACGGTCTCGGCGGCGAGCAGCGAGTTGTGGTGCCAGTAGAGGCAGGCGTGGCCGACGAGGCGGCCGTCGGCGCGGGCGCCGAGCAGGAGCCCCTCGTCGCTGGGGGCGAGGAAGCGGCGAAAGAAGGCGCGGTTGCGATCCTCGTCGATGTCCTCGACTTCGTAGAAGCGCTGGTAGGCCGCGATCAGCGGCAACAGCTCCTCGTACTCGGCGGCGGCGACGGGGGCGATCTCGAGCTCGGTTGGCATTGCTCCCAACCTATCGCCGACACCCCCTCCTCGCGCAAGGCCCCGACCACGGGGAGGGACGAGCGTCCAGGCGCCGTATGAGCACCTCACACCCCGGCTTCCCGCCCCCTCTAAGCTTTTGGCGAGCTGCCGGAGACCACGATCGTCCCGATAGGAGGGGATTCCCCTGGCACGTCCCACTGACTCGAACGAGCAGCTTCTCTGCAGCTTCTGCGGCAAGTCGCAGCGCCAGGTGAAAAAGCTGATCGCCGGCCCCGGCGTCTACATCTGCGACGAGTGCATCGACCTCTGCAACGAGATCATCGACGAGGAGCTGACCGCGCCGCCGGCCTTCGAGCTCGAGAACCTGCCGAAACCGCGCGAGATCCACGACGTGCTCGAGGAGTACGTGGTCGGCCAGGAGTCCGCCAAGCGCGCCCTCTCGGTCGCCGTCTACAACCATTACAAGCGGGTCCAGATCGCGCAGTCCGAAGAGACCGACGTCGAGCTGCAGAAGTCGAACATCATGATGCTGGGCCCGACCGGGTGCGGCAAGACGCTGCTGGCTCAGACGCTGGCGCGGATCCTCAACGTCCCCTTTGCGATCGCCGATGCGACGGCGCTGACCGAGGCCGGCTACGTCGGCGAGGACGTCGAGAACATCCTCCTGAAGCTGATCCAGGCCTCCGACTTCGACGTGAAGAAGGCCGAAACGGGGATCATCTACATCGACGAGATCGACAAGATCGCGCGCAAGGCCGACAACCCGTCGATCACCCGCGACGTCTCCGGCGAAGGCGTCCAGCAGGCGCTGCTGAAGATCCTCGAGGGGACCACAGCCTCGGTGCCGCCGCAGGGCGGCCGCAAGCACCCCCACCAGGAGTTCCTGACGATCGACACGACCAACATCCTCTTCATCTGCGGCGGCTCCTTCGCCGAGCTCGACAAGGTGATCGAGCGGCGGGTGGGGGACCGGGGCGTCGGCTTCGGCGCCGCGATCTCCTCGCGCGAGAAGAAGGACGCCGGCGAATGGTTCGAGCAGGTGCTGCCCGAGGACCTGATCGAATACGGCCTGATCCCCGAGTTCATCGGCCGCCTGCCGGTGATCACCGCGATCCACCAGCTCAGCCGCGACGACCTGACCACGATCCTGACCGAGCCCAAGCACGCGCTGACCCGCCAGTTCCAGCGCTTCTTCGAGTTCGACGACATCGAGCTGGTCTTCTCCGAGGACAGCCTCGAGGCGATCGCCGACAAAGCCCTGGAGCGTGAGACCGGCGCTCGCGGCCTGCGCTCGATCCTCGAGGAGACGCTGCTCGACGTCCAGTTCGAGCTGCCCTCGCGCCGCGACGTGACCAAGTGCGTGGTGACTCGGGAGACGATCAGCGAGGGCCGCCGGCCGACGCTGGTGACCGAGGCCGTCCACCAGGACATCGGCGCGGCCGAAGATCAGCTCGGCGAAGAATCTGCCTAGACTCGGCCGCGTGAACGCGGCCGACCGCAAGAAGCTCGAGGAGACGACCCGCTACGACCCGGCGGAGGTCGAGGCGCGGGTCTTCGCCGAATGGCTCGAGGGCGGCTACTTCCACCCGCCCGCCGAGGGCACGCCGGCGGATAACTTCTCGGTCGCGATCCCGCCGCCGAACGTGACCGGCGCGCTGCACATGGGCCACGCGCTGAATGGCTCGATGCAGGACGCGCTGGTGCGGCTGAACCGGATGCGGGGCCGCAACTCGCTCTGGATTCTGGGCACCGACCACGCCGGGATCGCGACCCAGGCGGTGGTCGAGAAAGAGCTGCGCAAGGAAGGGAAGACGCGCCACGAGCTCGGCCGCGAGGCCTTCGTCGAGCGGGTCTGGGAGTGGAAAGCCGAGTACGGCTCGCGGATCGTCGAGCAGTACAAACGGCTCGGCGCCTCCTGTGACTACGAGCGCGAGCGCTTCACCCTCGACGCCGACTATGTGCGCGCCGTCTACCGCGTCTTCAAGCAGCTCTTCGACAAGGGCTACGTCTACCGCGACAACTACATGGTCAACTGGGACCCGGGCTCGCGCTCGGCGATCTCCGACCTCGAGGTCGAGAACCGCGAGGTCGAGGACGTCCTCTACTCGATCGACTACCCGGTCGAGGGCTCCGACCGGGTGCTCACCGTCGCCACGGTGCGGCCGGAGACGATGCTCGCCGACACCGCCGTCGCGGTGA
>DATKLT010000025.1:0-46193 GCA_035542315.1 Solirubrobacterales bacterium | reverse complement strand
AGCTTTGTCTCGCCATAGGAGACAAAGCTCAACCACGCTCCGGAGGGCGGGAGCCAATACGCTGTGAGCCAGCCCGGAGAGGTGTCCGAGTGGCTTAAGGAGCGCGACTGGAAATCGCGTGGGCGGGGTTAACCCGCCTCGTGGGTTCGAATCCCACCCTCTCCGCTCCGCGGCGATCCGCCGGTGCGCGATCGACAGAGAGCCGGCTAGTACGGGTAGTGGACGCGTTCCCAGCGTTGCGAGGTGAAGGAGGGCTCGTACTGGGAGATGCTCGGCCCGTAAGCGACCCGGAGCCCCCCGGTGCCTTCGTCCACGACGATGGTGCCTCGCTGGGAACCACTCACCCAGGGGATTCTTGCGCTCCATTCGCAGTAGCAGGACTTGGTCTGCGCCACTACGAAGAGAAGCAGGGGGTCGGTCAGGGAAACCGTCCACGGGAACCGAATTGGGGTCGGTCGACCGCGGTCGTTGAGTTCAGACCCGATCATGCTTTTCACGTCTCGGTTCGAGCTGACCACGTGTGGTGGGTTTCGGTCGAGGTCAACGGTGACCGACCGTCCCACTCCAGGTCCTCCGCACGGTCGCGCAAACGAGTCGCCGGGCGGCATTGGATGGCGAGTCACCTGGAATTCGATGCCGGTCAGCGTGACGGTACGGCTCGATTCTCCCTGTATCGCGACTTCTGCCGTATCGCCGCCGATGAACGCAGCTTCGGGCCGCGCCGCCACCTGTTCCCAGTCCTTCGGCACACGCTGGTCGAGGACTTCGTTGCCTTCCCTTTCGGGGAGGAACGTGGGGGCGCCGCAGTCGCCATGAATCTCCGAGACCGAGTAGGAGAGCAGCGGGCTACTCGATGCCGTGACGTGCCTGGCGACATCGGAGCCGATTCCGCTGGCAAAAGCGGCGACGGTTGCGACCGCGATCGAAGCTGCGCTGGCTAGGAGCCATTTCCACCGACTTCTGGGGCGGAAGGACGAGAATTCCCTATGCGGCTCCGAGCTCCGGATGGCGGGACTCTATGGGACCCTGCCAATTTACGTCTAGTGCTCAGGTAGTTTCAAGCTTGTTCCAGGGCAGCCACCGGAACGGCCGGGAGCGCCGGTTGGCGGTAGTCGTCGAGGGAGATGACGATGGCGGCGTGCTCGGGGACGGGGGCGGCGGGGCGGCGGCCGCGGAGGCGCTCGTGGCTGCAGACGACGTAGCACCACTCCATCAGGCGGAGGCGGGCGTCGGGGTCGATTTCCTCGATCGTGGCGCCGACCAGGTAGCTGCCGTCGTGCTCGCGGCAGCTGCGGATCTCGACCTGGGCGGCGACCTGGTGGCGTTCGCCGGCGGCGTCGTCGAGGCCGAGCAGGACGGCGGGCCGGGAGCCGATCGCCAGCGGCGCGGTGGAGACCAGGCCGAGGCCGGCGGCGCTGGCGTCGATGAGGCGGGCGGCGACGTTGCCCTCGCCGGTTACGCACTCGGCCTCGGCGTCGCCCTCGAAGCGGTAGACGAGGCGGCGCTGGCGGCGGCGGCCGACCGCCCACGAGGTCTTCAGCAGGCGCCGGACCTCGATCAGGCCGAGCAGGGGAACCATCACCGCCGCGATCGTCCCGCCCGGCATGTCGGGCAGCGGCCCGACCCCGGCCAGGTCGAGCAGCCGCATCAGGGTGCCGAGGCCGACGAGGACGGTGCAGAAGAGGACCAGGTGGAGCTTGCGCAGCGCCTCCCAGCCGCCGCCGTCGGAGCCCTGCTTCGGCGTCACCTTGAAGGCGGTGCGGCTTGGCTTGACGATGCAGCGCAGGGCGCGGGTGTAGATCTCCATCGTCAGCAGCTCGTAGTGGGCGGTCTCCGGGATCCGCATGTAGCCGCGCGCCAGCGCCATCCCGGCGCCGAGGTTGAGCAGGACCGATGGCAGCCAGAGGACGGCGAGGGCGAGGACGCTGATCTTCAGCGGCAGCTGACCGGTCCACAGCACCGCCCCCAGGGTCAGCAGCAGGAGCAGCCGCATCGGCGGCGCCAGGTAGGCGAAGAGGCTGGCGAAGTAGGAGAGCCGCTGCAGTGGGCTCAGGGTGTCGGCGCGCAGCGGCGACTCGGGCAGGGTGAAGACGGCGAGGTTGCCGCGTGCCCAGCGGTCGCGCTGCAGCAGGTATGAGTCGAGGTCGTGCGGTGCCAGGCCCTGGACGAGGACCTCGTCGTGGTAGCGGCTGCGCCAGCCCTGGCGCTGGAGGCGGATCGTGGTGTGGAAGTCCTCGGCGATCGTCTCGGTCGCGACGCCCCCGATCCCGAGCAGCGCGTGGCGGTTGATCAGCGCCGCCGAGCCGCACCAGTAGGCGGCGCCGTGACGGTCCTTGCCGGGGCAGATCACCCGGTAGAACATCGACTGCTCGTGGCGGCCGACGTCGTAGTGCTGGGCCGAGTCGTGGTTGAAGAAGTCGTGCGGGGTCTGGACGACCGCCATCTTCGGGTCGTCGAAGTAGCCGATGACGGCGTCGAGAGCGTCCGGCATCGGCACGTGATCGGCGTCGAGGACGAGGACCAGATCGCCGTAGGTGCGCGGCAGCGCCGCGTTGATGTTGCCGGCCTTGGCGTGGGCGTTGTCGGGCCGGGTCATGTAGCGGGCGCCGGCGAGCGCCGCGATCTCGGCCATCTCCGGCCGGCGGCCGTCGTCGAGCAGGTAGGTGGTGTGGGGATAGGTGAGGGCACGGCAGCCGGCCAGCGTCGCCATGATCACCTCGGCCGGCTCGTCGTAGGTGCAGACGTAGACGTCGACCTCGCGCCCGGGGGTCGTCGCCGGCCGCTGGGCCGGCGGCCGCGACCAGGAGAACCAGGCCAGCATCGCCAGCGCCCAGAGGCCGTAGACCTCGGTAACCAGCAGCATCGCGAACAGCGCCGGGTTGGCTCCTTCCCAGCTCCAGCCGATGCGCCAGGTCAGGTAGCCGATGCCCCAGAGCAGGGCGACGATCGCCAGCGCCCGCAGGGGGCGAGGGTGACGGTCGAAGAAGCGACCGATCCGCGTCTGCTCGCGGCTGTCCATGCCGAATAGATCGACACTCGCGTGCCTCGCATTTAGCCGAGGGCGCTGGTTTTAGCCGAGGGCGCCCGCGAGCACCGGCCGTGCCCGACTAAGAACAGGTGAGCCGTGCGAGGGGAGGACGAGCCTCAGCGGCAGGTCGAGGGCAGGGCGCAGCGCCGCGCGCAGCTCGGCGACCGTGCTCGAGGAGGGCAGCCAGGCCTGCGGGCAGGTGTGCAGACCCTCGCCCCTTTCGCCGTCGCCGAGCAGGGCGTCGCCGGCGATCAGCGCGCCGCTGCGCGGCTCCCAGAGGACGACCTCCGAACGCGGCCGCGCGAGCAGGGCGGAGAGCCCCCCGGGAAGCTGGTCGCCGATCCGATAGACGTCGCTGACCGGCGCCCGGCGGGCGACCGCGGCGCGCTGGCGCGAGTGAGCCCAGATCCGCGTCCCCGGCCGCCGCCGCGCCAGATCCGCGGCCGAGCGCGTGTGCCAGTGGGTCGTGATCAGAACCTGCGCCTGGCGCCGGCCGACGAGCTCGTCGAGCCCGGCCCACTGCTCCTCGCCGACCAGCAGGGGATCGACCAGGACGATCTCCTCATCGCCGACGACGGCGACCGAGGCGACCTCCTTGCGCCACTCCTCGTGGTGCGCGGTCCAGCGCCAGAGTCCGGGACCGACCTCCTCGCCCAGCCCGCTCACCGCCGCGGCCGCCTCCGCGCCGACCGCTCGCTGGCGCCGATCTGGCGCAGCCGCCGCTGGCGCTCTTCGTTGACGACGATCCAGCCTGCAAGGAACCTCATCGCGATCTCCTCTCGCGGCGTCTCCCCAGGAGAACGAGGCGACACCGTCTATCTCAATTTGAAGGTGTTGACAACACTAGCTAAACTGGATAGACGGTGTCAAGCGAACTCGAGAAGAAACCGAAGGAGGGGGGCGGAGTCGCGGCTGAGGCCGAGCTGCTGGTCGACTTCGTCAACACCCGCGACGTCGAGGAGGGGACCGACTCGGTCGCCGATGCGGAGGCGCTGGCCGCCTGGGCGAGCGCCAGGGTCGACGACCTCGGCGCGCTCGCCACCGACCCCGACGCCCACCGCCGCGTCCTCGGCCTGCGCGAGGCGCTGCGCGAGCTGCTCCGCGCCAACAACGGCGAGCCCACCCGGGACGAGCTGCTGGAGCCGCTGCGCGAGGCGGTAGCCAGCAGCGGCTACCGGGCCCGACTCGGCGCCGGCGACCTGGTCCTGATCGAGCCAGCGGGGCAGGGCCTCGACGCCCTCGGCGCTCGCCTCCTGCTGGCGGTCGAGCGCCTCCAGGCGGCCGGCGAGTGGCCGCGACTCAAGGCCTGCCCGGCCGGCGACTGCGAATGGGCCTTCCACGACACCTCGCGCAACCGCTCCCGCACCTGGTGCTCGATGGAGGAGTGCGGTAACCGCGCCAAGACCCGCCGCTACCGCGCGCGTCGGAGCTAGTCTCGGCGGATGAGCGAGCCCCCGAGCAGGTCCGCCTACCTCTACGAGGCCGTTCGCACCCCGTTCGGCCGCTACGGCGGTGCCCTCGCCGGGATTCGTCCCGATGACCTCGCCGCCCACTCGCTGCGAGCGTTGCTGGGGCGCGTGCCGGACCTCGACCCCGGGCGGATCGACGACGTCGTGCTCGGCAACGCCAACGGCGCCGGCGAGGACAATCGCGACGTCGCGCGGATGGCGGTGCTGCTGGCAGGGCTGCCGACGAGCGTTCCCGGCGTTGCGGTCAACCGTCTCTGCGGCTCCAGTCTCGAGGCGGCGATCGGCGCCTCGCGGGCGATCGAGTCAGGCGATGCCGAGATCGTCGTCGCCGGCGGGGTCGAGTCGATGAGCCGCGCCCCCTGGGTCCTGCCGAAGCCCGAAAAGGGGTTCCCGGCCGGGCCGGCGACGCTGCACTCGACGACGCTCGGCTGGCGCATGGTCAACCCCGAGATGCCCGACCGGTGGACGATCAGTCTCGGCGAATCGGCCGAGAAGCTGGCCGCGATCTACTCGATCTCCCGCTCCGAGCAGGACGCCTTCGCCCTGCGCAGCCACCAGCTCGCCGCCCGCGCCTACGAGGAGGGTGTGATGGCGGAGGTGGTGCCGGTTCCCGGCGTCGAGCTCGAGCGCGACGAGGCGATCCGCGCCGACACCTCGCTCGAGAAGCTCGCCAAGCTGAAGCCCTCCTTCGTCGAGGCCGGCACCGTCACCGCCGGCAACTCCTCGCCGCTCAACGACGGCGCCTCGATCACCCTGCTCGGCTCCGAGGCGGCCGCCGCGGCGATCGGCTGCGACCCGATCGCCCGCATCGCCGGGCGCGGCGTCGACGCCGTCGACCCCGACGTCTTCGGCATCGGCCCCGTCGAGGCGGCCAACCGCGCCCTCGCCCGCGCCGGCATTGGCTGGGAGCAGATCGACCGGGTCGAGCTGAACGAGGCCTTCGCCTCTCAGTCGCTGGCCTGCCTGCGGCTCTGGCCCGAGCTCGATCCCGAGAAGGTCAACGTCAAGGGCGGCGCGATCGCCCTCGGCCACCCGCTGGGGGCCTCTGGCGCCCGCGTCCTCGGCCGCGTCGCCCACGAGCTGCGCCAGAGCGGCGGCCGCTACGGCCTCGCCGCCCTCTGCATCGGTGTCGGTCAGGGACTCGCCGTCGTGGTCGAAGCGCTCTGAGCTTCGCTCCGTGCTTTGCCCATATGCTGCCTGGGTAAAGCAGCGGTAAGACCCCGAAAAGGAGCAATTTGCATATGCATGTGTCGATCGAGTCGAGGCGGCTTCGCCTCGGGAGCCTCTGCTTCGGGCTGGCCGCTCTCCTTGCCCTCCTCCTGGCACCACCCGCGGCCCGCGCCTCGACCGTGATCGTTCAGGGCACGACCGACATCAAGGACGCCGGCCTGCTCGAAGACGTGATCGAACCCGGCTTCGCCGCCGCCTACCCCCAGTACACGCTCCAATACATCGCGGTCGGCACCGGCCAGGCGATCGCCAACGCCAAAGCCGGCCAGGGCGACGCGCTCGTCACCCACGCCCCGACCCAGGAGAAGACCTTCGTCGAAGAAGGCTATTCGCTGGAACCGCGGGGGCGGGCGGTCTTCTACTCCGACTACGTGATCCCCGGGCCGCTCGACGATCCGGCCGGCGTTCTCGCCGGCGCCCCCCACAACGCTGCCAAGGCGTTCGAACTGATCGCGGCGGCGGGTGAAGCGGGGGAAGCGAACTTCATCTCGCGAGGCGACAACTCCGGCACCAACACGCAGGAGAAGGCGATCTGGAAACTGACCGGCGTCGAACTGAACGAAAAAGGCGAGCCCGGGCCGGCCGGGACGCCAAACAACTTCAGCTGGTACCACAAAGCGGGGCTCGGTCAGGCCGCGACCGTGCTGCTGACGGACGAATGCCCGCCCACGGTCGGCGGCAAAGGCTGCTACGAGATGACCGACCGCGGCACCTTCAACCGCCTTGTCTCCAAAGGCTCGGTGACTCAGCTGAAGATCGTCTCCCAGCGCAACGAAGCGAGCGCGCCCGGCGGCGTCAACCTGCTCACCAACCCGTTCTCGGTCTACATCGTCAACCCGGCGAAAATCCCGGCGGTCAACGTCGAAGGAGCGCGGGCGTTCAACGACTTCCTCAGCTCCGAACAGTTCCAGTCGTTGCTCGCCAACTACCCGAGCGCGAGCTCGCCGGCCTTCTTCGCCGACGCCCACCCGGAGATCAAGATCACCTCGGCGGCGCTGCCGGCGACGCTGAGCGCGGGGGCGCAGATCTCCGTCTCGGGCACGGTCGCGAACCTGCTGCCCGGCTCGCCGCCGGTTGCCGGGCAGACGGTGCTGCTGCAGCGGGCAGCCCAGACCGGGCCGAAAGAAGTGCCGTCCTACGAAACCCTCGCAACCGGCAGCACGGACGGCGCCGGCGCCTTCACGATCGCAACCAACGCCAGCCGCGAGGGCCGGATGCGGATCCTCTTCCCGACCACCTCGAGCTACCCGGCGCTGACGGTGACGCCGCTGATCGCGGTCGGCAGCCTGGCCGAAACCGCGACCGATCTCGGCTCGATCTCGGTCGCGTCGAAGGTCGGCCTCGGCAAGCTCTCGGTCAAGGGCCGTTCGGTCAGCCTCTCGGGCCGGATCGGGCCCAGCGAAGGCCGCAGCGCCGCTGCCGCCATCGTCATCCAGGGCCGCAAGGCGGGCAAGAAAGCGTTCCAGCGGATCAAGACCGTGCACGCACGCGCCGGCGCGGCGTACTCGGTCCGTGTCAAGCTCGGGAAAGGTCGATGGAAGCTCCGGGTCAAGTACACGGATCCCGGCACCGTGCAGCCCGCCACCTCAGGCGTGCGCTCGGTCTCGGTGGGCTAGCGCTGGCGCTGGCCGCTGCCGTCGCGGGCGTCGCTCGCGGCGGCAGCGCGTCCTGGCCTGGAGTTGACGTGACGCTGCCCCATCACGGCGGAGTTGAACCGGTCGCTGGGAGATTGATTCACGAAGACCCGGCCGCGATCCCGGCCAGGAGCTACACCCTGCGCGCAGAGCCCGGCGAAGCCGGGGAGACGATCGCCCGCGGTGGGCTGCCGATTGCGGCTCTGCTCGAACTCGTCGAAGTCGATCCCCGGAACTTCGACTACCTCACGGTACCCCGGGCCGACGGCACCACCGCGTACCTCGCTGCCTCGGACTTCGCCCCCGGCGCGTTTCCCGAGGGCCCGGCCCTGGTCACCGTGGAACCCGCCGCCACCCGCTTCTTCCGGCCGGTTCGCGACGACAGCGACGTCAACGCCCCCGACAACATCGTCACCAGCGGTGGCGAAGCACTTCAGATCGGCATCCACGCCGGCAAGCTGCTCGAGGTCGAAGTCCTCGCCTCCACCCATAGCCCGGACCCAGGCGAAGCGGTCTCCTTCTCGGCGACGAACAGCGTTCCGCTCGAAGGCGAGCAGGTCGGGTTCGAATGGCGCTTCGGCGACGGAGCCAGTGGGCGGGCCCCAACCGTCAGCCATTCCTTTGCCGCCCCGGGGACCTACGAGGTGCACGTGACCGCGATCGGCAGCCTCGAATCCGGCGGCGAATCGGCGCCGGTGCAGATCGTCGTCGGCGACCCGCCGCAGCGCGGCAAGGCCGGCGTCGGATCCGATGCAGGCGCAAAGCCCCACGGACCGAACGGCCGCGGTGGGGGCGCGGGGGACGGCTCGGGTCAAGTCGCGGCCGGCGACGGCGTTGGCCAACGGGGCGGCAGTGGGGCGGGTACCCCCGGCGGGGGCTCGGGTTCGAGCGCCGGGAGCCCGGCATCGAGCGCCAGCGCCAGCGTCGCCGCGGACTCGTCGCCTTCGGGATCGAATACCGCGGCGGATGGCGTCAGCGCCGCCGAGGCCGCCGCTGGCACTGAAGACGTCCCGCCCCAGCGCTCCGCCGCCGCCGAGCGCACCGTCTCCGGCGTCCTCGTCGCCGACGCTTCGGCTCCCACCGCGATGGCGGGCGGCGAGCGAGCGAGCGTCACCTCGGGGCAACCGTCGAGCGCCAGCGCCCCGCCCAGCTCGGGCAGCGCTGCCCTGCCGCTCGGCCTCCTCGCCCTCGCTGCCCTGCTCGGCGCCGGCGCCCTCTACGAGTGGCGTGGATCCCCGCTGGGGAGCCGCTGGTGATCTTCTTTGCCGACATCGAGGACACCGTCTTCAAGGTCGCCGAAGCGCTGCGCGTCCCGGTCCTGATCCTCGCCCTGCTCTGTCTGGCCCTGGTCGCGGTCGAGCTCGGGCGCTTTCTGATCGAGCTGGTCCGCCGCCGCCACCGCAGCTTCCCGACCCTGCAGGCGGCGACCGACGAGGCGGTCGCCGCTCTGCGTGGGCAGCGCAACTACGGCCTCGCCGCGGCGCTGCTGGCGCCGATCTCCTCTGGCGCGCCGATGACCGCCGCGCTCGACCGCCTCGTTACCCAGTGGGAGGTCCCCGACCGCGAGGAGCAGATGGCGAAGACGCTCGCCGACTTCGACTTCGGCTCGATGCGGCGGCTCGAGCGGACCCGGGCGCTGGTCCGGGTCGGCCCGGCGCTGGGCCTCATGGGGACGCTGATCCCGCTTTCGCCGGCGCTCGCCGGCCTCGCCGACGGCGACGTCGAACAGCTCTCCAGCAACCTCCGCGTCGCCTTCAGCATCACCGTCCTCGGCCTGATGATCGGCGCCGTCGCCTTCGTCATCTCGCTCGTCCGCGACCGCCTCTATGGCCAGGACCTCTCCGACCTCGAGTTCGTTGCCGGCAAGATGCTGGGGGCGAAGCGGTGAAGCGGACGGCCGACTGGCGCCAGCGGACCATCGTCCGGCCCCGGGCCGGGCGGCGCGAAGACCGGGCGGGCGACCCGCTCGACGGTCTCGTCAACCTCTTCGACCTCGGCATCGTCCTCGCCGTCGCCTTCCTCCTCGCCGCGCTCTCATCGCTGCAGCTCTCCGACGTGCTCACCGCAAAGGACGTCACCGTCGTCCGCAAGACCGGCAAGACGAGCACGGTGATCGTCAAGCACGGCGAGCACGTGAAGGCGATCAAGCTCAGCCACCGCCGCGTGATCGGCCAGGGCGAACGGATCGGCAGCGCCTACCGCCTCGCCGACGGCCGTGTCGTCATCGTCGGCGGCGGTCGCTGATGGGCTTCATCTGGGAAGGGGTCGAAGAAGCGTTCGAGCTGATCGTCCACGGCGACGCCGAAGTGATGCAGATCCTCGGCGTCACCCTCCACGTCGCCGTTTTCTCGACCGCGCTGGCGTTGCTCTTCGGCCTCCCCTGCGGGCTCTTCTTCGGCCTCGGCCGCTTTCGCGGGCGCCGGCTGGGGATTGCGATGTTCAATGCCGGCCTCGGGCTGCCGCCGGTGCTCGTCGGGCTCGTCGTCTTCCTCCTCTTCCTGCGCGCCGGCCCGTTCGGCGGCCTCGAACTCCTCTACACCGTCAACGGGGTGATCCTCGCCCAGGCGATCCTCGCCTTCCCGATCGTCGCCGCCTTCACCGCCAGCGCCGTGCAGGCGGTCCCGGTTGGCCTCTTCGAGCAGGCGCAGCTGCTCGGCGCCTCGCGGCGGCAGCTCTGGGCGCTGGCCCTGCGCGAGGCGCGGGTGGGGGTGATCGGGGCGGCGATCGCGGCGCTCGGCTCGGCGCTCTCGGAGGTCGGAGCCGTGGTCCTCGTCGGCGGCAACATCCATGGCCAGACCCAGACGCTGGCGAGCGCGATCCTGACCGAAGTCGCGAGCGGCGAATACGCGAGGGCGATCGCCTTCGGGATCCTGCTGCTCGGCCTGATCCTGATCTGCGGCGCGGCGCTGACCCTGCTTCAGCAGCGCGGCGAGGGCGACGGCGCGGCTACCCCGGCGCGGCGCTGGCGGGCCTCGTGAGCGCCGAGGCGACGCTGGCCGCACGCGACCTCGGCGTGCGCCGCGGCCGCCGCGAGGTGCTCGCCGGCGTCGACATCGACCTCCACCCCGGGGAGACGACGGCGGTGCTCGGGCCCAACGGGGCCGGAAAGTCGACCCTGCTCGCGGTCCTTGCCGGGCTGCTGTCTCCGGCATGCGGCTGGGTCGAGACACGCGGGCGGGTCGCTTCGGCTGCGCAGGCGCCAGCGCTGGCGCGGCGCAGCGTCCGCGCCAACCTCGAGCTGGGCATGAGCTGGTGGGGGGTGCCGCGCGCCGCGCGCCGCCAGCGGGCGCTGGCGGCGCTCGCCGCGCTCGGCGTCGAGGGCCTCGCCGAGCGCCACGCCCACACCCTCTCGGGCGGCGAGGCGCGCCGCGTCCACCTCGCCCGCGTCCTCGCCGTCGAGCCCGACGTCCTCCTCCTCGACGAGCCCTTCGCCGGTCTCGACCCGAGCGCCCGGGCCGACCTCCTCGACGACGTCGCCGGGGTGCTGCGCAGCTCGGCGCGCTCGACCTGCGTCGTCGTCCACGACCGCGCCGAGGCCTGGGCGCTCGCCGACCGCGTCCTCGTTCTCCTCGATGGCCGCGTCGCCGCCGCCGGGCCGCCGCCGCAGGTCCTCGACCGCCCGCCGAGCATCGAGGTCGCCCGCTTCCTCGGCTTCAGCGGCGAGCTCGCCGACGGCGGGGAGGTGGTGATGGCGCGCCCCGGCCAGGTCCGGCTCGACCCGGCGGGACCGCTGCGCGGCCGGGTTGCCCGCCGCGTCCCGGTCGAGGACGGGGTGCGCTTGGAGATCGAGCTTGCTCGCGGCCGCCTCCACGCCCTCGCTCCGCTTCCCGGCCCCGAGCTCGGCACCGAGGTCGGCCTCCGCCTTGAGGGCGCGGTGCGTCTGCCCCGGCGCTAGTCCCTCTATTCGCTGCGTACGCGCAGACGGCGTATAGCGGGCTTTGCGCTCCGGCCGCGATCGGGGAGGATCGCGCGATGAACCCGACCCGTCGCATCCTTCTCGTCCTCTCGCTCGCCGCCGCCGCGGTCTGCCTCGGCGCGGGCCCCGCCGCCGCCAGTTACCACCTCGCCCCGCCCAAGGCCGGCGTCTGGAAGTTCGGGTCAGCCGGCGATGGGGGCATGTCGCTGACCAAGGGCAGGGGCGCCAAGAAAGGCAAGCTTTTCGTCTCCGGGATTCACACCCTGACTCAGAACTACGTCGGCTGCCCCGACGACCCGCAGAAGATCGAAGTCCTCGGTCGCTTCCAGCTGAAGCTGGTCCCACTGACCAGCTACCCAGGTTACGCGGCCTGGGGCGTCGGCAAGAAGGCGCCGAAGGGAGATGAAATCGACAAGGGGGTGGCGCCGATCTCGGCTCGTGTCAAGGTCGACGGCAAGCTGGTCAGCGGCGGTCAGGTCAAACTCGAATTCTCGGCCGTCGAAGCGAATACCTTCGGCAGCCTTTGGATCGAGTTCCCAGGGTCGGACCAGACCTGCGTGACGCCGATCGAATCCGCGAAGCACGGCTGAGGCTCGCCTACGCCAAATACGCGTAGGCGAGGCGCCGGCGCTTTTGCCGCGCAGCGGCCACCGCAATAGGGTCGCGCTGCCGCTGGTCCCGACGAGAGGAGTCGCCCGATGAGAAGCAATGGAAGGATCGCCGCTCTGCTCGGCGTCGCGCTCGTGCTGGCGCTGCCGGCCCTGGCGAATGCCTCGCTGCCGAAGACGAGCAAGAAGTCGATCGTGCCCGGCAAGTCGATCGGCGGTCTCGGGCTGGGCGGCTCGACCGCCAGCGTCGAAAAGGCCTGGGGGCCCTACCCCGGCGGCAAGTGCGAACAGATCTGCACCTACGGCAGCCCCAAGGGCGGCTCCGCCGGCGAAGTCCGGCTCGAAACCAAGGATTCGGTCCACTTCAAGGTCTTCGAAGTGCTGATCAAGACCGAGGTCGAATTCTCCGGTAGCAAGGACGTCGCCAACTGCGCCACGCCGCTGGTCAAGTACGAAACGTCGAAGAAGATCCACCTCTGCTCGAAGCTGGGCGCGCTGAAGAAGGCCTACCCGCAGCTGAAGAAGGAAGGCTCGTCGGAGTACGTCCTCAAAGGCCCCGGGAAGAAGGCGACGATCTTTTCCCTGACCGAAGACAACAAGGTCTTCCTGATCTCGATCGTCTCCCACCTGAGCGAAGACGAATGAGCTGACGGTCAGCCGGCGGCGGTCGACCTCGGCGGTGCGACAACCAGGGCGACGTTCTTCATCGCCCTCTGCGGGGACCCGCTGCGAGGCAGGAACGTGAGGACCAGGCGGACCTTGACCCTGCCCCGCCGGAGCAACGCGTCCCGTGCCTTGCCAGACGCCCTCAGCTCGATCGAGAGCCTGCCGGCTTCTCGGACGCCCCGCCTGACGGGCGGGGAGAGGAGCTTGCTCCAGTCCTTGTTCCGATCCGACTTGAGGCGGAGCCGGATCCCGCTTCCCGAGAGCTCGACGGCGCCTGCCCCCGGGACCCTGAACCGCAGTTCGGCTGAACCTGCGCGCCGGTTGAGGCGCAGCTTGACGAACACGACCCTGCCCTTCGCCGGCTGCTTCTTCCCGTTGCCGACGGCGCTCGGCTGCCCGGCCAGCAGCGGCACTTTCGCCAGCTTCTGCAGCGGTGGCAGGGCGGAGAGGTAGAGGTCGTTCTGGATTCCTTCCTGAAATGCCCGTTCGGCTCCGCTGGAGGACTCGATCGGCCAGTCCCAGGAGCCTCCGTTCTGTTCGTAGTACCAGTTGAACCAGAGGAAAGCGGCGATCGAGGGGTGGCTCGGCAGGTAGCTGCCGAGCAGCTGGCTGATCCAGGCGGCCTTGTCCCCGCCGACCCCGGTTGAGGCGACCTCACAGAGGCAGACGGGCTTGCCGGGGGCGATCCGTTCGAGCGCGGCAAGCGTCGGGTCGATCGTTTCGGCCGGGCTCGTCCAGTAGTTCGGCTGCAGCGGATTGGTGCCCCAGTTGTAGGCATCCATCCCGACCCAGTCGACGTAGGCCGAACCCGGGTAGTAGGGAGCGGGGTCCGAGCCGGGATCCCACCAGATCGTGTTCACGACCCAGGCCCAGGTGACGTTGGTCGCGCCGACTTCTTCGACGACGTCGTGGAAATGGCGCCAGGCCGCGACGTAGTAGGGGCTGCGCCCCCACGAATACCAGTTGCCGTTCATCTCCCACCAGGGGCGGAAGAGAAAGGGGTAGCCGAACGCCTTAGCTTCCCGGGCCCAGGCCCTGATCTTCGCGTCCTCGTGCCCTTCGGCGACTTCGCGCAGGGTCTGTCCTTCGAGCGCCATCGTCACCAGCGGGATCGCCCCGGCTTCGATCGCGGCATCCATCGTCACCGGATCGAAGGTCGCCCAGGCCTGGCCCGTGTTGACGACCGTGATCTGCTTGCCGGCGTCCTGCTCGAAGCGGGAGAGGACCGCACGATTGCGGGGAGCGTCGGCGTTCGCGTCTTCCCCAGCCACGCCGTAGACGCTGCCCTTGATGATCCCGCCCCAGTACATCGCCCCGGAAGCCTCCTGAGCCCCGACCGACCAGATCGCCGCCAGGGCCAGCAGGCAGCTCGCCCAGCCAGCCAGCAGAAACCGCGCGCGATTGCTCGGCAGGGAGGCCACGTCCGTCGAGGTTAGATGCACCCGCTCAACATCGGCAGCGAGCGATCTGGCCCTAAGTGGCTAAGGTGCGGCCGCGATGTGCAGGCTGTTTGGCATGAGCGGCGGCGAAGCGGCGGTCAGCGCCCGCGTCTGGCTGCTCGACGCGCCCGACAGCCTCGAGGTGCAGAGCCACTCCAATCCCGACGGAACCGGTCTCGGGGTGTTCGACGAGCGGCGCCGACCGGTCGTCGACAAGGCTCCGATCTCCGCCTTCGCCGACGCCGCCTTTGCCGAGGAGGCTCGCAGCGAGCGCTCCCGCACCTTCATCGGCCACGTCCGCTTCGCCTCGGCCACCGGCCTGACGATGGAGAACACGCATCCCTTCGTTCAGGACGACCGCATCTTCGCCCACAACGGAGTCTTCGAAGGCCTCGATCTGCTCGACCATGAGCTGGGGGACGACCGAGACCTGGTGCGGGGCCAGACCGACTCCGAGCGGTTCTTCGCCCTGATCACCAGGGAGATCCGGCAGCACGACGGCGACGTTCGAGCCGGGATCGTCGCCGCCGGCAGCTGGATCGCCGAGAACCTGACGATGTACTCCTTGAACATGGTCTTGGTGACCGATACCGAGCTCTTCGCCCTGCGCTACCCGGACAACAACACTCTCTATGTGCTCGACCGTTCTCCAGGGGGCCACGGGGAGGGAGAGGACGCCCTCCAGCACCACAGTCGCCTCGGCACCAAGCTCCATTCCGAGCAGGCCGCCGAGCAGCGCGTCGTGGTGATCGCCAGCGAGCCGATGGATTCCGATCCCGGCTGGCGGGCGTTCGAGCCCGGCGAGTTGCTCCACGTCGACGCGGGCCTTGCGATCAACTCCGAGATCGCCCTGCCCGAGCCGCCGGCGAAGCTGATGCAGCTGCACCACATGGACGAGAAAGCGCGCGAATCGCAGGCGGGCAGCGGGGGATGAGCACGGCCGAGCTGGCCGACCGGGTCGCCGCCCTGATGTCGGCCGCACGGCGCGACCTCGCCGAGCTCGTTGGCTTCCGCTCCGTCGCCGACCCCGACCAGTTTCCGCCCGAGGAATGCGAGCGCTGCGCGGCTTGGGTGACAGACGCCTTCCTCGACGTCGGCCTGGCCGACGTGGCTGCCCCCGTGACTCCAGACGGCAGCAAGGCCGTCTTTGGGCAGCGGCCGGGTCCGCCGGGTGCGCCCACCGTCCTCCTCTATTGCCACTACGACGTGCAGCCGCCGCTTGGCGAGGACGCTTGGGAGACGCCGGCTTTCGTCCTCACCGAGCGCGACGACGGCCGCTGGTACGGGCGCGGCGCCGCCGACTGCAAGGGCAATCTGGTCGCTCATCTGACCGCGCTGCGGGCGTTGGGCGACGAGCTGGCGGTCGGCGTCAAGCTGATCGCCGAGGGATCCGAGGAGCAGGGAACGGGTGGGCTCGAGGCGTTGATCGAGGAGGACCCCGCGCTGCTGGCGGCGGAGGCGATCGTCGTCTGTGACACCGGCAACTTCGAGCTCGGCCTGCCGACCCTGACGACCTCGCTGCGCGGTGTCGCGAACCTGGTGCTCACCGTCACCACCTTGCGGGGGCCGCTGCACTCGGGCGTGTTCGGCGGCCCCGCGCCCGATGCGCTGGGGGCGCTGATTCAGATGCTGGCCGGTCTGCGCGACGAGGAGGGCGACGTCACCGTCGCCGCGCTGCCCGAGCCGCTGCCTTGGCAGGGACTCGATTACCCGCCGGAGCGCTTCCGCCGCGATGCCGGCGTTCTCGAGGGTGTCCAGCTGACCGGGACGGGCACGGTCGCGGAGATGCTCTGGGCCCGTCCGGCGCTCACCGTGCTCGGGATCGACGCGCCGCCGGTGAGCGGCTCGACGATGGCGGTCCCGGCCCAGGCTCGCGCCAGGATCAGCCTGCGACTGCCGCCTGGGATCGGCGCCGACGATGCGACGAGGGCGTTGCGAGGCCAGCTCGAGAGCGCGGCACCGTGGGGCGCCGAGGTCGAGCTCGAGCTCGAGGGCTCGGCCGACCCGTTCGTCGGCTCGACCTCGGGCCCTGCCTTCGCCGCCCTCGCCGCTGCGCTGGAGGAGGCTTACGGCCGCGGTCACGTCACCCAGGGTCAGGGAGGATCGATCCCGCTCTGCAACACCTTGCAGCGGACCTACCCCGATGCCGAGATCATGCTGATCGGCGTCGAGGAGCCCGGCTGCCTGATCCATGCTCCCAACGAGAGCGTCGACCCGACTGAGATCGAACGCATAGCCCTGGCCGAGGCCATCTTCCTGAGCCGCCTTCTAAAGTGAGCCGTGATGCCCGCCTGGCTGCGCACTCTGTCGATGACCGCACTGCTGGTCTTCCTGCTCGGCGGAGTGGCCCTGGCGCTGGGCCCGGGCGACCTCGACCCGAGCTTCGGTGGCGGCAGAGTGACCGTTCCCTTCGGTGGGGAAGCCGGCGCAAGCGGCATCGCCGTGGCGCCCGGAGGCAAGGTGGTCGTGGCCGGCTACTCGGAAGCGATGCCCGGGTTCGTGGTCGCTCGCCTTCTTCCAGACGGCAGCCCTGATCCCAGCTGGGGTAAAGCCGGAGTCGTCAACACGCCGCTCGGCGAATCGTCCTACTCGGCGGATGTGGCGGTCCAAAGCGATGGAAAGGTGATCGCGGTCGGCGAGGCAAACGAAGACTTCGCGATCGTTCGCTACCTGGAAAACGGGGAACTCGACCCGAGCTTCGGCGAAGGCGGGGTGGTGATCATGCCGGTCGGGACGTTCGAGAACTACGCCTATGCAGTGGCGCTCGGGCCCGACGGGCTGATCGCCGTGACCGGCGTTGCCAACGTCTCCGAAGAACCCCGAGTGCTCGGCGCGGGGGTCGCTGTCCTGAAGTCAAACGGGGAACCGGAAACGAGCTTCTCTGCCGACGGCAGGACGATCGTCACGACCGAATCGGAAGGGGATGACCGAGGGGAAGGTATTGCCGTCGACGAAGACGGCAGGATCGTCATCGCCGATTCAACCGGGGGCGGGGCCGGTGACGGCTTCACGATCGTGCGGCTGGGGACCGACGGCGAACCCGATGGCTCCTTTGCTGGCGATGGGATAGTCGAAACGCCGATCCCCGGCGAAGGTGAAGTCACCGGTGGGCGCTCGACTGACGTCACGATTCAGCCAGATGGAAAGATCGTGGCGGGCGGCTACGGGGTCGACTACACCGGCCCGCCGGGGGAACAGGAATACCTGACGAAGTTCACGCTCGTTCGCTATCTGGCTGACGGTGAACTCGACACCTCCTTCGGCAAAGGCGGGATCGCCAGCGCCAGGCCAGGCGTCGGCGATGACTTCGGCCGAGCGGTCGCCCTCAGCGCAGACGGCAAGCTCATCCTCGGGGGCAGCTATGACCACAATCCGGCGCCGTTGGAAGAGAACCCCGCCCCGGCGTTGCTGCGGTTCAACTCCGACGGAAGCCTCGACCCGAGCTTTGGCAGCGGCGGAATCATCTTGGGCAGCTTCCCGGCGGGTATCGAATACGAATCGCTGGAGGGCATGGCGCTGCAGGCAGACGGCCGCGTCCTGACCTCAGCCACCGCATCTCCCGGCAGCGGGCCGGAATCCGCCGTGGTTTCGCGCTACCTGGTTGCGCAGCCCCCCGGCCCGCCCCCAGGCCCGCCGGCCGAACCGTCAAACGCCTTCCGTTTCGGCAAGGTGAAGCGCAACACAAAGGCGGGCACCGCGAAGCTGACCGTGAAGGTTCCAGGCCCCGGAACGCTGTGGATGCGAGGGCACGGCGTCCTCACGCAGCATCGAGTGCCAAGCCAACGAGGCACGCTCGAGCTGCTCATCAAGTCGAAGGGCGAGGCGAAGCGCAAGCTGGACACCGTCGGCAAGGTGCTGATCAGGTTGAAGGTGACCTTCACGCCCGATGGCGGAGCGCCGCTGACGAGGGTCAAGAGGATCAAGCTGGTCGAGGCCGCGTAGCCGCAGCAGACGGGAGCGGAGCTCGGCGTCCGAAGGCTTCGCGACTCGCCTCTCGCTAGGATCGCAGGCGGTCCCGGAGGGGTGCCGGAGCGGTTGAACGGGGCAGTCTCGAAAACTGTTGGCGTCGCAAGGCGCTCGTGGGTTCGAATCCCACCCCCTCCGCCAAGACTTCAAAGATCGAAACACCAGCATCCAACGGCGGCCCTTCGGGGCGCCTTTGCCATCGATGACCAATTCCGCCAGCGTTGCCGCCTCGACCGAGGCTTTGGCTGCGAAGTCGTCGGCGAGCAGAACTCGGTAAGGCTCCGTCAACTGCGCATCGACAACCTGTACGACTGGCTCGCCGTTCTCGTCAACCGGCATGACCAACAGGCGCTTGAAGAACGCCGGTTATAGCCGCGCTTCGTCGCGTCGGGCGCTGCTGCGTAGACCGCCGCCAGGTCGCCGGCCAGCTCTAACGCCTTGCGCAGGATCACGCCGTCTAGTTCGAGCTGCTCTTCGGTGGCCGCGAGCGATGCCTTGGCCGCTTTGATCTGCTCCCGCAAGCGGACCCGCTCGGCTCTGATGGCGTTTGGCGAGGTCGTGTCCCCCTCTTCCAAGTGAAGTCGAAGCAGTTCGGCCTGCTGGGCTTCCAGCTTGGCGATGAACTGAGTCAGCAAGGCGCCGCGCGTCTTCGTGGTCCATTTGGTCCACAAGAACGCGTAGAGGCGAGCTCAAATCGGTGGCCGGTCTCGGTCTGCCAGGAAAGGCGATCGGGGCCGGCCCCAGTTACGCATCGTGGCTGGCACGGAGAGCGGCTGGCTGGAAAGCCGCTTTCATCAGCAGACGGCCTCGTCTGCTGCAATCCCCCGATCTTCATGTTAGGGTGGCAAACCCCGAGCGTTCCTAATTGTTTCCGGTTGTGGTCTTGCGGGAAGGCCGATTCACTGGCGCAATAACACGAGCTGTCGAGGAGGATCATTAGTTGCCTGCCCCACGAGCCGTCGCAGGACAGTCTGAAAAGGGAGGGGTGGGCAGGTCAGCCGCCGCCGTGCTTGGCCAGGTCGGTCGCATCGGTCTGAGCGGTCTGTTGTTTATCTCCGCACGGTCATTTGGATCCAACCGCGGTTCCGCTGGAGCGCCCGACGGAATCATCCGGATTCCCCGGAGAACCCTCCTGGCCGCCAGACGCGACCCAGCCGGTCAAGAACTTCTCGAATACGGGGCCGAGTACGAGCGGCAGCTCGAAGAAGAAGGACTGATTCATCCGTAGTCCAGTCAGCCGTCGCGCGGTCGGTCGCGCGGCTGTGTAACGACCCCTGCTCGCTCCAAGCCGGCGATTTGGGCGTCACCTGTTCGGGTTACCGGAGGCATGAGTATGAGCGAAATGCCGCAAGACATTGGGTGGTTGGTTTGGAACTTTGACCGGGCTTCCGGCCGAGAAGCCTGGCTTGTGCCACATATCCCCGAGGCTATTAAGGCCTTCGCGGCTGAACACGAAACGGGTGGGCTAGCGGCCCATTGGCTGCAAGCAGAGGCTGCAAAAGCTTCGTCAGACTCGGTGACGTGGCTTTACTACGACGCGATGACGAAGCACATCGAGGCTTTCTTCTCGGTCCGTAAGACCGATCGCCTGACGGAAACCTCTGGCGTGTCCTCGGATCAGCCGCTGGAAGTCGCCAGTGAAATCGTCTGGCTCTGCAAACACAAAGACGCGAAGCTGCACGGGAAAAAGATCATGGCCATGGCAATCCGCAAAGCGTACGGCCTCTGGGGCGACTATCCGCCAGGAACGGTTGTCACGCTCTTGCTCAACCCGCAGGGAGCGGACACGAAGAAGCTGCGAAAGAAATACCGCGCCTGGAAGAAGGTGCCCGGTCGGGACGACCTATTAGTTACGCAGCTCGAAATACGGGCGGACTTCCCGCCCCGACTTATGGGTGGATGAGGCCTTCTTCTTCGAGCCGCCGCTCGTACTCGGCCCCGTATTCGAGTAACTCCCGGGCTTCGTCGTTCCGTGAGGCCTCCAAGACCTCGCGGGGAATCCTCACTACCCGCTGATCTTCCTCGGGTGGAGTCTCGGCTGGCGTGGGCTCTTTTTCCGACATCAATTCGTTCCTTCTGTTACGTTAATCCCAAATTAACAAAGGACCGCCGGATAGTCAAACACGGCTGAGCATCGTTTTGGGTACGAGCGCAGGCAGGCACTCGCTTTGTGTTCTTTCTGCGTCCGGCGCGCGGCGGTCTTGAGCTTTTGCGTTTCTCCTTGGACGAATGTGCAGATTTGCTCTTCGTACCCCGAAACTCCTGCGTCCGCAACAGGCCCTGCAAGAAGGCCTTGGAGCCTGAGACAACCAATGCGGAACGCGCTAAGCACCTTCGCCGCCTTGTCGTTTCGCGTGGAGTTGCTCAGGCTCGCCGCAAGCGGTGTCCTGAGTGTCGGCATCTACCCTCGCAAACGATCATGGGTGGCCCGGGCCCCGATGGCCCCCTGATGCTCCGGCGGCGGTTGACGAAGGTGGCCAGCAGGCGCATTTGAGGGCAGCGGAATCTAGGAAGCCCTGCCGAAACGCTCCATATGGAGTTGGCGGATGCGGGACAGAACGGGATCGTGTTTCAAGTTCCGTCCCAGGACTTCCGCTCCAGCTTCACGCTGTGGGGCGCCCCGTCGGCAACCTTGACACGCACAGGCTGCTCGGCTCTACTCGTTCAGATGAAGGCGACGCGCGCCTGGAGGGGAAGATCGAAGCTGACGAAGCTCTCCGCCGCGGCGGGCGCCCTGCTGTTTCTCGCCGTGCTCGCCGCGCCGGCGACTGCGACCCCCGCCCGGCGCACCTTCAAAGTGCTTGGGGCCTCGGAGAGCTGGAGCGTCACTTCGAGCGAGGGCTGCCTCTCCGGTCACCGCAGCTTCACCGGCGGCACCGTGGGAGCGGTGCCGGAAAACCCGGAAAGCTATTTCTCGCCGACGAGCGGGGAAGGGGTGATCAGCACGCGTCCGCCGTCGGGGGGATCGCCGACCACCGGCCAGTACTCCGCCAGCTTCATCGACAACTCCTGCGAACCGTGCCACTACGACTACGGGACGATCGAGTCCGACGGCGGCACGATCGCGATCGAACTCTTCGCGACGAATGACCCGGACGCGGTGAAGATCACGACCTCGGTCGGCCCCGCCGAAGTCGGCGACGTCACGGCCGGGCTCTGCGGCGGCCCGATCCCCGGTGACGTGGTCGAAGGGTCGAGCACGATCCCGACCGATCAGCTGCTGAGCGGCAAGCCGGTGACGCTGACCATCGCCGGCGGCACGACGCTCTCCAGCGACAGCCTCGGCCGGCCCGCCTCGATCCACGTCGACTACGACGTCTCGATGCGGGTGCAGGCGAGCGGCGGCGATCTGCAGGCCGTTCCCGGCGGCCCCTACTCGGTGGTGCGGGCGGGGAAGGTGAAGCTCGACGGCTCCGGCTCGAAGCCGAAATCGAAGATCGAGAAGTACAAGTGGAGCTTCAAGCCGATCGGCTCCGAGTGCCCCGCCGGCACCCCCGCCAAGGCATCCCATAAGGAAGGCAAGCAGACCAGCATCGTCGCCCTCTGCGACGTCAAGGCGACGCTGACCGTGGTCGCCCGCAACGGCGACCGCGACACGGCGAGCACGACCGTGAACGTCAAGGCGCGCGGCGGCAAGACCTGGCGCACGCCCTTCTCCCAGCGCGAAGTCAGCGGCGACCCACGCACCCCGCACGAGGCGCCCAGCGCCAGTTCCCTGGGCGGCGGCAACTACGCCTTCTCGCTGTTCGGTGGCCTCAACGTCTCCGACTGCGGGCGCGAATCGGAAAGCTCGGAGATCCTCTGCCCGCTGCTCGAGCGGGGCAGCCACAGCTGGCTCGGCAGCGGCTACGAGCTCGACAAGGTCGACGACCCCGACGGTCCCTTCGACGGCTACTCCTACGTAGTCGCCCCTGAGATCAAGGTCAAGCGGGCTGCCCTGATCAACCCCGCGATCCTGCCCGGCAGTGTCTTCTACAAGCACAACCAGGAAGCGGGCCGCGACGTCGCCGGCTTCGTCAAGGCTGTCCGCGAGCACGAGGGGCTGGGCGGCGCCTTAGCCCACAGCGGACACGGCCAGGCGATGAAGGAAGTCCTGGCAACTGCGAGCGGCGACCCGAGGCGCGTGATCGAGCAGTTGTTCGCCCCCGAGCGCGGCAAGGCGAAGCACGAGGTCGATTCCGCCCTGCACCGGATCGAGCGCAAGCTGGACGCCGAATCCGAAGACCCGCTGGCTGAACTCTGGTCGGGGGAAATCGACTTCTACGACTCCTACCAGCACAAGTGGATCCCCGGTCAGGGATTCGAGGTGCCGGGCCCGATGCGCGGCTGAGCCGTGTCAGCTGGGACTGAGGGCGAGCTCTTCGCCGGCGGCCTCGTGGCCCTCGTAGGGGAGGACGACGAAGTACATCAGCGAGGGGAGGAGGGAGGCGAGGTCTTCGTGTTCGCCTTTGCAGAGGCGGGCGTAGAGAAGGGCTTCGACGCCGCCGACGACGCCGGTGGCGGTGGTCGTCGAGAAGGAGCGGCCGTAGGGGAGCAGCTCGCGCGCTTGGGTGTCGAGGCAGTCGGCGAGGGCATCGAGGAGGTCGACCCGGCGGCGGACCGCGTCGGCGCTGCCGGCCCGGGCCTCGACGATCAGCGTTCGCGCCGTGTCCGGCTCGCGGCTGGCGAACTCCAGCAGCGCTTCCATCCCGTAGCGAAGGCGATCGCGCCAGACGTCCCCGCCTTTGTTGAACGCCGCCGCGACTTCTTCTTTGAGACGTTGCGCACTGGTGTCGAAGGCGGCGAGGAAACAGTCCTCTTTATTGGCGAAGTGCTCGTAGAAGGTCGGCCGCGAGACACCGGCGCGTTCGATCACGTCCTGCACGTTCGTTTCCCGGTACCCCAGCTCGGACGCCGCCCTCAGCATCGCCACGATCAGGCGCTCGCGCTGGACGGCGCGCACCAAATCGGACGGAAGGCGGCGAGCCCCGGCCGGGAACCTGCCTTCGCTACTGGCCAGCAGCTCGACGGCGGCGTCTACCTGATCGGCGGGCCATCCGTCGCCGATTGCAGCGACCAGTATCTCTTGGCTTAATTTGATTCGATCCGACGGCACCGAGAAACCCGGGAGTTTCCATTATAAACGAATCAAGTTTCTTCACGGTACCAGAAGAGATGGAGGGTTGCGGGTTAATTTGAACACCGCAGGTATTCTTCATTCCATGCTCCCACTTAACCCCTGGGAGTTCGCGTGAAGCCAACTCGGCCGGAGCTCCCTCGGGAGTTCGTTGCAGGCCACAAGCGGCGTCGCATGATGAATGCAATCGCGGACCTCAGCGCCGAGCAGGGGTACGAGGCGACCAAGATCGCCGACATCGTGCGTCGTGCCGGGGTCGCCCGCAAGACGCTCTACGACAACTTCGAGGGCAAGGAAGACCTCTTCCTCGCCGCCATCGACTACTCGATTCGGGAACTGACGGATGCGGTGGAAGAGGCCTGCCGGGAGGTGGACGGCGTCTGGCAGCAGCGGGTCGAGGCCGGTCTCGCGGCCTTCCTCCAGTTCGTCGCCGAGCGCCCCAGCCAGGCACGGATGTGCATGATCGAGGCGCTCTCGGCGACCCGTTCCTCCTCGGCCCGCTACGACGCGGCGCTGCGCCAGTTCGTCGAGCTGCTGAAGCGCAGCACCCCGCACGGGCCCGACCTACCGGAGACGATCGAGGAAACGCTGGTCGGAGGTGTGGCTTGGATCGCGAGCCAGAGGATTCGGCACGGCGATGCTCCTGAAGCCGTCGGCTTGCTGCCTGAGTTGTCGGAGTTCGTGCTGTCGCCGTACCAGGGTGTAGCCGAGATCGGCTCGGTACCGCAACGCGAAAGTGACAGTACGGTGGCAGACTTCAATGACTAGATGGACCGACTGCCACGTGGACGCCATGGCCTCTCACCCGAGTTCGTCGCTCGAAATCAGCGCGAACGGCTGATCACCGGGCTGATCGAAGTCCTCTACGAGGTTGGTTATCAAAAAACCACTGTGTCATTGATCGGCCAGCGGGCGGCCGTTTCGAAGAGTGACTTCTACAAACACTTCGAGAGTAAGGACGACTGCTTCTACGCTGCCTACGAAGTGGCGATCGAGCGGATTCGCACCGAGGTGGTCGCCGCCTGTGGCAGACACAGCAGGTCACAGTGGCCGCCGCGGATGCGTGACGGCCTCGCCTCGCTGCTGGCGACACTCGCCGCCGACCCGGCGCTGGCGAGCATCTCGCTGGTCGAGGGTCTGCGTGCCGGGCGCGGGGTCTATGACCGCTACCAGGCCGCGGTCGAGAGCTTCGTCGTCTATCTCCGCGAGGGAGCGCCGGAAGCGCCGGGGGGAGGCGAGGTGCCCGAGGCGACCGACGAGGCGATCGTCGGCGGGATCGCCTCGCTGCTCGGCCGCCGCGTCCTCGCCGGCGAGGCGGAGCAGATCGGGGACCTGCTGCCGGAGGTCCTCGAGTTCGCCTTGACGCCCTACCTCGGCACGGACGAGGCACGGCGAATAATCTCTGCCGGATGAGCGAGCCGCAAAGCGGGGCAACCGCGGCGCCCGGGGCGCCGCCCGCGGGCCCGCCCGTGGGCGTCTTTCCCTCCCAGGCGCTGGCCGAAGCGATCCAGCGCGAGTGGGTCAGCTCCGGCGAATACCGGATCCGCCCGGAGGCGATCCAGCCGGCCAGCATCGACCTGCGCCTCGGCGACGTCGCCTGGGCGCTTCGCTGTTCCTTCCTCCCCGATGTCGACTCGAGCGTCGAGGAGAAGATGGAGGACATCGCCTTCCAGCGGATCGACCTCCGCGACGGTGCCGTGCTCGAGCGCGACCGGCCCTACCTGGTGCCGCTGATCGAGGAGCTGGCGCTGCCCGACGACGTTCGCGCCAGGGCCAACCCGAAGAGCTCGACCGGCCGTCTCGACGTCTTCACCCGGGTGATCACCGACCGCCACCACCGCTTCGACGACATCCGCCCCGGCTACCGCGGCCGCCTCTACCTGGAGGTGGTGCCGCGCTCCTTCGCGATCCAGGTCAAGACCGGGCTCTCGCTCAACCAGTTGCGGCTGGCGCGGGGCGAGGTTCGGCTCGGCGACGAGCAGATCCGCGGCCTGCAGGGCTCCCAGCCGCTGCTCTACAGCGGCGAGGAGCCGCTGGAGCCGTCGGCGATCGGCCTCGCCGACGGCCTCTTTCTCAGCCTCGACCTCTCCGGCCCGGCCGACCGCGTCGTCGGCTACCGGGCGAAGAAGAACAGCCTCCCGGTCGATCTCTCGCGGATTCGCGCCTACCGCTGGAGCGACTACTGGGATCCGGTCTACCCCGAGGCGGGCGGCCGGGTCGTGCTCGAGCCCGAGATCTTCTACCTGCTGCTCTCCGCCGAGGGGGTCTCGATCCCGCCCCAGATCGCGGCCGAGATGATGGCCTACGACCCGACCGCTGGCGAGCTGCGCACTCACTACGCCGGCTTCTTCGACCCCGGCTTCGGCTACGACCCGGGCCGCTCGCGCCCCGGCAGCCGCGCCGCGCTCGAGGTCCGCGCCCGCGACGTCTCCTTCATGGTCGAGCACCACCAGCCGGTCTGCAAGCTGGGGCTGGAGTGGATGCAGGAGCCGGCCGAGAGGCTGTACGGGGCGGACCTGGGTTCCAACTACCAGGGCCAGGTGACCATGCTCAGTAAGCACTTTCAGGAGCAGACGGCGGGCGCCTAGCGCGTCGCCCGCTCCCCCTGTCGTTGCAGCTCGCGTACGCGCTTGCGTTTGCTGAGCAGCTCTGATTCCAGTTTTGCGATCTCGTCTCGACGGCGGCGGACCAGCTCGAGCTGGCGGCTGATGTGGGCTAGGGATTCGTCGAGGATCTGGCGGCGGCGGACCGGGTCATCGACGCCCTCCTCCCACTCGCGGCGCAGCGCCGCCCGGGCGCCTTCGACCGCGACCAGCTCCTTCAGCTCCTCGAGCGAGACCCCGAGCAGGTCCTTCAGCCGCAGCAGCTCGCGCAGGCGCTCGACGTCGGCCCCGGCGTAGGTGCGGTGTGAGCCCGGCTCGCGGCCGGCCGGCACCGGCAGGAGGCCGATCTCCTCGTAGTAGCGGATCGTCCGCGGCGTCGTCCCGGCCAGCTTGGCGACGTCGCCGATCCGCAGCTCGCTTCGCTCGGCCCCGCTCACGGCGTCGCCTCGATCTCCTCGCGGATCGCCTCGTCGATCAGCAGGCCGCGGTCGCGCTCGGGGGCGGCAGTACGGGCCTCGCTGGGCCGCAACAGGGAGACGCCGGCGCCGACGACGGAGACTGCGGCGAGCACCCAGAGCGCCGTGTGCATGTTGTTGATGAAGGGGTCGAGCTGGACACTGGTGAGGCCGGAGGCGAGGCCGGAGAAGATCTTGAAGAGGACCGGTTTGGGCACCGCCGCCGTGACGATCGCGAGGACGAAAGCGATCGAGATCACCGCGCCGGTGTTCTGCAGCATCGTCCGCGCCCCGGCGGCGACGCCGCGCCGCTCGGTCGGCACCGTGCCCATCATCGCCGCCGTGTTCGGCGACATGAACATCCCCGAGCCGATGCCGACGATCAGCAGGAAGAGCCCGCTCTGCCAGTAGGCGGTGCCGGCCTCCAGCGTCGTCATCAGAGCCAGCCCGGCGGCGGTGACGAGCATCCCCATGCAGGCCAAGACGCGCGAGCCGTGGCGGTCGGCCCAGATCCCCGCCAGCGGCGAGGCGACCAGCATCCCGAGCGCCATCGGCGCCAGCTTGATCCCGGCCACGATCGGGTCGTCGCCCTGGGCGCCCTGGTAGTAGAAGACGAAGATGAACATCAGGGCGAAGCGGGCGAGGCCGTTGATGAAGGTCGCCGCACTTGCCGCCGCGAAGAGGCGGTTGTTGAAGATGGTGAGGTCGAGCATCGGCGCCCGGCCGCGGTGCTCGATCAGGACGAAGAGCGGCAGCAGCACCGCGGCGACGATCAGGCTGGCGATCACCAGCGTGTCGTCCCAGCCGGAGATGCCGCCGCGCGAGATCCCGTAGACGAGACCGGTCAGCCCGACGACGAAGGTCAGGGTGCCGGCCACGTCGAAGCCGCGGACGGCGTCGCGGCGGGCGAGCTCGCGCAGGACCAGGGTCGACCAGATCGCGCCCGCCGCCGCCAGCGGCACGTTGAACCAGAAGACCCAGTGCCAGGAGATGCCGACCAGGGCGCCGCCGAGGACGGGCCCGATGACGAGCCCGATCGCGGCGATCATCGTGTTCGTCCCCATCGCCAGCCCCAGCTGCTCCTTGGGGAAGGCGTCGGTGACGAGGGCGGGGCCGTTGGCGAAGATGAAGGCGCCGCCGATCCCCTGTAGCACCCGCCAGAGGATCAGCTGGGTGCCGTCGGCGGCGAAGCCGGCGCCGAGCGAGGCGAGGCCGAAGACGACGAAGGCGCCGACGAAGGCCGGCTTGCGGCCGAAGAGGTCGGAGAGGCGACCCGCGGTCAGCACCAGCACGGTCGAGGAGATCATGTAGGCGAGGATCACCCAGACCAGTTCCAGCAGGCTCGTCCCCAGCGCCCGCTCCAGATCCGGCAGGGCGATGATCAACGTCCCCGAGTTGGTCGCCACCAGGAGCATCCCCAGGCTCGTGCAGGAGAGCGCCCACCACTTGTAGGTGTCGTCAGCGCCGAACCTCTTCTTAACGTTCACGTCAAATAAGATACCAACCCCGTTCGCCGAGGTTGCCTTTTCCGCCCATATAGAGGGGCAAAAGGCAACCTCGGCGTAGGATCGGGGGATGGCTGAGCGCGTTTGGGGGGTTTATCTCTCTGGGGAGATTCATTCGGATTGGCGGGAGCGGATCGCGGCTGGAGTTCAGGCGGCGGGGTTGCCCGTGACGTTTTCGGCGCCGGTCACGGACCACGCGGCTTCCGATGATGCGGGGACCGGGACCCTGGGCGAGGAGAGCGAGGCGTTCTGGCGCGACCACAAGGGCGCGGGCGTCAACGCGATCCGCACGCGGACGCTGATCGCCGACGCCGACGTGGTCGTCGTCCGCTTCGGCGACAAATACCGGCAGTGGAACGCCGCCTTCGACGCCGGCTACGCCGCTGGCCTCGGCAAGCCGCTGATCAGCCTTCACGACGCCGAGCTCGACCACGCCCTAAAGGAGGTCGACCGCGCCGCCGAAGCGACCGCCCGCACCTCCGAGCAGGTCGTCGACGTGCTCCGCTACGTGATCCGCGGCGAGTTGCCCGGCTGAGCTGACGGGCGTAGGCTGGCGCCATGGGAGCCGCCGAGAACAAGGCGAGGATCGAGCGCCTCTACGCCGCCTTCGGCGAGCGCAACGGCGCCGCGATGACCGCCTGCTACGCGCCGGACGCCCACTTTCGCGACCCCGCCTTCGGCAGCCTCGAGGGCGATGACGTCGGCGCGATGTGGCGGATGCTGACCGGCCGCGCCAAAGACCTGACGATCGAGCTCGCCGAGCACGACGCCGCCGACGAGACCGGCAGCGCCCACTGGATCGCCCGCTACAGCTTCGGCCCCGGCGCCCGCCCAGTCGTCAACGACGTCCAGGCCAGCTTCCGCTTCTCCGCTGATGGCCGTATCGCCGATCACGTCGACGAGTTCGACTTCCACCGCTGGGCGAGCCAGGCGCTCGGCTTCAAAGGCCATCTCGTCGCCCTGCTACCACCGCTGCGCGCCAAGGCACGCGAGCAGGCACTCGGCCAGCTCGCCGCCTTCAAGCGAGAAGAGACCGGCTCCAGCGTCTGAATCGATCCACTCCGTATGCGAACATACGTTCGTATGCGCTGGGACGAGCAGAGAGTCGAGAACGACCTGCGACTGCCGGGCGTCGGCGACGGCACCGTCGTCCGCACCTTCGACGCACCCGAGGCGCTCGGCGTCAACTTCCACGAGGTCCGCGCCCGCTCGGCGCTGAACCACGTTCCCGGCGGCCGCTACGGCTTTAGCTGGACGATCAACCCCTACAGGGGCTGCACTCATGCCTGCCAATTTTGTTTTGCCCGTCGCACCCACGTGTACCTCGGATACGACGCCGGGCGCGACTTCGAGCGGGAGATCGTGGTCAAGGTCAACCTGCCCGAGCTGCTGCGGGCGGAGCTGAAGCGGCCGAGCTGGAAGCGCGAGCTGGTTGCGCTGGGGACGAACACCGATCCCTATCAGTGGGTCGAGAGCCGCTACGCGATGATGCCCGAGATCCTGGCGGCGCTGGGAGCGGCGCGGACTCCGGTCTCGGTGCTGACCAAGTCGCCGCTGGTGATGCGCGACGTCGACCTCTACGAGCGGCTGGCTAAGCTGCTTCCGGTCTCGGTCAACCTCTCCGTTCCGACCCTCGACGAGGATGCCTGGCGGGCGACCGAGCCGCACACGCCGAGTCCCGCCGCCCGGCTCGACGCGGTCGCCGAGCTGCGCCGGCGGGGGATCGAGTCCGGCGTCCTGATCGCGCCGCTGATGCCCGGGATCAACGACAGCCCCGAGCAGGTGCGGCCGATCGTCGAGCGTGCCCGCAAGGCCGGCGCCAGCTTCCTCGGCGGCGTCGCCCTTCATCTCCGAGGCGAGGTCAAGGACGTCTTCTACGCTTGGCTCCAAGCCAAACGCCCCGACCTCCTCCCCAAATACGAAACCCTCTACGGGGACCGCGCCTACATGCGCCCCGAGGACCGCAAACGCACCACCCGAGCCGTGCGCGGCTGGGGCCGAGACAGCGCCAGGCGCCCAGCCCCTCCAGCCAGTCCGCCTCGGACGCACGCTTCTCCGGCGGGCGTCCCCCCGAGGCAGGGCCCGCCGCCCCAGAGCACCCTCTTCTAGCCGGCCTTCCCTTCATCCAATTGCTCGAACCGGCACTCCTCGGGACGTTTGTCGTCCCTGAACCGATGAAACCGAGCCCCGTGACGGATCCGCCCGCCCGCCGCATGGTCGTAGCCGACCTCGATCACCAGCTCCGGCCGCAGCTCGACCCACTCGAGGTCGCGGCCGCCGGTCCAGCGGCTCGGCTCGGCGCTGCCGCTCTTGCCCGTCTCCAGCGGCGCCAGCATCTCCCGCATGCTCCGTTTCGCGGCGGCGCTGAAGCCGGAGATGTGGCCGACGCTGCGCAGCTCGCCGCTGGCGTAGAGGCCGAGGATCAGCGAGCCGACGGTGCCCTCCTCTTTGCCCGGTCGCCAGCCCATCACGACGCAGTCGATCGTCCGCTCGCGCTTGACCTTCGCCATCCCGCGGCGTTTGCCGGGTTCATACGGCGCATCGAGCTGCTTCGCCATCACCCCCTCGATGCTGCCCAGCCACTTCTCGGCCTGGGCAGCGTCGGGGGTCAGCGGCGTCAGCTCCAGGTCGGCCTTGGCGGCAATAGCCTCCAGCCGCCGCCGGCGCTCCGCAAGCGGCGCATCCAGCAGCGACTCCTCGCCCTCGGCGAGCAGGTCGAAGACGACGTAGCCGGCGGGGATCTCCTTCGAGAGCAGGTCGATCCGCGACTGCGCCGGGTGGATCCGTTCCTGCAGCAGGTCGAACTCGAGGTTGCCGTCGGCGTCGCGGATGACGAGCTCGCCGTCGAGCACCCAGCGCCCCGGCGCGAAGCTCAGCTCCGGGAAGTAGCGCCCCAGGTCTTTGCCGCCGCGCGACTGGACGTAGAAGTCCTCGCCGTCGACGAAGATGATCGCCCGGAAGCCGTCGAGCTTCGGCTCATACGCCCACTCCTCGCCGCTCGGCAGCGCTTTGCGGGTCAGCGCCAGCTGCGGTTTGATCGGCGGGGAGAGGGGCAGGGCCACGCTGCTCGCAGGCTACCCGGCGGGGCGCCGTCTCAGCCGGCCGCGCCCGCGCTCTGCTGGCGCGCCCGGCTCTCGCGCGGATCCGGGACCGGCACGGCGGCGAGCAGTTTCTTCGTGTAGTCGTCGACCGGGCGCTCGCAGACCTGGTCGGCGCTGCCCTCCTCGACGATCTTGCCGTCGTGCATGACCGCGATCCGGTCGGAGATGTGGCGGACGACGCCGATGTCGTGGGCGACGAAGAGGTAGGTCAGCCCGAGCTCGTCCTGGAGGTCGTCGAGCAGGTTGATGATCTGGGCCTGGATCGAGACGTCGAGGGCGGAGACCGGCTCGTCGGCGATCACCAGCTTCGGCTCCAGCGCCAGCGCCCGGGCGATCCCGATTCGCTGTCGCTGGCCGCCGGAGAATTCGTGCGGGTAGCGGTGGTAATGCTCGCTCTGCAGGCCGACCCGCTCGAGCAGCTCCTGCACGCGTTTGCGCCGCTCGGCGCCGCTGGCGACGCCCTGGCGCTTGAGCGGGTCGGCGACGATCTGGCCGACCCGCTTGCGCGGGTTGAGCGAGGCGTAGGGGTCCTGGAAGATCATCTGCATCTGGCGCCGCAGCGGCTGCATCTGGCGCCGCGAGAGACCGGCGATCTCTCGCCCTTCGAAGCGGACCGAGCCCGAGGTCGGCTTGACCAGCTGCAGGACCGCCCGGCAGGCGGTCGACTTGCCGCTGCCCGACTCTCCGACCAGGCCCAGCGTCTGGCCGCGCGGAATCGAGAAGCTGATCCCGTCGACGGCCCGGACCTGATCGACCTCGCGGTCGATCAGGATCCCGCGCTTGACCGGGAAGTGCTTGACCAGGTCGGTCACCTCGAGCAGAGCGTCGCCCGCCATCAGGCCGGTGCCTCCAGCCCGATCTGGCCGCCGACCTCGCGCTTGGCGCGCTTCTCCTCCGGCGTCAGCCAGCAGCGGTCGCAATGGCGCGGGGCATCGGTCAGCCGCTCGGCCAGCTCCGGCATCTCGGCGCATTTGGCGAACTCGTGCGGGCAGCGGGGCCGGAAGGCGCAGCCGTCGGGCAGCGCCAGCAGCGAGGGCGGCGCGCCGGCGATCTGCGGCAGCCGCTTCGGCCGCGGCCGGTCGAGGCGCGTCAACGAGCCGAGCAGCCCCCAGGTGTAGGGGTGCTGGGGGTCGTAGAAGAGCTCGTCCAGGGTCCCCTCCTCGACCACCCGCCCGGCGTACATCACCAGCACCCGGTCGGCGACTTCGGCGACGACGCCGAGGTCGTGGGTGATCAGGATCGTCGCCAGGTTGCGTTTGCGGTTGAGGTCCTCGAGCAGGGCGAGGATCTGGGCCTGGATCGTGACGTCGAGCGCCGTCGTCGGCTCGTCGGCGATCAGCAGGTCGGGCTCGAGCGCCAGCGCCATCGCGATCATCGCCCGCTGCCGCATCCCGCCGGAGAATTCGTGCGGGTAGGCGTCGACCCGCTGCTCGGGGTCGGGGATCCCGACCGCGTCGAGCAGCTCCACCGCCCGCGCCCGCGCCTCGTCCTTGCCGAGGCCTTCGCGGTGCGCCGCCATCGCCTCGCCGATCTGCCTGCCGATCCGGTAGACCGGGTTGAACGAGGTCATCGGGTCCTGGAAGATCATCGCCACCCGGTTGCCGCGCAGCTGCCGCATCTCGGCGTCGCTGGCGTTGACCAGCTCGGTTCCCTCGAGCGTCACCGAGCCCTCGATCCGCGAGTTTTTCGACCGGGTCAGGCCGATGATCGTCTGCGCGGTGACGCTCTTGCCCGAGCCCGACTCGCCGACGATCGCGAGCACTTCGCCCGGGCGTACGTCGAAGTTGACCCCGTCGACGGCCTGGACCACTCCGCCTTCGGTCTGGAACCCGACCCGCAGGTCGCGGACGCTGAGCAGCGGCGAGGCGCTCATCCCGTGGCCTGCTCTCCGAGCCGCACGCGCGGGTCGAGGTAGGCGTAGGCGATGTCGACGACGGCGTTGACGAAGACGACGAAGAAGGCGCCGTAGAGGGTGACCCCGATGATCGGCGGCATTTCGAATTTAAGCGCCGCTTCGGCCGCATACGCGCCGACGCCGTTGAGGCTGTACAGAACTTCGGTGATGATCGCGGTGCCGGCGATCGTCGCGCCGAAGTCGAGGCCGAAGAGGGTGACGATCGGAATCAGCGAGTTGCGCAGCACATGCCGGGTCATCACCCGGCGCTCTGAGAGCCCCTTGGCCCGCGCCGTCCGCACGTAGTCCTCGTTCATCACGTCGAGCATGTTCGAACGCAGGACGCGGCTGTAGAAGCCGATCGAGAGGATCGCCAGGGTCACCCACGGCAGAATCAGGTGCTGGACCCATTCCCAGGGGTCTTCGCTCAGCGACACGTACTGCCCGTTTGGGAATATCTGGTTCTTGTAGGTGAGGAAGTAGAGAAGGACGGGCGCGATCAGGAAGACCGGGATCGAGATGCCCGCGACCGCGACGCCGGTGAGCAGCTTGTCTAGCCAGCTACCCGCCCTGATCGCCGAGAGGTAGCCGAGCAGCAGCCCGAAGAAGAGCCAGATCACGGCGGCGCCGATCGTCAGCGAGAAGGTCGCCGGGATGCCCTGGGCGATTTGTTCATCGACCGGGATCCGCGGTTTGTAGGAGGTCAGTTCGCCGGTGAAGACCTTCTTCATCATTTCGACGTACTGGACCGGCAGCGGTTCGTCGAAGCCCCATTCCTCTTCGATGCTCTTGACCAGCACTGGATTCGCGTTCTTGCCCGCCAGCAGCTGCGCCGGGTTGGTGTTGGGGAGGACGTTGAAGACCATGAAGACGATCACAGAGACGGCGAACAGCACCGCCACCATCCCGACCAGGCGTCTGACGATGAAGCGGGCCATCAGACCGCCGACCCTTTCGGCTCGACCATGCCGGCGTGCGCCTCGAGCCGGACCTTGGCACGCGGGTCGAGCGCGTCGCGCAGCCCGTCGCCGACGATGTTCAGTGAGAGGACCGTCAGCAGGATCATCGTGCCGGGGATGATCGCCAGCAGCGGCTGCGTGTTGAGTAGCTCCTCGCCGACGGTGATCATCGTTCCCCAGGAGGAGTTCGGCGGCTGCACGCCGGCGCCGAGGAAGGAGAGCCCGGCCTCGAACAGCATGTTGTTGGCGATCGTCAGGGTGAAGAAGACGATCACGGTCGAGGCGAGGTTGGGCAGGATCTCGGAGAACATCACCCGCAGCGGTCCGGCGCCCTGGGCGACCGCCGCTTCGACGAACTCTTTCTCGGTCAGGGTGAGGACTTCGCCGCGGATCGGCCGCGCGATGTAGGGCACGGTGAAGACGCTGATGATCAGGATCGGGATCCAGAGCGAGCCGCCTTCGAGCTCGATCGGCCCCAGCTTGAGGCCGCCGAGGGCGAGCGAGATGCCGAGCGCGAGGGCGATCAGGAACACCGGCAGCGACCAGAGCACGTCGAGGGTGCGGGCGATCACGGTGTCGACCCAGCCGCGGTAGTAGCCGGCGAGGAGGCCGAGGACGATCGCCGCGAAGGTGGTGATCAGCGCCGAGCCGATCCCGACCAGGAGCGAGGTTTGGCCGCCGTACATCAACCGCACCATCTCGTCGCGGCCGAGGCGGCTGTCGGCGCCGAGGAAGAACTTGCCGCCGGCTTCGAACCACTGCGGCCCGATCGGCTTGCCTTCGGGGGTGACGACTTCTCGCACTTCGCTGCCGACGTGCAGCCGCTCCAGCGTATGGCTCTGGTTGGGGCCGGTATGGGCGACGTGGTCGGCCCACAGCGGCGCCGCGAGGACGAAGACGACGATCAGGAAGAAGAGGATGAGAAAGGCGACCGCGGGCCGGTTGCGGCGGAAGCGGCGGTACGCCAGGTACCACGGCCCGCGTTCGCGGCCCGACTCGCCCTTGGGCGGCGGCGGGAAGGGGGCGGCTCCCCCCTCCTCGATCGCTGGCTCCGAGTGTGGATCGATGGCCACCTCGGCGTCGTCCCTAGCTCCCTGCCTTGCCTTACTTGAATTCGAAGCTGGTCAGGTAGTGACCGAACGTGGGGTTGAAGATCACGCTTTCGAGGTTGATCGCGCTGGAGACGAAGGTCGAGAGCGTGCGCGTTCCGTACGGAGCCCAGGGCGCTTCTTCCATGTATTCCTTGTCGAGTTCCGCGTAGGCCGCTTTCTGTTCGGGACCGAGCTGTTCGGCGCCCAGTTCGGCGATTTTCTTGTTCAACGCCGGGTTGTTGATCTGGGCGAAGTTGCCGTTGTTGGTCTGCAGGATGCTTTCCCCGGAGAGCAGCGGCTGGAAGAAGTCGTTGGGGTGCGGGTAGTCCTGGAACCAGTCCGACCAGCCCGTGTCGAGGTTGGCGGTCGAGAGGTTGCCGATGATCGTGAAGTAGTTGTCGGCGTTGATCACTTTCAGCGTCGTGCTGAAGCCGAGTTCCCTGAGCACGCCTTCGTAGTATTCGCCCGCTTCTTTGTTGGGGCTTTCGGTGTCGGTCCAGACGGTGATGTTCATGTCCGACGGGTTGGCTTCTTCGATCATTTCTTTGGCTTTGGCGAGGTTGTGGGGGTAGAGGTTGAGTTTTTCGTACCCCGGCATCCCCGGCGGCAGGATCTGCTGGGTGCCTTTGATCTGGCCCGCGTAGACGCGTTCCAGCGCCCGCGAGTCGACCGCGTAGTTGACCGCCTGCCGCACTTTGACGTCGTTGAACGGCGGCTTGGTCGTGTTCATCCAGAAGTAGTAGGTGCTGATCGTCGGCAGGATCTTGAACTGGGTGCCTTCGAACTTTTCTTTGACTTCCGCGTAGCGCGAGGCGGGCGGCGGGTTCTGCATCCAGTCGTACTTGCCCTGTTCGATGTCGTCGACCTGGGTCTGTGGGTTGCGGATCACGGTGATCTTCGCCCCGTCGACATGGCCGGTCGGGTATTCGGGCATCGCTTTCTCGTTCGCTTTCGCCCAGTATGGATTGCGCTTGTATTCCCAGCCGCGGCCCGGTTCGGACTTGGTGATCACGTACGGGCCGGTCGCCGGCGGCGGGTTCGCCGACTCGTCTTCGATCGGCGTGCTTGGCGGCAACGGCGCGACGAACATCAGGCCGAGCTCGTTGGTGAAGGTTCCGCGCGGGCCTTCCAGCGTGATCTGGATTTCGCCGGTCTTGTCGTTGGTCTTGATCCCGGGAATGCCGCCCTTTTTCGTTTCGAAGAACTTTTCGGCGCCGACGATCGTGAAGTAGAAGGGCGAGCCGCCGGAGTTGAGCTGCAGCATCCGTTCGACGGCAAAGGTGAAGTCCGAGGCTTTGACCGGTTCGCCGTTGGAGTATTTGAGGCCGGGGCGGAGGAAGAGGGTGTAGGTCTTGCCGCCGTTGCTGATCTTCGGCAGTTCTTTGGCGAGGCCGGGGATCACTTCGCTGCCTTCGACCCCTTCGGCGTGCTTGTAGGTCAGCAGCGGGATGTAGGTGTCCGCCATCGCCGTCCAGCCTTCCGCCGTGTAGGAGAGGGCCGGGTCCATGTAGTCGGGGAAGGAGGCGTAGGTGGCGTTGAGGATGCCGCCTTCTTTGCCGCCCCCTTCGGCGCTGGTCGAGCCGCCCGAGCTGGTGCTTTCGCTGCTGCTGCCACCCCCGCAGGCGACCAGTGCAACAGATGCGACCGCTGCAAGTCCGATCACGACCACAGCCAGCGCGAGCTTCCTCATTTCACCCCTCCGGATTGGACTTGGCGTGCGGGGCGCCCGAAACCGGGTTGGGGGCGCCTGGGATCAACTCCAGCACAACGCCGTTACCCCCGTCAAGGGAATGTGAATCCTTCTGTGCAGGGCGGCGTCCCCAACCCGACCCGACCAACGGAGCGAAGACCAGTACGATGACGACGATCCCCGCCCCGGCGAAAGCGAACGCCGCGCGGGGGTCGGCGATGGTCGTGATCAGGCCGCCGGCGATGATGCCGACACCGGGCATCGCGGCGCCGATCGACTCGAGCACACTCATCACCCGGGCCTGCATCTCCGCCGCGGTCAGCTCCTGGATCGCGCTCACCGCGCTAACCCACTGCACCCCGTTGCCGGCGCCGCCGAGGACCGAGGCGGCACAGGCCCAGGCCAGGGTCGGCGCCAGCGCCAAGCCGAGGTAGCCGGCGCCGACGGCGAGCGTGCTGAAGAAGAGGAGAACCGGCAGCGGCGCCCGCCTGATCGCGGCGAAGACGAAGCTGCCGAGCACCATCCCGGCCCCCCAGCTCGCCAGCATCAGCCCGTAGCCGGAGTCGCTGGTGCCGAGCGTTTCCTTCGCGTAGATGACCTCGATCGGGACCACGGCGGCGAAGAAGATGAAGGCGGCGCCCTGGGCGATGAGGAGCTGGCGCACGGTTTTGTTGTCGCGCAGGTAAGCGACACCGGCGCGGACCTTTTCGCGCACCCTCCCCTCTTCGGGCTCGGCCTGGGGCAGGGGGCCGGCGGTGAGGAGGAGGACCGCGATCACATAGAAGGAGATCGCATCGATCAGCAGCGCCACCTGGACGCTGAAGCCGGCGACGATCAAGCCGGCCAGGCCTGGGCCGACGGCGGCACCGGCGGTGAAGGCGACGTTGAGGATCGCGTTGCCGGCGCGCAGCTCGCCCGCCGGCTCGAGCAGGGCGGCGACGACGGCTCGGGTCAGCGAGCGGCCGGTGAGCGCCAGCGCACCGTCGATCGTCGCCACCACGATCACGGCAGCGAGCGAGAAGCTGTTGGCGAGTAGGGCGAGGGCGCCGAAGGCCGCCGCCTCGCCGCAGTAGATCACCGGCAGGGCGAAGCGGGGCGGGGGCTTCTCACCCCGGGTGACGAGCAACGGCGCCAGCAGCGAGGGCAGGAAGCGGGTGCCGAGGAAGAGCCCGGTGGTCGCCAGGGCGCTGCCGGTCTGTTCGAAGACGAGGACGGAGAGGGCGACGATCCCCATCCAGTCGCCGAACTCGTTGATCGCGTAGGTCGCTGCCAGGCGGCGGAACGGCTTCCTGCGCAGTGGATCCGTTAGTCCCGGGCTACTCATTTCTCGCACAGGCTTCCACGATTTCTGCACAAGATTTCCTGCAGTTGCACAAGTTTCCGCGAAGTTGTGCTAAAACCTGCGCAGCAGCTAACGAGATTCGCGTCGGAAGCGCACAACAAAGGGCTTCGATTCGAAGGAGGGACCTGGGCATGGCTTACAAGCACTAGATCTTCACCAGTCGGGCAGGGCCATTAGAGCCCGCCCTGGTTTCTTGAGTGTTTCGAAGGGCACCCGTGGGGTGCCCTTCGCTTTTTCCGGGCCCCGCGGCCCGCTCCTGCCTCCCGCTTGAGATAGCGGCCCGGAGCGCCCTGCACAAGACCGGTCATCCGGCCACGGCGCTTGTAAGGGCCCTCTGAGCAGGGTAATTTCGCGGCTCAGTCAAGGCGCCCGGACACTTGTGCGAGGTTCGGCAAAGGGAATCCCCAGCCACCGGGGAATCCCAGGCTAACGAAGGCGCTTCAAAACGCCGAAAACATCCCCATAGATGGAAAGCAGTCGTCCCACCAAGCTCGTCATCGCCGCTCACGTCGCCGGCTTGGTTCTGGCTGTCGTCGTCGGGGTCCTCACCGCCGACACCGCCAACTGGGATCTGAGCCTGTTCGGGATCCTGCTCGCCTTCTCGGTCTTCAGCGACCTGACCGCGATCAGCACGACCTCGAAGCTGCGCCTCTCCGGCAGCTTCCTGCCGATGGTGCTGGCGATGGTCTTCCTCGGCGGCCCGCCCGCCTCGGTCATCGCGATCATCGCGATCACGATCAGCTGGACCCACGGTCGCCTCCGCGGCGAAAAGAAAGCCTTCCACTACGACCTCAACAACCTGCTCACCTTCGCCACCTTCCCGCTGGTCAGCGGCCTCGCCTTCCACTACGTGACGACCAGCGCCGGCATCACCGATGCCGACCCGGCCTTCTACGCCCTGATCCTCGGCGTCTTCGGCCTCGCCCTGGCGGTCAACTTCACCCTGATCGCCTCCTACTCGTGCTACCTCGACCACAGCTCGTTCCTGCGCAAGGTCCGCACCGCGCTGGTGCCGCTGCTGCCCTCCGAGCTCGCGGCGGCGCTGATGGCGGTCGGCATCGCTTACCTCTACGTCAAGGTCGGGCTCGGCGCGATCGCCCTCTTCGGCGTCGTCCTGATCACCTTCCAGTACCTGCTCGGCGCTCTGCTCGTCTCCCAGGAGCGGGCGGAGGAGCTCGAGCGCCGCAGCAAACAGCTGGCCAGCTTCCAGGTCGGGATGTTGAGCGCGATGCTGCGCACGCTCGACCTCAGGGATCAGATGACCGCGCGACACTCGGCCGCAGTTGCCCGCTACTCGCGAGCGATCGCCCAGCGCGCTGGCTTCTCGCGGCGCGAGGAGGAGCTGGTCCACATTGCGGCGCTGCTGCACGACATCGGCAAGTTCATCCTCCCCGACCGGATCCTGAAGGCGAACGTGCCGCTCACCGACGAGGACTGGATGCTGATCAAACGGCACCCGCAGCAGGGCGCCCGCATCGTCTCCTCGCTCGACGGCTACGGCCCGGTGGCGGACATCATCCTCGCCCACCACGAGCGGATCGACGGCAAAGGCTATCCCCGCGGCCTGGCCGGCGAGGAAATACCGGAGCTGGCGCGGATCATCTCCGTCGCCGACACCTACGACGTGATGACCGCCCGCGACTCCTACCGGACGCCGATGTCCTCCTACGACGCGATCATCGAGCTGCGCCGCGTCGCCGGCAAACAGCTCGACGCCCGCCTGGTCGAGGTCTTCATCGAGCTGCTCGAGGGCAAAGACGTGTCCTTCCAGCACTCGGACGCCGCCGACTTCGAGAAGGAGCTCTCGCTCGAGGCCCGGATCGCCGAGACCGCGAACCCGGGCAGCGACGGCCAAAGTCGCTTCCAGGTCGCGGGCGTCAGCGGGTAGAGCTCCAGGCGAGGGTTCGGGGTGGTGGCGTGGGGGCCTGACCCGCACACCTCCGTGGGCAGGTAGGTGTGCGGGTCAGGCCCAACTGCGGGGCGGACTTGGCGGGCTCGGGAGCGCTGCCGGATCGCGTGGCGCGTTTCAATCGCTATTCGATCGAAACGCGCCACGCGATTTCGCCCCGGTCCACTCCCAACGCAGACCCGCCCCTGATTGCACACCTACCTGCCCGTCGGTGTGCGATCAGGGGCGGGTCGTCGACCCGGTAGGTTCCATCGCATGCGCGCCGTGACCTTCCAGGGGTTGGAGGAAGTTCGGGTCGAGGAGAAGCCGGAGCCGGAGCTGCTAGCGGCCGACGACGCGATCGTCAGGGTCGAGGCGAGCGGGGTCTGCGGCTCCGACCTGCACATCTACCACGGGCGGGTGCCGGTCGAGCAGGGGTTCACGATCGGGCACGAGCTGGTCGGAACCGTGACTGCCGCCGGCGAGGCGGTCGAGCGGGTCGCCGTCGGCGAGAGGGTGGTCGCCTGCTTCTACACCGCCTGCGGCACCTGCACGCCTTGCCTGCGCGGCGACTATCACCGCTGCGCCAACGGCCGTACCTTCGGCCACGGCTCGCACCTCGGCAACCTCGAGGGGGCGCAGGCCGACCAGGTCCTGGTCCCGCACGCGAACATGACCCTGCGCCGAGTGCCGGACTCGATCGCGACCGACGTCGCGCTTTTCGCCGGCGACGTTCTCGCGACCGGCTTCCACGCGATTGCCCACGGCGGGATGCGGTCCGGCGACACGGTCGCCGTGCTCGGCCTCGGCCCGGTCGGCCTCTGCGCGGTGCAGGCGGCGCTGGCGGGCGGCGCGAGCGAGGTCTTCGCGATCGACAGCGTCGAGCCGCGGCTGGCGATCGCCGCCGAGTTCGGCGCGACCGCTATTCACCTCACCGAGGAGGACCCGAAGAAGGTGGTCCGCGCCGCGACGGGCGGTGGCGGCGTCGATCTCAGCGTCGACGCGGTCGGCAATCCCGAGCCGCTGGCGCTGGCGATCAGCCTGACCCGCGACGCCGGCACCGTTTCCGGGATCGGCGCCTACGCCGGCCGGGCCGAGATCCCGCTCGGCCTCGCCTGGCTCAAGGGCCTCGACCTGCGGCTCGGCGTCGCCAACGTGATCGCCCAGATCGACCGCGTCCTCGCCCTCACCGAGGCCGGCCGGCTCGACCCGGGGCCGATCGTCTCCCACCACATGCCGCTCGAGGACGCCGCCGAGGCCTACGCCATCTTCGACCGCCGCGAAGCGCTGAAGATCGTGCTGACGCCGTAGGGATATCTGCCAGCATTACCGCGATGGCGCTGCTCAGCGATGCCGAGATCGAGGACCGCCTCGCCGCGCTCCCCGGCTGGGAGCGGTCCGGGGCGGCAATCGAGAAGAGCTTCGAGCGCGGTGACTTCGTCGGCTCGATCACCTTCGTCGATGGCCTCGTCGGCCCGGCCGAGGAGATGAACCACCACCCGGATCTGGCGGTTTCCTGGAGCACGGTGACGGTGACGATCTCGACCCATTCCGAGGGCGGGCTGACCGCCAACGACTTCGAGCTGGCGGCAAAGATCGAGGCGCTGGCCTAGGCGGCGGCAGCCGTCGCCGAGTCTCGCAGCGACTCGACCAGCTCCCGCCCGCAACTTCGGTCGGGGTCCTTCTCCGGGTTGTAGCAGCCGAGCGAGACCCCGATCAGGTTCGGCGTCGCCAGCAGCGGCGCGAGGACGGCCCTCAGCTCCGGCCACTCGAGGCCGCCGGGCATCAAGTAGTCGGTGGCCGGAAAGGCGACCGGGTCGAGGACGTCGACGTCGAAGTGCAGCCAGAACGCCCCGCGCTCGCCGAGGCGGGCGGCTACGTCGGCTGCGACCGCGCCGGGGCCGGAGCTGCGCAGGTCCTCGAGCGAGTGCAGCAGCGGCGGCGGTTCCAGCTCCTCGGGCTGCAGCATCCCGTATTCGAGCGACTCCTCGCGGTCGCGGAAGCCGACCAGGGCGGCCCGGTCCGATGCCACCGAGGCGCCGCCGGCGAGCTCGACCCAGGAGCGCGGCCCGATCCCGAGGGCGACCGCGACCGGCATGTCCGCCGCCTCGCCGGTCGGCGAGGTTCTGCCGTCGTAGAGGTCGAGGTGGCCGTCGAGGTGGACGAGCCCGACCGAGCCGAGGGCGTCGCGGCTGCCGGCGAGGGCGCCGGGCAGCTCGGCGCAGCAGCCGCCGACGAGGAAAGGGCGCTCGCCGGCCTCGATCCGCTCGCGGACGGCCTCGCGGATCGCCGCCGTCATCGTCAGCACGTCGGCGCTGGCGAGGATCCCGGTCTCGGCGTCGCGGGTCTCGCCGCGGATCTGGACGCCGAGGTCGCCGGCGTCCTCGCCGCCGAGCGCCGCCGCGAGCCCGAGCTCGCGCAGCGCCGCCGGGCCGTGCTCGGTGCCGCCGATGCGCCCGACCGAGTCGATCGGGACGCCGATGAAGGTCATCGCTGACATCGTCGGCCGAGCATATTCCGCGCGCGGCTGATGGCACACTCATGTGCGTGGCGAAGCGCAAGAAGCAACGGCGGCCGCGGGAGAAGGCGGCTACGGTCGAGTACACCGACCCGGAGGGCAACGTCCTCTCCTTGAGGGAGTCGCTCAGCGCCGGGACGATCGCCAAGATCGGCGAGCCGCCCTCGAGCGCCGCGGCGAGCTACGAGGACGCCTGGCGGCGCCGCTCGGAGGCCCTGTTCGAGCGCCTCGCGGTCAGCTGGGAGATCGCCGGCCTGCCGCTCTCCGACCAGAAGATGCTGCTCGGCCGCTACCGGATGGCCGACGCCGAGACGCAGCGCTGGGTGCGGCAGACGATCGCCGACCACCTCGAGCGCCACATCCCCGAGCTGGCCGGCTGAGCGGAGCGGCCGTGGCCGGCGAGCTCGAGATCGAACCCGGTTTGAAGATCCCGCTGAGCGAGGTCGAGCTGCGCACCAGCCGCTCCTCGGGCCCCGGCGGCCAGCACGCGAACGTCACCGCCTCGCGGGTCGAAGCGGTCTTCGACGTGCGCGGCTCGGCGGCGCTCGACGAGGCGCGGCGGGCGCGGCTGCTGGAGCGCGCCGGTCCGGTCGTCACCGCGGTCGCCCAGGATGCCCGCAGCCAGGCGCGCAACCGCGAGCTGGCACTGGAGCGGCTGACGGAGAAGCTCGCCGCCGCGCTGCGGGTGCCGCGCAAGCGCCGCCCGACCCGCCCCAGCGCCGCCTCGCGCCAGCGCCGCCTCGAGGGCAAGCGGCGAACCGGCGAGCGCAAGCGCGGGCGCCAGCGCCCGACCTCCGACGATTAGCGCGGAGCGTTTCCGGGTCTAATAGGAGGACCGATTGCACCGAGGAAAGGAGCACGAGATGTTCACCGAGACCAAGGCGTTCAGCAGCTACGCCGTCGACGACATCGAGCGGGCGAAGGAGTTCTACGAGGGGATGCTGGGGCTGACGACGTCGAGCCCGATGGAGGAGATGCTGCTCTCGCTCGAGATCGCCGCTGGCCAGTCGGTGATGCTCTACCTCAAACCCGACTTCGTCGCCGCCACCTACACCGTGCTCAACTTCACGGTCGACGATCTCGAGGCGACCGTCGACGAGCTCACGACCCGCGGCATCGAGTTCGAGCGCTACGAGGGCATGGGCCAGGACGAGAAGGGCGTCTCCCGCGAAGGCGGCGGTCCGCCGATCGCTTGGTTCAAGGACCCGGCGGGCAACATCCTCTCGGTCTTGACCCCGTAGGGGCGGCGCTCAGCCCGGCAGGTCGTCGGGGAGGGGGACCTCCTGCGGGGGGCGGCCGTCGCCCTCCTCCTCCCAGCTGCTCCAGGCGCGGCCGTCGCGGCCTTCGTGCTCGCCGGAGCCGCCGAGGGCGAGGACGACGGTACGGGCGGCGCCGGGGTTGGTCAGCTGGCGGCGGACCAGCGGCGGGACGCGGGCCAGGTCCCCAGTGGCGAGCAGATGCGGCTCGCCATCGACGATCAGCGTCAGCTCGCCCTCGACCACCAGGTAGACCTCTTCCTGGCGGTCATGGGTGTGGACGCGCAGGCGTTTGCGCGGCGCCAAGGTGAGGAGGTTGATCCCGAAGCTGGTGACGCCGAGCTCGCGTCGCAGGGTCTGGAACATCGCTTCCTCGTCGGGCTGGAGGGAGGTGCGCTGGATCGCGTCGTCGGTCATCGGCTCAGAGCCTACAATCGAACCATGGTCGTCCCCGACGGCGAGCAGCTCTTCATCGGCGACGGTGGCTTGGAGACGACGCTGATCTTCCACCAGGGCATCGAGCTGCCCGAGTTCGCGGCCTTCCCGCTCCTGCGCGAGGAGGCCGGCCGCGAGGCGCTGCGTCGCTACTACGGCGACTTCGCCGGGATCGCCCGCGACCATCGCGCCGGCTTCATCCTCGACACGCCCACCTGGCGGGCGAGCCCGAACTGGGGCGAGCGGCTCGGTTACTCGGCAGCGGAGGTCGCCGACGTCAACCGCGAAGCGGTGCAGCTGGCCGAGGAGATCCGCGCCGCCGAGGCAGGGCCCGGGACGCCGATCGCGATCTGCGGCTCGGTCGGGCCCGAGGGGGATGCATATCGTCCCGAGAGGTTTCTCTCCGCCGAGGAGGCCGAGCGCTACCACTCGTCCCAGATCGGGGCCCTGGCTGGGGCTGGCGTCGACATGGTCGCCGCCTACACCCTCTGCTACGTCGAGGAGGCGGTCGGCATCGTGCGCGCCGCCGCCGCGGCTGGCTGCCCGGTCTCGATCGCCTTTACGGTCGAGACCGACGGCCGCCTCCCCAACGAAGAACCGCTCGGCGAGGCGATCGAACGGGTCGACGCCGAGACCGCAGGGGCCAGCGCCTACTTCATGGTCAACTGCGCCCACACCTCGCATTTCGCGGAGGAGATCGAGAGCGGCGGCACCTGGCTCGAGCGGCTCGGCGGGATCCGCGCCAACGCCTCGCGGCTGAGCCATGCCGAGCTCGACGAAGCCGACGACCTCGACGATGGCGACCCGGCCGAGATGGCCGCCGAATACGCCGAGCTGCGCCCCTCGCTGCCGGCGTTACGCGTGGTCGGCGGCTGCTGCGGCACCGACCGCCGCCACGTCGCCCGCATCTGCGCGGCGCTGGACCTGAGCTAGCGGCTCGCGGAAGCCGGGTGAAAGGCGCCGCCCCGGCGGCCGGCTAGGCGTTCCCGCAAGGCCGGCCGCCGTCTTCACAAGATCTTGATGCCGCGAGGGTCGATCTTGATGCGGTCTTCACGCGGTGCGTTCGAGGATCAGGGGTCGGAGCGCGATGGCGAAGCTGAAGACCCGTGGGCTGCGAAAAACGGTGGGCGTGCCGGGCCTGTTTGCGACCGCCTATGGCAACGTCGGCTCCTCGATTTACTACGCGCTCGGCCTCGTCGCGGCGCATGCCCTGGGCCTGACCCCGCTCGTCTTCCTCTTCGCCGGGGGCCTCTTTGCGTTGACCGCGAAGACCTACGCCGAGGGCGCTGCGATGTTCCCGGAGGCCGGCGGCTCCTCCTCGTTCGCCCGCCACGCCTTCAACGAGGTCGTCTCCTTCGTCGCTGGCTGGGGGCTCTCGCTCGACTACATCCTGACGATCGCGATCAGCGCCTTCTTCGTACCCCACTACCTGGCGGCGTTCCTCCCGGCGCTGGGCCGCGAGCCCGGCGACGTGATCGGCGGCGTCGCGGTAATCGCCTTGCTCGCCCTGGTCAACATCCGCGGCCTGGGCGAGTCGGCGAAGCTCAACATCGGCCTCGCTGTCCTCGACCTCTGCACCCAGGTCGCGCTGGTCGTTCTCGGCGCCTTCATGGTCTTTCACCCGGGGTTGCTGGTCAGCCAGATCCACCTCGGCGTCGCGCCCAGCCTCTCCCAACTCGTCTTCGCCGTCTCGATCTCGATGCTCGCCTACACCGGGATCGAGACCGTCTCCAACATGGCTGAGGAGGCACGCGACCCGGGCGAGCAGGTGCCGAAGGCGGTCAACCTCGTCCTCGTCGCCGTGCTCGGCATCTATGCCGGGATCTCGGTGATCGCGCTCTCGGCGCTGCCGGTGACCCAGGACGCGGCCGGTCACTACTCGACCCAGCTCGGCACGACCTATGCCGACGACCCGGTGCTGGGGATCGTCTCCGCGCTGGGGTTGCACGGGACCCTCTCGACCGTCGCCCGCGACTACGTCGGCGCCCTCGCGGCGACGATCCTGCTGATCGCGACCAACGCCGGCATGATCGGCATCTCGCGGCTCTCCTGGTCGCTCGCCGAGCACCGCCAGCTCCCCGGTGCCTTCGCCAAGCTGCACCCCCGCTTCCACACGCCCTGGTTCACGATCCTCGTCTTCTCCGCCTTCGCGGTGCTGCTCGTGATTCCCGGGAACACGACGTTCCTCGGCAATCTCTACAGCTTCGGCGCGATGCTCTCGTTCACGATCGCCCACCTCTCGATCATCGCTCTGCGCCGCCGCGAGCCGGATCGGTACCGCCCCTACCGGGCGCCCTGGAACGTGCGCTGGCGCGGGGCTGAGATCCCGCTCACGGCGGTGATCGGCGCGGTTGGGACCGGTGCCGCCTTCGTCTCCGTCGTCG
>DATKLT010000024.1:0-2225 GCA_035542315.1 Solirubrobacterales bacterium | reverse complement strand
TCCATCACCCAGGGTGGGGATTCGGAGCTTTACGGCTCGCTGCTGATGCGCGGGCGGGCGCTCGACGGGGCATGGCGATTCTGGTGGGAGGACAGCACGGCCGGGCCTAGCCTGGTCCGCGAGGTGGCCTGGTACCGCGCCTGGGATCGCAGCATGGTGCTTGCCGGCAAGCAGGCGGTGCAGACCAGCCCGCTGCTCGACTCGTTCGACCTCGCCGGCGCGCAGTACGGTTGGAACAGCGTCCGGCGGCGCGGGGAGGCCGGCTACTTCGAGGGCCAGCAGCTGACCATGCGCCAGGCGACCCCGATCCGGACGTTCCGCGGGTCGGCCCCGCCCGCCTCGGTGGTGGTGCTCAAGCTCGACGGCGCAAGGGTCGCCACCCAGCAGGTCGGGTACTCGGGCGAGTACGAGTTCGTCGATGTCCAGCTGCCATCGCGCGGTTTGATCGTCGTCGAGATCGAGATCTACCAGCGCCAGAACCTGACCGTGCCGATCGAGGTTCGCCGGCAGCTCTCGACGGCTTCGGCGCTGCTCCTGGCCGACGGCGCGACGACCGTGGCGACCGGCGGTGGCCTCGCCGGAAGGTTCACCAGCGGCTTCGTCGGGAGCACCACGGGGGAGCCGAGCCACCCCGGCGGGTACTTTTTCGTCCGTCACGGCCTGTCCGATTGGGCGACCGCCGAGGCTTCGGTGGAGACGATCGACTCGCATATTGAGGGAAGCGCCGGCATCGTTGCCCAGCTCTCGCGGCCTTTCCTGTTGCAGGCGACGCTGGTCGGGGGGGGCAGCGAGGTCGGGTGGGACGCCGGCCTGTCCGGTTCGTTCGAGCGCGGGATCCTCTCTGTCCGCTCGCAGTCGCAGCCCGCAGGTCTCACGTTCTACGGTGTGTCAGCCGACCGGTGGGACCACATCGCCGAGGGGTTCTACCGCCTGAGCTCCGGCCTCGACCTGGGGCTGATCGTGCGGCGGATCAACGACGGGGTCGAGGAGGCTGACTTCGTGAAGCCGACCGTGCGCTGGCGACCGTTCAGCGGCCTCTACCTGAGCGCCTACCCCGACTCGTACGGCGACTACCAGGCGAACCTGTTCGCGCAGCCGGGCCACAACGTCTGGCTCGCTGTCAACTACGCAACGACAACGAACGCCGAGTTGACGGTCGGCGTCGCGCCGACTCTTCAGGTCGGCTTGACCGCGGAGGCCGGCGGCGGCCTCGACGAGCGCTACACCGCGTATCTCGGCGGCACGTGGGCGAGATTCCCGGGGATGACGTTCAAGGCGGGCGCGATCACCTCGGGCGGCCGGAGCGGCGGCCTGCTCTCGGTCAACGCGCCGATCGGCTGGGGGCTGCTCGGGGCCCTCGACTACCAGGCGGTACCCTCGCGCGTCTCCGGACCGACGTCCTCGCAGCCGAGGCTCTCGCTCAGCGTGATCGCGGACCTGGCCGTCGCCGGTCGCGGTCTGGTGCCCGCCAGCGCGAGCGGCATGGTGCGCGGAACGGGCGCGGTCGCGGGCCGGCTCCGGTTGGCGGCGGGCCTCTCCCTGCCGGGGGTCAGCCTCGCCGATGTCAATGTCCTCGTGGACGGGCGCAGCCGCGGCGTGACCGGCGCCCAGGGGACGTACTTCATCGGCTTCCTCCCCGAGGGCGTGCACACCGTCGAGATCGACGTCGGCAACCTGCCGATCGCGCTGGTCCCGGTCAAGTCGCTGCGGGTGGCACGGGTGGTCGCCGGCGGGGTGACGCGGGTGGACTTCGAGCTGCGGGTCGAGTTCGGGCTCGCCGGCCGGGTCCGGGACGCGATCGGCACGCCGCTGCCCGGTATCCGCGTCGAGCTGGCGACCGCATCCGGCGAGATCGTGGCCAGGGGCAGGACCGACGGCTTCGGCCTTTACCGCATCGACGAGGTGTTGCCGGGGCACTACGTGGTCCGACTGGCAAAGGACGGCGTGCCGGCAGGGGTCGTGGCACCGTCCCGCGAGGTCGTCATCGTGGACGACTTCCTCTTCGACCAGGATCTCAAAGTGCCGGTGGTGGTGGCGCCGCCCGCCGAGCAGGAGAAGCCCGAGCCGGCTTCGGTCGTACCGCCTGCATCCTAGCCGGGGCGCCGCAGAGCGAGGGCGCCGAGGCCGGCCAGGAGCGTGGCGAGGACCATCAGGCCGACCTCGCCGAGCGTCGGGATCGCCTCTGCGCCGTTTTCCTGGAAGGCGATCACAACGGCGGTTGAGTT
>DATKLT010000023.1:0-58021 GCA_035542315.1 Solirubrobacterales bacterium | reverse complement strand
CGGCGTGATCTCGCGGATGATGCGGCCGTCGAGCAGGCGCTGGGTGCGGGCCAGCACGTCGTCCAGCTCCAGCGCCGCCTCGGAGGCGACGAGGGCGAACGGCTCGGGGTCGAGCGGGAAGCTCGACTGCAGCAGGTTCATCAGCCGCTTGTCGGTCTCGTCGAGCGGGATCGCGGAGCCGTCCTTGCGGCTGCGCGCCTTGGACTGCGGCACTTTCACAGCCACGGAGCCGCCTCCTTCGCGTAGTAGGTGAGGATCGCGTCGGCGCCGGCGCGACGGATCGAGGTCAGCGTCTCGACCACCGCGGCGCGCTCGTCGATCCAGCCGTTGGCGGCAGCCGCCTTCAGCATCGAATACTCGCCCGAGACGTGGTAGGCGGCGACCGGGGCGCCGGTCGCGTCCTTGACCCGGCGGACGACATCCAGATACGGAGTCGCCGGCTTCACCATCAGCATGTCGGCGCCCTCCTCGAGGTCGAGCTCGGCCTCGCGCACCGCTTCCAGGGCGTTGGCCGGGTCCATCTGGTAGCCGCGGCGATCGCCGAACTCCGGCGTCGACTCGGCGGCGTCGCGGAACGGGCCGTAGAAGGCGGAGGCGTACTTGGCGCTGTAGGCGACGATCGGCACGTCGGAGTGGCCCTCCTCGTCGAGCTGGAAGCGGATCGAGCCGACCCGGCCGTCCATCATGTCGCTCGGCGCGACCGCGTCGGCGCCGGCCTCGGCGTGCGAGATCGCGGTTTTCGCCAGCAGCTCGACCGAGAGGTCGTTGTCGACCTCCTTCGAGCCCTCGCGGACGATGCCGCAGTGGCCGTGCGAGGTGTACTCGCAGAGGCAGACGTCGGTCATCACGACGAGGTCGGGATGGGTCTCCTTCAGCGCCCGCACCGCCATCTGCACGACGCCCTCGTCGTCGTAGGCGCCGCTGCCGAAGTCGTCCTTGACCCCGGGGATCCCGAACAGCATCACCGCGCCGACGCCGGCGGCGGCGACCTCGCCGGCCTCCTCGACCAGGTTGTTGATCGAGAAGCGTCCGACCCCCGGCATCGAGGGCACCTCCTCGCGCACCCCGTCGCCGGTGACGACGAAGAGGGGCTGGATCAGGTGGCTCGGAGAGAGATCGGTTTCGCGGACCAGGCCGCGCAGCGTGTCGGTACGCCGCATCCGGCGCAGGCGCGTGGCGGGGAAAGGCATCGGGGGCGAGTTTAGGGGAGGGGCGGCAGTAGCCTGCTCGACGTGCGGGCTAGCGGGATCGTCAAGCGGTTCGGGGACCGGGAGGCTCTGCGGGGGGTCAGCTTCGAAGCTGAGGCTGGGGAGCTGGTGGCGATCATCGGGCCGAACGGGGCCGGCAAGACGACGCTGCTCTCGATCCTGGCCGGGATCTCGAAGCCCGACGAGGGCGAGGTCGGGGCGATCGACGGCGGCGTCGGCTGGGTGCCGCAGCAGGCGGCGCTCTACCGGCGGCTGACGGTCGAGGAGAACCTGCTGCTGTTCGCGCGGCTGGAGCGCCACCCCGATCCGCAGGCCTCGAGCGAGCAGATGCTGGCGCTGACGGGGCTCGGCGAGCGCCGCGACGAGATCGTCGCCCGCCTCTCCGGCGGCAACCAGCAGCGGATCAACATCGCGATCGGGCTGCTCTCGCGGCCACGGGTGCTGCTGCTCGACGAGCCCAGCGTGGGACTCGACCCGCGGCGGCGAGCACGGCTCTGGGAGTTCGTCTCCGCCCTCGCCGAGGACGGGACGACGGTGATCTTCTCGACCCACGACATCCAGGAGGCAGAGCGCTACGGCGGTCGCCTGCTCGTCCTCGCCGACGGCGACTCGCTTTTCGACGGCTCGGCACAGGCGCTGCGCGAGGCGGTCCGCCGCGAGGCGCCGGAGGCTGCCGACAGCGATTTCGAGACCGCCTTCGTCGCCTACCTGCAGCACCGGGGGCACTGATGCGCTGGCTGCTGCTCAAGGACCTGCAGATCCTGCGCCGCTCGCCGCTGCAGGCGGTGCTGCTCGTCGCCTGGCCGATCCTGATCGCCGTCCTCGTCGGCTTCGCGATCTCCGGCGGCCCCTCGAAGCCGCGCGTCGCCTTCCTCAACGAAGTGCCGGCAGACGCGCGGATCAGCGTCGGCGGCCAGCAGCTGCCCTCGGCCAACGTCCGCAACCGGATCTGCACCCGGGTCGAGTGCGTCCACGTCGGCGACCGCGAGGAAGCCGAAGCCAAGGTCCGCTCCGGCGACGTGCTGGCGGCATTGATCCTCCCCGGGGACCTCGTCGACCAGATCAACTCGCTCTCGACCCTGACCCCGGGCAAGCCCGAAGTCGAAGTCCTCGTCAACGAAGAAGACCCGATCAAATCCGAACTGGTCAAGGACCGGATCGAGACGCTGCTGGCGCAGGCCAACCTGGCGATCGCGCGGCGGATCGCCGGCGAAGGCAGCCATTACCTGGGGCTGCTGATCGACGGAGGCCAGCTCGAAGTGCTGGGCCAGGAGTTCCCGATCCTCGGCCTGCGCGCCAGCGCCCGCATCCTCGAAACGCTGGAACCGGCGCTGCCGCCGGCGCTGCGCAGCTCGCTGCACGAAGTCACCCGGTTCGCGCAGCAGGCGCGCGACAACCTCGACGTCGCGGCGCCGCTGATCGCCCGCCTGGCGCAGCCGATCGCGGTCCACCGGGTCTCGGTCGGCGGCTCCTCGCCGCCGCTGGAAGTGTTCGCGATCGCCGCCGCCGCGACCCTGACCCTGGCCTTCGTCGCCGTCCTCCTCGTCGCCGGCTCGCTCGCCCTCGAGCGCGAGGAGAACGCCTTCCCGCGGCTCGTTCGCGGTCTCGTCTCGCCCTCGGCTCTGCTCGTCGAGAAGGTCCTGCTGGGGATCGCGGTCGGGCTGGTCGTCACCCTGCTGCTGCTCGGGGGCCTGGCGATCTTCGTCCCGCTCGCCTGGGACCGCTTCCCGCTCTGGCTGGCGGCGATCGTCCTCGGCGGGGCGGCGATGGCGGCGGCCGGGGCGGCTCTCGGGGCGGCGGCGCGCGAGGTCCGTGCGGTCTCGCTGCTGGCCTTCATGGTGACCCTGCCGGTGGCTTTGCTCTCGCTCGTCCCCTCGGGCTCGGTCGGGGCGGCGGTATCCGACGCAATCGACGTCGTCAACGCCCTCTTCCCCTTCAAGCCAGCGCTGCGGGCGATGACCGGGGCGCTCGACTCGGCCGGGCCGGCACTCGGCTGGCCCCTGCTACATCTGGCGGTCCTCGCCGCCGCCTACGGATTGCTGGCGCGGCTCGCGCTGCGGCGTTTCGGCTCGGTCTGAGGGGCGGCTTCCCCAACTCGTGGTTCCTCGGGATGCCGGGCAGCGGCGCCGGGAGAGGGACCTGACCGCCCCCGGCGCCGAGCTGCCGGCGTGGCATGACTCGCCGGCAACTTAGCGTTCAAAGAAAACCCCACAGTAGGGATCGCCTCTTGTCACCCTCTGGGTTACAAGAGGTACGGTCAGTAGGCGAGAGGGAGGGCGCCGCCGCGGAGGACCGCGGTGCGGGCCGCGGCGAGGCCCGGGTCGAGGCCGGTGGCGACGAACGCCTCGAGGTCGAGCTCGGGGGCGAGGATGTGGCGCACCCGCTCCAGCACCTCGATCTCTCCCAGCGCCGGCAGCCGCCGCGCGGCGGAGTCGATCGCCGCCAGCGCCACCGCCGACCCGTCGAGGGCGAGGCAGCCGTGGCGGCTGAGGTAGACGTCGACCGCGTCGAGCCCGCCGACGCGGTCGACGCGCAGAGCCGGGCCGCGCAGCGTGCGCAGCTCGTAGTTGGGCTCGGTCGCGGTCAGCGCCCGCTCCTGCTCGGCGGTGGCGTAGGCGACGAAGACAGGTGCGGTCGTCCCCGGGCTGCCCTGCAGCGTCGCCGGCACCGCGCCGTAGGGGGAGACGTGGGCCGAGTAGACGACGTCGAAGCCTTCGAGCCCCGCGTGCAGGAGCGGCAGCGGCGCCGGCTCGAGCCCCGCCAGCTTGCGGGTGAGCACCCTCGGGGAGGCGTTGGCGCCGTAACAGAGCAGCGGCCGGCGGCCGCGGTCGAGGTCCACGTCGACCTCCGCCAGCGGGTAGGTCCTGGCGCCGACCTGGACGAAGGAGCGCAGCGGCGCCTCGTACGGGTAACCGGCGGCGCGGGCCAAGATCTCGCCCGCCTCGATCGGGTGATCCATCTCCCCAATCTCGCAGACGCGCCGTCGTCGTGGCCAGATAGGCAGTATTCAGCCGACCATGCGCGTGCTCTTCATCGGCGACGTAGTCGGCAGCCCCGGGCGGCGCGGCCTGCGCGAGACGATGCCGGCTCTACGCGAGGCGCACTCACCGGACCTGATCGTCGTCAACGGCGAGAACTCGGCCGGCGGGATGGGGATCACCGAGCGCACCGCCAACGACATCTTCGCCGCCGGTGCCGGCGTCATCACCAGCGGCAACCACGTCTACCGCCACCGCGACGCCTACGAGTTCCTCGACCGCGAGCCGCGGGTCGTGCGCCCGGCCAACTACCCCCGAGCCAACCCCGGCCACGGCCACACCGTGGTCGAGGCGGGCGGGATGCGAGTCGCGGTCGTCAACCTCAGCGGCGGCGCCGGCCTCAAAGTCGCCCGCTCGCCCTTCGACGTCGCCGACGAGATCCTCGACCGAGTCGAGGCCGACGCCTTCCTGGTCGACTTCCACGCCGAGATGACGAGCGAGAAGGTGGCGATGGGCTGGCACCTCGACGGCCGCGTCGCCGCCGTCCTCGGCACCCACACCCACGTCCCCACCGCCGACGCCCGGGTGCTGCCGGGCGGCACCGCCTTCATCTCCGACGTCGGCATGACCGGCTCCCGCGCCAGCATCCTCGGGGTCAAGACCGAGCAGGCGCTGGCGGCGCTGATGACGCAGATGCCGACCCGCTTCGAAACCGCCGAGGAGGACGTCTGGGTGATGGGCGCCGTGGTCGAGGTCAACCAACGAGGGCTGGCGGACTCGATTGCTCCGCTGATGGTCCCGGCGCCTCCTCCCGCCTGACCGCGAGCGTGGCGAGGGCCACGAGCAGCAGCGGGTAGAACCAGGGGATGTAGAGGTAGAACCAGTGCTTCATCGTGATCTGCAGAGCGAGGATCGCGGCGGCGGAGAGCGCCGCGACCTGGACCAGCGACTTGCGGCGGGGGACGAAGGCAAGCGCGATCGAGAGAGCGGCGGTGGCGAGGAGCAGCGCGTCGCGCAGCCAGTCGAGCGAGGGCACCTGGCCCCAGATGCTGAACGGCGAGTGGCGGTCGACCTGGAATCCCAGGGTGCGGTCGTAGAACGTGCGTAGGCCGGGATCGATCGCCGGCCAGAGCATGGCGAGAACGCCGAACGCGACGAACGCGCCAGCGAAGAGCACCGCGCTGCGCAGCGGCGAGCGCTGCTCTTCCTCCCCCCTGTAGGTGAGGAGCATCGGCGCGAGGACGGCGGGGGCGAACTTCGCGAAGGCGGCGAGAGACGCCAGGGCTCCTCGCAGAGCTGGCCGCGCCAGCCAGACGAGCAGGGCGACCATCAGCATCGCGACGAGGCCGTCGTTGGAGTTCGACTCGAGGACCATCGCCGTGTAGGGGTAGGCGGCCCAGCCGAAGGCGAGGGTCGCGGCGAGGCGGCGGCCCTCCGGCCCCGGCCGGATCCGCAACCCGAGCAGGATCAGCAACGCGAAGGTCGCGATGTCGAAGCTCACAGCCGCCGCGTGCGCGCCGTCGACGTCGTCCCAGACCCCGGACCAGGGCCAGATCCGCTCGAACGGGACGTAGGCGAAGTAGCTGACCGGCCCGTAGGTGTCGCCCTCGGGGATGTCGCTGGGGAAGTTGCCGTAGACGGCTTCGCCGTGGGCGATCCGGTCGGCGCCAACGATGCTGGCGTAGCCGATGTCGGCGGTCCCCGAGTCGGCGATGTTGAGGCCGACGCGGAAGCCCATCAGGAAGAGGGCGGCGATCAGCAGCCAGACGGCTGGCCAGCTCGGGCGCAGGCCCTCGCCGCGGCCGCGGAACCCGATCCACAGCGCCCGCCCCAGGAGATAGAGGAGGACCGGGTAATAGAGCGGCACGGAGACGCCGATTTCGCCGCGGTTGAAGAAGAAGTGGGAGACGCCGAAGGCGAGCAGGACGAGCAGGTCGAGGTTGGCGACGCGGCGCCAGCGGCGCCAGTCGAAGAGCCCGACGAGGAAGATCGCGCAGAGCGGCAGGAAGACGTAGGGCGCGTTGAGCGTGTGGCCGAACTGGCCCGAGTAGCCGCGCGCCATCTTCCAGGCCACCTGGTAGCCGGTCCACGACTCCTTGACTTCGCCGCTATCGGGGTCGACCAGGACCAGCGCCAGCTCCTTGCCTTCGGCGAACCAGGCGACCTCCCAGTGCCCTTCGACCCAGTTGACCGACCCCGAGAGGTCGGGATGGAGCTGTCGCTCCTTTTCGACGTTCGGGTCCTTGGAAGCTTCGGTGAGAGCTTCGGACTGCGTCACCTTCGCCTTCGCCTTCGCTTCGGCTTCTTCGCCAGCCGATGCCGCCCGGGCGCCCGCCGGCCCCGCCAACCCGGCCCCGAGCAGAGCGGCGATCGCCAGAGCGGCGGCGAGCGTTCTCAATTGCCGTTCTCCACGCCGAAGTAATCGAGCACCGCTGGCGCGACGTCGCGCAGCGTCCACTGCGCACGCTCGTCCGGGGACTCAGGTCCGCAACCCACAAACAAGAGAGGCCCGAGCGAGTCGCCCCCATGCAGGGAGCCGTGGCTGCCGCCGCCGACGTGCGAGTCGCCGCCCCAGTCGAGCGCCTCGAAGCCGAGCTCGAGCGAGGCGATGAAGTCTCCGGAGTGAGGCGCGGTCAGCGCCGACCAGACCCGCGCCAGCGGGTCGGGGTAGGTCTCGCTGCGCAGGACCTCGCCCTCGACGCCGGCGTCGAGCACCGCCGGGTCGCCCTCCAGCTGCCAGCGGACCCCGCGCAGGTCGGCGACGTCGGCGCCGGGGCGAAAGCGGACCGTGGCCCCGCGCCGTTCTACCACCGCCCACTCGTCGCCGGCGACGGGCATCCCGGGGCCCTCGCGCCGCAGCGGACCGCCCGCCGCCGCCTCCAGCCGGCAGACGAGGTCGACCCCCTCGGTCGCGCCGAGGCGCTCGGCGACCGCGAGCGGGTCGGCGCGCTCCCCCTCCCCCGGCAGCAGGTAGACGTGGGCGGCGCGGCCGGTCGGGCTGACCGCGAGCTGGGCCAGCTCGGGGCGGTCGTCGGAGGGCTGCAGCACCGACCACTCGCGGGCGAGCAGCTCGGCCAGCGGCAGGCCGCGGTGGACGTCGGTCTGGGCGTGGTCGGCGACGAGGATCAGGGCATGCTCGGCGAGGAAGCGGTCGAGGCCGCCGGCCGCCTCGACGAAGGTGGCGAAGCAGCCGTCGGCCTTGGCGATCGACTCGACCGAGGCCTCGGGCCCGTGCCGGTGCGAGTAGTTGTCGTTGTCCGGGAGCGAGAGCAGGAGGAAGTCGAACAGCCCCTGCTCTGCCAGCTGGGCTGCGCAGCAGGCGGCGTACTCGTCGCGGTTGCCGGGGATCGAGGTCGACTTGCAGGGCACCTCGCGGCTGGCGTAGAGGTCGCCGTAGAAGAGGTCGGCCGGGCCCCAGGTGTGGTGGCGGAACTTGAGCTGCGTCGCCTCGACCGCGCGCCGCATCAACCCCTCGAGCGAGACCTCGTGGCGGTGGCGGCCGCGGTAGATCAGGAACGGCGTGCAGGCGGTCCGCGCCCCCTCGTCGTCGAGCTGCTCGAACAGCGTCTCGACCTCGGGGCTGAGATGGGCGAGGTTCATGTTGTAGACGAGGTCGTAAAGGGCGCGGAAGACGCCGAAGGCGCGGGTCGCGTCGAGCGAGGAGCCGTACTCGACGTAGCGCCGCTCGAGCCGGTGGTACCAGTTCATGCCGCTGATCCAGTGGCGGTCGGCGCCGACGCCGGTGACGATCTCCGAGCAGGCCACCGGGGTCACCGAAGGGAAGCTGGAGACGCAGTCGGGGACGAAGACGCCGCGCTCGAGCAGCGCCGCGAAGGTCGGCGCCCGCCCCTCGCCGACCGCGCGCTCGAGCATGTCGGTGCGCAGCGAGTCGACGTAGGTGAGGACGAGCTTCTTGTCCGCGGCCGGCATGCCGGGGCTAATGATGCAGCCAGCCGAAAGCGGTCGGGCCAAACGTGCACTGGACTTCGCCGCAGCGTTCGCCGAGCAGGCGCTGGTGGACATGGCCGCTGCGGCTGACGCTGTAGAGCGTTCCCGGCACTTCACCCGGCAGCGCCATCAGCGAGCCGCCGGGGGAGAAGAAGGCCTCTCCAGGCGACGCCGGCGGGCCCACCTGCACCTCGCGGGCGGGGCCGCCCGAGGAGATCAGGAAGTGTTCGTCCGGGTCTGCGGGGATTTCGTACTTTTCTTCGATCGGGTAGTCGACGAAGGCGAGGCTGCGACTGTTCTGGGACCACTGCAGCTGGTGGATTTCGCGTTCGCCCGCCGAGCGATACACCCGCTGCTTCGGCCCGCCGCCAAGCGGCACGATCCAGACCTCGGCGGGGCGTCCGTGAAAGCCGACGAAGGCGACCTTCTTGCCGTCGGGGCTGATCGCGAAGTCTTCTTCGACGAACAGCCCGTGGCCGCCGTGGACGACGACCCGGGCGTGGGAGCCGTCGGCGTCCTCGATCATCAGCCGGTCGCGCCGTTCTTCCATCCACAGGGTTTCCCCGCCGGCGCACAGCTCCACCGTGTCGTAGCGGGTGCCCCTGGGGCGGACGCCGATCTGCTTCATCCCACTGCCGTCCAGCTTCATCGAGTCGACCTCGCCCTGGCGGCAGAGGCAGAGGATCCGCTTGCCGTTGCGCGAGAGCGTCGCCACCACCCCGCTCGGGCCGGTGAACACCCCGCTGCGCAGCAGGCGCCGGTGGCTGCCGTCGTCGCGGACCGACCAGAGTTTGCCGCTGAACTGGATGTTGGCGGTGCTGTAGAAGACCGTCCCCGCCGAGGCGGTGGCGGGGAGCGTCGCGAGGGTGAGGCAGACGCCGAGCAGGGCAAGCGCGCGGGGCCGCCCCACCGGTCCCCCTAGCGCAGGACCCGCAGGCCCGCGTGTTTGCGCTGGGCTCGCCGCCGCCGTGAGATCCCCAGCCAGGCGAGGCCGACGATGACGAGGACGATCACGATCGGGACGACGAGCGCCAGGCCGAGCACGATCAGGGCCGCCAGGGCGATGATGAAGCCGAGCGCTCCGGCGCCGCTGCCCTCGCGCCGGGCGGCGCCGGCGACCAGGTCGCTGATCACGAGGCAGGCTGCGGCAGCGCCGACCATGGTGATGACCGCGCCGACCAAGCCGTCGATCAGGAAGCCGGCGACCAGCCCGATCACCGCCGCCAGCAGGGTCATCCGGCCGCGGGCCGAGCCATGGGTGCCGGTGGTGCCGGCGATCATCCCGATCGCGATGCCGATCCCCAGCTCTTTCAAGACGTCCATTGCGGAAAAACTAACTGGCTGGGGCGCCGAGCGTCTTTCCGGCACACTTGCTGCATGAGCGAACCGCCGCAGCCCCCCCACCGCCGCCGGGCCCACACCAGCAACCGGGACCTGGCGCGCTACGCGGCGCTGTTCGCCGCCCGGACCAGGGTGATGCGCTCCTCGGCGATGCGCGACCTGATGGCGATCACCGCCCGCCCCGAGGTGATCTCGCTCGCCGGCGGCCTCCCCGACACCTCGACCTTCCCGCCGCAGAGCTTCGCCGCGCAGATGACGCGGATCGCCCAGGAGTCGGCGGCGGAGGCGCTCCAGTACGGGCCGACCGAGGGCTTCGAGGAGACCAAGGACTGCATCCTGCAGGTGATGGGGGCCGAGGGCATGCTGCCCGACCACGCCGACGTGATCGTCACCACCGGCGGTCAGCAGGCGCTCGACCTGATCGCCAAGACCCTGGTCGACCCCGGCGACGTCGTCATCTGCGAGGCGCCGACCTACCCAGGCGCGGTGCCGGTCTTTTGCAGCTACGAGGCCGACACGATCCAGATCGAGTGCGACGAGAACGGGATGAGGGTCGAGGAGCTCGAGCCGCTGCTCGACCGCCTCGCGGGCGAGGGACGCCACCCGAAAATGATCTACACGGTGCCGACATTCCAAAACCCTGCCGGGGTGACGATGTCGCTGGAGCGCCGGCGGCGGCTGGTCGAGCTGGCCCGCGCCCGCGAGCTGCTCGTCGTCGAGGACAACCCATACGGGCTGCTCCGCTTCAGCGGCGAGCAGCTGCCGCCGCTCTACCAGCTCGACGGCGGCGACTTCGTCATCTACGTCGGCACCTTCTCGAAGATCCTCTCGCCGGGGATCCGCCTCGGCTGGGCGGTGGCGCCGCCGCCGGTGATGGAGAAGGTGGTGCTCGGCAAGCAGGCGAGCGACCTCTGCACCTCGACCCTGACCCAGTACTTCGTCCGCGAGTACTTCGGCGAAGGTCGCTGGCGCGAGTACATCGAGGAGCTGGTCGACCTCTACCGCGGGCGGCGCGACACGATGGTCGAGTCGCTGGCGGAGTACTTCCCGGCGGGGACGACCTGGACCGAGCCCGAGGGCGGCCTCTTCATCTGGGCGACGCTGCCCGAGTACATCGACACCGGCGACCTGCTGGCCAAGGCCCTGCGCGCCGACGTCGCCTTCGTCCCCGGCTCGGCCGCCTACGTCGACGGCCGCGGCGGCAGCTCGATGCGGCTCAACTTCTCCGGGGTCAGCGGCGATGAGATCCGCGAGGGGGTGCGGCGGATCGGCAAGGTGATCGCCGAGCAGGTCGAGCTCTACGAGGCGTTGACCGGGGAACACACGATGCCGGTACCCCGGCCTGAGCCGGTCGCGGTTGAGGAGCAGAACGTCCTGCCGTTCCGCAAGGCCGGGGGGAGCGGCGCTTGAGGGTGGCCGTCCTCAAGGGCGGCCGCTCGCTCGAGCGCGGCGTCTCCTTGCGGTCGGGCGCCCGGGTCGAGGAGGCGCTGGCGCGGCTCGGCCATGAGGTCGACGCGATCGACGTCGGCGGCGACCTGGTCAAGCGGCTCGGCGAGCGGCCGGACGTCGCCTTCGTCGCGATGCACGGCGTCGGCGGCGAGGACGGTACCGCCCAGGAGTTGCTCGAGATCCTCGACATTCCCTTCACCGGGCCTGGCGCCGCCGCCTGCGCTCGCTGCATGGACAAGTCGCAGGCCAAGCACGCGATGCGCGAAGCCGGGATCCCGACCCCCGACTGGTTCGCCTTCAGCCAGGCCGCCTTCCGCGAACTCGGTGCGGCCGATGCGCTGGGAGAGATCGAGGGGACGCTCGGCTTCCCGCTCGTCGTCAAGCCGAGCCGGGGCGGCTCCTCGCTCGGCGTCAAGTTCGCCGCCGACGCCGGCGAGGTACCGGGGGCCCTCGTCGCCGCCTTCAGCTACGACGACCGGGTTCTGCTCGAGCGCTACGTCGACGGCCGCGAGCTGGCGGTCAGCGTCGTCGGCGACGAGGCGCTGCCGATCGTCGAGGCGCTGCCGGCGGAGGGCGACCGCTACGACTTCGAGGCCCGCTACGCGATCGGACGGACCCGGTTCGTCTGTCCGGCGGAGCTGAGCGAGGCGGAGGCGGGTGCCGTGACCGAGGCGGCGCTCGCCACCTACCGGGCGCTCGGCTGCACCGGCTTCGCCCGCGTCGACCTGATCCTCGACGGTGGCGGGCAGCCCTGGGTCCTGGAGGCCAACGCGATCCCCGGCCTCACCGACACCAGCCTCCTCCCCCAGGCTGCCGAGGCGGCGGGAATGTCGTTCGAGGACCTGGTCGAGCGGATCGTCGGCCTGGCGCTGGAGCCGGCCTGAGCGTCGCGCTCAGCTTTCCCCGGATGCAAAGTCATCCGGGGTTACCTCGTCGAGGAACTCTTTGAATTTGTCGACGACCTCCTCGGTGTCCTCGACCTCGTGCTCGAACTCGATCGCCGACTCCTCGATCACGTCCTCGGCGGCGAAGATCGGCGCCTGCACCCGCACCGCCAGCGCCAGCGCGTCCGACGGCCGCGAGTCGATCTCGACCTCCGAGCCGTTTACCGAGACGGTGATCGAGGCGTAGAAGGTGTTGTCGCGCAGCTCGGTCACCGCCACCCGCTCGCACTTCGCGTCGAGGTTCTCGAGCACGTCGGAGAGCAGATCGTGCGTCATCGGCCGCGGCGTCGAGGCACCCTGCAACTTCATCAGGATCGCCGCCGCCTCAGGGTGCCCGATCCAGATCGGCAGGAACCGATTGCCGTCGACCGTCTTCAACAACACGATCGGCTGCTTGCCGACCATGTCGAAGCTGACGCCATAGATCTGCATCTGCTGCAAGGGAAACGCTCCCGGCCGTGGTTGGCGACCAAGTATAGGGTCGGCCTACGGGCGCCAGGGACACCCACGACGGGTGCAGCTAGCCGGAATCAGCAGTGGCGTCGAGTGCCCTGGCCGAGGTCCAGCCGCCGGTTAAGCGCTGGTGCAACTCGATCGCGCTGCTCTCGGTGAAGCCGGAGATCAGGTCGATCACGACGCGTGCTCTCGCCTCCACGTTGTCGCCGGCATCCTCCAGTCTCTCCCGCGCGCCGGGTGGGAACAGGCGGCGGTCCCCGGAGTTGCCACGAGAGCTGGCCTTGAAGTACTGCTCGAAGAGGTTGGTGATGACGCGTTCCTGCCCGTGCTGGACGACCCCCAGGCCCGGCCTTCTGATCACGAAGACCCGGACCAGCAGCTTGAGCGCCTCCACCTCCTGACGCATCTCCTCATCGATCTTGAGCTCCACCTTCCCGGGATCGTCCGTCGGGTGCAGGGTGAATGCGTCCAGGTAGCGGGTGATGAGATTCGATCCGAACTCCCGCATGCCGGCGCGATTCGCCTGCGTGTAGTCGTAAGGGGTCCGCGGTCCGAACGGTGAGAGGGGGCGCTGAACCGCGGCGAGGAGATCGTCGATTGGATCCCTCGGGAAGCCGGCGGGTTCCGCGGCCTTCGCCCCTTCGATGCCTGGGCTCGGCACGCGATGAGCTCAGAAGCTGGAACCTCAAGGCAAGTCGGGTAGTGGGCGATCCTGGATTCGAACCAGGGACCTCGTCCTTATCAGAGACGCGCTCTAACCAACTGAGCTAATCGCCCGGGGACGGCGATGATAGCGGCGTCGGGTGGAGCCGGTCAGCGGCCGCGGCGGCGCAGGTTCCGGGCGAGGGCGTGGGCCTCGGCGGGGTCGTCGAAGAGGAGCTCGACGGCAAAGCCGTCCTTGCGGGTGCGGACCCTGACTTCGTGGCCGAGCGCCGACTCGAGGTCCTCGCCGGCGGCTTCGATCGCGGCGGCCTCCTCGGGATCGACCGGCTCACTCCTCCTGATCTTTGGCTGGCTAGCCAGCCGAACCCTGTTCTCGGTCTCGCGGACCGACCAGCCCCCGTTGACCGCGTCGCGGCCAAGACGGCGGCGGACGTCGTTGCCCTGGGCGCCGAGCAGGGCCTTGCCGTGACCTTCGCTCAGCCTGCCGCTCTCGAGCAGCTCGATCGTCTCGTCGGGCAGCTCGAGCAGGCGGATCAGGTTGGAGATCGCCGAGCGGCTGCGGCCGACGCGGCGGCCCAGCTCCTCTTTGGTCAGCCCCAGCTCGTCGACCAGGGCGGAGCAGGCACGCGCCTCCTCGACCGGGTTGAGGTCCTCGCGGACCATGTTCTCGATCAGCGCCGCCTGCAGCCGCTCCGCCTTCTCCTGCTCGCGGACGACCGCGGGCACCCGCTCGATCCCCGCCTGCTGCGCCGCGCGCCAACGGCGCTCGCCGGCGACCAGCTCGTAGCTGCCGTCGGCGAGGGGGCGGACGAGCAGCGGCTGGACCACGCCGGTCGCCTCGATCGAAGCCGCCAGGCCAGCCAGGGCATCGGGGTCGAAGTGGGTGCGGGGCTGCTCGGGGTTGGGCTTGATCGCCGCGACCGGGAGCTCGCGCAGTTCGCCGGCGCCGCCGTTCTCGACTTCCGGCAGGATCGCAGCCAACCCCGACCCGAGGCCGCGGCGGGCGCCCTTTTTGGTGCCGCTAGCCACGCGCCGCCAACTCCTTGGCAAGCGCCCGGTAGGCGACGGCTCCATGCGATGCGGGGGCGTGCTCGGTCACCGGCAGACCATAGCTCGGCGACTCGGCGACTCGGACGCTGCGTGGGATCACGGTCTCGAAAACCATCTCCGCGAAGTGGTCGCGTAGCTCGGCCTCGACGTCCTGGGCCAGTCTCGTCCTCTCGTCGTGCATCGTGATCAGCAGTCCCGCGACCTCGAGCCGCGGGTTGAGCTGACGCCTGATCAAACCGAGCGTCTCGAGAAATTGAACCAGGCCCTCCAGCGCCAGATACTCGGCCTGGACGGGGACGATGATGCGGTCGGCGGCGACCAGGGCGTTGACGCTGACCGGGCCCAGCGCCGGCGGGCAGTCGAGGAAGGTCATCGCGAAGCGCTCGCGGACGGGGCCGAGGCGATCGCGCAGGCGAGTCTCCGAGCCCTCGATCCGCGGCAGCTCAACCGCGGCGCCGGCGAGGTCGCGGTTGGCCGGAACCAGCCAGAGGTTGTCGGGCCCCGCTGGGCGCGCCGCCTCCGCCACCGACACCTCGCCGGTCAGGCAGTCATAGGAGGAGGGATGCACGTCGCGATCGCCGCCGAGCGCCACGGTCGCGTTGCACTGGGCGTCGAGGTCGACGAGCAATGTCTGCTCCCCCGATCCGGCAGAGCAGGCGGCGAGGTTGACCGCGGTCGTCGTCTTACCGACGCCGCCCTTCTGATTCGCCACCGCGTAGACCTTGCCCATGTCGGCGCCAGACTAGTGGGGACGCAACCGGCGAGGGCGGGGAGGGAATCCGCACGCCGTGACGGGAGGTCGGATAGCCTGCTGCGCGTGCCCGAGACCAACGACTGGCCCGATACCCCCGCCGAGCGCGCTCGCGAGCTGATCGAGGGCGTCCTCGACGAGCTCGATCTGGACGGCGACGTGGAGGTCGACGAGGACGAGGAGCGGATCGCCCTGACAGTCGTCGGCGAGGAGGACTATGGCCTGCTGATCGGCAAACGCGGGCAGACGATCGACGCCCTGCAGCTGCTCTGCTACCAGGCGGCCTTCCGCGGCATGCGCGAGCGCAAACGGGTCGTGGTCGACGCCGCCGGCTATAGAGAGCGGCGACGCGAGACCCTGGAGGGCCGCGCCGACCGTGCCGCCGAGCAGGCGCTGAGCAACAACCGGGTGGTCGAGATGGACCCGATGAGCGCCCAGGAGCGCCGCGTCGTCCACGAGCGCCTCAAAGGGCGCGCCGGGGTCGAGACCTACAGCGAGGGCGACGAGCCCCACCGCTGCGTGATCGTCGCCCCGCTCGTCGCCGAGTAGAGCCGTATGGGCGGCGCCGACCCGCTCACGACCCTCGACCCAGCCGCGCGCCAGGCCCTCGCCACGGTCCTCGAGCTGCTCGCCGCCGAGCGCGCTTCGGTCAGCTCCGTGGTCGACGAGCGCGCCTGGCGCGTCCACGTCGCCGACAGCCTCACCGGGCTGGAGGTGCCCGAGCTGCGCGCCGCGGGGCGGGTTGCCGACGTCGGTGCCGGCGCGGGCTTCCCGGGCCTCGTCCTCGCCGCGGTGCTGCCCGGCGCCGAGGTCGACCTGGTCGAGTCGGTCGGCCGCAAGTGCGAGTTCATCCACCGCGCCGCCGAGGCGGCGGGAATCGCCAATGCCCGGGTCGTCAACCTGCGCTCGGAGGAGCTGGCCGCCGGCCGAGGCCACGACGCCTACGACGTGGTCACCGCCCGTGCCGTCGGCCGCCTCTCGACCCTGGCCGAGCTCGCCAGCCCGCTGCTGAAGCCAAATGGAGCCCTCGTCGCCTGGAAGGGCAAGCGCGAGGAGGACGAGGAGGCGCAGCTGGAGCGCGCGGCCGAGTCCCTCGCAATGCACCCCGAGTCGATCCTCGACGTGGGCGACCGAGCCGGCAGCGAGCACCGCCACCTCCACGTGATCCGCAAGTCCGGCCCGACCCCGCCCGGCCTCCCCCGGAGGCCGGGAATGGCCAAAAAGCGCCCCAAGGGCTAGGAGCTTCTCGGAACAAACCGCCGACAAAGCCCTCTTCGGAGAGCTGGATCGTTTCGCAGGGAGAATCTGGCACTCCCTGGAACGTCTTGTACCTGGAGCTCGCGCGGCCCTAGGACTGCCGGAGCACGACCCGGGCGAGAGGTTAAGTGGAAGGGAGTGCCAGATTCTCCCCCCGGAGCTCTATCGCCGCTTGCGTTTCTTTTTTTTCGGCGGCGGTGGCGGCGGCTTTGCTTCGGCGATCGCCGCCGCCCCGGCGGCCGTTGCCGCCACTGGAGCGGGGATGATGCGTTGGATCACCAGCGACTGGCCGACGGTCCAGATGTTGGTCGTGATCCAGTAGAGGATCAGCCCCGCGGGGAAGTTGATGATGAAGAAGACGAAGAAGAGGGGCAGGATGAACATGATCATCCGCTGGCTGCGGTCGGCGGTGACCGACATCACCATGCCCGAGGCGAGCTGGGTGCCGACGTAGAGGACGAGGAGCACGATCAGTTCGGCCCCGGTCGCCTTCGCCGTCAGGTCGTGGATGAAGAGGAATTCGGCTCCGTGCGAGGCGCATTCCCCCGCCTTGCAGCCCATGTCCGTCGGCAGCTCGTGGCGCAGCGTGTAGAAGAGGGTGATGAAGACCGGCAGCTGCGCGACCAGCGGGATGCAGGAGGCAAACGGGTTGACTTTGTTCTCTTTGTAGAAGCGCATCATTTCCTGCTGCATGCGCTGTTTGTCGTTTTTGTATTTCTCCTGCAGCTCCTTGATCTGCGGCTGCAACGCCTGCAGCGCCCGCATCCCTTTCAGCTGTTTGTAGGTGAGCGGGATCAGGATCGCCCGCACGGTCACGGTCAGGGCGATGATCGACATTCCCCAGCTGAGGCCGGCGCTGTTGTGGAAGAACTTGAGGATCCCGTTCGCGACGTCGACGAGCGGTTGGAGGATGGTTGCGTCAGGCAGGATCACGAGCGGGCTTCACCGTGGTAGTCGGCGGGGTGGACATGGCCAAGGCCGCGCAGAGTAAACCGATCGGGCACCGGATCGAAGCCACCATGGCTGAACGGGTTGCAGCGCAGCAGCCTCCAGGCGCCGAGCAGGAGGCCGCGGGCGACGCCGAAGCGCTCGATCGACTCGACCGTGTAGGCCGAGCAGGTCGGCTCATAGCGGCAGCGCCGCGGGCGGCCCGGGGAGATCCAGCGCTGGTAGGCGCGGATCGGCGCCAGCACGATCCGTTTCACGTGGAACGCCCCCCGGAGGCGCTTGCCAGGGCCTCTTCCAGGCTCTTGGTCACGCCGGCGGTGCCATCGCGCTCGACCAGGTCGCTGATCTCGGCCTTGGCGACGATGACGAAGTCGTGGCCGTCGGGCAGACCCTCGGATAGGCCCCAGAAAGCCTCGCGCAGGGCGCGCTTGACCTTGTTGCGGTCGACGGCGCCGCCGACCTTGCGGCTGACCGAGACGCCGAGCCTCACGTCCTCGCGCTCCTCGTCGCGGCGCGGGAACGTGTAGAGAACGAGATACCGGGTCGCATGGGAGGAGCCGTCACGATAGACGCGATCGAACTCGCCGCTGCGCGAAAGCCGACGTCGCTTCGACGCCATCAGGCCACGCCCGCGGTCATCTAGGGAGTGAGGCGCTTCCGCCCTTTGCGCCGGCGCCGCTTCAGGATCGCGCGACCACCACGGGTGCTCATCCGCGCCCGGAAGCCGTGGGTTTTCGCCCGCTTCCGCTTCTTTGGCTGGTAGGTCCGCTTCATGCCGGCGGAAGTATACGGACGCGGCCGAAATCTTTTCTGCGGGATTTGCGGGCGGCCCGAATCGATGCCTGAGAGGCGCCGCTATCGTCGCCGGCCAGGTGCCGGATGACTCCCCCCGACAAGATCTCAACGCCCTCTGGAAGGCGACCCAGGACCGCCTGCGAGCCTCCGTTCCCGAGTCGACTTTCCGGCTCTGGCTGGAGCCTCTAGAGCCCCTCGGGGGCGACGGCGAGACCCTCTTCCTGAGCGCCCCGGAGGGGAAAGCCGCTTGGGTCGAGCGGCGCTACGCCGGTCTGATCGAAGAAGCGCTCGCCAGCACGGGTGCGCCCTTGCAGAGGGTCAGCTTCGCCGCCCCCGAGGGGCTCGCGAACTCCGGGGGAGACGGGCGAGGCGGCGAGCTCAACCCCAATTACACCTTCGACCGCTTCGTCATCGGTCCCGGCAACCGGCTCGCCCACGCGGCCGCCCTCGCCGTTGCCGAGGCCCCCTCGGAGGCCTACAACCCGCTCTTCCTGCACGGGCCTCCCGGGCTCGGCAAGACCCATCTGCTGGCGGCGATCGCCAACTACCTCGGCGCCAACGCCCCTGCTTTGAGCGTCCGCTACACGACGGCCGAGTCGTTCACCAACGAGTTCGTCGGCGCCCTGCGCTCCTCCGGCGCCGAGGCCTTCAAGGCGCGCTACCGCGACATCGACGTCCTCCTCATCGACGACGTCCAGTTCCTCGAGGGCAAGCCAAGCACCGAGGAGGAGTTCTTCCACACCTTCAACGCGCTCTATGAGTCGGGCAGCCAGATCGTCCTCTCCGCCGACCGCATCCCGAGCGAGCTTTCGACCCTCGCCTCGCGCCTGCGCGACCGCTTCGAGTGGGGACTGACCGTCGCCGTCGAGCCACCGAACCTGGCGACCCGCCTCACCGTCCTGCGTCGGCTGGTAATGGAGTCCGGGGTCGAGATCGCCGACTCCGGCGCCCTCTCCGAGCTTGCCCAGCGGATCGACGCCAACGTGCGACAGCTGCACGGCGCCCTCACCCGTGTCCTCGCCCACGCCTCACTGATGGCGAGGCCGCTCAGCAGCGAGCTGATCGCCGAGGTCGTGCCCCGGGCGCGCTCGGCCGAAGCAACCTCGGTCGAGGAGATCCAGCAGCAGGTAGCCCAGCGCTTCGGCATCTCTCGCGCCGAGCTGGTCGGCTCCAGCCGCGCTGCCACCCCGTTGCGCGCGCGTCAGGTCGCGATCTACCTCACCCGCGAGGTGACCGATCTCTCGCTGCCGCAGATCGGTCGTCTCTACGGCGGCCGCGACCACTCGACCGTGATCAACTCGCTGCGGCGGCTCGAGGCCAGCCTCGAACAGGACGAAGAACTCTCCCAGCGCGTCGCCGAATTACGAACAGCAATCCACAGCCCGCTCGCCGGTGAGCCCTGATAGCCGACGGCGATGCAAGAATCCCCGCTTTCCCCACAGCCGCTTCCACAGGCTGCAAACCGCGGCCCCAGGCGGAATCCGGCGGGTCACCAGCTTTTTCCACAAGCCCTATTCCAACTCGAGAAGGCATCTGAAACTTGAAGCTCACCAGCAAACGGGAAGACCTCGTCTCAAAGCTCTCCACCGTCTCTCGGGCCGTCTCGACCCGGGCCGCGATCCAGGCTCTGTCCGGGATCCTGCTGACCGCCGCGGAGGGGAAGGTGACGCTCGCCGCCACCGACAACGACCTCAGCCTCGAGACCGATCTCGCAGCCGAGGTCGGCGAGGAGGGGACGGTGCTGCTGCCTGGCCGCTTGCTCGCAGAAGTGGCCCGCTCGCTGGCCGACGACACGGTCTCGATCGAGTCGCGCGAGGCCGAGCGCGACGTCGAGATCCGTAGCGGCTCCAGCTCCTTTCATCTCCGCACCCTGCCCGTCGAGGACTTCCCGAAACTGCCCGCCGCGGCCGACGACAAGCCCGGCCTGAAGCTGCCGGCGCCGGCGCTCGAGGCGAGTATCGAGCTCGTCGCCCGCGCTGCCTCGCGCGACGACATGCGCCCCGTCCTCACCGGCGTCTTCGTCACCGGCTCGGACTCGGAGCTGACGATGGTCGCCACCGACTCCTACCGGCTGGCGGTCAAGCGGACCGAGCTCGAGGTCGATCTCGGCGGCCAGCTCGAGGCCAACATCCCGGCTCGGGCGCTGCGTGAGCTGAGCCGGATCCTCTCCCAGGAGGGAGCCGAGGAGGCGACGATCTGGCTGCTCGACAACCAGGCGGTCTTCGCCGCCGGGGGCATCACCTTGACGACGCGCCTGATCGACGGCCAGTTCCCGAACTTCCGCCAGCTCCTGCCCGAGTCCTATGACCACGACGTCCGCCTGCCGCGCTCGGAGTTCCTCGAAGTGACGCGACGCGTCAGCCAGCTGGCCCAGCGCAACGCGCCGTTGCGGCTCTCGTTCCGCCCCGGCGAGCTCGAAGTCGCCGCCGAAACGCCCGACGTCGGCGACGCGAAGGAGACGATGCCGGCCGCCTTCGACGGCGAGGAGCTGGAGATCGGCTTCAACCCCGAGTTCCTCAAGGAGGGAATCGAGAGCGTCGACGGCGAGGAGGTGCTGCTGCGCCTGATCTCGCCGCTCCGCCCCGGCCTGCTGCAGCCGGTCGAGAACGAAGACTTCCGCTACCTGGTGATGCCGATCAGGCTCAACGTCTGAGATGGCTCTCTAGGAGATGATGGGCCGGTGCTCGTCACTGCGATCGAAGCCCGGCCGCTGCGCAGTCTTGACCAGCTGCGCGTCGAGCTCGAGCCGGGGATAGTCAGCGTCGTCGGTCCCAACGGCATCGGCAAGACGAACCTCGTCGAGGCCCTCTACTTCGCTCTCACCGGCCGCTCGTTTCGCACCTCGGACCGCCGCGACCTGATCCCGTTCGGCGCCTCCTTTGCCCGCGCCGAGGCCTGGATCCGGGACGACGATGGCCTCGTCCGCCGCCTGCTGGCTTCGGTCAGCCGCAGCGAGGGCCGCCGCCACCTGCTCGACGGCAGCCCGGCTGATCCAGCGACGCTCGCGCGCAGCCGCCCCCCAGTCGCGGTCTTCGCCCCCGACCGCCTCAGCCTGGTCAAGGGCCCGCCGGCGGAGCGCCGAGCGCACCTCGACGGCTTCGTCAGCGCGAGGTGGCCGGCGCGGACCGAGCTGCGCAAGCGCTACGGTCAGGCGCTCGCCCAGCGCAACGCGCTGCTCGCCCGCCTCGCCGCCGGCCATGGCAGGGCGACGGACCTCGACGTCTGGGACACGGGGCTCGCGACCGCCGCCGCGCCGCTGATCGCAGCTCGCGGCGAGGCGATCGAGGAGCTCGCACCGCCGTTCGCCGCCACCGCCAGCGAACTTGGTCTCGAGGCTGGCGCCACCCTCTCCTACGCGCCCCGGGCCGCCGGCGACGGCGAGGAGATCCGAGCTGGCCTCGAGCAGCGGCGCGAAGCGGACATCCGCCTCGGCCGCAGCTCCTGGGGCCCCCACCTCGACGAGATCAAGCTCGAGGCCGGCGGCCGCTCGCTGCGCCGCTACGGCTCGCAGGGCCAGCAGCGGGCCGCCCTCCTCGCCCTCCTCTTCGCCGAGCGCGAGGTCCTGCGCGAGGCGCGGCAGACGATCCCGCTGCTGCTGCTCGACGACGTGATGAGCGAGCTCGACCCCGGCCGCCGCGAGCGCCTCGTCGCCCGCCTCGCCGACGGCGGGCAGACCCTGATCACCGCTGCCGACGAAGAGTCGCTGCCAGCGCCGGCGCTGTCCTCGGTGGTCCGCCTGCCGCGCCCACCGGCCCTCGACGACGCGGCCGCGGCATGAGCCGCCGCCCCGCCCCGCGCCAGGCGGCCTCGGCCTTCCGCGTCGCTCGCGACCTGGCGGCGCCGAAGACCGGCCTCGCGTCTGTCCAGGCGGCTTGGTCGGAGGCGGTCGGCGTCAAGCTGGCGACCGCCACCGCCCCCGCTTCGGAGCGCGCCGGGACCCTCACCGTCGACTGCGCCGACAGCGTCTGGGCGCAGGAGCTCGACCTGATGCAGGAGGCGCTGCTGGAGCGCCTTCGCGAGGTTCTGGGAGAGGCCGCCCCGCAGGCGTTGAGATTTCGTGTGAAAGGCGAGCGCTTCTAGTCCAAGTTTATGCACGATTTGCAGGGATTTTTAACGTTGGGGAAGGGGCTTCCGGAGGCCTGAACTGGTATTCTTATGGCAACCCGCCTCATGCCCCGAGCAGCCTGGAGGGAGTCTCCTCGGCGCCGGAGCTTTTCGTGTCAATCGGAAGGGACTCATTGCCTGAGAAAAAAGCCAGCGGCAACAGCGGCGATTCCTACGGCGCCAAGGACATCACCGTCCTCGAGGGCCTGGAAGCCGTCCGCAAACGCCCCGGCATGTACATCGGCTCGACCGGGCCGCGCGGCCTGCACCACCTCGTCTACGAGATCGTCGACAACTCCGTCGACGAGGCACTGGCGGGCCATTGCGACAGCGTCCGCGTCGTGCTCCATCCGGACAACAGCTGCACGGTCGAGGACAACGGCCGCGGGATCCCGGTCGAGACGATGGAGAAAGAGGGTCGTCCGGCGGCCGAAGTCGTGCTCACCGTGCTCCACGCCGGCGGCAAGTTCGGCGAAGGCGGCGGCTACAAGGTCTCCGGCGGCCTGCACGGCGTCGGCTCCTCGGTGGTCAACGCCCTCTCCGAGCGCCTTCATCTCGAGATCAAGCGCGACGGCCACGTCTGGACCCAGGACTACGAGCGCGGCAAACCGCAGACCGAGCTGACCAAGGGCGCTGCCAGCGACGAACACGGGACGACGATCACCTTTCTTCCCGACCTCGAGATCTTCGAGGAGATCGAGTTCGACTTCCAAACGCTGGCCGAGCGCCTGCGCGAGACCGCCTTCCTCACCCGCGGCCTCAAGATCGAGCTGATCGACGAGCGCGGTGCGACCAACAGCGTCACCTTCCAGTACGACGGCGGCATCGAGGACTTCGTCCGCCACCTGAACGAGAACAAGGACGAGCTGCACCGCAAGGTGATCTTCTTCGAGGGCAGCGAGGACTCCGGCGAAGTCGAACTCGCGATGCAGTGGAACGGCTCCTACCAGGAGTCGATCTTCAGCTTCGCCAACAACATCAACACCCACGAGGGCGGCACCCACCTCTCCGGCTTCCGCGCGGCGCTGACGCGGACGCTGAACGCCTACGCTCGCAACAAAGGCCTGCTGAAAGAGAAAGACGACAACCTCGCCGGCGAGGACGTGCGCGAGGGCCTGACCGCGGTGATCTCGGTCAAGCTGCACGACCCCCAGTTCGAGGGCCAGACCAAGACCAAACTCGGCAACCCGCCGATCAAAGGCCTGGTCGAGGAGACGGTCAACCGCAAGCTCGGCGAGTACTTCGAGGAGAACCCGAGCGACGCCCGGCGTGTGATCAGCAAGGCGATCGACGCCGCCCGCGCCCGCGACGCGGCGCGCAAAGCGCGCGACCTGACCCGCCGCAAGTCGGCGCTGGAGAACTCGACCCTGCCCGGCAAGCTCGCCGACTGCACGGTCAAGGACCCGGCCCTGGCCGAGATCTTCGTCGTCGAGGGAGACTCCGCCGGCGGCTCGGCGAAGCAGGCGCGCGACCGCAACACCCAGGCGGTGCTGCCGCTCCGCGGCAAGATCATCAACGTCGAGAAGAGCCGGATCGACAAAGTCCTCGCCAACAACGAGGTGCAGGCGCTGATCACCGCGATCGGCACCGGCGTCCACGATGAGTTCAACCTCGAGGACGCCCGGTACCACAAGATCGTGATGGCGACCGACGCTGACGTCGACGGCGCCCACATCCGCACCCTCGTCCTCACCTTTCTCTACCGCCAGATGCCGGAGCTGATCGACGCCGGCTACGTCTACATCGCCAAACCGCCGCTCTACCGCGTGAAACAGGGCAACCAGGTGACCTACCTGGAGCGCGACTCCGAACTCGAGGACCTGCTCCTGCGCGACAAGCTCGAGGACTTCAAGCTGACCGACGCGAGTGGTGAGACGAAGAAGCTGACCCCGGCTCGCTGGCAGGCCTACACCAGGCGCTCGAAGGAGTACGAGGGCTGGGGCTCCTCGCTGCAGGCCGAGTTCGGCCACGAAGCCGTCCGCTTCCTCGAGGAGTCGAACCTGCTCGACGAGCGCACCGCGACGCTGAAAGCGGCGGCGACGCTGCTCGCCAAGAAGGCGCCTGAGGGGGAGCCGTTCGACACCGAGGTGGTCTCCGAGAGCGAGGACCTGCTCGTCGTCAAGGCGATCGAACGCAAGACCGGCCTGGCCCGCACCCACCGGCTGCCGGCCGCGCTCTTCTCCCACCACGACTACCGCAAGTTCGCCGAGGTCCACGAGGCGTTGCTGAAGCAGGTCGGCCGGCCCCCGTTCGAGATCGAGCTCGGTGGCCGCCGGGGCGCTGCGCTCTCCTTCGAGGCACTGCGCGGGGCGGTGCTCGAGCTGGCGCGTCACGGCGTCGACCTGCAGCGCTTCAAGGGACTCGGCGAGATGAACGCAGACCAGCTGCGCGAGACGACGATGGACCCGGCGAGCCGAACCCTGGCGCGGGTGACGCTGGAAGACGCGACCGCCGCCGACCAGATCTTCTCGATGCTGATGGGCGACCAGGTGGCGCCTCGCCGCGACTTCATCGAGAGGCACGCGAAAGACGTGAAATTCCTTGACGTCTAGTACCGCATTCGCCCTTGACCAACTCGACCCGAATGGGGTGATGAGCTGATGGCGCTCGACGCGCTGACCGGCCGCATCGAAGAGCGTGAGCTCGAGAAGGAGATGCGCTCGTCGTACCTCGACTACGCGATGAGCGTGATCGTCGGGCGGGCGCTGCCGGACGTTCGCGACGGGCTCAAGCCGGTCCACCGCCGGGTCCTCTACGCGATGCACGACATCGGCCTGCAGCCAACCCGTTCCTACCGCAAGAGCGCCTTCGTCGTCGGCGAGGTCATGGGTACCTACCACCCGCACGGCGACTCGGCGATCTACGACACGCTGGTGCGGATGGCGCAGGACTTCTCGCTGCGCTACCCGCTGGTGGACGGCCAGGGCAACTTCGGCTCGATCGACGACGACCCGGCGGCGGCGATGCGGTACACCGAGGCGCGCCTGGCGCGGATCGCGACCGAGCTGCTGCGAGACATCGACGCCGATACCGTCGACTTCGGCCCCAACTACGACGAGAAGGCGAGCGAACCGCTGGTCCTGCCGGCGCGCTTCCCGAACCTGCTGGTCAACGGCACCTCGGGGATCGCGGTCGGGATGGCGACCAACATCCCGCCGCACAACCTGCGGGAGGTCTCCGCTGCCGTCGTCGCCTACATCGACGATCCGGAGATCGACCTCGACGGGCTGATGCAGCACGTCAAGGGCCCGGACTTCCCCGGCGGCGGGATCATGAGCCGCGAGGGGATCCGCGACGCCTACGCCTCCGGCCGCGGCAGCATCAGGGTTCGCGCCCGCGCCCACGTCGAGCCGCTCAAAGGCGGCAAGGAGGCGATCGTCGTCACCGAGCTGCCCTTCATGGTCAAAAAGGGCGGCGAAGGCGGCCTGATCACGAAGATCGCCGACCTCGTCCGCGACAAGAAACTCGACGGCATCTCCGACCTGCGCGACGAGACCGATCGCTCGGGGATGCGGCTCGTGATCGAGCTCAAGCGCGGCGGCCCGCCGGCCAAAGTCGTCCTCAACAACCTCTACAAAAAAACTGCGATGCAGTCGACCTTCGGCGCCAACATGGTGGCGCTGGTCGACGGCGTCCCGCGCACGCTGAGCCTGCGTGAGCTGATCCACTACTACGTCGAGCACCAGCGCGAGGTCGTCACCCGCCGCACCCAGTACGAACTGCGCCGCGCCGAGGCCCGCGCCCACATCCTCGAGGGGCTGCTGGTCGCGCTCGACAACCTCGATGCCGTGATCAAACTGATCCGCGCCTCGAAAGACCCCGACTCCGCCCGCGAGGGTCTGATCGAGAGGTTCGAGCTCTCGCGCGAGCAGGCGCAGGCGATTCTCGACATGCGGCTGCAGCGCCTGACCGCGCTCGAGGCCGACAAAGTCCGCGCCGAGCACGCCGACCTGATGGAGCGAATCGGCGAGCTGCGGGCGATCCTCGGCGACGAAGCGAGGGTGATGGGGCTGGTCAAGGACGAGCTCGGCGAAATCGTCGCCTCCTACGGCGACGAGCGCCGTACCGAACTCGTCCACTTCGAGGGCGACGTCGGGATCGAGGACATGATCGCCGACCAGCAGATGGTGATCTCGCTGACCGCCTCGGGCTACGTCAAGCGGCTGCCACTGGCGACCTACCGCCAGCAGAACCGCGGCGGCGTCGGCGTGATGGGGATGAACATGAAAGAGGACGACTACATCGCCCATCTCCACATCAGCTCGACCCACGACTACCTGCTCTTCTTCACCAACCGCGGCAAGGTCTACCGGCTCAAGGTCTATGAGCTGCCAGAGGGCTCGCGGACCTCGAAAGGCAGCTCGCTGCGCAATCTGCTGCCGCTGCGCGAGGGCGAGACGGTGATGGCGGTGATCCCGACCCGCGATTTCAAAGAGAACAAGTACCTCGTCTTCGCCACCGCCGACGGGCTGGTGAAGAAAACCGAGTTTCTCGCCTACAACACGCCGATCCGCGCCGACGGGATCATCGCGATCAAGATCCGCGACGACGACGAGCTGGTCCAGGTCCGCCTCACCTCGGGCGAAGACGACATCCTGATGGTCTCCCACTCCGGCCACGCCGCGCGCTTCTCCGAGGCGCAGGTGCGGGCGATGGGTCGCGACACCAGCGGCGTCAAAGGGATGAACGTATCCGGCAAGGACAACCGGGTACTGGCGATGGACATCGCCCGCAACGACACCGAACTGTTCGTCGTCACCGACAACGGCTACGGCAAGCGCACCCCGGTCTCCGAATACCCGGTCAAGGGCCGCGGCACGAAAGGCGTCCTCACCGCGAAGCTGACCGAGAAGAAGGGCGGCCTCACCGGCGCCCTGATCGTCGCCGAGCACCAGGACTTGCTCTTCATCTCCCAGAACGGGATGGTCCAGCGCACCTCGGTCGGCGGCATCTCCCAAATGGGCCGCTCGACCCAGGGCGTCAAAGTGATGAACATCAAGGACGACGACTCCGTCAGCGCCGTCGCCCTCGTGGTCGAATCGGATAGCGGAGACGGTGCCCCCGTCGCCGACGAGCCCCCCGCCGACGAGCTGTCGATGGACGGCAGTACCGATGGCGCTTCGCCGGAGGGCGACACCGCTACGGAGTAAGGGACTGGCATATTGACTCGCCTCTGGTGGGGTCAATATGCCAACGTGGTCGCTCAGCTGCCGTCCCCGGCGATGGTGGTCTGGGCGTCTCTTCCAGGTGCCCTGCAGGTTGCGTCTCACGCGCGGTGCCCCTCGACCCTAGGGCTCACTGTGTGCTTCTCTGGGTACGCACCAAGCGGATCGACACTACCGGAGGTGGGCAGGAATGCCAGCGTGGGGATTTACCGCAACGATGCGGCAGACCGAGCCGTACGGATTGCCGGAAGGGTGGCTGGACCCTGGCAAGGCAATTACCGACCCGATTCACGGTGACATCCGCATCACCAGGCTGGAGCAGCTTCTCTTGGACACGCCCCCGATGCAGCGGCTGCGCGGAGTCCGCCAGCTTGGAACCACGCACCTGGTTTATCCGGGAGCCACTCATAGTCGCTTCGCCCACTCCCTCGGTGCCGTTCGAGTGGTTCAGACGCTCCTCGACACTGCCATAGATCAGAGGAACGGAAACCATCCGGAGCCCGATCTGTTCGACGAATGGGAACGCCAGGCCAAGGAGGAAGGAAAAGGCATCCGGGACGATTCCCCCGACAGCGTGCTTGCGGCGAGATTGGGTGAGCAGCTGTGGCAGATCCGTTTCTTGCGCCGGGTGTCAGAGGCAACCGTTCTCGCTCGCCTTGGAGCTCTGCTGCACGACATAGCCCACCTACCCTTTGGGCATACGATCGAGGATGATCTTCGCCTCCTTCGTCCGCATGACAGGGGCAGGTCACGCTTCGATGTGATCTGGACAGAAGTGATTGGGTCGTGCGAAGGCCAGATCGCGGCTGATGCGACCCGGCGGGAAGAATCGGACGAGACGATCAGCAAACGACTTGCGGAGCTCGACCCACTCAAGCCCTCTGGGCGCCTGTTTGACGATCTACAGCACCTGATCCTGTCAAGTGAGGAAGATTCCGACGGGGAGAAGATCGAGGCGGCGAGCCGGATCCAGTACCCCTTTGTTGCGGACATGGTGGGAAACACCATCTGCGCGGACCTGCTCGACTACCTGCTCCGGGATCACGTGTTCACGGGACTGCCAATTCGGCTCGGGGAACGGTACCTGTCATCCTTCTACATCACTCCGAACTCGGGTGGCGGTCTGTATCGCAGACGAATGGCGCTGCTCACTCATCGGCAAGGGGTCGAACGGCGAGACATCGTCTCGGAGACCCTCAAGCACTTGCGCTATCGCTACGAGCTCCAGGAGCGCGCGCTGGTCCACCACACGAAGCTCGCCGCCGATGCGATGGTGGGCAAGCTGTTCGAACTCTGGATAGAGGACGAGAAGGCTCTGCTGCGGAAAGATCCTGGTCGGAAGCGACAGGCAAAACGCCGGATGCCGAAGGACTTCGCCTTCCGTAAGAAGCCGTCGGAAGAAGGAGACGAGATCGAGCAGATAGCTCACTCCGAGCTCGAGTTCCTTCTCCGCCATCACGGCGATGACGGCGTGCTGGAGGTAATCGCCGCCGAAGGTTCTTCAGCACCGAGCTCACTTGCACGAGATCTTCTCTCCCGCCGGTTGTACAAGCCAGCTGCCAGTGCAGTGGGAGCTGCCGCCGCAGAGGACCTCTACGAAGAGTTCGGGCCGCCACAGAAGCGGCGTGAGCTCGAGGCGGAGGCTTGCAGCCGCGCGAAAATCAGCCGCCCCTGGAACCTTGTGATTTGGATCCCCGACCCCGACATGAGGCTCAAGCTCGCTGAATTGTTGGTCAACAACGGCAAGGGCATAGCGAAGTTCAAGGACACGTTCAAACACGGCGAGGACATCTACGCGGCACACAAGGCTCTCTGGAACATCAGCGTGTTCGTACACCCATCGGTGCCACAGCGCCGCGTCAGCGATGCCCTCGCGTACCTCGGGCGAAAGCTCGATGTCTCCTGGGATACCCACGCCGATGAGCTCGGCTCAAACCCGGAGGTCGCACCCGAGCACCTAGCCGCGATCCGGGCTTTGAAGATGCGCGAGTCGAACGAAAAGGTCCAGACGCTCATCGAAGAGGCCCGCATCGCTTTGCCGGCACGCGGCGGGGCGCCAAAAACTCAGGAAGGGTTGGACAACAAGGTGAGATCCTTGGCAGAGGACTTGGAGTTGATCGAGCCGCAGGATGCGGCCACGCCGCCTGACCTCTAGGCGACAGCGACTAACTGACTGCGCTCTGGGAGCCAGACCGAGTCCGGATGGCTAGCCCGCAGCTCTTGGAGCGCCGCTGGTCCGTCCTCCATCACCTCGGGGGTGCTTGACCACTGCGGCTTCAGCTCGCCCCTCGGCCCCCGGCCGAACCAGATGGAGATTCGCAGGTCCCCTCGCGCTTCGGCCATGGCTCGGGCAGCGACCTCCAAGGACACGTCGCAGCTTCCTTGTAGAGCGATCAACGCCTCTGGAGTCGACGGGATGCCCGCTGCAAGCCTTTCGGGCACCAAGAGGCGACGGCTGAAGACGTCGCAGAACTCCTCTTGGGTCCTCGAGTCCGGCAAGCTGCGAACGGCCCGCTCTCCCCGCTGCCGCGAATACGAGAAGACATGCCCAATCTCGTGACCCACGCGGAAGCGAAGACGGTGGCGGTGGAGGTCGTCGCGAAGCGAATCAGGGACCCGGCCCCAGCCGCCTGGTGGGGTGGGGTCGACGCGGATGCCGAACTTGTTGTCAGGGAGGGGTACGAGAAGCGCCTCCGTGCCTCCGTGAGCGGCTTCAAGTCGGCCGGTTCTCACCCGCGCCCGTAACCAGTTGCATATAGCTACTAAATCGGCCCGCGTTGCGCCGGACAGCCCACAGGCCCCCCGCAAATCGGTGGCCATTCGGCCTGCCTGCTGGCGACTTGGGACCGTCACGAAGCCTGGCGATTCTGGGTGAATTTCCGCCTTTTTCAAAATATTGCTGCAATATTGCAGCTCTCTATGACGCCTCCCGAATGGCAATCCAGCGCAGTTAGCGAGCTTTCGCCCGACCTCCCGCTTCTCGAGTGCCCGATGTGGCCGACGATGCAATGGCTGCCTGCGGCGGTGGTGCGAAAACTCGACGTGCTGGTCAGGGCCGTGAAGCGGCGCCCACCCGGATTTTCCAGCACGCGCAGCGAGGTCGTCAGCGCGCTGATCCTTGGCTGTGATCCCCTGAGCCCGCCTTTTCTCGAACATCTCGGCGCGTACAGGGCTCAGCAACGACCAACTCGCCCCCCTCGAAAGGTCACGAAGGGAATTCCAGTAACGCTCAGAGTGCCGTCGCCCATCACGCTGCGGCTCGACGCTTTAATCCGCGAAATCGCCCGCGTCGACTCGCGGGTCTACCGCCACGAGGTGGTTGCCACCCTCATCCTCCACGCCGGCGAGCCCGAGCGGGTGGAAGGGCTCTGTCGTGACTTGCACATCGCGTTGGCGCGCGCGGCTGGAGTCGGAGGTCAACCTCTGAGTGCGGTGCTGACCCGAGAACGGCCGGCCCCCGGCGCGAGGACCTAAGCCGCCGCCGGTAAGTACTGCTGCCAGTTCGCCGGGATCTTGGGGCTGGCGACCTGGATGAAGACCGTCGGGGCGGGGGCCTTGGGGGTCTTTTTGGGGTGCATCTGGATCTCGCGGGGGAGGCGGTTGCCCTTGCGGCGGTTGCAGGTGGCGCAGGCGGCGACGATGTTCTCCCAGACCGAGAGGCCGCCGCGGGAGCGGGGGATGACGTGGTCGACGGTGAGGCCCGATTTGGTCGAGCCGCAGTACTGGCAGGTCCATGAGTCGCGGGCGAGGACGGCGCGGCGGGTGATCTTGCGGCGGTGGGCCTCGCGCGGGATGCGGACGTAGGAGACGAGCCGGATCACGTCGGGGCGCTCCATCGTCATGTGCTCGGAATGCAGGGCGGCACCTTCGCGGCGCTCGAGCAGCTCTGCCTTTTCCTTCAGCAGCAGCACAGCGGCGCGTCTCAGCGTGCAGACGTTGATCGGCTCATACGTTGCGTTCAGTACAAGAACCCGTGCCATGCTGCCCGGGAATCATAGGGACCGCCGCCCCCAACCTGCCGACGGTCAGGTCGTGGGGTAGGAGCCGAGGACGCGCACGGAGGCGGCCTTTTGCTGCAGCTCGCCGAGCGCTGCCTGCACCGGCTCGTCGGCCAGGGCGCCCTCGAGATCGCAGAAGAACATGTAGCGGCCGAGCTCCTGGCGCATCGGCCGCGACTCGATCCTGCTCAGGTTGATCCCCCGGTTGGAGAAGACGGCGAGCGCGTCGACCAGCGCCCCGGGGTGGTCCTCGCCGAGCTCGGAGAAGACCAGCGAGGTCTTCCACGGACCGGCGCCCGTCGCCGCGGTTCCGGCCGGGGCGATCCAGAGGAAGCGGGTGACGTTGCCGCTCTCGTCCTCGACCCCCTCGCGCAGCAGGACGCAGCCGTAGAGCCCGGCCGCCGCCCGGGCGCCCAGCGCCGCCCAGGGCCGGCTGCTCTCGGCGACCATCCGTACCGCGGCGGCGGTGCTGCTGACGCTGCGCTGTTCGACCTCGGGCAGGGTCGCGCGCAGGAAGCGCGCGCACTGGGCCAGCGGCTGGGGATGGGAGAGCACCGCCTCGACGTCGTCGACCGCGACGCCCTCGCGCCCGATCAGGTGGACGCGGACGCGGTAGTCGTACTCGCCGACGATCGTCACCGTCTCGGCTTCGAAGGCGAGGGTGTCGAGGGTCGGCCGCACCGAGCCCTCGATCGAGTTCTCGATCGGGACCAGCGCCCGCTCCGCCTCACCCGCCTGCACGGCGAGGATCGCGTCGGGGATCGTCGGGGTCCGCAGCGGCTCCAGCTCGCCCTCGCTCCAGGCCTCCCCGAGTGCATCCTCGGTGAAGGTTCCCGCCGGGCCGAGGTAGGCGACGCGCACCAGACCCGACCTACCCGACCGTGACGGTGTAGGTCGCTTCGTTGTTGGTGCTGAGTTCCTCGCCCGGCACGGTGGGGACGTTGACTTCGAGGGTCACCGTTCCGGTCGGGACGGGGGTCAGGGAGATCACCGTGCTGCCGATTTCGCCCGGTTCGATCGCTTCGATCGTGCCGCTCGTCGTGTTGCCGCCGTTGTAGGAGACTTCGACCGTGATCCCGTTCTCGGTCGATTCGCCCTGGTTCTGGACCTGGACTTCGACTTCGAAGGCTTCTTCGGCGGTGACGATCGCTTCGCCGCCTTCGACCAGTTCGGTGCCGTTGACGCTGGTCGCGGAGAGGCCGAGGCCGTGGACGCCTTCGGTCGTCGTCCCGGTGGCGCCGCTGATCGCGCCGAGGGCGCCGGAGACCGTGCTTTCTTCCAGCCATTTCGTCCCTTCGGGGACGAAGGTGCTTGCCGGCACGTCGGAGCCGTCGATGCCCTTGTCTTCGAAGACGCCGTTGATTTCGGGACGTACCACCTCTTCGTAGACGACGTCGCTGGAGAACAGCGTCCCCATCTGCCTGGTGATCGCGGCGATGGCCTTGGCGGCGACGCCGGTGTCGGCGAGGGCGCTGCTCATTTTGCTCGCGATCTTTTCCATCGCGCTCGAGCGCAGCTGGTAGACGAGTTCGAGGCTCTGCTGGGCGTTGCCCATCTCGCCGGGGGCGCTGAGGCCGTCGACCCGCGAGGCCTGCGTCTTGACTGCGCTGGCGTCGGCTTTGACCTGTTCGGTGAACTCGGTCACGGTCAGGCCGCCCGGGTCTTCCAGGCTTTTGAAGAAACCGCTGCTCGTCTGTTCGGTTTCCTTGAGGATCTGCGAGACGTTGCGCCCGTAATCGCTCAGCGCCCGTTCTGCCCGGGCATCGAGGCAGCCCTTGACGCCGAGCACGATGACGATCAGGACGACGAGGGCGCCGCCCAGGGCCAGCCCGCGCCGCAGCATGATCTGCTGTCGCTGGGGTCGGCTTTTAGGTCGCGGCCGTCGTGGCCGCCGGGATACGGAATCCTCCAAGGGGGCGCTCTCCAAACTGGGTGCCTGGGCCGGAGAGTATGAAGCCTGGCGGGGTCGAAGCGCCATTTGATGCCGCAAACGGTGAGTTTTTCCCATCCCGCAAGACCGCCTGCGAGGCAGGAACGAGCGCCGCGACGGCGAAGCGGGAGGGGCTTTGGTCGGCTCTGTCGTGCTCAACCGGTTCGTGATCGAGCGCCGCATCGGCAGCGGCGGCTTCGGCGTCGTCTACGAGGCCTGGGACGGCCGCCTCGAGCGCCCCGTCGCGGTCAAGGCGATCGAGCAGCGGGGCGAGGCGGGGCGCCGCGTTCTGCGCGAGGCCCAGGCTGCGGCGCGGCTCAACCACCCCGGCATCGTCACCCTCTATGAGCTCGGCGAGGAGGACGGCAACGCGCTGCTGGTCACCGAGCTGGTCGAGGGCTCGACCCTCGCCCGCCTCTCCCACGAAGGGGTCCTCTCCGACCGCGAGATCGGCGAGATCGGCGCCGACCTCTGCGAGGCGCTCGACCACGCCCACTCGCGCGGCGTCGTCCACCGCGACATCAAGCCCCAGAACGTCCAGGTCACCGAAGGCGAGCCGCGGGCCAAGCTGATGGACTTCGGCATCGCCCGCCTCGCCGACGACTCTCCCCTAACTGCCGCCGGCGACGTCGTCGGCACCCTCGCCTACATGTCGCCCGAGCAGGCCGAGGGCCGCGAGGCCGGGCCCGAAGCCGACGTCTACTCGCTGGCGCTGACGCTTTATGAGTGCTGGAGCGGCGAGAACCCGCACCGCCGCTCCAGCCCGGCTGCCACCGCCCGCGCGATCGGCGCCCGCCACCGCCCGCTGCGCCGCCTGCGCTCTGACCTGCCGCGCGAGCTGACCGATACGGTCGATGCCTGCCTCGTCTCCCGCCCCAACCGGCGCCCCTCGCTGGAGGAACTGGGAACCGCGATCGAGGACGCGCTCGACTACCTCGACGACCATGCCCCCGAACGCCGCCCGCGGGTGCTGCTGCGGCTCAGCGCCGTCGCCTGCGCCGCCTCGGCCGCCGGCTTCCTGATCGCCGCCCACGGCGGCATCTAGCCCCTTCACACTCCTGATCTAGGATTTTTGCGATCAGCATCTTCCGCAAGCTCGAGTCAGGGATCGAAGGCCTCGTCGAGGGGGTCTTCAGCCGCGCCTTCAGCTCCGAGGTGCAGCCGGTCGAACTGGCCCGCAAACTGGCCAAGGAAATGGACGCGCACAAGACCGCCTCGGTCCAGCGCGTCTACGTCCCAAACGAGTACACCGTCTATCTCTCCAAGCCCGACCGGGCCAAGCTCGAGGGCTATGAGCGCTCGCTCGAGCAGGAGCTCTCCGGTTACCTGCTCGAGCACGCCCGCCGCCGCAGCTACGACCTGCTGACCCGGCCCGCGGTCGAGTTCGCGACCGACGAGCGCCTGCGCCTGGGCGAGTTCGGGATCCAGGCGCGGCTGGTGAAGCCGCCTGTCCACGAAGGCGAAAAGGCGAGCCAGGGCGAGGAGGGCCACACGATGGTCTACTCGGCCGTCCGCGAGCGCGACCGAGCCCGGCCGAAAGAGCCCGAGCAGGCGGTGCGGGCGCTGGTCTCGACCCGCGCCGTGGTCGAGCTCGACGACCGCCGCTACGTGCTCGATGGGCCGCGAGCCACGATCGGGCGCTCGAAGTCGGCCGAGTGCGTGCTCGCCGACCCCAACGTCTCCCGTCGTCACGCCGAGCTGCGCCGCTCCGAGAGCGGCGACTGGCAGATCGTCGACCTCGGTTCGACCAACGGGATCAAGGTCAACGGCCGTCGCGTCGCCTCCACTCGGCTCAGCCCAGGCGACCAGGTGACCGTCGGCACGACCAGCTTCGTGTTCGACATCGAGCAGTGACGGCCGCTCACCGTATGGTGCCGAGCAGTGGAATACGACCCGATATCCGTCGCGCTTAAATTCGGCTTCCTCGCCGTCCTCTTCCTCTTCCTGCTGGTGATCGCGCGCAGCGCCTGGAGGGACCTGCGGCAGACCGCCTCGCCGGCGCCGGATGCGACCGGATTCCACTCCCCGGCAGGCTTCGCCGCGGCGCCGGGCGGGACCGACGCCTGGCTGGTCGCGCTGCGCGGCGGCGGCCTCGAGCGCGACCAGCGCTTCGACCTGATCGGCGGCCTCTCGATCGGCCGCTCCAAGGACGCCGACGTGCAGATCTCCGACCGCTACGCCTCCTCGATCCACGCTCGCGTCTTCGAACGCGGCGGCCGCTTCTACGTCGAGGACATGAACTCGACCAACGGGACCCTGCTGGGCGGCGCCACCCTCAACGGCGAGGCGGAGCTGATCGACGGCGACACGGTCCAGATCGGCGACACCGAGTTCAGGCTCGAGGTGTCATAGATGGCGCTCCGCATCGAGGAGAAGGCGATCCGCACCGACACCGGCCGTCAGCGCAACGCCAACGAGGACTCGCTCTTCACCCGCGACAACGTCTTCGTCGTCGCCGACGGGATGGGCGGCGCTCAGGCCGGCGAGGTCGCCTCCAAAGCCGCCGCCGAGGCCTTCGACCGCGAGTTGCCCAAGGCGCCGCCCGAGCGGCTGCTCGAGGAGACGATCGAGGGCGCCAACCGGACGATCCACGAGCGCGCCCGCCGCGACCCCGAGCTGGCCGGGATGGGGACGACGACGACGGCGATGATCGTCGACCTCGAGGGCGAGCAGGTGGCGATCGGCCACGTCGGCGACAGCCGCGCCTACCGCTTCCGCGGCGGTCGCCTCGAGCGCCTCACCCGCGACCACTCGCTGGTCGAGGAGATGCGGCGCAAGGGGCAGCTGACCGAGGCCCAGGCCGAGGACCACCCGCAGCGCTCGATCATCACCCGCGCGCTCGGCCCCGAGCCCGAGGTAAAGGTCGACGTGCAGACGGTGCCGGCGCTGGCCGGCGACGTCTTCCTGATCTGCTCCGACGGGCTGACGACGATGCTCGACGAGGCCCACGTCGCCCGCATCCTTTCCCGCGCCTCCTCGCTGGAGAGCGCCGTCCGCGCCCTCGTCGACGAAGCCAACCGCGCCGGCGGCCGCGACAACATCACCGTCGTCGCCTTCCGGCTCGAGGATTCCGCGGCTCCGGCTGTGGCCCCGGCCGGCGAGGGCCCGGCGCCGGCCTCCGAGGGCGCGACCCTGGTCGGCGCCGCCGCCGAGGAGGCTGGCCTGACCGCGACCGAGGTTCGCCGCCGCGCCGCCGCCGAGGCCGCCCGCCAGCGCCGCGAGCAGCTCGACTCAAAGCCCGACCGCCGCCGCCTCAAGCGGGCGCTGAAGATCCTCGCCGCGGTGGTCGTGGTCGCCGCGATCGCCTTCGGCGCCTGGTACGGCAACCGCCAGGTCTGGTTCCTCGGCACCGACGACGCCGGCCGCGTCGCCCTCTACCGCGGCCTGCCCTACGAACTGCCGCTCGGGATCTCGCTCTACAGCGAGCACTACTCGAGCCCGATCCAAACCTCGGCGCTGACCGGCAAGCGCCGCGACGCGGTCACCGGCCACGACCTGCGCTCGCGCCAGGACGCGGTCTCGCTGCTGGAAGAAATCGAACGCAGCCAGGGCGTCCCGTGAGGTCCTCGGCTCGCAACCGCGAGCTCCTCGCCCTGATCCCGGTCGCGCTGCTGCTCACCGCCGGCTTCGCCGCGGTGATCTCGGCCGAGGGCCCGAAGGTCGACAACCTCAGCCTGATCTACGGCGCCTACTTCCTCGCCGTCTGCGTCGCCACCCACATCTTCCTCCGCATCCGGCTGCCCAACGCCGACCCCTACCTGTTCCCGCTGATGGCGCTGCTCACCGCCTTCGGCCTGGTGATGGTCTACCGGATCGACGAAAGCCTCGCCCGCGACCAGGCCAACTGGTTCGTTCTCGGCCTCGTCCTCTTCGCCCTGACGATCCAGCTGCTGCGCGACTACGAGGTGCTCGAGCGCTATCGGTACACGATCGCCGCCGCCTCGATCCTGCTGCTGTTGGCGCCGCGGCTGCCGGGGATCGGGCAGCAGGTCAACGGCGCCTACCTCGGGGTCAAGATCGGCCCGATCGCCTTCCAGCCGGCCGAGTTCTCGAAGATCGGGATCGTCATCTTCCTCGCCAGCTACCTGCGCGAGCACCGCGAGGTGCTGATCGTCGGTGCTCGCAGGGTGCTCGGCGTGACGCTGCCCCCGCTGAAGCACTTCGGGCCGATGCTGGTCGTCTGGGGCGCCTCGATGTTCATGCTCGTCTTCATCCGCGACCTCGGCAGCTCGCTGATGTTCTTCGCCGCCTTCCTCGCCCTGCTCTACGTCGCCACCGGCCGCTTCTCGTTCGTCGTGATCGGGATGGCGCTGTTCCTGCTCGGCGCCTGGTTCATCGTCGCCACCGTCCCCCACGTCCACGACCGGGTCGAGATCTGGCTACACCCCTACCGCGAAGCCCACGGCAACGGGTACCAGATCCTGCAGTCGATCTTCGCCCAGGCCGACGGAGGCCTCTTCGGCAAAGGCTTTGGCCAGGGGATGATCACGATCCCCGGCACCGACAACGCGCTGCTGCCGGCGGCGCAGACCGACACGATCTACTCGCTGATCGTCAACGAGCTGGGCCTGTTCGGCGCCTGCGGCCTGATCGCCACCTACCTGCTGATCACCGCCCGCGGCTTCAAGGTCGCGCTGCTCGCCTCCGACGGCTTCTCGAAGCTGCTGGCGACGGGGCTGACCGCGGTCTTCGCGATCCAGGCCTTCGTCATCATCGGCGGTGTCACCCGGGTGATCCCGCTGACCGGTGTCACCCTGCCCTTCGTCAGCTACGGCGGCAGCTCGATCGTCGCCAACTTCGTCCTGCTGGCGCTGCTGCTGCTGGTCTCCGACCGAGCGAGGCGCGAGGCGGCCGAGCCCGGCGGCAGGCAGCTGGCTCTGGGGAGCGCGGCGTGATCTTCGACCAAGACATGAGAAAGCAAGGAGGGCGCGGTGGCTGAGGTCAAAGAGGGGGAGCTGCTCGACGGCCGCTACCGGATTCTGCGCCGGATCGGCGCCGGCGGGATGGCGGACGTCTGGCTGGCCGAGGACGAACACCTGCAGCGCGAGGTCGCGCTCAAGGTTCTGCACCGTCATTTCGCCCAGGACCGGGAGTTCGTCGCCCGCTTCCAGCGCGAGGCGGAGGCGGCGGCGGCGCTGCAGCACCCGAACATCGTCTCGGTCTACGACCGCGGCGAGGTCGAAGGCGTCAACTACATCGCGATGCAGTACGTCCAGGGGCAGACCCTGAAACAGCTGATCGAGCGCGGCCTTGCCCCCGAGCAGGCCGTGGCCCTGGTCCGCCAGGTGCTCGAAGCCGCCCGCGCCGCTCACCGTCAGGGAATCGTCCACCGCGACCTGAAGCCGCAGAACGTGATCGTCGACGGCGAGGGCAAAGCGCTGGTCACCGACTTCGGCATCGCCCGCGCCGGCGTCTCGGAGATCACCCAGACCGGTTCGGTGATGGGGACCCCGCACTACCTTTCCCCCGAGCAGGCGCAGGGCTACGAAGTGACCAGCGTCTCCGACCTCTACTCGATCGGCGTCATCCTCTATGAGGCGCTGACCGGTCGCGTTCCCTTCGAGGGCGAAAGCGCCGTCGCGGTGGCGATGAAACAGGTCTCGCAGACGCCGCAGCGGCCGAGCTCGATCAACCCGCGGGTGAGCCCGGCGCTCGACGCGGTGGTGATGCGGGCCCTGGCGAAGGAGCCCGGCGAGCGCTTCCAGAACGCCGACGCTTTCATTGCTGCGCTCGAACAGGCGATGCGCGAGCCGGGCGTCGGCGGCGGCACCGCCGCCTTTGCCGCGCTGCCACCGGTCGTCGCCGAGCAGGCGGAGGCCGAGGAGGAGGAAGGGGGCAACCGCAAATGGCTCTGGATCGGCCTCGCGATCGCTGCCGTGGTGGGCGTCCTGATTGGCTTGCTCTTGACCCGCGACACCTCGACCAGCGTCCCCGACGTGACTGGGAAGCAGGTCGAATTCGCGATCTCCCAGCTCGAACGCCAGGGCTTCAAGACCGAAGAAAGGCGGGTCGAAAACGAAGCACCCAAGGAGCAGGTGCTCGAGCAGGACCCGCTCGCGGGCTCGGCCGAAGAAGACTGCTCCTTCCTGACCCTGTTCTGCTCGAAGCCGACCGTCCTGCTCACGGTCAGCGCCGGCCCCGGCAGCGGCGAAGTGCCGGGCACCGCCGGCCTCACCCAGGAAGAAGCCGAAGAAGCGATCGAAGAAGCCAGCTTCGTGCCTGTCGCCGAACGGCGCAGCTCCGACTCGGTCGAAGAAGGCGTCGTCATCTTCAGCGAACCGCGCGGCGGCGAAGCGGCGACCCACGGCACCGAAGTGAAACTGTTCGTCTCCAGCGGCCTGAAACAGGTCAAGGTGCCGGTCCTGGTCGGCAGCCAGCGGCGGGTCGCGGTGCAGGAAATCCGCGCGCTCGGCCTCGTCCCCAGCGTCAGCGAAGAAGAAACCGGCGACCCGCCCGGCGAAGTCATCCGGCAGTCGCCGAGCGCCGGCCGCAAGCTCGACGAAGGCTCGACTGTCTCGATCGTCGTCGCCAAGAGCAAGCAGCAGTCGACGGTGCCGAAGCTGATCGGCTCCGAACGGCGCGAAGCGGTCGAAGCGATCCGCGCCGCCGGCCTGGTGCCGGTGGTCGAAGAAGAAGAAACCGAAGACGAAACCAAGATCGGCTTCGTCATCGAACAATTCCCGAGCCCGAAGAGCAGGGTCGAACCGAAGTCCGAAGTGACGATCGTCGTCGGCAAGCGGGCGCAGTTCTTCGAAGGGGAAGAAGAACCGTGAGAGCGGTCGTCCTCGGCGGCGGCCGCTCCAGCGAGCACGAGGTCTCGCTGCGCTCCGCCGCCGCGGTCGCCGCCGGCCTGCGCGCCGCCGGCCACGAGGTGGTCGAGGTTACGATCGGCCGCGACGGTAGCTGGAGCCAGCCGGGCGGCAGCGTCGAGCTGATTCCGGCCGCCGGCTTGCTCGGCGCCGAGGTCGTCTTCCCCGCCCTGCACGGGGCCTTCGGCGAGGACGGCAGCGTCCAGGGCCTGCTCGAGTGGCTCGACGTTCCCTACGTCGGCTCCGACGTGCTCGCCTCCGCGGTCTGCATGGACAAGCTGACGCTGAAGCGGCTGTTCGCCGCCCACGGCATCCCCCAGGTCGAGTTCACCGCGGTCGAGGGCAGCGACTGGTGGGGTCGCTGCGAGCGCCTCGGTCTGCCGCTCTGGGTCAAGCCCTCGCGGATGGGATCGAGCGTCGGCATCACCCGGGTCGAGCGGCTCGAGGACCTCGACGAGGCGGTCGAGCTGGCGCTGCGCCACGACCCGCGGGTGATCGTCGAGGCCTCCGCCAAGGGCCGCGAGGTCGAGTGCTCGGTGCTCGGCAACGAGGCGCCGGAGACCTCGCAGCCGGGCGAGATCGTGGCCCATGCCGAGTGGTACGACTTCGAGGCCAAGTACACCGAGGGCGGGATGGAGCTGCGGGTGCCGGCGCCGATCGGCGAGGCGACGACGACGCGGGTGCGCGAGCTCGCCGCCGAGGTCTTCGCCCTGGCCGGCTGCGCGGGCCTCGCCCGCTGCGACTTCTTCGTCGAGCCCGGCGGCGAGGTCCTCGTCAACGAGATCAACACGATGCCCGGCTTCACCGAGACCAGCGTCTACGCCAAGCTGTTCGAGTCGTCCGGGGTCCCCTACCCGGAGTTGTGCGACCGCCTCGTCACGCTTGCGATCGAGCGCCACGAGCGCGAACGCTCGCACGAGTTCTAGCCAGCCCCAGGCCGGCTATTCGATCAGCTTGACGTCGCTGATTTCGATCCCGTAGCCGCCTTCGCTGCCGCCGTCGGGGGCCGCCTTGGTGAACCAGAGGAGGAAGCGGTCGGCCTTGCTGGCGTGCAGTTCGACTTCCTCGATCTTGTCGGCGTCGGTGACGGCGCCGATCTTTTCGCCCCATTCGGTGACCTGTTCCGGCGCCTGGCCGTCGACCGCGAAGATTTCCGCGTCCCAGCCGGGAGTGGGGGTGTGGATGACCATCACCTTCGGGGTGGCGGCCGACTTGGTCGTGACGTAGAGGCCGACGCCGGGCTTCGGCGCGCCTTCGCCTTCGTCTCCTTCGGGAGCAGTCTTGGTGCCGGCGAATTCGGCGTCGGCGTAGTGCTCGCTGCTCCATGCGGTGGCGAGGTTGCCGTCGACCGCGAACTGGATCGTTTCCGACCCCTCCCGGCCGTCCCCCTCGGGGTCATAGTCGGTCGCCGATTCGATCGCGATCGTCGCTCCCTTGCCGCTGAGGGCGCCACCCCCGGTGCCAGGGAGTTCGCCGTGGCTGCCGAGTTGCACCGCAACCAGAACGCCACCGCCGACGAGGACGATTAGCGCGATCGCTGCCCACGACCAACGCGCCCGGCTCGAGAGCTTGCGCTTGGGCGGCGGCAGCGCGTCGAGGATGCTGGTCGCCTCCCCGGTCGAGCTGCCGGCCCGGGCCGCTTCGACCTCGAGCGCGGTCGAGAGGTCGTCGATCATCTCGCCGACGTCCTGGTAGCGCTTGGCCGGGTCCTTGGCCGTCGCTCGCTCGACCACCAGCGCCGCCGCCGCGGAGACTTCGGGCCGGCGCTGCTGCACGTCGGGCAGCTCTTCGTTGACGTGTTTCATCGCCACCCCGACCTGGCTGTCGGCGTGGAACGGGACCTGGCCGATCAGCATCTCGTAGAGGACGACGCCGAGCGAGTAGACGTCGGAGCGGATGTCGACACCCTGGCCCATCGCCTGCTCGGGGGCGACGTAGTCGGTGGTGCCGAGGACGCGGCCGGTGGCGGTCATCCCATCCTGCTCGAGCTGGCGCGAGATCCCGAAGTCGGTCAGCTTCGCGCGTCCCTCGGGGTCGATCAGGACGTTCTGCGGCTTGATGTCGCGGTGGACGATGTTGCGGGCGTGGGCGACGGTGAGGCCGCGAGCGATCTCGATCGCGTAGGCGAGCGCTTCCTGGGGGTCGAGCGCGCCGACCCGGGCGATCCGCTGCTTCAGCGTCTCGCCCTGGACGTACTCGAAGACGATGTAGGGGTGGCCGCCGTCCTCGCCGGCGTCGATCACGGCGACGACGTTGGGGTGGGAGAGCTTCGCGACCGCCCGCGCCTCCTGGCGGAAGCGCTCGATCTGGTCGGCCTGCTCGGACATCTCGCGGTGCATGACCTTGATCGCGACGTCGCGGTCGAGGGTCTGGTCGCGCGCCAGGTAGACGGTCGACATGCCGCCGCTGCCGAGCTTGGCCTCGAGCCGGTAGCGGCCCGATAGCACGGTGCCGATCATCTGCGAGCTGGTTCGGGCGCGATCGCTCATCGCTGCCCAACGTTATGAGGCGAGGGGGCCGGTCTCAACAGGGAGGCCCGAATGAAATCTCAGCGCCGCTCGATGCGCGGCGGCCCCGCGACCGCGCGACCGATGCGGGCAGCGCCGGGGTAGTGGGCGCGGAGCAGCTCCAGGGCGCCGGATTCGTCGCTCTCGGGGACGACGACGCAGAAGCCGCAGCCCATGTTGAAGACCTCGTGCATCTCCTCGTCGGAGACCTCGCCGCGCTCGGCGATCAGCTCGAAGATCGGCGGCACCGGCAGCGGCGAATCGATCTCGTAGCCGACCGCGGCCGCCAGCCGCAGCAGGTTGCCGGTTCCGCCCGAGGTGACGTGGGCGAGGCCGCGCACGTCGATCGCGCTGCGCAGCAGCTCGACCACCGGCTTGACGTAGATCTCGGTCGGCTCCAGCAGCGCCTCGCCCAGCGGCCGCCGGAGCCGGTCTTCAGGGTCCTCGCCGAGCCCGATCCCGGCCAGCGCCGAGCGCGCCAGCGTGTAGCCGTTGGAGTGCAGGCCGCTGGAGGGGAGGCCGATGACGACGTCGCCGGGCTGCACCGCCGCGCCGTCGACGATCGCGTCGAGGGCGACGGTGCCGAAGCAGGCGCCGGAGACGTCGACGCCGCGGACCAGGTCGCCGAGCTGGGCCAGCTCGCCGCCGGGGATCTCGATCCCGGCCAGCTCCGCCCCCCGCGCCAGGCCGACGCCGATTTCCTCGCAGACCGCCGGATCGGCCCGCTCGATCGCGATGTAGTCGAGCATCGCCAGCGGCTCGGCACCGACGCAGATCACGTCGTTTACGTTCATCGCCACGCAGTCGATGCCGACCGTGTCGAAGCGCCCCAGCTCCTCGGCGACGACGAGCTTGGTCCCGACCCCGTCGGTCGAGAGCGCGATCCCGGTCCGCTCGTCGATCCGGATCACGCTCGCGTAGTGACCCGGCAGCGGCACCTGCGCCGAGGGCCGCCCGAGCTGGATCGCCCCCAGCGCTCGCACCAGGCCGGCGACCGCCGAGTCGGCGGCGCCCTGGTCGACCCCGGCTTTGGCGTAGGCGTCGCTCATGGCGCCGATTCTTTCAGGCGCTGCGGCAGGTCGGGTGCGGGCTCGAACTCGTAGGTCCGCCCGCGACGGCGCCTGATCAGCAGGCCCCGCTCGGCTAGGCCGCCGAGGTCCGCCCGTGCCGTCTCGTGGGTGACCCGGTTGCTGTGGGCGTGGCCAGCGAAGGTATACCTGTGGTCGGGGTGTTTCAGCGCATGGTTGAGGAGGACGAGCTGGCGCCCGTTGACCCCGTCTATGCCGTGCAGCATCCGCTTCAAGTCCCGCTGCTCGGCGACCTCGTTCTCCACATAGATGTCGAAGTCCGCAATCGCCTGCTCGATCACCTGTAGCTGATGGAGGATGAAATAGGTGGTGTCCCCTTCGTCGGTCTCGGTCTCGAGAAAGGCGCGGCTGTACTGGCCTGGCGCCTTGCGGATCAGGCGCGAGATCGGCAGGCACTCGGCGAACCAGTAACCGTGCTTCCGCATCGCCCAGAAGAAGAGGATCCGGGCGGTTCGCCCGTTGCCGTCGAGGAATGGGTGATCGTAAGCGAGCCAGAAGTGGAGCAAAATCGATCGCAACACCGGGTGGACGAACGGATCGGTGTCGTCGTCGGCGTTGGCAAATTGGCAGAGGAGGTCGAGCCGCTCGGGCAGCTGATCGGCTGGCGGCGGGAAGTAGAGGACCTTCCCTGCGGGGTCGTAGACGCGAACCCGCTCTTCTCCGGGCCGTTGCAGTCTTCCTGCCGCCCCTGGCTCGTCGAGCGTCTCCAGCGTCAGGGTCCGGTGCAGCTCCAAGACCGCCTCAGGGGTGAGCGTGTCGCCTATTCCGTCCCGCATGAACTGGAGGGCCCGGTAGTTGTTCGCGACCATCTGCTCGCTTCGGTTGAGCGGTTCCCGCCCGCTCCTCAGCAGCTCCTTTGCGACTTCTCGCGAGGTGGTGGCTCCCTCGAGCTGGCTCGACCTGATCGCCTCCTCCATCAGGGAGTTGACGACGAAGCGGCGGCCTGAGTCACGGTCGGAAACTGCGACGCCGCCGGCGAGGGCGGTGCCGCCGTGCTGGTCGATCTGGTGTAGGGAGCGCAGCACGGTGTCGGGGAGCGTGTACCCCAGAGGGAGCCCGTTGCGATCCCTCAGCGGTAGGCGCCGCAGTTGGTCGTTTCGCGCCAGCTTGACCTTCAGCCACCAGAGTTCAGGGCTGAGACCCACCGGCGGCTCCAGGTGCTGAAGTTTGTCCCAGTGCAGGTATTCCGCGCGGGTCCGCCCATCCTCCGCCGCGGCTAGCGCTGCCATCACGCCCTCCGTCCCCATCGTCTTCATCAGGTGCGCCACCGGCGGAGCCGGAGTAACGTGCATGGCACTCTCCAAATCAAAATCCAAATTGTTATTGGATCTGGAGAATAGCAAACCTCCAAATCAGTCCAAATCAGTCCAGAATTTGGATTAATGCATGCGGCGCAACTTCACCAGCACGGCGGCGGCCAAAGTCGCCCGGTACGCGGCGTAGGGCCAGAGGGCGCGGTCGCGCTCGACCAGGTCGATCAGGCGCTGGGAGGCGAGGGTCGAGGCGAAGGAGGCGGCGAAGCCGATGCCGAGCGCCCGGCGCAGCTCCGGGGTGGTGCCGCGGCGGGCGAGGCGGGTGCCCTTGAGCGCCGTCGCGCCGACGATGATCGGCAGCGCGATCGTGCGCGAGAGCAGGTTCGCCTGGTCGCGGGAGAAGCCGCGCCAGCGGGCCGCCGCCAGGGTGATCCCGTTGCGCGAGACGCCTGGCGCCAGCGCCGCCGCCTGGGCGACCCCGAGGGCGAGGCCGTCGGCCCAGGTCGCCTCGCCTCGCCGGCGTTGCTGTGGCCGCGAGTCGGCGAGGACCATTGCCGCCGCTCCTGCCAAGAGGCCGAGGGCGGTCGCCCGCGGGCCGCCGAGGCGGCGCTCGATCGGCCGCTCGCAGGTGTAGCCGACGACCGCCGCCGGCAGGAAGGAGAGGCCGAGGACCAGCGCCCGCCGACCGTCGAACTGGCGCAGCTCGGTGGCGATCACCCGCCGCTGGCCGATCAGCAGCGCCACCGCGGCACCGGTGTGGAGCGCCACCTCGAAGCTCTTGCGCAGCTCCGGGTCGATCGCCTCCCAGTCCCAGCCGGCGAGCCAGGGGACGAGGACGATGTGGGCCGAGCTGGAGACCGGCAGCAGCTCGGCCGGGCCCTGGACCAGCCCCAGCGCGACGGCGCGAGGAGTCGGCAGCGGCGCGCTTCCCGCTGCGCTCAAGCGCCGCTCGTGCCCGACGGCTCCGGGCCCCGCCGCCGCCTCTTGACGATCAGGTAGACGATGCCGACGACGATCGCCGCCAGCACCAGGTAGTCGAGGTAGCCGAGCTTGTGGCGCCAGTCTTCCCAGTTGTCGCCGACCTTTTCGCCGACGATCGCCAGCGCCAGCACCCAGGGGATCGAGCCGAGCAGGGTGAGCAGGCTGAAGCGCCAGAACGGCATTTTCGCCACCCCCGCCGGCAGCGAGATGAAGGTGCGGATGATCGGCAGCATGCGGGAGAAGAAGACGGTCCAGCTGCCGTAGCGGGCGAACCAGTCGTCGGCCCATTTCAGGTGCTTGGGGCTGATGTGGATCAGCCTGTTCTTCTCCAGCAGGTCGAGGCGTCCGTAGTAGCCGACCGCGTAGGCGAGCGAGGAGCCGACCAGGTTGCCGAGGACGCCGGCGGCGACGACCCCGAACAGGGTCAGTTCGCCTTTGGAGACGCTGAAGCCGGAGAACAGCATGATCGCCTCGCTGGGGATCGGGATGCAGGCCGACTCGAGCGTCATCAGCACGAAGACCGCCGCGTATCCGGCCGAGCCGATGAATTCGGTCGCGACTTCGACGATCGGTTCAACGACCTTGTCGCTGATGCTGGCAAGCACGAGGAGGGTCCGCATCGAGCGGCACATCGTAGGGGTCGTAGATGAGAAAAGGCCGCTAATGCGGCCCGTCGCCCCTAAACTCCCCGTTCATATGGGCCGGTTGAACCACCCCGTTTACCGCAACCGGGTGCTGCAGGTAGCGGCCGACGCAGGCCTCGTCGCGCTCGCCTACTTCCTCGCCTTCGAGCTGCGCTTCCTCGACGACCCGCACGGCTGGCCGCACCGCTACGAAGTCCTCTTCGCGCAGACGGTCGGCTTCGTCATCGTCGGCAAGCTGGCGATCTTCGCCGCCTTCGGGCTCTACCAGAAGTGGTGGCGCTACGTCAGCGGTCGCGACTTCCTGCTGATCCTCCGCGCAGTTGTCGTCTCCAGCGCCCTGATCGTCGTCGTCTTCGCCGTCGCCAAGCCCTTCTCGCACACGCTGCCGCGCTCGGTCGAGGTCACCGACTTCCTCCTCACCCTGATCCTGATCGCCGGCGCTCGCCTGCTGGTGCGGCTGATCGTCGAGCGCCCGCAGCGCGGCGACAAGGTGCCCAAGCGCGAGGTGCTGGTGATCGGCGCCGGCTCCGGCGGCCAGATGGTCGTCCGCGAGCTGCAGCTCAACCCGAACATCGGCTCGACCGCGATCGGCTTCGTCGACGACGACCCGCGCAAGCGCGGGATGCGGATGCTGGGTCTGAAGGTGCTCGGCTCGACCGGCGAGATCGACGCGATCCTCGACGAGACCGAGCCCGACGAGGTGGTGATCGCGATCCCCTCGGCGCCGGGCAGCCTGCGCGGCAAGGTCGTCGCCGCCTGCCGCGACCGTGAGATCCCGGTCCGCACCCTGCCGACCGTGTTCGAGCTGCTGCGCGGCGGCGTCCAGCTCAACCGCCAGCTGCGCGAGGTGCGGGTCGAGGACGTGCTCGGCCGCGACCCGATCGTGCGCGAGCTCGACCGCGTCGGGGCCTACCTGCACGACCGCATCGTCCTCGTCACCGGCGCCGGCGGCTCGATCGGCTCCGAGCTCTGCCGCCAGATCGCCCAGGTCAAGCCGCGCCTGCTGGTGATGCTCGACCACGCCGAGGACAACCTCTTCGAGATCGACCGCGAGATGATCGAGGAGCGCCACTTCACCAACGCCGAGTCGGTCCTCGCGGACTGCAAGGAGCCACACCGGATGCTCGAGGTGATGCAGCGCTTCAAACCGCACGTCGTCTTCCACGCCGCCGCCTACAAGCACGTGCCGCTGATGGAGGCCAACCCGCTGGAGGCCGTCCGCAACAACACGATCGCGACCCGGACCACGGCCGAAACCGCCGCTGCCTCGAAGGTCGAGCGCTTCGTCCTCATCTCCACCGACAAGGCGGTCAACCCGCAGACGGTGATGGGCGCCTCGAAGGCGATGGCCGAGTGGATCGTCGAGTCCGCCGGCCACGCCCATCCCGGCACCCGCTTCGCCTCGGTCCGTTTCGGCAATGTGCTCGGCTCCTCGGGCAGCGTGGTGCCGATCTTCCGCGCCCAGATCGAGCGCGGCGGCCCGGTCACCGTCACCGACCCGGAGATGACGCGATACTTCATGACGATCCCGGAGGCGGTGCAGATGGTGATCCGGGCCGGCGACATCGGCGCCGGCAAAGGCGAGGTCTTCGTCCTCGACATGGGCGAGCCGGTGAAGATCGTCGACCTGGCCCACAACATGATCCGCCTCGCCGGCTACGAGCCCGAACGCGACGTCGCGGTCGAGTTCACCAAGCCGCGGCCGGGGGAGAAGCTGCACGAGGAGCTGTTCAGCGGCGGCGAGAAGCCGCAGGCAACGGCGGCCCGGCGGATCAATCGCGCGGTCCGTGAGCGCCCGCTCGACGCCGATTGGGTCGAATCGACGATGAACTCGCTCGAAGGCCTGGTTCTGGCCGGCGACGAGGCTAATTTGGCCGAGCGGGTGGTCGAGTTGATCGCCGCACCGGGCGGCGACGCCGCGACGGTCGTCTACGACGAGTAGCCTCTCGCAGCTTGCTAGATCTGATCAAGGAAATCGGCTCCTACGCGGGCCTTGTCGCCTTCTTGGCCCTCGGCCTGCTGGCCCTGCTCTCCTTCGCGCACGGGCGCGACATCCGCCGCCTGCGCGAGTGGGCCGGCTCGGCGCCCGAGCGCGATGCCGAACGCAAGGAGACGACCTCGACGATCGCGGCGCAGCGGGCGGAGGAGCTGAAGGCGCTAGAGCAGGCGCGCACCGCCGAACACGACGCGGTCGAGCAGCGCGAGGAGCGGCGCCGGCGGCGCGAGGAGGGACTGCCGGAAGTGACCCGCGGCGAGCGCGCCCGCGAGGGCTTCTCGCGGTTTGGCGAGCGGCTCGCGGAACCGCGCTACCTGGTGGTCGTCTTCGTCGTCATGCTGGTCGTCGTCGGCGGCGGCGCCTACCTCGTCCTCAACGATTCCGGCGGCAGTGCTAGCGGCAACGACGGCAAGCAGGCGGCGGCCAAGGTCGCCCCCGGCGAAATCGAAGTCACGGTCCTCAACGGCACCGCCACCGCCGGCCTCGCCGCCACCTATGGCGACAAGGTCGAGAACAAGGGCTTCAAGCTCGGCGTCGTCACCAATAGCGAATCGAGCTTCGCCGAAAGCGTCGTCATGTACACGCGCGGGCACAAGACGGAAGCGAAGAAGGTCGCCAAGGCCCTCGGGATCAAGAAGCTGCGGCTGGCGAGCAACGAAATCAAGGACGTCGCGGGGGGCGCCGACGTGGTGGTGATCGTCGGCGAGGACAATGCCGCGGCGGCCGAATAGCGGTCGCCCGCCAGCTCCCACCCGCGCCGCCGCAATCGTCTTCGCGCTGCTCGTCCTCGCCACCGTCGGCGCCTTCGCCTACGCGCAGCGGGTCAAGCGCGACCCGCTGGTGCTCGACAAAGTCACCTTCGTCGCGGTCCCACGCCAAAGCGCGAAGGAAGCGAAGAAGAACGTCTTCACTCCCAACGGCGACTGCCGCAAGGACAAGATGCGGATCCGCTTCCGGACCACGGTCTCCGACCAGGGCACGGTGCAGATCATCAAGCCGGGCGGCCGTCTCATCCTCACCCTTGCTCGCGATCAGTTCCTCAAGCGCTACCACTTCCACACCTTCTTCTGGGGAGGGCAGCGGCGAGGCGGCGGCAACGCCGCGGCGGGCCGCTACAAGCTGCGCGTGAAGCTGCTCGGCGAAGGCCGCACGCTGGTGCCGCCGGGCTCGATCAAACTGCACCGTTCCCCGCCGCACACGACTACCTCGTGCACGACCGTCGCCCGCAGCGGCGGGGTCAGCCCGAACAAGCCGACCGGGTCGGCGCCTTGAGCGACTTCCTCGCCGGCGCCGGCGTCCTGGCCGCGGCCGCCGCCAGCGCCGCCTCGATCCTGCTTCCCGCCGGCCGCCCGCGCTCGGTCCTGATGGTGCTGGCGCTGGTCCTCTTCCCGGTCCTGATTCTCGGCGACCAGTGGCACACCCACCAGATCGTCGACCTCCGCAACGACACCGCGCGGATCGCCTTCCTGCTCGCGGTGGGGGCGCTGGTCGTGGCGGCGCTCGCCTACAGCTTCCGCCGCTGGCCGACGCTGCTCCCGCTCGGGATCATCGCCGCACTTCCGTTCCGGATCCCGTTGCACGCAGGAGGGGACACCGCAAACCTCCTGGTGCCGCTCTACCTGGTGATTGCGGGCGGCGTCGTGGCAGTCCTCGTTCGCGACTGGTCGGCATCGAACGGCGACGAGCGTCAGCGCCGCTATCGGACCGACGGGCCGGCGGGGAACAGGGCGATCTGGCTGCCGCGGGCCCTCGCCGTCTTCGTCGTCCTCTATGCGCTGCAGTCGCTGTACTCGGAGGACTTCTCGAAAGCGCTGCAGAACGTCTCCTTCTTCCTCGTCCCCTTCACCGTCGCCTATGCCCTGATCCAGGACGTCGAGTGGGACAACCGGATCCTGAAGCGGATCCTGATCTTGGTCTCGGTCGAGGCTGTCGCCTTCGTCCTGATCGGCACGGTCGAGGACGCGAGCCAGAGCCTCTTCTGGAACGACGCCGTGATCCGCTCCAACGACTTCCACACGTACTTCAGGGTCAACTCCGTCTTCTGGGATCCGAACATCTACGGCCGCTACCTGGCGCTGGTCATCGTAGTCGTCACCACGGCGCTGATGTGGGCGCGGGACCGGCGGGACTTTTGGCTCCTGGCGGGGACGATCCTGGTGCTCTGGATCGGGCTCGCGCAGACCTTCTCGCAGTCGAGCTTCATCGCCCTGCTCGCCGGCCTCGCTGTTCTCTCGGCGATCCGCTGGAGTGGACGCTGGACGCTGGCCGCGGTCGTGGTCGGGCTGGTCGGCGCGGTCCTCGTCGTCACCCTGGTCGGTGGCAAGAGCCTGACCGCATCGAACCTGCTGGACAGGCTCAACGTCGACACCAGCGGTCGCGCCAACCTCGTCAAGGGCGGCGCCGAACTCTTCGCCGACCGGCCGCTCTGGGGCTATGGATCCGGCTCCTTCCAGCAGGCCTACGCCAATCACCGCACGAACAAGGACCTGCCCGTCTCCGTTTCCCACACCGAGCCGGTCACGGTCGCCGCCGAGCAGGGCCTGATCGGGCTCGCCGCCTACCTCGGGCTGATCTTCGTCGCGCTCTGGGTGATGACCGCGGGGCTGAAGGGCCGCCGTGCGGGGCGCGCCGCCGTGCTCGCCGCCTTCGTCGCCCTGCTCGTCCACACCCTGGCCTACGCCGGCTTCTTCGAGGACCCGATCACCTGGGTCCTGCTGGCGATCGGGACGGCGCTGGCGAGCACCCCCTTCGTCGCTGCCGAGGCTGCCGAGCCCGCCGCGGTCCGCGAGCCTGCGTAGGCTCGCCGCCATGTCCGGCTATCTGCGGCGGCTGGCGAGCACGGGAGCCGCCTACACCGCGGCCAGCATCGTCTCGAAACTGATCGCGGTCGTCCTCCTGCCGCTCTACACGCGGCACCTGACCACCGCCGACTACGGCAACGCCGAGGTGATGTTCGCTGCCGTCGTCACCGCCAGCATCGTCGTCCGCTTCGGCCTAATCGAGGCGGTGCTGCGCTTCTACTACCGCGACGACGAGCAGCCGCGAGCTGTCGTCTCCAGCTCCTTCGCGGCCCTCTTCTGGCTCTCGACCGTCGCCGCCCTGCTGGCGTTGCCGCTCGCCGAGCCGATCGGCGAAGTGCTGCTCAACCCCCACGGCCCCGACCACGTCGCGACCGCCACCGAACTGGCGCGGATCTCGATCGCCGGCCTCTGGGTGCTGACGATGTCGGAATTCCTGCTGACGCTGTTCCGGCTCGAGGAGCGCGCCCGCGCCTACTTCGTCACCACCATCCTCAACGTGCTGGCGACGATCGCGCTCACCGTCGTTCTCGTCGTCGGCAACGGCGAGGGGGCCCGCGGGCTGCTGCTCGGCAGCTACGGGGCGGGCGCCGCGACGGTTCTCGTCCTGATCGCGATCAACTGGCGGCGCCTCTCGCTGCGCTTCGACCTGGCGCTGCTGCGGCGCATGTTCCGCTTCGGGCTGCCGACGATGCCGGCCGAGGTCTCGCTCTACGCGCTCAACTTCGCCGACCGCCTGATCATCCTCCGCACCCTCGGCGCCGCCGAGGCCGGCCTCTACTCGCTCGCGGTCAAGTTCGCGCAGGCGATCAACGTCGTCGTCCGCGGCTTCCAGCTCGCCTGGCCGCCGCTCGCCTACTCGATCCGCGACGACGGGGAGGCGCGCGGCTTCTACGCCCGCGTCGTCACCCTCTTCGTCGCCGGCTGCGCCTTCCTCGTCACCGGCATGTGGCTGTTCTCGCGCTGGATCGCCCGCCTGCTGACGACGCCGGAATTCTTCGCCTCCTACGAAGCGGTCGGCCTGATCTCGACCGCGGTCACCCTCTATGCCCTCTACCTCGTCCTCGTCGTCATCCTCGGCAGGACCGGTCGCACCGAGTTCAACCTGCCGGCGACGATCGCGGCGCTGGTCGTCAACATCGCCCTCAACCTGATCCTGGTGCCCTCGCAGGGGATCGTCGGCGCCGGCCTCGCCCTCGTCGCCTCCTACCTCGTCGTGCTGGCGCTGATGTACGTCTTCACCCAGCGTCTCTTCCCGGTCCCCTACGAGTGGGGACGCCTGGCCCGGGTCGTCTTCGCCTCCGCCCTCCTCGTCGGCGTCGGCGAACTGGCGATGCCGACCTCCGGCGCCGCCGGCTTCCTCGGCCGCGCGCTGTTGCTCGCCGCCTACCCGCTGGCCCTCTACCTGGGCCGCTTCTTCACCCCCGCCGAGCGCAGCTGGATCGCCCGCCTCCGCCACCCCAGCGCGATTGCCGCCGAGCTCCGCGCCCTCCGCGCCGAGCCCTCCGCCGTCGAGGGCTATATCCCGGAGGTCTACGAGGCGGAGCGCCAGGACGAGGACCGTCGGTTCTAGGAGGCCGCCTCGACCTTGTCGCGGATGCTTTCGCCGCGCTCGGGGTGGAGGGCCTGGCGGGCGTGGGCCCAGTAGACCTTCGCCGGGTGGCGGGGGAGGACGGTGGCGGCGAGGGCGCGGGCGGCGTAGGTCCAGGCGGTCAGCCAGCGCACGGCGCGGGCGGCGCCTGGGCCGTGGTGCTTTCGCATGAAGAGGTCGCGGTTGCGGTGGAATTCGACGATCCGCGGCAGGCCGGCGGCGAGGTCGGTGGAGAGCTGATCGTGGTGGGTCGCCAGCGCATCGGGGACGTAGAGCTCGTGCCAGCCGGCGTCGGCGAGCCGTTTGGCGAAGTCGCACTCGTCGTAGTAGACGAAGAAGGCGGGGTCGAGGTAGCCGGCCCGGGCGGCGGCCTCGCGGCGGACCAGCAGCGCGCTCGACTGCGCCCACTCGACCCGGCGGGTCTTGATCCCCGTGCTCTGCACGGTGAACTGGCGGTGGAGGAAGAGGGCGCCGGCGAGCGCCGTGCCGACCCCGGGGAAGCGCCAGGCGCAGGGCACCGGCCTGCCGTCGGAGTCGAGCAGCTGCGGAGTTGCCGCCGCCGCCCGCGTGTCCTCCTCGAGCGCCGCGATCAGCGCCGCGACCGCGCCCGACTGGATCTCGGAGTCCTCGTTGAGCAGCAGGCAGAAGCGGCCGCGGGCGCGCTTCAGCAGGGTCGAGTCGTTTTCCGCCTTGCCCGTTCGCCTCTCCAGCGCGATCAGCTCGACGTCCCCGCCGAGCGCCCGCACGGCCTCGACCGAGCCGTCATCGGAGGCATTGTCGAGGACGAGGATCTCGCGCTCGACCCCTTCGGGGTGCGTCGCCTCGATCGCCCGCAGGCAGGCGAGCAGGTACTCACGGCCGTTGGTGTTCACGACGCAGTAGGAGAGCGCGGGTGGCAAGGAGGCCACGATAATCGCCCCCTGATGCGCGTGCAGCTAGTCGACCCCTCGGCGTTCACGCCGCCCTACGACCGCGCTCTGGCGGCGGCGCTCGCCCGCGCCGGCGCCGAGGTCGAGCTGCTCACCACGCGCTTCCTCTACGGCTCGGTCCCGGCGGCCGAGGGCTACACGGTCGACGAGCGCTTCTATCGCCGCTCCGCCAGCCGTGGGCTCGACGCCTTCGGCCGCCTCCCCTTCAAGGCCGCCGAGCACCTGCCGGACATGCTGCGCTACCGCCGCGAGGTCGACGCCGACGTCGTCCACTACCAGTGGCTGACGATGCCCTCGGTCGACGCTCGCCTGCTGCCGCCGCTGCGGCCGCGGGTGATGACCGCCCACTACATCCTGCCGCCGCGCGCCAGCCGCCGCCAGGTTCGCGCCGCCCACCGCGTCTTCGACCGCATGGATGCTGTCGTCGCCCACTCCGAGCACAGCGCCCGCCGCCTGCGCGAGGAGGTCGGGCTGGCGCCCGAGCGCGTCCGCGTCATCCCCCACGGCGCCTTCGACTACCTGACCAGGCTGCCCGAGGAGAAGCCGCTGCCGGAGGAGCTGCAGGGGGCCGAGGGCCCGGTCGTCCTCTCCTTCGGCCTGCTCCGCCCCTACAAGGGCCTGGAGAACCTGCTCGAGGCCTTCTCCGAGGTCAATGGCGCCGAGCTCTGGATCGTCGGCAACCCGCGGATGTCGGTCGAGCCGCTGCACGAGCTCGCCGCGCTGACCGGCGCCCGCGTCCGCTTCATCACCCGCTTCGTCGAGGACGCCGAGATCCCGGCGATCTTCCGCGCCGCCGACGTCGTCGTCCTCCCCTACCTCGACGCCGAGCACTCCGGCGTCCTCTACACCGGGCTCGCCTTCGGCAAGCCGCTGGTCCTGAGCGCGGTCGGCGGCTTCCCCGAGGTGGCGGAGAGCGGCGCGGCGCGGCTGGTCGAGCCCGGCGACACCGCCGCCCTCGCCTCCGCCCTCGCCGAGCTGACCGCCGACGAGGCCGCCCGCGAGCAGCTCGGCGCCTCCGCCCGCGAGGCCGCCGCCGGCCCGTTCTCGTGGGACGAGGCCGCCCGCCTCACCCTCGAGCTTTACGAGGAGCTGCTGGAGGCGCACTCGTGACCGCCCTCGCCGCGATCGTCTTCTGGCTCAGCGCCCTGGCGATCGTCTACACCCACGTCGGCTACCCGGTCGTGCTTTGGCTTCTGGTGCGGGTGCGCGGGATGCGGACGGGTCTCGAACCCGCGATCCCGACCCCCGCCGAGCTGCCCACCGTCTCCCTGATCGTCCCTGCCTACGACGAGGAGGAGGTGATCGCCGAGAAGGTCGCCAACTCGCTCGCCCTCGACTACCCGCGTGAGCTGCTGCAGGTGATCGTCGCCTCCGACGGCTCCAGCGACGCCACCGCCGAGCGCGCCCGCGCCGCCGGTGCCGGCCTCGTGCTCGAGCTGCCGCCGGGCGGCAAGGTCGCCGCCCTCAACGCCGGCGCCGAGCAGGCCGCCGGCGAGGTCCTCGCCTTCTCCGACGCCAACAGCGTCTGGGCGCGGGACGCGCTGCGCCGGCTCGTCGCCCCCTTCTCCGACCCCGGCGTCGGCTACGTCTGCGGCCAGGTCCGCTTCACCAACACCGAGGGCGACAACCTCGAGGGGGCCTACTGGCGCTACGAGATGGCGGTGCGCGAAATGGAGTCGGAGCTGGCCGGAGTCACCGCCGGCAACGGCGCGATCTACGCGGTCCGGCGCGGCGCCTACCTGCCGTTGCCGGCGACGGCCAGCCACGACCTCAGCTTTCCCTTCCTGCTCGCCAAGCACCGGCTGCGCTCGCTGTATGAGCCGGCGGCGCGGGCCGAGGAGAAGATGGTTCCCAGCCTCGAGGGCGAGTTCGCCCGCAAACGGCGGATGATGGTCGGCCTCTGGGACATCGTCGTCGGCGAAGGGATGATCGCCCCGCGCCGCTACCCCTCGCTGTTCGCCTTCGAGATCGTCTCCCACCGGCTGCTGCGCTACGCCAGCCCCTTCCTCCACGTCCTCGTCTTCCTCGCCAACCTGGCGCTGCTCGGTAGCGGCTGGTTCTACTGGCTCACCTTCCTTGCCCAGCTGGCGCTGCTGGGCGCCGCGGTCCTCGCCCCGCACGTCGACTTCGCGCCGCTGCGCTTCGCCCGCTACTACGTGATGACGACCGCCTCGATCGCTGCCGGCCTCTGGGACCGTTTCCGCCGCGGCTCGACCGGGCGCTGGGAGAAGGCCGCCGGAACCCGGTGACCATGCCAAGGCTCGTAGACATCCTGATCGCTGCCCTAGCCCTGGTCGTGCTCTTGCCGGTCCTGCTTGTCTGCGCGATCTGGATCAAGCTCGGCAGCCGCGGGCCGGTGCTCTACCGCCAGCGCCGCGTCGGCCTCGGCGGCGAGGAGTTCGAGATGCTGAAGCTGCGGACGATGGTCGAGGGCTCCGACCCGGTTGGCGTCGGCACCGTCGTCTACCGCGACGACCCGCGCGTCACCGGCGCCGGCCGCTTCCTCCGCCGCACCTCGCTCGACGAGGTCCCCAACCTGATCAACGTCCTCCGCGGCGAGATGGCGATCGTCGGCCCGCGCCCGACGATCCCGGCCCAGGTCGTCGACTACACCCCGCGCCAGAAACGTCGCCACGAGGTGCTGCCCGGGATCACCGGCTGGGCCCAGGTCCAGGGTCGCGCCGGCATCCCCTGGGAGGAGCGGATCGAGCTCGACCTCTGGTACGTCGACCACCGCTCCGTCGCCCTCGACGCCCGCATCCTCGCCCGCACCGCCCACCTCGTCCTCACCGGCCGCGGCCTCGCCCCAGACTGAGGGGCCGTCGGCGGGCGGGGTAGGGTTCGGCGCGTGAGCGATCGGCCAAAGCCCGCGGTCAGCCTGCGCCCGTTCGAGACCGGCGACGCGCCGGCTGTGCACCGCTGGTTCAACAACCCCGAGGCGACCAAGTCGCTGATGGAGCAGCGCGACTCCTTCTCGCTCGAGCAGGCCGAGGGCTGGGCGGCACGGGCGACGGACCAGTCGGGCGAGGACCGCAAGTTCGCGATCGTCGTCGAGGGCTACGAGGAGCCGGTCGGGTTCACCGCCCTCTACGGGCTCTTCCGCCAGACCGCGCCCGAGCTGGGGGCGCTGATCGGAGACGACGTCCGCGGCCTCGGGGTCGGCCGCCGGGCTGAGGCGCTGACGATCAAAAAGGCCTTTGACGAGTACGGCGCCCACCGCGTATACGGCCGCATCCCCGCCCGCAACGAGATCGCGAAGAAGACCGTCGCCGGGCTCGGTTGGGTCTACGAGGGGACGATGCGCGGCCACCTGCGCGGCGCCCATGGTGCCCCCGACGACGACTGCGAGATCTGGGGCGTCCTCCCCGACGAGTTCCGCGCCGCCACCGCGGACCTGTTCGAGTGAGGCCGCCGGCGGCGGGGTGAGCGTGGCCGCAGCGCGCGCCGAGCTGATCGAGGACCGCGGCGAGGCGGCGCTCTCCGCCGACTTCTTCCGCAGCCGCGAGTTCCTCGACGCGGAGGGAGCCACCCACACCCTGCGGATCAGCGGCGCCGACCTCGACCTCGTCGCCCCCCTGATCGTCCGCGAGATCCCCGGCACGAAAGCGCACGACGGGATCTCCCCCTACGGCTACCCCGGCCTGGTCCCCGCTTCCAACCAGCGTGCCAGGCTGGAGCTCTCGGAGGTCGATTGGTCTGGGACGGGGCTCGTCAGCCTCTTCCTCCGGCATCGGCTGGGGCTCTCGCCTCTCGCCGGGGCGACGGAGCGCAACGTGGTCCAGATCGCCGACCCGGCGCTGGCGCCGAAGAGCCGGCCGAGCGACCGGCGCCAGGTGCGGCGCAACCTCGAAGCGGGTTACGAGCTGGCGCTCGTGCCCAGCGCCGAGACGAGCGCCGGGCAGCGCGCTGGCTTCCTCGACCTCTACGAGCAGACGATGCGCCGCACCGGGGCAGCCCCGCACTACTTCTTCGGCGCCGCCTACTTCGACCGCGTCCTCGAAGCGCCGGGCACCTGGCTCGCCCTCGCCACCGCGCCCGGCGGTGAGCTGGCCGCCGCTTCGATCGCGGCCGCCAGCGACGGCTTCCTCCACTACTACCTCTCCGGCAGCGCCGATTCTCACCTGCGCGAGGCGCCGATGAAGAACGTCCTCACTCTGCTCATCGACCACGCCACCGAGCTCGACCTCCCCCTCAACCTGGGCGGCGGCATCCGTCCCAACGACGCCCTGGAGGAATTCAAGCGAGGCTTCGCCAACCGCACCGAACCCTGGCTCACCTCCGAGATCATCTGTAACCCCACGAAGTACCAGCTCCTGAGCAAGGACCAGCAGCCCGCCGGCCAATTCTTCCCGGCCTACCGGAGCTAGCGGACTGATGTAGAGGGGTCGGGTGACCCTTCCAAAACACTCCAAAGCGAGCGCAGCGAGCGAGTTTTGGAAG
>DATKLT010000022.1:0-93906 GCA_035542315.1 Solirubrobacterales bacterium | reverse complement strand
ATGTTGAGCTTTCCCGCGCTATGGCCGGGAAAGCTCAACATCGGTGTGGATTCACCTTCCGATGCGCACTCGCCCTTCCACCAACGCAGATCCGCCCCTGCTCGCACACCTACCTGCCCGTCGGTGTGCGAGCAGGGGCGGGTCGCCGACCCGTCGTCGCCTTTCGGACCTACCGCGAGAAGTCGTCGTCCGCCGAGAGCCGGGCGCCAAACGCGGCGAGCAGTTCGACCGTCGCCTCGACGTCGCCCAGGTCGCACATCTCGACCGGCGAGTGCATGTAGCGGAGGGGGATCGAGACGAGGCCGGTGGGGATGCCGGCGCGGGAGATCTGGAGGACGTCGGCGTCGGTGCTGGTGCCGCGGCCGGAGGCGGCGAGGTTGTACTCGATGCCCTCCGCCTCGGCAGTCTCGACCAGTAGCTCGGAGACCTTGGGCGAGAGGGTCGAGCCGCGGCCGATCACCGGGCCGGAGCCGAGCGGGCTGGTGCCGACCTCCTTCTCGTCGACCCCGGGAGCGTCGGTGGCGTGGGTGACGTCGACGGCGACGGCGACGTCGGGCCGGACCTCGAAGGCGGCGGTGCGGGCGCCGAAGAGGCCGATCTCCTCCTGGACCGCGGCGACCGCGGCGAAGGAGCCGCCGGGTCCGGGGCCCGCGGCGCAGCGGCGCAGGCTCTCGAGCGCAACGTAGGAGCCGAGGCGGTTGTCCATCGCTTTGGAGACGAGGCGCTCGCCGGCCATCGGCTGCGGCTCGGCGGCGATCACCACCGGGTCGCCGACCCGGACCATCTCCTTGGCCTCGTCGCCGTCGGTAGCGCCGACGTCGATGTGCATCGCCTTCAGCTCGACCACTTTTTTGCGCTGGTCGGGCTCGAGCAGGTGGATCGGCTTGCGGCCGACGACGCCGGAGACGATTCCGTCGCGCGTCGTCACCGCGACCCGTTGGCCGACCAGGACCTGGGGGTCCCAGCCGCCGATCGAGGCGAAGTAGAGGAAGCCTTTCTCGTCGATGTGGGTGACGACCAGCCCGATCTCGTCGATGTGGCCGACGACCGCGAGCAGCGGGGCTTTCTCGCCGACCCGGGCGATCGAAGAGCCAAGCCCGTCGCTGGAGAGCTCGTCGGCGAAGGAGGCCGCCGCGCGCCAGACCTCGGCCGCCGGCGCCTCGTATCCGGAGGGGGCTCCGGGGCGCAGTAGTTCGTCGAGTAGTTGCGGCGTCTTGCTCAAGGTTCGGCAGTATGTCGAAGTCGGACGTTTGTCGTACGTTCGTTCAGTTAGGAATCCTTATCCGGTCGTCCCCGGCTCGTTCTCCTCGACCCGCCCGACCGAGGTTTCGCGGCGCACCCGCTCGCGTCCCTCGCCGTAGCTGCGGGTGTCGAGGACGATCATCGCGACCAGCAGCAGGTCGACGATCGCCAGCGTCGCCAGCGCCGGGATCTCGGTCGCGACCGGGACCAGCAGCAGGAGGATTACGGCGAAGCCGAAGCGGCGGCGGCTGAGCGTGTGGACGTGGCGGAGGCGGAAGCCGACGAGGCCGAGCAGGTAGGCGGCGACGCCGCCGAGCAAGGCGAACGCCGGTACGGCGTGTAGGTGATCGGCGGTGTGGCCGATCGTCACCTTGAGCCCGAAGGCGGAGAGGACGATGCCGGCGACGAGGGCGAAGTGGATGTAGGAGTAGGAGTCGCGGGCGAGCTCGTTCTGCTCGCGGCCGGGTTCGGCCTCTGCCAGGCGGCGGGCCGAGACGGTGGCGACGATGTCGAAATAGGTCCACCAGAGAGCTGCGGCGAGGCCGACGCCGAGCACCGCGGCGGTGCCGATGCCGAGGTCGAGGTGGCCGGCGGCGCCGACCCCGATCGCGACGATCGACTCGCCGAGGGCGATGATCACGATCAGGCCGTGGCGCTCGGCGAAGTGGCCGGGGACCAGGCGCCAGCCCTCGGCTCCGAACAGGTAGGGGCCGCCCATGTCGAGGAAGATCGCCAGCGCCCAGAGCGCCCCCTGGGCGAGCCCGTCGAAGAGCGAGGCGAGGGCGAGCAGCGTCACCGCCAGCGCGGTCGAGATCGCCAGCCCGATCACCGAATGGCGCAGCCCGTCCTCGTCGGCGCTGGCGAGGACGAAGAGGGTGATGTGGGCGACGCGGAAGACGCCGAAGGCGAGGGCGAAGGTGAGCGCCAGGTCGCCGAAGGCCTCCGGCACGCAGAGGGAGACGATCAGCAGCGAGGCCATCGCGACGAAGATCGCGAGCCGGACCGGCACCTCCTCGGGGTCGACGACGCTGGTCAGCCAGGCGTACCCGACCCAGCCCCACCAGAGCACGCCCAGCACCAGCAGCCCCTGGCCGATCCCCGACCAGGTCGGGTGGTGGGACATCAGCGCCGTGCACTGGGTGATCGCGAGGACGAAGACGAGGTCGAAGAAGAGCTCCAGCGGAGTGACGCGCTCGCCCTCGCGCCGGCCGGTCCTCAGGCGCGGCTGGTGGGGCTCGGGGACGGCTGACACGCCGCCAATCCTTGCAACTCCGCGGCGCCCCGACCGCGATTCGGCCCCGGACCGAAGACCCAGAGACGCAGCAGCAGGTAACGCAGCGCCGTCGCCGCCGCGTTGGCAAGGACGAGGACGCCGAGCTCGACCGCCGCCGGCGCCGCGGGCGCCAGCGCCTGCAGGCCGAGCAGCGCGACGCTGGTCAGGCCGAGGCAGACGCCGAAGACGAGCAGGCCCTGGGCGTGGTGGCGAAGCAGCCGCTCGCCGCCGCGGCGGCCGAAGGTGAAGCGGCGGTTGGCGGCGGTGTTGGCGACGGCGCTGAGGCCGAGCGCGACGGCGTTGGCGAGGAGCGCCGGCAGCGCCGCCCGCAGGCCGAGGAAGAGCAGCAGATAGAGCGCGGTGCTGGCGACGCCGACCAGCGCGAAGCGGGTCAGCTCGCCGTAGAGGCGGGCGATCCCGAGCAGGTCGTCGACCGCGGTGCGGACGATCGCGACGCTCGAGTCGGGGTCGTCGACCCAGTCGACCGGCACCTCGTGGATGCGCAGCCCGGCGCGCTCGGCGACGGTTAGCAGCTCCGTGTCGAAGAACCAGGCCTCGTCCTCCACCAGCGGCAACAGCGCCTTCGCGGTCTCGGTTCGGGCCGCCTTGAAGCCGCACTGGGCGTCGCTGAAGTGGGTTCGCAGGCTGAGGCGGAGGAGGCGGTTGTAGGTGCGCGAGATCAGCTCCCGCTTGGGGCCGCGGACGACGCGCGAGCCGTTCGCCAGCCGCGTCCCGATCGCCAGGTCGCTGTGGCCGGACACCAACGGCGCGACCAGCGGCAGCAGCGCCTCCAGCCCGGTCGAGAGATCGACGTCCATGTAGGCGACGACGTCGGCGGCGCTGGTCGACCAGACTCGGCGCAGGGCGCGCCCGCGCCCCTTCTGCTCCAGCCGCACGTAGGTCACCTCGGGGATTTCGGCGGCCAGACGGCGGCAGATCGCCGGCGTCGCGTCGTCGCTGGCGTTGTCGGCGATCACGATCCGACAGGAATAGGGGAAGGAAGCCGAGAGGAAGCCGTGCAGGCGACGGACGCTCGCCTCCAGCGCCCGCTCCTCGTTGTAGACGGGGATCGCGATCTCGACTGTCGGCCTCATCGCGCCGAGGTTGGACCCGAGGCGTGGGAAGCGCCTGGGCCATGGCTCAGAGTTGGCTGAGAGCGCCCGCCCCGGACTCTCTCAGGAAACTCACAGGGAGGGAGGCGATGATCGTGCGGTGAACGGCAAGGCCGACAGCGAGCGCCGAGGCCGCATCCTCGTCGTCGACGACGAGCCCAACATCGCCGACGTGATCTCGATCGCCCTCCGCTACAACGACTACGAGGTCGTGATCGCGGCCGACGGCCGCCAGGCGCTGGAGGCGGTCGGCGCCTCGCGCCCGGACCTGATCGTGCTCGACGTGATGCTGCCCGACCTCGACGGCTTCGAGGTCGCCAGGCGGCTGCGCGAGCGCGCCGACGAGACGCCGATCCTCTTCCTCACCGCCAAGGACACGACCGAGGACAAGGTCCGCGGCCTCACCCTCGGCGGCGACGACTATGTGACGAAGCCGTTCTCGGTCGAGGAGCTGCTGGCGCGGATCGCGACCGTTCTGCGCCGCTTCGGTCGCGCCGGCGGCGAGGAGGCGAAGCTGCGCTTCGCCGACCTCGAGCTCGACGATGAGACGCGCGAGGTCTTTCGCGACGGGGCGCCGCTGGCGCTGACCGACACCGAATACCGCTTGCTGCGGTACCTGATGTCGCACCCGCGCCGCGTCCTCACCCGGGCCCAGATCCTCGACCACGTCTGGGAGTACGACTTCGCCGGCGACGCCCGCGTGCTCGAGACCTACGTCAGCTACCTGCGCAAGAAGCTGGAGGCGCACGGGCCGCGCCTGATCCAGACCGTGCGAGGGGTGGGCTATGCGCTCCGGCTTCCGTCCGCCTGAACTCTCGCTGCGGACGCGACTCGTCGTCACCGTCGCCGCACTGGCGGCGGTCGGGCTCGCCGCGCTCAGCTTCGTCTCCTACCGGGCGCTGCACTCCTATCTCTACGAACGGGTCGATCAGCAGCTGCAGTCGGCGGTAGGTCCGGTGACCGTGGATCTGGCCAAAAAGGCCGAAGCCGGTAGGCGCGGCGAAGAACTGATGCCCCAGCAGCAGGCCAACGTCTTCCCGGGCCCCCTGGCCGAAGCGGGGCCAGCGGGGGAGGGCGGCCCCGGCGGGGGGCCGGGCGACCTCGAGGCGGTCAGCTTCGGCCAGCTCCGCTACCGCGGCAGGGTCATCGCCAGCCAGACCTTTGCCCCGGCCGAAGCGGAAGTGCCGCTGCCGGCCCTGCCGGCGGGCCTCGAAGGCGGCGAACCGGGCGAGGCCGAGCCGTTCACCGCCGGTCAGCGCGGCGGCGGCTCCGAAAGCTTCCGCGTCCTCGCCGTCGCCGGCCCGGCCGCGCTGAGCACGGTCGTCGCGATCCCGCTCGGCGACACCGACGCGACCCTCGACCGCCTCGCCGTGATCGAGCTCGTCGTCAGCAGTGTGATCCTGCTTGCCATCGCCCTGCTCGCCTGGTGGCTTGTCGGGCTCGGACTGCGACCGCTGCGGCGGATGGGGGAGACCGCCGACCAGATCGCCGCCGGCGACCTCTCGCGCCGGGTCGAGCCGGCCAACGGGAAGACGGAGGTCGGTCGCCTGGGGCTGGCGCTGAACGGGATGCTTGCCCAGATCGAGGGCGCCTTCGCCGAGCGCGCCGCCGGCGAGCGCCGGTTGCGCCGCTTCCTCGCCGACGCCTCGCACGAGCTGCGCACGCCGCTGGCGGCGATCCGCGGCTACGCCGAGCTGTTCGGGATGGGGGCGCAGCGTGAGCCCGAGCAGGTCGAGCGGGCGATGGGCCGGATCGAGGCCGAGTCGACGCGGATGGGCGGCCTCGTCGACGACCTCCTCACCCTCGCCCGCCTCGACGAAGTGAAGCCGCCGGCGCGCGAGCCGGTCGCGCTGGGGGCGCTGCTCGACGAAGCCTGCGAGGACGCCCGCGCCGCGGCGCCGCAATCGCCGATCTCGCTGCGGCGCCCCGCCGGTGACGAGGTCGAGATCGAGGGCGACGCCGATCAGCTCCGGCGGCTGCTCGACAACCTGCTGCGCAACGCGGTCGTCCATACCCCGGAGAGGACGGCGATCGACGTCTCGCTGGCGCGCGAGGGGGGCGAGGCGGTGGTGGGGGTCCGCGACCACGGCGCGGGGATCGCCGCCGACGATCCGCAGGCGGTCTTCGAGCGCTTCTGGCGCAGCAGCTCCTCGCGCGGACGCGACGACGGCGGTGCCGGTCTCGGGCTGGCGATCGTCGCCGCGATCGCCCATGCCCACGGCGGCGAGGTGAGCGCCGCCAACGCGCCTGACGGGGGCGCCGAGTTCACCCTGCGACTGCCGGTTTCCCAAGGTCTGCGCGAGCCGGCGTCGAAGTTGACCTGAGAGCGCGATACACTGCCCCGCGTTCAGACCGGTAAGCCGAATCCGGGGGCCGACAACTCCGGAGCGGGGGAACCGAGTTTTGGGGCGAATCCACCGTGAGGTGGGAGCGCAGGCTCCTTCAGCGCCAGCCCGACAGCTAACCCCGCAGGCCGACAAAGGAGACTGGTTTGCGGTTGCTGCAGGTTGGGACCTGGGCCCGGATTTCGATATTTGCGCTGGCGCTGGCGGCGATCGCGTTGCCGACCAGCGCTATGGGAGCCGGTGGCGGCGTCACCCCGACCTCCCCTGAATACGGCGAACCGGCAGGTCCGAACACGCCGACGCCCGAATCGACCGAATGCAGCGAAGGCACGGGCGGCGTCAGTGAACTCGTCTGCAAGCCGGTGAAGAAGGCGCGCCTGGTGCTCGGCGTCGCCGCGCCGCCGACCTCGGCGCCGGCCGCGATCAAGGCGGCGATCGCCGCCGCCAACCGGATCCGCACCAAGCCCTACATCTGGGGCGGCGGCCACGCCCGCTGGTGGAGCCCCGGCTACGACTGCTCGGGCGCGGTCAGCTACGCCCTGCACGGCGCCGGTCTGATCGACACGCCGATGGACTCGGGCGAAATGATGAGCTGGGGCGAACCGGGTAAGGGACGCTGGATCACCGTCTATGCCAACGCGGGCCACGCCTTCGCAGTGATCGACGGCCTGCGCTGGGACACCGCCGGCGACAAACACGGGACCGGTCCCCGCTGGCACCGCGAAATGGTCTCCACCGCCGGCTACGTCGCCCGCCACCCCGCCGGCTATTAGCCGGACCGCACACGCGGGTTTCGCCAACCCCTCCTAGCCCGCAGCTAGTCCCAGCCCGCTCCCAGGCTGCTCCCAGGCGGGCGCTTCAGCCTCTCCGACATGGAGAGCGCAACGCAGCCACGAAGTCCGTCAACCTGGAGCCTGCCCCGGCTCCGCGACCGGGTCGGCAGCCTGCCGCTGCCGCGCCCCGAGCTGGCGGCCCTGCTGGTCCTTGCTGGCCTGCTGAACCTCTGGGCCCTGGGCCAGAACGGCTGGGCCAACGAGTACTACAGCGCCGCGGTGCGCTCGATGAGCGGCAGCTGGCACAACTTCCTCTTCGGTTCCTTCGACGCCCAGGGGCTGATGACCGTCGACAAGCCGCCGCTGGCCTTGTGGGTGCAGGCGCTCTCGGTCAAAGCCTTCGGCTTCAACTCGCTTGCGATCCTCGTCCCGCAGGCGCTGATGGGGGTCGCTTCAGTGGCGCTGCTCTACGACCTGGTGCGGCGTCGCTTCGGCCGCGAGGCCGGTTTCGTCGCTGGGCTGGTCCTGGCCTTGACCCCGATCGCCGTTGCCGTCTCCCGCCACAACAACCCCGATGCGCTGCTCGTCCTCTGCTGCGTCGCGGCGCTGTGGGCTTTCGTGCGGGCGCTGGAGGATGGCCGCACTCGCTGGCTGGTCCTCGCCGGCGTTTGCGTCGGGCTCGGCTTCGAGACGAAGATGGGCGTGGCGCTGATGGTCGTTCCCGGGATCGCGCTAGCCTGGCTCTGGGTCGCACCGCGGGGACGGGCGGCGGCGCTGCGCCAGCTCCTGGCGGCGGGCGGGGCGATGGTCGCGGTTGGGCTCGCCTGGCCGCTGCTGGTCGAACTGACGCCGGCCTCGGGCCGGCCCTGGGTCGCCGGTACGACCGACAACAGCGTCTTCTCGCTGATCCTCGAATACAACGGCTTCGGCCGCCTCGACGGCCAGGCCGGCGGGCCGGGCGCGTTCGGCGGGGGAGGTGGGCCGTTCGGCGGCTCGACCGGCCCCCTGCGACTGCTCAACGAAGCGCTCGGCGGGCAGGCCGGGTGGCTGCTGGGGATGGCGTTGGCGGGCGCGATCGGGATCGCCCTGCTCAGCCGCCTGCGGCGCGACGACGAGCGGACCGGCTGGCTGATCGCCGTCGGCGGCTCCTTCGCCGTCATCGCCGTCGCCTTCAGCTTCGCCAGCGGCATCTTCCACCCCTACTACGTCTCGCTACTGGCGCCGTTCAGCGCCGCTCTGATCGGTGCGACCTGGGCGCAGGCGCGCAGCCAGGGGTCGCGCGGGCGCCTGCTCGGCGCTGTCGCGCTCGGCGCCGGCGCGATCACCGAGCTGATCGTGATCGGCAACTCGGCCGGCGACCTGAGCTGGCTGGTGCCGGCGATCGTGATCGTCACCGTGGTCGCGGTGATCGGTCTGACCTGGACCGAGGCGCCGGCGCAGCTGCGTCGCTGGGCGCTGGTCGCTGGGGTCGGGGTGCTGCTCGTCGGGCCGGCGATCTGGAGCGTCGAGACGCTCGGCCATCCCACCAGCGGCACCTTCCCGGCTGGCGGCCCGGAATCGGCGTCGATGATGGGGGGGCCGGGCGGCGGCGCGATGCCCGGGATGGGCAGCGGCGAAGGCATGCCTGGCGGCGAAGGCGGGACGATGCCCGGATTCGGGAGTAATGAAATGGTCCCCGGCGGAGGGGGGATGCCCGAAGGGCTCCAGGCTCTGCCCGGAATGGGAGAAGGGCTCGAAGGTGCGATGCCCGGGATTGGCGAAGGCGGCTTTTCGGAAGGCGGCGCTCTCCCCGGAGGCTCGGGCGAAGGCGCGTTCCCGGAAGCTGGAACGCTCGGCCAGGCTGGCGCTCTGCCCGGCGCCGGCGGGACGGCAGGCGCAGGCGCCGGTGGCTTTGGCGGCGCCGATCTCTCCAGCGTTCTCGCTTACACCGAAAGCCATGGCGGCGGCACGATCGCGGTCGAGAGCCAGTCGGAGGCGGCGGCCTCGATCATCGAATCGGGCGCCGAAGTAGCCGGCATCGGCGGCTTCTCGGGCAAAGAGACCTCGGTCAGCGTGCGGTGGCTGGAAGAACGGATCGAATCTGGTCAGATCCGCTGGATCCTCAGCGGTGGCGGCATGACGGGCGCGCTCGGGACGGGCGCCGGCGCGATCGGCGGCGGCCAGACCATGGGTCCCGGTGCTGCGCGCGGCGGCCTCCCCGGCGACACCCGCAGCGGCAGCGAATCGGCGATCGAGACCGTCGTCAAGACCTGCACCGCGGTCGAATCGAGCCAGCTCGAAACGAGCGCCGGCACCCTCTATGACTGCCAGCGCTGAGCAGCTAGGGGCGCCGGTCGACTAGCGTTGCGGCATGGGAGTGGCGCTGGTCACGGGGGCTTCGGCGGGGATCGGAGAGGCGACGGCGATCCGGCTCGCGCGCGAGCCGGGGACCGAGCTGGTGCTCGTCGCCCGCCGCGAAGAGAAGCTGCGGGCGCTGGCCGACTCGCTGCCGTGCCCGGCGACGGTGCTCGCCGTCGACCTCACCGAGGAGGACGCTCCGGCTCGGGTCCGCGCTCACCTCGATCGCGAGCACGGCGCTCGCCTCCACCTCCTCGTCAACAACGCCGGCGCCGCCTGGCGCGGATCGTTCGCCGAGAGCGGCTACGCCAACGTCCACCGCCACATGCAGCTCAACTTCGACGCCGTCGTCCGCCTCACCGAGGCGCTGCTGCCGCTGCTGCGGGCCTCGGCGCCGAGCGCGATCGTCAACGTCGCCAGCACCGCGGGGCGTGTCTCGCGGGCGAAGTCGGGCGCCTATTCGGCGAGCAAGTTCGCGCTGATCGGCTGGAGCGACTCCCTCTTCGCCGAGGAGCGCGCGCACGGCGTTCACGTCGGCATGGTCCTGCCCGGCTTCGTCGCCACCGAGGGCTTCCCGGCGACCGAGCTGCGCGAGAAAGCTCTGACCCGCTGGATCGTCTCCAAGCCGGGGAAGGTCGCCGAGGCGATCTACGAGGTCGGCCCCGGCGGCAAGGCCGAGCGCTACGTGCCGCGCCCCTACGCCCTCGCCGCCGTCTCCCGCATCCTCGCCCCGCGCCTCGTCCGTCGCGTCCTCAGCGGCGGCTCGGCTGCGAATCTCACCACTGCGACCGGCGCCGAAGGCCAGTAGCCGGCCCGGCAGCCCGTAGGCTGCGCCGGTGCCCACCGTCCTCCTCGTCCGCCACGCCCAGGCCTCGTTCGGCAGCGACGACTACGACGTGCTCTCGCCGACCGGGGTCGAGCAAGCCGAGGTCGTGTCCACTGCGCTGGCGCGCCGCGAGCTCAACGTGACCCGCCTCGTCTCCGGCCCCGCCCGGCGCCAGCTCGACACCGCCGCGCCAGTCGCCGCGGCGCTCGGACGCGCGGTCGCCACAGACGAGCGCTGGGACGAGTACATGACCGAGGAGATCGTCTCCACCCACGGCCAGGCCGAGGCCTCGCTCGCCGGCACCGGCAGCGGCGGCGAGCAGATCACCTCGCGCCAGTTCCAGGAGGTGATCGACGTCGCCCTCGAGAGCTGGGTGCAGGCGGGTGCCGAGGGTCCAGCGGCCCAGCTTTGGCCCGACTTCCTCGGCTCCCGCAAGGCGGCGCTGGCCGAGCTGGCGGGGGCTCTCGGCAGCGGCGAGGTCGGCGTCGCCGTCACCTCTGGCGGCGTGATCGCCGCGATCGCCGCCGATCTGCTCGGCCACCACGACCTCTTCCCGCGCCTCAACCGCGTCCTCGTCAACACCGGGATCACCAAGCTCGCCGTCGGCCGCTCCGGCCTCTCGCTGGTCAGCTACAACGAGCACGCCCACCTCGACGACGGCGGCGGCCAGCTCCTCACCTATCGCTGAGGCTCGGGTCGAGCTCCCGGGGGCGCGTCGCCGCCAGCCAAAGCAGGCCGAGGACCGGCAGGACGAGCGGGAAGAAGCCGTACCCGCGGCCGAAGCTCGACCACACGGTCGCCTCGGGGAAGAGGCCGGGGTCGATCAGGCTCCAGGCGCCGATCGCGAGCACGCCGGCGAGCTCCACCCGGCAGCAGGCGGTGGCGATCCGCCGTGCGCGAGGGCCCTCGTGCGAGAGCGAGATCGCGGCGAGGACGTAGATCGCGCCGCTGGCGGCGGAGAGGAGGAAGGCGAGCGGCGCGTCGCCAAAGCGGGTCGCGATCTGGACCGCCGAGCGGGCGCAGGCGGCGAGCGCCATGAAGGCGTAGGCGGCGACCAGCGCTCGTCCCCAGCCGGGCGTCGCGGGGCTGCTGGCGGATTCAGCGCCGCTCACGCGGTGGCGTCGACGCGGACGATGACGACCGCGAGGGCGAGCAGGCAGACCGCCAGCGGCGCCGCCGCGATCGTGCCGCTCTCGGGGTCGCGGGCGAGCAGCAGGCCGAGCGGCAGCAGCCCGACCGAGGCGAGCAGATAGCCGGCGTGGACGAGGGTGACGGAGTCGCCGAGTCCCACAAAACCGACCAGCGCCGCAAGCACGAGAGCCGCCTCGAGAAATGCCGCCCCGAGCGCCAGGTAGGGGCTCGGGGCCCTTCGCCGCGCCGCGTCACCGAACGCCCAGCAGGCGAGAAAGCCTGCATAGAGGGCGCAGGCGGTGGCCCCGCGCCCGGTCACGCCGCCGCGGCGCCGACGTCACCGTCGCCCGCAGGCCCGTCGCGCCGCCGCCCCAGCCGCCTGCGGATCAGCCAGGTCGTGACCCCGGTGATCGCCAGCAGCAGCGGCGCGAGGCCGAAGGCGACCCAGCCCAGGCGCGGGATCCAGCCGACCACCATCCCCATGTGCAGCGGCCCGGTCCAGTTCTGCCAGAACCCCGAGGTGACGCTGCCGTTGGCCGGGTTGGGCCAGTAGCGGACGGCGCGGCCGCTGTAGCGGTCGACAAAGACGCCGTAGTTGCCGGGGAAGGTGCCGTAGGCGTAGGGGTCGACGCCGTGAGCCCACCAGAGTTCGTAGTAGGAGGTCTTTTCGCTCAGGTTGGGGTGGTTGACCGAGATCAACTCCGAGCCGACGGGGACGGCGGTCCGCGCGGCGTCGATCGCGCCGGCCATCCCGATCCCGGGCCCCGACCCCGGCTTCGATTCGAAATTCGAAATCCGACTCCGGCTGGGCGCTGCCCGGGGTCAGCGCGTACCAGGCGGCTTCGGTCTGCTTGGGGAGCTCGAAGTTGATCCCGGTCAGCGCCCACATCGCAAGGAAGGGGAGGGCGACGAAGCCGACGACCTTGTGCAGGTCGTATTGGAACTTATAGCGGCCGCGACCACGGCGAACCTTCAGGCCGCGACGCAGCCGCCGCCGTCCCGGCCACCAGAGGACGAGGCCGGAGACGACCAGCGCCAGCAGGGTGACGGCGCTGAGCAGCAGGATCAGGCCGCCCCAGGTGCCTTCGTTGCCGAGGGTGAGGTCGAAGCCGTCGATCTGGGCCGGCTTGGCGAGGAACCAGACGTAGCCGGTCATCCCATCGCAGCCGAGCGCGCACTCGTGAAGGTTGGCGATGAAGGCCATCACCCCGTGTTCGCGGTCGACGCTGCCCAGCACGCGGCCGCTGGCGTCGTCGACCCGAGCGATCTCGCCTTCTTCGGTCAGCACCTCCCAGGCGCCGCGGTTGCGGACGACGGTGGCGCCGGCGAGGTCGAGGGCGGGGAGGTCGTGGTGGACCGAGGCCAGCGCTTCGCCAGGGCCGACCAGGGCGGGGCCGGGATCGTTCTCATAGAGGCTCGGCTGGGTGACCTGCTCGATCTCCGGCGCGAGCAGCAGCACCGCGCCGGAGAGGACGATGACGAGCAGCAGCAGCCCGAGCGCGAGGGAGCCCCAGCGGTGGGCCTTGGCGAGAACCAGACGCGGGCGCCAGCGGGGTCGACGCGGGGCGCGGGCGGTCCCCGGCGCTTGGGCGGCGGGCGGGGAGAGGGCGAGATCGGACACGAGCGGACGTACCTCCGGGCTGGATTGTTAGGGTGCCCTAATCGCAGGACGACCGGCACGCTACCGAAATCCGAGCCAACCCGTCGGATATAGAGGATCGCGTCGATCTATACGCTGCCGGCATGTCCACCGTCTCCACCAACCAGTTCAAGAACGGGTCTCACATCGAGATCGACGGCAAGATCTGGAAGATCATCGAGTTCCAGCACGTCAAGCCGGGCAAGGGCGGCGCCTTCGTCCGCACCAAGCTGCGCCGGATCGAGGACGGCTCGGTGATCGACAAAACCTTCCGCGCCGGCGAGAAGTTCCGCCAGGTCCGCACCGAATCGAAAAAGATGCAGTTCCTCTACGACGCGGGCGAGTCCTCGGTCTTCATGGACAACCAGGACTACGACCAGATCGAAATCGCCAACGACGCCCTCGGCGAGGCGATGCAGTGGGTCCTGCCCAACTCCGAGGTCGAGATCCTCTTCGTCGACGAGCAGCCGAGCGACGTCCAGGTCCCGAGCGCAATCGAGATGAAGGTGACGCAGACCGATCCCGGCCTCAAAGGCGACACCGCCTCCGGCGGCGGCAACAAGCCGGCGACGCTCGAGTCCGGCGTCGTCGTCCAGGTGCCGCTCTTCATCGAGGAGGGCGAAACGATCCGCGTCGACACCCGCAACGGCGAGTACATCTCCAGAGCCTGACCCGGACGGCGAGATCGGCCGGCGCGGCTGAGATGATCGCGCCCGATGGCCTACGACCCGACCGAGTGGCACGACCTATTCGTCGCTGCGGCGGGCGCCTCGGCAGCGCTGGCGGGGCTGCTCTTCGTCGCCGTCTCGATCAACCTCGAGCGGATTCTCCAGTTCGAGGGGCTGCCGGAGCGAGGGCTGGAAACGGTGGCGCTGCTGCTCGGCGTGCTGCTGGTCTCGTTCGTCGGCCTCGTCCCCGGGCAGTCGCACGTCTCGTTGGGCGCCGAGGTCCTGGTGATCGCCTTGGTTCTCGTCGCATTCATCGCCCGCCTGCCGACCAACTACACCGGCCCCGACGAGGTGCCGCGCTCCTGGATCTACACGCGCTGGGGCCTGCGCCTGATCGGAACCGTGCCGTTCCTCGTCGCCGGCGTCAGCCTGCTCGCCGAAGCCGGCGGTGGCCTCTACTGGGTGGTCGACGGGATCGTCTTTGCGATCCTCGCGGCGGTCGCCAACGCCTGGGTCCTCTTGGTCGAGATCCTGCGCTGAACGGTGCCGGAGCCGGTGGCGTTCCCGGCCGCCAGTCGAACCGCCAGAATAGGCAGATGCGCAGATCCGACCAGCGCCGCGACGCGGTCTTTGCCAGCTACCAGCGCGACGTCACCGGGCGTCCGCTCGAGGAGCTGATCGCCGACGCGCGGCCGCTGACCCGCGAGCTGGCCGAAGGCGTCGACATCGAGCGCGAAGAGCTGGACGAGACGATCGAAGCCCACGCCCGCGGCTGGACCGTCGACCGGCTGGCGCCGCTCGACCTCAACGTGATGCGGGTGGCGTTGTATGAGATCGAGCACGACCTGGTGCCCTACGAGGTGGCGATCGACGAGGCGGTCGAGCTCGCCAAGGAGTACTGCGGCGCCGACGCGCCCGGTTTCGTCAACGGCGTCCTCGGCGCGATCGTTCGCGACCGGGAGCCGGCCAAATGAGCGAGCGCCTGCGGGAGATCGCGGCGCGGTTGCGGGAGATCTCGGCGGAGCTGGAGGGCGAGGAGACCGGCGACGAGCGCGCTGCCGAGCTGGCGGCGGAGGCCGCCGAGCTGGCGGCGGAGGCGGTCGAGGAGGCCAATCGGCAGGCGCGCGAGGCGAACGCCAGTTGAGCTACCCCGACGACCTGCGAGCGGCGGTCGACGCCGCGCTCGCCGACCTCAGTTTCTCCGTCGCGCCGGCCACCGCCGGTCTCGAGCAGGCGATGCGGTACTCGTTGCTGGCTGGCGGCAAGCGGGTGCGGCCGGTCCTCGCCCTCGCCACCGCTCGCGCCCTCGGCGCCGAGCCCGAGCGCCTGCTCCCGGTCGCCTGCGCGATCGAGCTGATCCACACCTACTCGCTGATCCACGACGACCTGCCGGCGATGGACGACGACGAGCTGCGCCGCGGGCTGCCGACCTCCCACGTCAAGTTCGGCGAGGACGTCGCGATCCTCGCCGGCGACGGCCTCTTCGCTGAGGCGATGCGACTCTTCTGCACCCAGCCTGGCGAGCCGGCGCGGGTGTTGGCGGCGCTCGCCGAGCTGGCCGGCGCGACCGGCGTCGACGGCATGGTCGGCGGCCAGTACGTCGACGTGGTCGGGAGCGAGACAGACGCCGAGGGGCTGCGTGGGCTGCACGCCTTGAAGACCGGCCGGCTGATCGCCGCCAGCGTCGGGGTCGTTCTCACCCTGGAAGGGTTGCCCGAAAGTGAGACAATCCCCTATCGCCGCTTCGCCGACGAGCTGGGGGTCCTCTTCCAGATCGTCGACGACATCCTCGACGTGACCGAGAGCGACGAGCAGCTCGGCAAGCCACATGGAAGCGACGAGCGACATGGAAAACTCACCTACGTCAGCCTCTTCGGGCTCGACCGAGCCCGCGAGCTGGCCGCCGAGTCCCACGCGAAGGCGACGAGGGCCCTGGAGGAGGCCGACGGCGAGACCGGCGACCTGAGGCGGATCGCCGACTACGTCTTCACCCGTAACGAATGAGCGAGACCAAGCCACCCAACGACAGCTCTGCCGAATCGGCCGAGCCGCTGCTGTCCGGGATCGACGGCCCCGCCGACCTGCACGAGCTCGATGACGCCCAGCTGCAGCAGGTTGCGCAGGAGATGCGGACATTCATCATCGACACGATCGGCGAGATCGGCGGCCACTTCGGCGCCAACCTCGGCACCTGCGAGCTCGCCGTCGCCCTGCACAGCCTGCTCGACTCCCCGCGCGACAAGGTGCTCTGGGACGTCGGCCACCAGTCCTACCCGCACAAGGTGCTGACCGGTCGCCGCGAGCAGCTGCCGACGATCCGCCAGTACGAGGGCCTCGCCCCGTTCTGCTCGATCGCCGAGTCCGAGCACGACATCATGGGTGCCGGTCACGCCTCGACCTCGATCGGCTACGCGGTCGGCCTCAAGGAGGCGATGCGCAAGGGGATCGGGCCCGACGGCAGGGTCGCCGCGGTGATCGGCGACGGCGCTCTCACCGGCGGCGTCGCTTACGAGGCGCTGCACGCCGCCGGCGGTCTGCAGACCCCGGTTGTGATCGTCCTCAACGACAACGGGATGTCGATCTCGCCCAACGTCGGCGCCCTCTCGCGGTACTTCAACCGGATCCGGCTCAACCCGCGCCTCTACCACGCCCGCGAGGGGGTCGAGGACCGGCTGACGAAGCTGCCGCTCGGGCTGGGGCGGCGGATCGAGCGGCTCGGGCCGGAGATCAAGTCGGCGATCAAGGCCTACTGGGCTCCCGGCCTCTTCTTCGAGGAGCTCGACCTCGCCTACATGGGCGTGATCGACGGTCACGACGTGGCGGCGCTGCGGGCGGCGCTGACCGAGGCATTTGCCGCCGACCGCCCGGTCGTCGTCCACATCCACACGGTCAAGGGCAAGGGCTTCACGCCGGCCGAAGAGGGCGGCCTGGAGACGATGGAGGAGTGGCACGCGGCGAAGCCCAACTCGATCGTCAACGGTGTGCCGGCAGCCGCGAAGCCGGTGCCGGTGACCGAAACGGATTCGCCGGAGGGGATCGAGCGGCTCGAGAAGCCGCCGGCCGCCGGCTCGCCGCCTCAGTACACGCAGGTCTTCGCCGACGCGATGGTCGCCGAGGCCGAGCGCGACGAGCGGGTGATCGGGATCACCGCGGCGATGGCCGGGGGGACCGGGCTGCAGAAGCTCGCCGACGCCGTCCCGGACCAGTACTACGACGTCGGCATCGCCGAGCAGAACGCGGTCCTGCTCGCCTGCGGGCTGGCCCTGCAGGGGGCGAAGCCGGTCTGCGCGATTTACTCGACCTTCCTCCAGCGTGCCTACGACCAGATCATCCACGACGTCTGCCTGCAGGAGCTCGACGTCACCTTCGCGATGGACCGGGCGGGGCTGGTCGGCGACGACGGCCCGACCCACCACGGCGCCTTCGACGTCTCCTACTTTCGCGCGATCCCCAACGTCGTCGTGATGGCGCCGCGCGACGAGGCGATGCTGGTCCACATGCTGCACACGGCGATCGAGCACGACGGTCCGGCGGCGCTGCGCTACCCGCGCGGGGCGGCCGAGGGGGTCGAGATGCCGGCGACGCCCGAGCTGCTGCCGATCGGCACCGGTGAGGTCTTGGCGGCAGGGGAGAGGGTGGCGCTGCTCGGCTACGGCTACGGCGTCGCCGTCGCCCGCGAGGCGGCCGCGATCCTCGCCGAGCACGGGATCGCGCCTACGGTCGCCGACGCGCGCTTTGCCAAGCCGCTCGACGAGGACCTGGTCGAGCGCCTGGCGCGCGAGCACGACCTGGTGGTGACGATCGAGGAGAACGTCCTCGCCGGCGGCTTCGGCTCCGGCGTCCTCGAGCACCTCGAGGACGCCTTCGCCGAGGCGCCCGGGGAGCGCGCCCGGGTGCTTCGCATCGGTTTGCCGGACCGCTACGTGACCCACGGCAAGCCCGCTCTGCTACGGGCCGAGGTCGGCCTCACCGGCGAGGCGGTGGCCGAGCGGGTACTCGCCGCGACGCCCTCAGCGCAGCCCGTCGGCGGCTGACCCCGCGGCCGGACTTCCTGGCCGATTGCGGCCATGTCATCAACTAATGAAAAATGAGGATTGCGCCAATCGGCGCAATCGAATAGCCTGCGCCAGTCTCTCCGGTGAGGTGGATGAGACGTGACGGCAGTCGCGTTTCTGGGGAATCACCACAGGGAGGAGAGATGCGTATCTCATGTGGGTCCGCTTGGGGGAGCGGACTTCTCGCGGCTCCCCCGCCCTTGGCGGGGGAGCCCGCGGTGAGATCTCACGTTTCCGTGGGCCGGGACGTTGTAATGGGGTGATGGAGGCGGTCAGCGCAACCGAGACGGCGACCTACTGGGACGTCTACGAGAGCCCGATCGGGCCGTTGACGCTGCTCGCGGCCGGGGGACGGCTGCGGAGGGTGAGGTTTCCCGGGGAAGGCTCGGCGCTGGCAGCGGCGCAGCGTCGGCCGGCGGAGTTCGAGGAGGTGCGGGCGCAGCTCGACGAGTACTTCGCGGGCGAGAGAGAGGAGTTCGAGCTGCCGCTGGAGCCACTGGGCTCCCCTGCCCAGATGAAGGTCTGGAGTGCGCTGCGCACGATCCCGTACGGGGCGACCGTCTCCTACGGCGAGCTCGCCGAGCGCGTCGGGCGGGCCGGCGAAGCGCGCGAGATCGGCACCATCGTGGGAAGGACGCCGCTGCCGATCTTGATCCCCTGCCACCGCGTGGTCGGCGCCGACGGTTCGCTGACCGGGTACGGCGGCGGCCTGCCGCGCAAGCGGGCGCTGCTCGACCTCGAGGCGCTGACCCTCTGCTGATGGCAGTGACGCAGGCGGAGAAGGGAGCGCGGTTCCGGGCCCTGCACGAGGGCCAGCCGTTCCTGATCCCCAACCCCTGGGACGCCGGCGGCGCCCGGGTGATGGAGGCGCTCGGCTTCGAGGCGCTGGCGACGACGAGCAGCGGCCTCGCCTTCACCCTCGGCCGCCTCGACGGCGAGGCAAGCCTCGACGAGGTGATCGCCCACGTCGAGCTGCTGGCCAGCGTCACCGAGGTGCCGCTGGCGGTCGACCTCGAGGACGGCCACGGACCGCAGGCGGAGGATGCGGCAAGGGCGATCGAGCGGGCTGCAGCGGCGGGTGCCGTCGGCGGCTCGATCGAGGACTTCGACCGGATCGGCGGGCGCCTGTACGGGGTGGAGGAGGCAGCCGACCGCGTCGCCGCCGCGGTGGCTGCGGCTGCGGCTCTCGACTTTCCTTTCGTCCTCACCGCCCGAGCCGAGAACCACATCCGCGGCAACCCCGACCTCGACGACACGATCGTCCGGCTGCGCGCCTACGAGGCCGCGGGCGCCGAGGTGCTCTACGCGCCGGGGCTAGGGGACGCGGACGAGGTGCGGGCGGTCTGCGAGGCGGTCGGGCGGCCGCTCAACGTGCTCGCCCATCGCGGCCTCTCGGTCGCCGAGGTCTTCGCTGCCGGGGCGCAGCGGATCAGCGTCGGCGGCGCGCTTGCCTGGGTCGCGGTCGAGGCGATGGCCGACGCCGCGATCGCGATGCGCGACCAAGGCGATCTCTCGTCGCTGGCCGGCGCCTCCCGCATAAGGGCCTGGCTGCGGTGAGGTTGCCTTTTGCCCGTTATGGACAGGCAAAGGGCAACCTCGGCGAATAGCTAGTCCTCCTCGGCGAGGATCGCGTAGATCTTGCGACGGGTCTCGTCGAGCAGATCGCGAACGCGTTTCTGCTGTCCCTCGTCGGCGGCCATGAACGACTGCCGGATCGCGTGGTGCAGCTTTTTCATCGAGGCGGCGAGCTGCAGCTGCTCGGGCGCGGCATCGGCGCGGACGGCGTCCCAGGGCGTCGTCTCGCCGGCTTTCTCCTGCTGCTCGGCGCGGCCCTCGTCGGTGAGGGTGAAGCGGCGCTTGCCGTCGCTCTCCTCGCCGCGGATCAGGCCCTCGTCCTCGAGCATCTGCAGGGTGGGGTAGATCGAGCCCGCGCTCGGCGCCCAGGCCCCTTCGGTGCGCTCCTCGAGCTCCTTGATCATCTCGTAGCCGTGCATCGGCCGCTCGGCGAGCAGGGCGAGGACGGCGGCACGGACGTCGCCGCGACGGGCGCGGAAGCCGCCTCTGCCACGTGGCCCGCGGCCACGGCCGAAGTCGGGCCGATGGCGATGATGGCCTCGGTGCCCGGGATGGCGTGAATCGAATCGGTGATGGTGATGCATGAAGTCCCTTTCGGTCTCATATCGATAACTAACGCGATATATCGTAACACGTCGCAATAACCTGTCAACCCGAGGTAAGGGCCCGTGGTTGAGCTTTCCGTCGCTATACGACGAAAAGCTCAACCACGCTGGGGGGAGCACCCATGCGCTTGAGGTAAGGCGCGCTCGGGTAGCCTGCGGGCGATGAAGGTTCTCTTCGCGCCGTTTGGGATCGCCGCCGGCATCGTGGCCGGGATCGCGGCACGCAAGGGATTCGAACGGATCTGGGCGGCGGTCGACGACTCCGAGCCGCCGCAGCCCGACCAGCGCGACGCGCCGATCGGCAAGATGATCGCCGCGCTCGCGGTCGAGGGCGCCGTCTTCCGCGTCGTCAAGGGCCTCGCCGACAACGGCAGCCGCCGCGGCGTTGCCCGCCTCACCGGCCGCTGGCCCGGCGAGGACTCCACCGCCGAGTAGGCGCAACGGGTCCCGAACGCGCAAGACGCCCCTTCGCGGCGGGAAGAGGCGTCTTGCGGCACTACAGGGGGAGAGATCGTCAGATACCCGTGCCATCCCTACTCAAAACACGGCATCGGCGGATTCGAGCCCGCAAGAACGTTGCATTTGGGAATCCGGTGGGATCTACTGCCCTGCAATGGGCATCGAGCGCGTCCCTTCGTCTTTTGCCCCCAGCAGTTTCAGTGATGCCGTCGCCGTCGATGGCCCGGGCCGCTGGATCCAGGTCGCGGGTCAGGTCGGACTGGATCCTGACGGCAAGGTCGCGGGCGATTTGGCGACCCAGGCCAACACCAGCCTCGACCACGTCGAGCGAATCCTGACCCAAGCCGGCGCCAGCCTCTGCCACGTCGTCAAGCTGACCGTCTACCTGACCAGCCTCGACAACTACGCCGAGTTCAGCAAGGTTCGCGCCGAGCGCTTCGCCGAAGGCTTGCCGGCCAGCGTCGCGGTCCAGGTCGCCGGCCTTCTGCTCGACGCCGAAATCGAGATCGAGGCGCTCGCCTTCGTCCCGTCTTAGCGGCGGCCGCTAGGACGGCAGCGCCACGTCGGGCGTCCGCGCCACCGCCAGGGCCAAGATCAGGAACTGAAGCGAGCGGGGGAAGCGCCGGCCGGGGGGCGGGGCGCCGTTGTGCTCTTCGACCAGATCGAGCAGGTGGAGGATCTCGCGGCAGGCGCCGGCGTGCTCGCCCTCGAGGTCGCAGGCGAGGCGGGCCAGGGCGATCGATTCGGACATGTCGGCCTCGGCGAAGGCGCGGCCGGCAGCGGCGAGCAGATGCGAGCAGACACGCTCCATGCCGGGGTCGAGCGGTCCGCTGGGCCCGGGCGCCGGTCCGACCTCGAGCGGGTCCTCGCCGGCCAGCACACGCTCGATCTGCCCCCCGGAGACCGCGCCGATCGCCTCGCGGCCGAGGCCGGCGGCAAGCGCGATCCGCAGCTGGAAGGCGGCGGAGTTGACCGGCATCCCGTAGGGCGAGTCGCTGGCCCAGACGATCTGGCCCGGCGGCACCAGGCAGAAGAGGCCGAGCAGGTCGGCGGGGTTCCACCACGAGGTGTCGACGAGGACGTTGGGATGGCCTGGGAGCTGGTGCCACATCCAGGCCAGGTCGCTGACCGCGCCGTGGGCGAGGATCAGGCGGGCGCCGGGGTAGCGCTCGGCCAGCGAGAGCGCGTTGGCGCCGAGTGCCGGGATGCCGCGGCCGGCGTGGATCAGGACCGGGACGCGACGCTGGTCGGCGAGGGCGACGAGCCGCTCGACCGCCGGCTCGCTCATCGCGAAGCCCTCGGCGCGGGGGTGCAGCTTGATCCCGCGAGCGCCAGCATCGAGGCAGCGGGTCGCCTCGGTGAGGGCGTCGTCGCGAGGGTCGACGCGGCAGAAGCAAACCAGCCGTCCCTCTGAGCCAGCAGCGACGGCGAGCGCCTCGTCGTTGGCGGCGGCATAGCCGCCCGGCTCGTGCATCGGGAAGGTGACGCCGCGGGCGCCGGCCAACTCCAGCGCCGCGACGAGCTGCTCGGGCTCCTGCCTGTAGCCGTCGGGATCGTTGCGCCCGAAGTGAGTGTGGGCGTCGAACAGCGCCAGCGGCCCGGTCTCGCGTTCGACGGCGTCGAGCCAGCGCCGCGACTCCAGCTCGATCGGCTCGGTCATCGGCCCACTCCCTGCCCGATGCGGTTCACGGCCTCCTCGAGCAGGGCGGGGGAGGTGCCGAAGTTGAGGCGTGCGAAGCCGGCGCCGGGCGGCCCGAAGGCCGGCCCCGGATTGAGCGCGATGCGGCCGCGCTCGAGCAGCGCCACGGATGGGTCCTCGCCGAGATCGAAGGCACGCAGGTCGAGCCAGGCGAGGTAGCCGGCGGCAGGCGGCTCGTAGCCGACCTCGGGCAGGCGGTCCGCCAGCAGCTCGGCGAGCAGACCGCGGTTGTGGTCGAGCACGGCGAGCACGGCGTCGAGCCAGGCGTCGCCATCGCGGAAGGCGGCGACCGAGCCGACCGCGCCGAGGTGGCCGCAGTGGGTCGCGCCGAAGGGCAGCGCGGCAAGGACCTTGGCCGCCCGCTCGGAGGCGGCGACGATCTGGGCGCAGTGCAGGCCGGCGAGGTTGAACGTCTTCGAGGCCGAGCTGAAGGCGATCCCGTGCTCGGCGGCCTCTGCGGAGACCGCGAGGAAGGGCACATGGTCAGCATCGGGCAGGGTCAGCGGCGCGTGGATCTCGTCGGCGAGCACCCAGGCGCCGTGGCGGGCAGCAGCAGCGGCGACGGCTTCCAGCTGAGCTCGCGAAGGGACGCCGCCGGTCGGGTTATGGGGGCTGCAGAGGATCAGCACCCGGGCGCCGGCGGCGAAGGCGGCCTCGACCGCGTCGGGATCGAGCTCGCTGCCCAGCAGCGGAGCTTCAACCAGCTCGCAGCCGACCTCCTCGACGACCGAGAAGAACGGGTGGTATACGGGGGTGTTGATCACGACCCCGTCGCCCGGCTCGGCGATCTGGCGCAGCACCGCGGTCAGTGCGCCGACGACGTCGTTGGCGGGCGAGACCAGCGCCGGGTCGACCTCCCAGCCCAGTCGCCGTGCCGCGAACCCGGCGAACGCCTCGGCCAGCCCGATCGCCTCAGGCCAGGCGTAGCCGGTGTCATCGAGCTCGATCGCCTCGGCGAGCGCGATCCGCACCGGCTCGGCCAGCGGGAAGTCCATCTCGGCGACCCAGGCTGGCAGCACCTCGGCGGGGTAGCGCGCCCACTTGGCGCTGCGCCGCAAGCGCAGCCGCTCCAGGGTCAGCTCGGTCAGCATCGGATCCAGTCGGGCGCTCATCGCCGCCCGAACTCTGTCAGGTCGCCGTCGCCGGCTATGCCTGCGGCGTCAGGTCTCGCCTGTCTCGCTCCCCGCGGCGGCTCGACTGAGCGCGGCGGCGGCGGCGTGGGGCTCGGTGCGCTGACGGGCTCCCGGCGTCGGCCGAGCGGCGGTGCCTCCGTGCGGCCCGCGGCGGCGCGGCCGGCGGGGGAGGGGCGGCAACGGCGGCAGCGGCCGGCGGTCAGGCACCGGCTCCTCGGCGGGACCCTCGACCTCGGGTGCGCGGCCGGCCCACCAGACCAGCCAGAGCAGACCGAAGATCGGGATCTTCATCGCCAGGATGACGAGGACGATCGGCACTACTCCCATCGGTTGAGTGTAGGGGGAGGCGGCGCCGGGTCAACCGGGCGGTGGGGAAAGCCGCGCGCGGCAACGGTTCGGAGCGCTTCCTGCCATTGCTTCGAGGGGGCCGGGACGGTTGTCGGCGCTTCCGCCGTGTCCCCCTGGGTGCTGGTGTTGGTCGGCGGGCGTCCGTATGCGCTCAGGCGATAACCGTGCTAACGAGCACGGCACCGATTTTCCCCGCGACGACGAGATCCGCAGCAACGATCTGTCGGCCGGAGTCGAGCATTGCCGGGCAGTGTAGCCGCGGATCGCCGCCAGCGCCACCATTGGTCGAGGACGCGGCGCCAGTTGTGCCGGCAGATCGCCTCGGTGTCCCCTCCTCGAACCCCGCCTCGCGCAGCGCCTCGGCCAGGTGGCTGAGGTCGACGACTATTCCCAGCTCCGGTGCAGGCGCCGAGGAGGGCCGTGCCGCGAACGCTTGGCCGCGGCATATGATCCAGGCCGAGATGGCAGAGAAGTCACCCGAGATCCACATCGCCGACGTCAAAGTGCTGAAGCGCGGCTACGCGGCGGCCTGTAGCACCTGCGACTGGGTCGGACCCGAACACGACGATCCCGACGCCGCGGTCGAGGACGCCAAAGCGCACGAAGAGAATCCCAAGCCCGAGCGCAACGGCAAAGTCATCCAGCTGCGGAAAATCCGGCGCCGGCTTTAGACGAGATGGGGCAGGCGATCGGCCAGGTCCTGGCGTTCGGCGTCGGCGTCTCGCTCAGCCCGATCCCGATCGTCGGCGTCGTCGTGATGCTGACGACGCCGCGGGCACGCCGTAACGGGCCGGCCTTCGTCCTCGGCTGGATCGTCGGGATGACGATCGCCGGCACCCTGGCGCTGCTGCTCGCCGGCGGCATCGGCCTGGGCGCATCGGGCAGCGGTTCCGATCGCGGCGCCGCGATCAAGCTCGCGCTCGGCGTCCTCCTGCTCGCAATCGCCGTCAAACAATGGCGGCGTCGGCCGCACGGCGGGGAGGAAGCGACGATGCCGAGGTGGTTGCAGTCGGTCGATCACTTCGATGCGGCGAGAGCCGCCGGCCTCGGCGTCGTGCTCTCCGCCCTCAACCCGAAGAACCTGCTGCTCGTCCTCGGCGCCGCTGCGGCGATCTCCGGGACCGAAGCCGCGAGCGGCGATCAGGCCGTCGCGCTGGCGATCTTCATCCTCATCGGCACCATCGGTCCTGCGATTCCGGTCGCGATCTTCTTCACGATGGGCGAGCGTTCCAAGCACCAGCTCGAAGAGCTGCGCGCCTGGATGGCCCACAGCAGCGCCGCGATCATGGCCGTGATCTGCTTGCTGATCGCCGCCAAGCTGATTGGCGACGGCATCAGCGGTCTCTCGGCCTGACCGACCGCGCCGGGGCCGGCGAGGTTCTGTAGAACCTCGCCATGGGAATGCGGACCATCACCCGCGGCGCGCTCGTTCTCGCGCTCGCCGCGGCGACCCTGGTCGTCCTCGCGGCGTTGATCCCGAGCTTCGTCCTCGGCGGCCTCGGTAGCGCGTTCGCCGCGGCGATCGCGATCGGCCTAATTAACGCGCTGCTCTGGCCGAGCCTGGTCCGTCTCACCCTGCCGCTGACCGTGCTCAGTCTCGGTCTAGGCGGGCTGGTCCTCAACGGCCTGCTCGTCGCGGTCGCGATCGACCTGCTGCCGGGGGCGGAGATCGGGGGGATCCTCGACGGGATCGTGGTCACCGTGGCACTCGCCGCGGTCACCAGCGTCGCCTACGCGCTGCTGGCGATCGATGAAGACGACACCTGGTACCGGCATGTCGTCCGGCGCCAGCTGCGTCGCCGCGAGCGGCCGCTGGCGACCGAGGTTCCCGGCATCGCCTTCCTCGAGATCGACGGCCTCGCCTTCGACGTCTTGCGCCGCGCGCTGGACGGCGGCGGCGCTCCCCACCTCGCCGCCTGGCTCGGCGACGGCTCGCACCAGCTGCGGCGCTGGGAGACCGACTGGTCCTCGCAGACCGGCGCCTGTCAAGCGGGGCTCCTGCACGGCTCCAACGACGACATGCCGGCCTTTCGCTGGTGGGAGAAGGAGCGCGGCGCCGCGATCGTCACCAACCACCCGCGCGACGCCGAAGAGATCGAGCGGCGGCACTCGGACGGACGCGGGCTGTTGCACGCCGACGGTGCCAGCCGTGCCAACATCCTCTCCGGCGACGCCCCTCATTCGATGCTGACGATGAGCACCGCGCTGCGTCGCCGGCGGCCGATCGGACGCGACTACGCCGCCTACTTCGCCCGCCCTTCGGCCGTCGCCAAGACGCTCGTCCTGATCGTCGCCGAGGTCTTCCGCGAGCGCCGGGCGGCGCGTCGCCAGGTCCGCGCCGACGAGCGCCCGCGGATCGAGCGCTCACGCTCCTATGCCCTCGTCCGCGCCTGGGCGACGGTGGTTCAGCGCGACCTTCAGGTCGCCGCTGTGGTCGGCGACATGCTCTCGGGCCGGCCGACGATCTACACCACCTTCCTCGCCTACGACGAGGTCGCCCACCATTCGGGGATCGAGCGCGACGACACCCTCGCGGTGCTGCGCGACCTCGACCGCCAGATCGCCAGGATCGGTCGCGCCGCTGCCGACGCCCCGCGTCCCTACCGGCTCGTCGTCCTCTCCGACCACGGCCAGTCGCAGGGGGAGACGTTCCGCGACCGCTACGGCGAGAGCCTCGAAGAGGTCGTCCGCTCGGCCTCTGCGGTCGACAGCGTCTTCGCCGCCGAAGCGGGCGAGGACGACGCGCTGGCCTTCATCGGCACCGGCTTGACCGAGGTCTCGCGCGACGACACGGCGGCGGGGCGCACGGTCCGGCTCGCGACCCGTGGCCGGCGCAGCGACGGAGCGGTCGACCTCGACCGCGACCCGCCGCGGCGCGAAGACGGGAAAGATGGGCTCCCCGAGCTCTCGGTGATGGCTTCGGGATGTCTCGGTCTGGTCAGCTTCCCGCGCGAGCCGGGGCGGGTTTCGCTCGAGCGCATCCAGTCGCTGCACCCCGACCTCTTGCCGGCGCTGCGCAGCCACCCGGGGATCGGCTTCGTCCTGGTCCGCTCCGAGCGCGACGGAGCCGTGGTCCTCGGGCCAGCCGGCGCTCGCTACCTGGATGACGATCGGGTCGAGGGCGAGGACCCGCTGGCGCCGTTCGGGCCCAACGCCGCGGCGCACGTGCGCCGGACCGACGGCTTCGCCCACTGCGCTGACCTGATGGTCAACAGCCCGTACTGGTCTGAGGCCGGCGAGGTCGCCGCCTTCGAGGAGCTGGTCGGGTCGCACGGCGGCCTCGGCGGCACCCAGTCCTTCCCGTTCGTGATGCACCCGAGCGACCTCGCCTGGCCCGAGGACGAGGTCGTCGGCGCCGAGCGGGTCCACCGGATCTTCCGCTCCTGGCTGGCCGGGCTGGGCCATGATGCCTACGTCAGCGACGTCGACTCGCCCGGCGCCAGCGTTCGCAGCTCCGACTGAGGGGCGAGCTTCCGCATCCAGGTCGCGAGCTCACGAGGCGGATTGCTGAGCGGCCCCGGCCGCAGTCGCTCGAGCAGGCGCGGGTAGAGGGTTCCCCAGTGAATCGGGACAACCACTCGGGGCTCGATCAGCGCCGCGGCCCGTGCCGCTCGTTGGGGGTCGAGATGCCCCGGCCCGAGGCTCGGCCCCCAGCCCCAGATCGGAAGCAGGGCAAGGTCGACGCCGCGCAGCTCCCGCATGCCGTCGAAGAGGTCGGTATCGCCGGCGAAGTAGACCGTGCGGGAGCCGGAGAGGAAGAAGCCGATCGCGGCTGCCTTCGACCTCCGGCCGGCCTCGTGGATGGTCTCGATCGCCGTCACCGTGATGCCGCCAACCCGCCTCGATTCGCCCCTCACCAGCTCCTCGACGTCCCGGAATCCCCGCCGCGCGAAGAACCTGCCAGTTCCAGCGGGTACGAGGAGCCGGGTTCCGCCGCCCAGCAGCCGTAGCGACCGAAGGTCCGCGTGGTCGCGGTGCAGGTGGGAGACGAGTACCGCGTCGATCCGTTCGCTGGCGGCCGCGGCCGGCGCTGGCCCGTGCCGGCGCAGCGGGCCGAGTCCGGAGCGCAGGAAGGGGTCGGTGAGAAGTCGGGTGCCGTCGAGCTCCGCCAGCACCGTGGCGTGGCCGACGTAGGTGATCTGCGTCGGCACGCTGGCCGCGCCGGCTTCGTCAGGCCAGCAGTTTCGCCTTCGCCTGCTCGAACTCCGCGGCGCTGAGCGCGCCCTTTTCCTTCAGCTCGTTGAGCTTGTGCAGCTCGTCGGCCGGCGAGGAGTGAGCCTGTTGGCGCACGTAGGAGTCGAACTGCTGTTTCTGCTCGGCCGCCGCCTTCACCGCTCGTTCGCGCATCCCATGCCCGCGGGCGATCAGGTAGACGAGGGCGCTGAGGAAGGGGATGAAGACGAGGAAGATGATCCAGAGCGCTTTCGCCCAGCCCGACAGCTCGTGGTCGCGGAAGAGGTCGGTGATGATCGTGAACAGGATCCAAAGCCAAATCACGAAGAAGAAGACCTCGACGACGAAGAGGAGCAGATCCCCGAAGCTGATGTTTGCGATGGTCATCGACTGATCCTCCTGGTTGCGGGTGGCCGAGCCCCCGGATCGTATCCGACGAATCATTGATATTCATCAATGATTGGGCTAGCCTCGCGTCTGTGGTCGACCTCCCCGTGATCAACTGCTGCACGCCGCTGGCTGGATCGTCGCTCGGCGAGGAGCAGGCGGCTGAGCTGGAGACGGTGATCAAGGCGCTCGCCGACCGGCAGCGGCTGCGGATCGTCAACATGCTGCTGCGGGCCGGGGGCGATGCGGTCTGCGTCTGTGAGTTCGAACCCTTCCTGGGACTCTCGCAGGGGACGGTCAGCCATCACCTGAAGAAGCTGGTCGAGGCCGGCTTGGTCGAGCGCGAAGGGCGCGGCACCCGCAGCTACTTCAGCCTCGTTCCCGGTGCCCTCGACTCGGTGCGGGAGGTCTTCGTTGCCTGACCTGGCTCGCCGTGCCGGCGCCGAGGCGATCGGCGTCTTCGCCCTCGTCTTCGCCGGCTGCGGCGCGATCGTCGCCAACGCCGAGCATCCTGGCAGCCTGGGGACCGTCGGGATCGCGCTGGTCTTCGGTTTGGTCGTGATGGCGATGATCTACGCCACCGGCCACCTCTCCGGCGCCCACCTCAACCCGGCGGTGACGCTCGCCTTCCTCGTCACCCGCCACTTCCCCCGCCGCGAGGCGGCCGCCTATCTCGTCGCGCAGCTCGCCGGGGCACTGGCTGCCGCCGCGCTGCTGGCCACGATCTGGCCCGGCGACCCGGCGGCGCTGGGGACGACGCAGCCAAGCGTCGGCACCGGTAGCGCCTTCGCCTACGAGGCGGTGCTGAGCGCCTTCCTAATGTTCGTGATCATGGCCGTCGCCACCGACGCCCGCGCGGTCGGCGCCGCGGCGGCGATCGCGATCGGCGCCACGGTCGGGCTCGACGCGCTGTTCGGCGGCCCGGTGACCGGGGCCTCGATGAACCCCGCCCGCTCGCTCGGCCCGGCGCTGGTCTCGGGGGTGACCGCCGATCTCTGGCTCTACCTCGCGGCTCCGGTCGCGGGCACCGTGCTCGGTGCCCTCGCCTATCAGCTCGTTCGCGGCGAGCACCCCGCGGCCCGCCAAGCCGGCGGCGCCTGATGGCCCGAGCTCTCTTCGTCTGCCTCCACAACGCCGGCCGCTCGCAGATCAGCGAGGCGCTGTTCGAGCGGGCTGCCGGCGGTCGCCACCCGGCCCGGTCGGCGGGCACGACGCCCGCCGACCGGGTCCATCCCGAGGTGGTCGAGGCGATGGCCGAGATCGGGATCGAGCTAGGCGACCGCGTTCCCCGCGAGCTGACCCGAGCCGACGCCGAGTGGGCCGACGTCGTGGTGACGATGGGCTGCGGCGACGAGTGTCCCTACATACCCGGCAAGCGCTACCTCGACTGGGACCTCCCCGATCCCAAGGGACAATCGATCGAGGCCGTCCGCGCGACCCGCGAGGAGATCGGCCGCCGCGTCGCCGCCCTCGTCGATGAGCTCGACGCCAGCTCCTAGGATTGGCGCATGGAGGCGGCGCTCGAATATGCCCCGCTCGGCGGCGACCGGCACCGCCACGGCGGCAAGATCCACTCACACCCGCACAGCGGTCCCCACGTTCACCGGCGTCGGCACGGGCACCGTCGCCACGGCCACGGCATTCACGGGCACGAGCACGGTCACGGCCTGATCGACCCGAGCATCAAGCGCTCGCGCGAGGGTCTGCGCGCGGTCGGGCTCTCGCTAGCCGTCCTCGGTGCCACTGCGCTGCTCCAGCTCGCGGTCTACCTCGCCAGCGGCAGCGTTGCCCTGCTCGCCGACCTGACCCACAACTTCGGCGACGCGGCGACGGCGATCCCGCTCGCGATCGCCTTCCTCTTGCGCTCCGAGCGGGGCGAGCGTGGGGCGGGGCTGTTCGTCGTCCTCGCGATCTTCGCCTCGGCCTGCGTCGCCGGCGTCGAGTCGGTCGCGCGCCTGGTCGACCCGCAGCCGCCGACCGACCTGCTCGCCCTCGGCCTCGCCGGCCTCGTCGGCTTCGCCGGCAACTGGATCGCGGCGATCGTTCGCACCCGCGCTGGACGTCGGCTCAACAGCCCCGCCCTGATCGCCGACGGCAGCCACGCCCGCGCCGACTCCTACGTCAGCCTCGCCGTCCTCGCCGGCGCGATAGTCGTCGCCGTCGGCCTGCCGGTCGCCGACCCGCTGATCGGCCTCGGCATCACCGCCGTGATTCTCAGGATCAGCTGGGATTCGTGGTGGACAGTGCGCGGCGGCCACCGCCACTCGCACTGATCTAGAGCAGCTCGGCGAGGCGACTCGCCGCCCGCGCGGCGCCGTCGACCTCAACCTCGCGGTAGTCGACCTCGCGGCCGATCTCCTCGGCGATTGCCGCAGCGATCGCCGCGGGGGGTGAGTCGTCGAAGCTCATGCAGCGGCCGGCACCGTAGCGTTCGAGCCGGTGGCGGACGTGGAAGCCCTGCTCGAAGTGGTGACGCAGGGGGAAGTAAAGGAAGGGGCGGCGGTTCGCGGTCAGCTCCATCGAGGTGGTGAGGCCACCCTGGGCAACCGCCAGGTCGCAGGCGGCCAGGTGGCGGTAGAGGTTGTGGACGTAGGGGACGACCTCGAGGCCGTCGTGGCAGGGCAGCGAGGCGGGGTCGATGCGGGGGCCGGCGACGACGATCATCCGCAGCTCCGGGACCCGCTGTTTGGCTTCGGGGAACGACGCGATCACCCGGCGCAGGAGGTCGGCGCCGACGCCCGAGCCACCGACGGTGACGATGCAGACCTGCTCGTCCTCGCCGTAGCCGAGCTCGTCTCGCAGCCTGCCCCGGTCGCCCAGCGCGACCGGGTCGAAGCCGGTCACGTAGCCGGTGAAGTCGAAGTGGCGCTCGGTCCAGTCGCGGATCGCCGGCAGCTGCGGCCCCAGCCGCTCGGGCACGATGTCGTCGGGGTTGCCGACGAACAGGGCGAGGTCGCGGACCTCGGGGTGGGCGGCGATGTGGTCGACCATGTCGGCGTTGTAGTCGGCGGTGAGGAACGCCTCGCGCTCGCCGCCGTCCTCCATCGGCAGGAAGCCGACGAAGTCGGTCAGCCAGGCAAACGGCGCCCGCTTCTCGGCAGGGTTCTCGTGCAGGTAGTAGTCGAGCTCCCAGGCCTCGTCGCCGATCCAGAGGTCGTAGCGGTCCTCGCGCACGACGTCGTGGAAGAGCATGAAGTTGGCGGCCAGGATCTCGTCCATCCGTCGCAGGGCGTGGAAGCAGTGCAGGTCGTGCTCGGCCGACTCCGACTCGATGTGGTGCGACTCGCTGGCGAGATGGGCGCTGGCGGGATGGATCCGCTCGCCCTCCGCCTCCAGCGTCCTGGTGACCGGGTCCTGGGCCAGCCACTCGACCTCGAGGTCGGGATGCAGGCGGCGCAGCTCGCGGGCGATCGCGAGATCGCGCTGCGTGTGGCCGAGGCCAATAGGGGAGGAGACGAAGAGAGCGCGCGGGCGGCCGTCGGGACGGTGGACGGTTGGGTCGCGCGGCGTCCGCGGCCGGCCGAAGGCGTCCTCGCTGAATTCGCGCAAGGCCAGGTTGACCTGGACCGGCTTGCGGGCGTGGGGGAGGTGACCGGAGCGGCGCACCCGCTCGAGCCGACCGCCGGAGAGGCGGGCGAGAGCCCGGCCGTCGCGCGGGGGCGTGATCTTGTCGCGGTCGCCGTGGATGACGAGGACGGGGCACGGCATGCCTTCGGCCAGCTCCGCCATCTCGCCGCGCTCGCGGTGGATCCGGCCGCCGCCGGTCGCGATCAGCGTCTGCGGGTCGGAGTCGAGCCCCCAGCCGACGCCATCCTCGATCGCCTTGGTCGAGTGCGGCTCGGGGAGGCAGCGGCCGATGAACCACTCGACGAACTCGGTGTGTTCGGTGCCCCAGTGGACGGCGTTCATCCGTCCCCACCAACGATGGCCCCAGAGGCGGTGGGTAGGCCACGGCCGGACGAAGAAGCGGGAGGCGATGCGGGGGTTGAAGAGGAGCCAGCGGGTGGGGGACGGCGTATAGGGGAAGAGCGGACCGACGAACGCGGCGCCGACCAGGCGCTCGGGTGCCATCCGTCCCAGCGAGAGCGCGTACTGGGCGCCTTTCGAGAGGCTGACGAGAAGCGCCCGCTCGGTATTCGTCGCGTCCATCACGGCGAGGCAGTCGCGGGCGGTCTCGTCGGCGTCGTAGCGGCGCGGATCCTTACAGCGGTCGGAGCGGCCGTTGCCGAGGCCGTCCATCACCAGCACCCGGAAGTGGCGGGCGAAGTAGGCGATCTGCATCTTCCAGTGGCGCGAGTGGACGATCGACCAGGTGGGGAGGAGGAAGATCGTCTCCTCGCCCTCGCCGTAGACCTCGTAAAAGAGGCGCTGGCCGTCGCGCTCGACGAAGCCTTCGTCGTCGGGGTAGCGGGCGCGGCTCTGCTCGCCGCCGCGCCCGACCGTCCGCTTGACGATCTCCGCGACGCTCATGGCCGCGCTTCGAGGACTAGGTTGAACGGCGTCTCGGCCGCGCGCCGGAACCGGGTGAAGCCAGCCTCGGAGACGACCTGCGCGATCCTCGCCTCGCCAGCTTGTGCACCAAGCGCGAGGCCGACCTCCTGCGAGAGCGAGGCCGGCGTGCAGAGGAAGGTCGAGAACCCGTAGTAGGCGCGCCCGACCGGGTTGAGGTTGTCCTCGATCCGGTCGCCGGCCATCGGCTCGACGATCATCCAGGTGCCATCCGCCGCCAGCATCTGGCGCACCTGGCGGGCGGCGCCGACCGGATCGCCCATGTCGTGCAGGCAGTCGAACATCGTCACCAGGTCATAGCCCCCGCCGTGGTCGCTGGCCGCTGCGGCGACCTCGAAGCCGACCCGGTCGGCGACGCCGGCTTCCCCAGCGCGGCGGCGCGCGGTCTCGATCGAGCCCGCGTGGTAGTCGGAGCCGGTGAAGGTCGAGCGCGGGAAGGCCTTGGCCATCAGGATCGTCGAGGAGCCGTGCCCGCAGCCGACGTCGGCGACGCGGGCGCCGCGCTCGAGCTTCGGCACGACTCCCTCCAGCGCCGGCAGCCAATCGGCGACGAGGTTCGCGTTGTAGCCGGGGCGGAAGAAGCGCTCGCAGCCGTCGAAGACGTCGTGGTTGTGCTCGTGCCAGCCGACGCCGTCGCCGCCGCGGGCGGCCTCGGTGATCCGCGGCGAGTCGATCACCGCGCCGAGCGCGATCTGGAAGAAGCCCGGCAGGAAGGCGGGGCTCGACTCGTCGGTCATCGCGACCGTCTGCTCTGGCGGCAGGGTGTAGGTCCCGTCCTCCGGCTCGTAGGAGACGTAGCCCCCCGCTGCCTGCGCGTTCAGCCACTCGCGGACGTAACGCTCGCTGGTCTGGGTGCGCTGCGCCAGCTCGGCAGGCGTCAGGCCGCCGGCGCCGGCGAGGGCGCGATAGAGGCCGAGCTTGTCGCCCATCACGACCAACGCCGCGTTAAGCGTCGCGCCGACCTCGCCGACGGCGCCGAAGACGAACTGCTCGAGTTTCTCGGCGTCGATCACTGCGGACTCCTGTGCTGCTGACATCACAAACCTCCCATAGGTTCGATCTTCTCGTTTTAAGGCTTGTTCTCCGTAAGCGAGACGAGCCAGGCGTCGATCGCCGCCAGCATCTCCGCGTGGCCGCGGTCGAAGCCGAGCAGGCGCTCGGTCAGAAGGCCCTTGTTGAACTGCATGACCAGCGTCGCCCAGGCTTCCGCCGAAAACCGCGAGGCGTCGAGCCCGTACTCCTCGATCGCCTCGGCCATCGCGTCGCGCAGCAGCGAGCGCCAGCGGTCGTTGACCTCGTTGAGGCGGTCGCGAAGCTCGGGTTTGGTGCGGGCGAGCGCTTCCAGCTCGGCCCAGACCTTGGGGTAGCCGGCTTCGAGGTCGATCTCGATGAAGCCCATCGCCGCTCGCCACTTCTCGATGAAAGGGAGGGCGGAGCCGTACATCTCGCGCTGGCGCTCGAGCACCCGGTTGGTGAACCGCTCGAGCGCCTGCATCAGCAGCTCGTCGACCGAGCCGAAGTAGTAATGGACCAGTCCGTGGTTCTGCCCCGCCTCGCGGGCCAGCTGGCGGGTCGAGATGCCGCTCGCGCCCTCGCGCACCAGCAGCCGCTCGGCGGCGTCGAGCAGCGCCTCTTTGTTGGCGTCGCGAACCGATATCTCCACCGTGGCTGCTCCTTTCTCGTTGCTTGCAACTGTCTTAGTCATATGACTAAGACGGGTATCTAAGCAGCCTCCGGCGGACGCGTCAAGTCCGTCGGATCTGGTTGTGCTCGGACCCTGGGGCTAGAGAGCTTGCGCCAGCTCGACGAGGATTCCCTCGGGGCCGCGGACGTAGCAGAGCCGGAAGCTGTCCTCGTACTGCTCGATCTCGCCGACGAGCTCGAAGCCGCGGGCCCGCAGGCCGGCGACGGTGGTGTCGAGGTCGTCGACACGGAACGTGACGTGACGGATGCCCGGCGCATTCGAGGGCATCTGCCGGTCGGCCGCCTCGCTTGGCGGCGAGTGGAACTTGACCAGCTCGATTCGTGCCTGGCCGTCCGCCGGCCCTAGCATCGCGATCTCCGCTCGGACCTCGTCGAGCCCGATTACGCGCCCGACCCAGTCGCCCTCCACCAAGCCGCCGCCCTGCGGCTCGAGCCCGAGCTCGACAAAGAACTCGACCGCAGCCGTCAGGTCCTCGACGACGATCCCGACGTGGTCCATCCGTTGGATCGGCGGCGTCACGGCTCAATTTATAGCGGCCGGTACCGACTTCCCGGTCAAGGGTCCCTTGGCAATTGCGGGCGATGGTGAGAGAGTCACCCGGTCTCGTCCTCCGCCAGCTTCCAAGGAGGACATATGACTCAGATCGAGATCGTGCAGCGGTTCTACGACGCGTTCGGCAGCGGCGACCTCGACGCCGCGACGGCGATGTTTGCGGACGGAGTGCGAATGACCGACCCGGGCCTGGGTTCGGTCAAGGGACTCCCGGCCCTTCGGGATTACCTGGACGGTCTGAAAGGGCCGCTGCCCGACGCGCGGGCGATCGTGGAGCGAGCATTCGAGGCTGGCGACACGGTCATAGTCGAGGGACGTTTCACCGGGACCAACACGGGCCCGCTCCCGGGTCCGGAGGGGGATCTGCCGGCGTCGGGGCGCGAGGTCGACCTTCCCTTTGCCGACTTCTCCCGCCTGCGTGAGGGCGAGATCGTCGAGTACCGGACCTATTACGACCAGGTAGGGCTCTTCACCCAGCTTGGGTTGATGGAGGAGGAGTGATGAGCGGCTTCCAGCAAAGCGCGACGGCGTTCGTTGCCGGCTACGGACGAACCTGGCAGAGCTGGGATGTCGCTGGCTTCGTTTCGCTCTTCAGCGATGACGTCGTCTACGTCGTCGATCCCGAGAGGACGGTCGTCGGGAGCGACGCGCTGCAGAACTACGTTCGCGAGGAACAGGCGGCGCAGGGAGACGTCAGCGTTCGCATGGGGAACCCGATGATCGACGGCGAGCAGGTGATGGCCGAGTTCTGGGTCAAGGCCACGAACGAGGGCGAGGAGGCGACGATCGCTGGTTGCCTGATTGCCCGCCTCGACCCGGAAGACGGCCGGTGCACTCATTTTCGCGAGTACTGGTTCGACCTCGACGGGCATCTCGATCCCTACCGGAGTTGGGGCACGTAGGGAGGCCGGCGGCGGCTGGCTCAGCCTCTGATCGTCAGCTTCCGAACTCGGGTCGCGGCGACGCCTCCGGTCGGCGTGAAGACGAGCTTGGTCCGCAGCGCCAGCTTCCCCTTCTCTCGCAGCGTGGCCTTGGCGGCGCTGGTCAGCTTCAGCTTCAGCTTGACCCGGCCTGGCCCGCCGCTCGCCCGCGACCCCTTCAGCAGGCGCGGCTTCGACTTCGAGTGAGATGCGTCGACCGCCCTCAGCGAGCCGGCGGAGGCGAGGTCGAGGACGAGCGTCGTCTTCTTCAGCTTCACCACCCGGAACGAGTTGCTCGGCGGCGGCGGGGGCGTGCAGGAGACGTCGGCGTTGAACAGGTAGTAGAACGTGGTCGAGGGGATGTCCGGGAACGCGGCGGTGCCGTCGGCCGGGAAGGCGAACAGGACCGAGGCGCTGACGGTCGGGCCGCCGATCCAGGCGAGGCCGTACTCTTCGGTCGAGTCGAGGAAGTCGATCCCGATCTGCTCTCCCGCCGAGATCGGCAGGTCCGTCGCGTATTCGTTGACGCCTTCGGTCGCGATCGCCACGGGAGCGCTGGTCGCGGTGCCGGTGTAGCTCCCGTCCGGGTTCTTGCGGATCACGCGCAGGCTGTAGTGGTTGGCCGGCCTGACGAACCCCTTCAGCCGGAAGCGGGTGACGGTGCCGTCGCAGGGCGAGGTCATCGTCGCCCCGGGGACGGAGTTGGTGACGATCGCGCAGGGCCGTTCGCTCGCGTGTTCGAATCCGCAGGTGCCCGAATTCGAGGTGAGCTGGTGGACTTCGGGTCCGATCGTCACCGTTTCGGCCGTCGCCGCCGCGGGCAAGCAGAGCACGACCACGGCGCTCATCAACGGCAGGAGCCTTCTTGCGCTGACAACCATCGACCCGACCTCCAGCGTGCGGTTTGCAGATCCGCGGTCAACCTAGTCTTGATCCCGGGTCCCCCGGGCCCAGCTCGGCTTCGCTTGTACGCGCTAAGGCGTACGCGGCCGTGTGCGGGGCGGGGACCCCGCTGCGGCCCAGGCGGTCGCGACCGCCTGAGCGCGGGTGGCGACGCCGAGCTTGGCGTGGATTCGCTGCAGGTGCTTGGCCACGGTGCGCGGCGCGATCTCCAGCGTCGAGGCAACCTCGCCGGTTCCGGCACCCAGGGCGACCTCGTGCAGGACGGCAGCCTCCCTTCGAGTCAGGCCGAGTTCGCGCAGGACCTTGCGGGAAAGCGCCAGCCTCGCGCTCTCCAGCAGGATCAGCGTCTGCGCTCCGTTGCGAAAGCGGCGCATCAGGAGGGACTCCTCGCCCAGCTCGACGCGGCCGTCGGGCTGCCCGCTGGCGACCCAGGCGGCCAGGGCAGGGGGGAGGGGCCGACCCTCCGCAAGAAGGGGCGTGCGGCCGTCGAGCAGACTCGCGGCCGCCGCCGAGACGAAGCCGACGCTGCCGTTTGCCTCGAGCACGACGATCGCGGTGCCGTCGGCCTCGAGCGCCGAGCTGAGGCCGGCGACGGTCGCGGCCAGTCGCTCGCGCAGCTCGGCCGCGCGGTAGGCCTGGATCATGTGGGGCCGGGTCAGCTCCAGCAGCTCGCGGTCGCGCTCGCCGAAGTCGGCATCCGCCCGGGTCAGGGCGACGCCGATCGTCAGCAGCGGGGTCGACGGCAGGATGAAGGCGATCTGATGCTCGACCCCGAGCGGCGCGTAGAAGTGCCGGTACAGCGGCAGGCCGTGCAATTGCGACCTCGAGACGACGTCGGAGAAGCGTAGAGCCCGCCCGTCGCGGGTGCGGAGATAGCGCTGCAGCAGCGGGTTTTCCCCCGCGTATCGCTCCCAGACCGGCACCGCCCAGTCCGGCAGCTCGGGTTCGACGATCGCCGCCGTGACCTGCCCGTCGCCCTCGATCTCGTTGTAGGAGACGTGCAGCGCTGGGACCAGCCTGCGGTAGCCGGGGAGCACGATCGAGCGGAACTCCTCACGGTCCTGGGCGTCGTGCACCTCGCCTACGAAGTCGAGGGCGGCCCGGAAGTCCCGTTCCCGTAGCGCGGACACCGCGACATCTTCCTACGAACCCCGAATGGATCGCTCCCCGCGCTCCGCTCCCGGCACCCGAGATTAGTTGGTGCCGACCATGACCGCAGAGACGCTGTCGTTCGAGAACTCGACGCTGCCGCCTGCCTGGTTGCAGGTCAGGGAGAGGTCGTGGGTCCCGGCCGGGAGCGGATCGGTGACTGCGCTGAGGGCCGTCGTTCCCTGCTGGTTGCCGTTGAACCCGACGCCGAGGCCGTCGCTGCTTCCGTTGGAGACCTGCGGTCCAACCACCGTTCCGTCCGCGGTGAGCCGGCAGTCGCCGCGATAGCCGGAAGCGCTGTTTGCGCCGTCAAAGCCCGCGGTGGCGACGATCAGGACGCGACCCGCCCGGGGCAGATTCAGCGACACCGTCCCGCAGTCGACGAAGGCGGTCGTCGACGGGTCGCACGATCCTTTCGTGCTGCGACCGACCGTGAAGCTGTTGAGGTCCGCATTGCCGACGGTATCGGCATTTTTTGCCTGATCCGCGTTGGTCGCGTGATCGGCGTTGGTGGCGTGATCTGCGTTCTTGGCCTTTGCCACCGAAAGGCCTGCGGCCTTCGCTTTGATCTGCTTATTGGCGAGCTGCTTGACCTGCGATTTCTGCTTGCTGTTGAGGCCAACCACCGCCAACGCGGTACCGCCCATGGCGAAGACCAGTGCGATGACGGCAATGACTAGCGCGGGCGACGGCCGAGACAGGCCAAGCTTCCTCATAGCGGCTCTCCTTGTAAGTCTGTGGTCCGAACCTCTCAGTAAGGAAAAGGAAAGTCAAGCCGCTCGGGCGGAGGGGAGCGTCCGGTGACGCTTCGCCGCCGCTGATCATCGCCTCGGTGATGATGTGGCCGCCGCATTTCCATGCCCGCCCGATGCATATGGTCACAGTCTTCAAAAGGAGATCCGATGATGCCGAAACGCCTTAGCTTGGTCTCGATCGGGGTGGCAGTCCTCGCACTCACCCTCAGCGCCTGCGGCGGCTAGGGCGGCAGCTCGTCCTCCGAGGGATCCATCTCCTCCACGACTGAAGAAGGGGCGCCCGAAGCCGCCAGGCGATCGGCTGCGGGCGGGGACCTCACGCCGCCCAACAGTCAGCTCCAGATAGGCGAAGAAGCCACGGTCTCGTTTGTCCCCTACAACGAAGAAGACCCGACCAAATCACAGCCCGGGATCGATCTGAAGGTCGCCGTCACCGCAATCGAAGAAAAGTCTCAGAGCGATCTGGGCGGACTCGAATTGGAACCCGAAGAAGAAGAAAAGACCCCGTTCTTCGTCAAGGTCAGGCTGGAAGCGCTGGGGGGCGAAGAACCCTCGAGCGAAGAAAACCCGGCATATCGCCTTGACGCCGTCGACGATCGCGGACAGGAACAGACTTCGGTAACGGTCCTCGGTGATTTCCCCTCCTGCGAAGAGGAGCAGATGCCACAAGGTTTCGTCGACGGCAAGGATTTCGAAACCTGCTTCATCTATCTGGTCCGCGCCGGCGGCTCGATCGAAGAAGTCAAGTGGGAATCGGGGCCGACCAAAGAAGGGCTCAGCGAATACTTCGAAAACCCGGTCACTTGGAGCGCGGTCGGATAGGCATCGAGTGGCAAAGCCCACCGCCGCGAGGTCGCGCCGCTGACCCAGAACGTCACAGCCCGAGCACCGTCACCCCGACCAGGATCAGCGACAGCGTCGAGGTGATCGCCACCGTCGCTGCCGTCACCCAGTCGACCGCGCCACGGTTGCGATGCTTGCCCATCAGCTCCTCGTTTCGCGCCAGCCGCCAGATGAAGAAGAGGTTGATCGGCAGCAGCACGCCGTTGACGACCTGGACGCCGACGAGCAGAGATATCACGGGGACGCCGGGGACCATCGCGACGATCGTGGAGACGACGATCATCGCCGTGATCAGCCCCACGAAGACCGGAGCCTCCTCGGTGCGCCGCCCAATCCCCTTCTCGAAGCCGAGCGACTCGGCGACCACGTAGGAGGTTGCGATCGGCAGGATCGCGGCGGCGAGCAGGCTGGCGCCGAGGAGGCCGATCCCGAAGAGCAGCTCCGCGTACTGGCCCGCCAACGGTCCGAGCGCCTTGGCGGCGTCGGCGGCGGAGCCGATCGAGTGGACGCCGCTGACGTACAGAGTTGCTCCGGTGGCGATGATGATGAAGGCGGCGATGAGGTCGGCAAATAGCGCCCCACCGACGGCCTCGCGGCTCTCTGCCCGCAAATCCTTCTCGGTTGCGCCGCGCTCGACCACGGCCGACTGGAGGTAGAGCTGCATGTAGGGGGTGATGGTGGTTCCCGCCATCGCGACGAAGAGGAGGAGGAACTCGGAGTTGCCCTGGAGCTGGGGGACGACGAGGGCGTGACCGACTTCGCCCCAGTCGGGATGGGCGAGGATCGCCGCCAGGGGGTAGGCGAAGAACGGGATCGTCATCCAGACGAAGATCCGCTCGGCCGAGCGGTAGGAGCCGCGGACGATGATCAGCCAGATCACGGCGGCGGCGATCGGGACCGAGATCTGGACAGGGATGCCGGCGAGGCCGAGCGCGGCGCCGATGCCGACGAAGTCGGAGATGCAGATGCCAAAGTTGGCGACCAGCACCGCGAGGGTCGCGAAGGCCGACCAGCGGATGCCGTAGCGCTCGCGGATCAGCTCGGCGAGGCCCTTGCCGGTGACGGTCCCCATCCGCGCTGCCGAGCGCTGGACGAGCGCCAGGGAGACCGTGATCAGCACCATCGCCCAGAGCAGCGTGTAGCCGTACTTGGCGCCGACTTCCGAGTAGGTCGCGATGCCGCCGGCGTCATTGCCGGCGTTGGCGGCGATCAGTCCCGGGCCGAGCAGCCCGAGGAAGACGAGGACGCGGCTACGCCGGGAGCGGAGCCGGGAAGGCAGGTGCGGCCGCGCCGAAGCTAGCGACCGGACCCGCCGAATGGCGGCTGGTACTCGGCCCGGCATCCACTTGTCCGTCCCGGTTCCTCAGCACGGCGGCCAGTCTACGTCGCCATCGGCTCACTCGTCACCAAGCAACCCAAAGCGCCGCCGCCAGCCCTTCGGCAGCAACACCTCCAGCACGTCGTCGACGGTGACGACCCCGATCATCCGTTCCTCCGTGTCGATAACCGGGGCGGCGGTGAGGTTGTAGTCGGCCATCAGCCGTGCCACTTCCTCGAAGTCGGCTTCGGGGATCAGGTTCGGCACGTACTGGACCTCGAGGTCGACCACGTCGGCGGTCGGGTCGGCACGGACCAGCGCCGCCAGCGGCAGGGTGCCGACGAAGCGGTGGCGGGCGTCCATCACGTAGACCGTCGCCAGCAGCTCATCGGCGAGCGCGCTGCGCTGGACCCGGTCGAGCGCCTCGGCGACCGTTGCCTGGCGATAGACGCTGACGAAGTCCGGGCTCATCAGCCCGCCGGCCTCGGCCGGGTCGTAGCCGAGCAGGGCGCGCACCTTGCGCCGTGCCACCGGGGGCAGCCCCTCGATCACGTCCTCCCGTCTCACCTCGGGCAGCTCGGCGACCATGTCGGCGGCATCGTCGGGCGCCATCCTGGCGAGCAGCTCGGCGACTTCCGAGTCTGAGCGCCCCGCGACGAACTCGAGCTGATGGCGGGCGTCGAGCTCCTCGAAGACGTCGGCCTCCAGCTCGCTGTCTTGGCCGACGGCCTCGATGATCTCCTTGCCCTCCTCGTGGGAGGCCGCCTCGACCAGGTCGGCGATCTGGGCCGGGTGCAGTTTCGCCAGCTTCGGGTGGGGCACGCGCAGTCGCACCGCGGGGACGTCGCCGGAGAAGGGCTCGACGCTCGCCCAGTCGAGGAACTCGCCGGTGGAGATCCGCCTGCCGATCGCTTTCGGCAGCAAGCGCCGCAGGCCGCCGCGCGGCCCGGTGTCGACGCCGACCACCCGCCACCATCCCTCCAGGCGGGCAAGCTCGATCTCGTTGGCGCGGACCAGCCGCGCTCCCTCGACGTTGATCAGCTGGTGGTCCAGCAGGTCGTGCTTGAGCAGTACCTCCTGGGGACGACGGGCGAACGGGCGCAGGTCGAGTTTCGCTTTGCTCAGGGTCACGGTGCCGGGCTCGATCCGGGCAACCCGCTCGGCCGGCAAGTACGACTGGCGACCGGCGATCGTCGCGAGGAAGCCGGTGATCGGCGGGTAGTCGCTGCCTCCGAGGCGGACGATCAGATCCTCCACCCGCCCGAGCCGAGCACCGTCGCTGTCGCGCAGGGCGCCGCCGAGGATCAGCGAGAGGTGGAGGATCTCGCCCGGCTTGGCCGCTTGGGTGCTCACATCGTCAATCCTGAAGCAGCTTCGGCAGGTCGTCGACGATCTGCTGAGGCTTGAAGTTGGCGGGGTAGATCGTGGTCAGCTTGCCGCTGGCGGAGACCCCGTAGATCAACGCCGAGTGGGCGACGAATTCGGGATTGACCGAGTCCTTTTCGGAGCCGACGTTCCAGGCTTCCCAGACCCGGGAGAGTTCGTGCGCGTTGCCGATCAGGTACTTCATCTTGCCGGTCATCCCGTGGGCCGAGACGAATTCGGCGACGGCATTGCGGGTGTCGCGGCGGGGGTCGACCGAGACGGCGATGATCTGCTCCTGCTTGCGCTCGGCGGGCGTCATCCGCGCCAGCGCGTTGTGCAGTTCGGCGGTCATCAGCGGGCAGACGTCCGGGCAGTGGGTGTAGAGAAAGGTGACGAAGACGGCCTTGCCGCGATATTCGGCGAGGTCGACCCGTTCGCCCAGGTAGTTGCGCAGTCCGTCGAAGGACGGAGCGGGGAGCCGGGGGGTGATGGTCTCCCCGGCGAAGTGGGGCGAGGCTTCGCTGCGCGCGTTCCCGGGCAGGGCGGGAGAGCTGCTGTGGCTGGCAATCAAGACGGTGGCGATCGCCACCACTGCGATCACCGCCACGAGCGGCAGTAACAGCCGCCAACGGCGCGGGGCCGGGCCCTGGCCGTCCTCGGGGGGTTGGCTGTCGATCGTCGGAGTGCCTGCGTCCATCGCTGCGAACGGCGTCCCCAAGGCGCCCTTCGATTCCAACTTTGGCACAGTCGTCGCATCGACGAGGCCACTAGAGTTCCCTGTCGGTGCGTAGACGGATCGACAGCCTCGTACCGCGCCCGGTCCAAGCGGCGGCGCTGATGGCCGCCGCGGTGCTGACGGTTCACCAGCTTCGCTACGAGCTTGTCTACGGGAGCCACGCCGGCTCCGAGCTGGCCGCCCAGGGTCACGCATACCTCGGCTTCCTGATGCCGCTGGTCGCGATGGGCCTTGCCGCCGCCGCCGGCCTCTTCATCGTCGAGCTGGGTCAGGCGAACGTGGGCCGGAGCCGACGCCCCCGGGGGCTGAGCCTGCCGCTGCTGTGGGCGCTCGCGTCGCTGGCCCTGCTGGCGATCTACTCCTCTCAGGAGCTGGGCGAGGGCTTTCTCGCGAGCGGGCACCCGGGCGGCCTCGTCGGCGTCTTCGGCCACGGTGGGCTGATCGCGGTCCCGCTCTCCCTCGTCCTCGGGGCCGTGGTCGCCATGTGTCTGCGTGGCGCCGACGCCGTCGTCACCTGGGTCGCCTCCCGCGCCCGTGCCCGGCGCTCTCGCCGCCGCCCGGTTTCGTTCTCGCGGCCGCTTGACGCGCCGCGCTTCGCCAGCGCCCCGCTCGCCGCCTCGGCGGCGGGTCGTGCCCCACCGCCCCCGCTCGCAGCAGCCTTCTAGCGCGCCGGCTTGGCCGGCGCCGCCAAGCCAAACAAGGAGAAGCAGATGAGCCGCGCCAGATGGGTGGTGCTGGCAGCCGTGTTCGCGCTGCTCGCACCGGCCTCCGTCGCGTCCGCGCACGGGGGCAACCCGAACTACCGCTCGGTGATCGACGAAGTGACGCCGCGCATGCCCAACGTGAAGTTCCAGGTACTGAATTACGACAGCTACATGCAGCTGGAAGACCAGCACGGCCACGAAGTCGTGATCTACGGCTACGAAGGCGAGCCCTACGCCCGCATCCTCAAGAACGGCACCGTGCAGGTGAACGAACGCTCCCCAGCGCTCTACCTGAACGAAAACCGCTTCGCCGAAGTGACGGTTCCCCCGATCGCCGACGCCGAAGCGGCGCCGAAGTGGAAGACCTTCGATCACTCCGGCTCGTTCATCTGGCACGACCACCGGATGCACTACATGTCGCCCGACCTGCCGCCCGTGGTCAAGGATCAGAGCAAGAAAACGAAGGTCTTCGACTACAAGATCCCGATCAGCGTCGAAGGCAAGAAGGGCGACGTCAGCGGCACCCTCTACTGGGTCGGTCCCGCCAGCACCTCGAAGACGCCGTTCATCGTCACCGGCATCGCGATCGTCCTGATCGGTGGCGCCCTGGTCCTCTGGGTGAGGCGCCGGCGCCGCAGGGAGGACGACGGCCAGGGTCCGAGCGCCCCTCTGGAGCCGGCGAAGGAGGCCTGGTAGATGCGCCGGGCCGCGCTAGGGGCATTCGCCGCTGTCCTGGCGCTGGCGCTGGCGCTTCCCGCCGGCGCGCTCGCGCACGCTCAGCTGGAGGAAACGACGCCCGCGCGCGGTGCCGTCGTCAAGCACGAGCCCGAAGCGGTGATCTTCCGCTTCGACGAGCCGGTCGAGGGCAACTTCGGCGCCGTTCGGGTCTACGACGCCAACGGCGAGCGGGTCGACGAAGGCGACGCCTTCCATCCCAACGGCGAAGGCCCGCGGCTCGGGGTCCACCTGAAGCCGGGGCTGCCGGACGGCAGCTACACCGCCACCTACAGGGTGGTCTCCGCCGACGGCCATATCGTCTCCAGCGGCTTCGTCTTCTCGATCGGCAAGGCCGGCAAGGCGCCGACCGAGACGGTCGCAGAACTGACCTCCGGCTCGGGCAGCGGGCCGGTGACCGAGACCGCCTTCGGCATCGCCCGCGGCCTGCAGTACGCGGCGATCGCGCTCGGCGTCGGCGGGCTTGCCTTCCTGGTGCTCGCCTGGCTGCCGGCGCTGGGAGTGGTGGGGGGCGAGGGCGAGGCATGGCGGCGAGCATCGCTGGCATTCGCCGCGCGACTGCGGATCGTGCTGCTGGTCGCCGCCGCGATCGGCGCGCTCAGCGCCGCCACGGGGGTCGTGCTCGAGGGCGCCGAGGCGGCGGGGGTCTCCGGCTTCTCGGCGCTGACGGAGTCGATCGTCCGCGAGACGCTGGAAACGAAGTTCGGGACGATCTGGGGGCTGGCCGCGCTCGCCTGGGTCGTCTTCGGGGTGCTCGTCGCCCTGCTGCGGCCCGCCGGAGAGGGGGGGAGGGGCGCCTGGCTGCGCGCCGGGATCGCCGCCGTCCCACTGGTCTTCGTCGTCCTCGTCCCGGCTCTTTCCGGGCACGGCAGCACGCAATCGCCCGTCGCCCTCAACTTCCCGGTCAACGTCGTCCACGTCGCCGCGATGGGCGTCTGGCTCGGCGGTCTCGCCGCCCTGCTCTTCGTCGTCCCGCGCGCCACCAGGGAGCTGGAGCTCGCCGCTCGCAGCCGCCTGCTCGCCGCCGCGCTCTCCCGCTTCTCGGAGGTGGCCTTGATCGCCGTCGGCGCCCTCCTCGTCACCGGCCTGATCCAGGCCTACGTCTACGTTCGCCACCTCGGCGACCTGCTCTCGACCGGCTACGGCCGTGCGGTGCTCGCCAAGTTCCTCCTGCTGCTGGTCCTGATCGGGATCGGCGCCTACAACCGCCGCCGCTCGGTGCCGCGGCTCAACCGGATCGCGGCGGGCGGCGAGTCGCCCGGACGCGCCGGCCTGCTCCTGCGCCGCGCTCTCCGCGCCGAGGTCGCCCTGCTGGCGATCGTGATCGGCGTCACCGCCGCGCTCGCCAGCTACGCGCCGCCGGTCACGGCGCAGGGCGGCCCGTTCTCGACCGAAACGCTGGTCGGCCCGATTCAGCTGGAGATGAGCGTCGAACCGGCGACGGTCGGCGCCAACGAGATCCACCTCTATCTCTTCGACGCCAAGAGTGGCGCCCCGTACGCCAGGGCAAAGGAAGTGACCGCGACCGCGGCGTTGCCCGAAAAGAACATCTCGCTGCCGCTCGAACCACAGCTCGCCGGCCCGGGTCATTACACGATCCCCGACGCACTACTGAGCTCCAGCGGCGATTGGCAGATCGCCCTGACGATTCGGGTCTCGGCCTTCGACGAGTTCAGCAAGGAAGTCGAGGTGCCGATCCGGTGAGGCCCGCAAGGACCCCTCTCTCCCTGGCGATCCTCGGCTCGACCGCGGTGCTGCTGGCTGCAATCGTCGGCCTCCAGTTCGGCTTCTCCGAATCGAGCCTGCTCTACCTGGCCCCGGCGTTGCTGCTCCTCGGGCCGTTGGTCCTCGGTCGCTACCCGGGCGAGCGCTTGCTGCGCGCCGTGATCGACCACCCGCGTCGCCGACATGGCCGCGCTCCGACGCGGCATCCGCGCCGGCTCCCTGTCCTCGCGCCGCTGCCACGCGGCGGTGCCCTCCTCGCATCGGCTCTGGCAGGCCGCGCGCCGCCGCACCCTGCGGTCGCGCAGCTCGCGCGGCCCGCGCAGTCGCCAAGAACCGACGAAAGGAAATCCACGATGCGACGAATCGCATTCTCAGCTGCGCTCCTCTGCTCGCTTGCCCTGCCTGGGATCGCTCAGGCTCACGTCAGCCTGCATCCCAACGAGGTTCCGGCCGGGTCCTTCGCGACGCTCGGGATCCGGGTGCCGAACGAGACCGACAATGCCAAGACGACCAAAGTCGCGGTTCAGTTCCCGCCCGGCTTCATCGACGTCTCGCCCGAATTCATGCCGGGCTGGACCCCGAAGGTGATCACCGCCAAGCTCGCCAAGCCGGTGCAGACCGACGACGGCGAAGTCACCGAAGGCGTCAAGGAGATCGTCTGGAGCGCCGACAAGGAAGCGGCGATCCCGCCCGGCCAGTTCCTCGACTTCCCAATCTCGACCGAGATCCCCGGCAAGGAAGGCGAAGAGCTGACCTTCAAGACGCTGCAGTACTACGACAACGGCGAAGTCGTGCGCTGGATCGGCGCTCCCGAATCCGAAGAGCCGGCGCCGCAGATCGACGTCACCGCGCCCGGCGGGGTGCTGCAGGACGTGGCCGGATCGGAGACCGCACCGCCTGCGCCGGGTGCTGCCGAAGGCGCGGCCAGCGAAGCCAGCAGCGGCGAAGCAAGCGCCAGCTCAGGCTCCGGCGACAGTGCCAGCAAGGGCCTCGGGATCGCCGCGCTGATCGTCGGCGCGCTCGGGCTGATCGTCGGCGGTGCCGCCCTCGTCATCTCGCGCCGCTCCGCGAAGGGAGGTGCGACCGTTTAAGCAGCCGGTGGGTGCCGGGCAGGCCGATCCGCCTGCCCGGTGCCGTCTCCGTCCTAGGTCGCGAGAGAGCTCATGAGCTTCATTCCCTTCGCACACGCACTGATCGTCAAGCAGGATCTGCCGATCCCGGCCTGGCTCTTCGCCTGGGCGGCCTCGATCGTCCTGATCGCCTCCTTCTTCGCCCTCTCGGTCGCCTGGCGAACGCCGCGCTTCGAGAACGAACGCTGGCGGCCGATCGTCGCCGGGGTCTCCAATGCGATCCTGGGCTGGCCGGCGCAGATCGTCTGCGGCGCGATCGGCGTCTTTCTCCTCGGCGTCGCCATCTATTCGGGTCTGCGCGGCAGCGAAGCCCCCGATCGCAACTTCGCGATCACGTTCCTTTTCATCACGGCCTGGATCGGCTTTCCCTTCTTCTCGGCCCTTCTCGGCAACATCTTCCGGCCCTTCAACCCGTGGCGGGCGATCGGGCGGGTCGGCGGCGGCGGCTTTCGCCTGGTCGCCGGGCAGCGCTCCGCGCACCTTGCCTACCCGCGAGCGCTCGGTCGCTGGCCTGCCGCGGTGGGCCTGCTCGCCTTCGTCTGGCTGGAGGTCGTCTACGGCTCGACCGGGGGAGTGGCGGTCGGCCTCGACCCTCACGTCGCCGGCACCGCCGCCCTCCTCTACAGCGCTTACACGCTGGCGATGATGGCGCTGTTCGGAGTCGAGGAGTGGTGCGAGCGCGGCGAGGTGTTCTCGGTCTACTTCGGGATGTTCTCCGAGCTCGCCCCGATCGGCGTCCAGCGCGGCAGGCTCGGCTGGCGCAAGCCGCTCTCGGCGGCGACCAAGTGGGCGACGATGCCGGGCTCCGCCGCGGTCGTCATCGCCTCGATCTCCTCGACCAGCTTCGACGGGGCCCAGGAGGGCGCGTTCAAAGGGGCGATCGAAAGCGTCTTCGGCGACGTCGCCGACACCGGCATCAGCCTGATTACCGCACTCCGGCTCACCGACACCGTCTTCATGCTCGCTACCTTCGCCGGCGTCGGGCTGATCTACGCGCTCGGCATCCGCGGCATGCGCAGCATCCCGCGCGCTCCCTCCACCGCGAAGCTGCGGATCGGCTTCGCCCACACCCTGATCCCGATCGCGCTCGCTTATCTGATCGCCCACTACTTCAGCCTCTTCGTCTACCAGGAGCAGGCGCAGTTCACCTACCTGCTCTCCGACCCGCTGGGGACCGCGAACACCGATCTGTTCGGCACGGCATCCGGCGCGATCGACTTCCACGTCCTCAGCGGCAACGCAATCTGGTACGTGCAGGTCGTCGCCCTGATCGCAGGCCACGTCCTCGGCCTGGCCCTGGCCCACGACCGCGCCCTCGTCTACTGGAAGGACTATCGACTGGCGACCCAGTCCCAATACTGGATGCTGGCGGTGATGATCGCCTTCACCTGCTTCGGCCTCTACCTGCTCTCGGCCAACGCATGATCCTGCCTCTCGCGCATCTCGGGCACTGGCTGTGGACGTTCTACGTCGTCCCCGTCCTGATCGTCGTCATCGGGATTCTCAGAACGAGGAGCGTTCAGAAGCGACGGGAAGACAAACGCGACGCCAGTCGCCGACGGCCCCCTACGGGACGAGCGCGCTAGCCGGACCCCCATAACAGAAAACGCCCCGCCGGGGAGGCGGGGCGCTTCTGGGGTTACTACAGGGAGGAGAGATATGTATCTCTATATATGTGGATCCGTGGGAGGTAGGTGAGCCCAGTTGTGTCGTGGGCGCCAGTTGTGGGAAGCAACTGGGGCCATATTTACGACGCGGGACTCAGCCAAAAAGTCTTGTCTTGCTCCTTCATCGGTTTCCTTCAACGAATCCTTGATCAGCGTACGAACATACGTGCGATTTGTGTGTGAGGGCGATCACAGATCCCCCTGCGTGGGGGGATAAATCGGCGTTTTTCGGGCTAACTGGTATCCAAGTACCCCAGTTCTGATGAGAGTAGATCACTTCTTGGGGGTAAAAGTGGTCAAAGAATTGTTGCAATTGGGGTTGAAGGCCCAATAAACGTCCAATTTGGGGGCCTCGAGGGCCTGGCGGTAGCGTTTTCGCCGTGAAGAAGGCCCGAATAGACGCAGTTTTGGCCGAGAGGGGCCTATTCCCGTCGCGGTCGGCGGCGGCCGGTGCCGTCCGCGCCGGCGAAGTTCGGATCGGCCGCGACGGGCCGGTGGCGCTGAGGCCGAGCCAGCTGGTCGAGCCGGAGGCGACGCTGGTCGTCGATCCGGGGCCGCGGTACGTCTCGCGCGGCGGGATCAAGCTCGAGAACGCGCTCGAGGCGCTCGCGATCGACGTCAGCGACCGCGACTGCCTCGACGTCGGCGCCTCGACCGGGGGCTTCACCGATTGCCTGCTGCAGCGCGGCGCCGCCCGTGTCGCCGCCGTCGACGTCGCCTACGGACAGCTCGACCTGCGCCTGCGCGAGGACACGCGGGTGGCGGTAATCGAGCGGCTCAACGCGCGCGCGCTGACGCCGGCCGACCTCCCCTTCGTCCCCTCGCTCGCCGTCATCGACGTCTCCTTCATCTCGCTGACCAAGGTGCTGCCGGCGGTCACCCCCTGTCTCGCTCCCGGGGGCGAGGCGCTGGCGATGGTCAAGCCCCAGTTCGAGTTGGGCCGAGAGCGGGTCGGAAGGGGGGTCGTCCGCGACGACGGCGACCGCCACGAGGCGATCCTGCGCGTCGCCGAAGCGGCCGCCGAGATCGGGCTGCCGGTGCGCGGATTCGCCTCCTCCGGGCTGCCGGGGCCGAAGGGCAACCGCGAGACCTTCGTCTGGTGCGGGGGAGAGGGGCCGGTCGTTTCCGACCTGCTGGCGGCGATCGCTGCGGCCGAGGCGCCGGTCGGCGACGATGCGTCCCCCGAGGACCGAACCCGATGAAGACCGCGGACCTGATCACCCACTCCCATCCCCCCGCCGCCACCGAGGCGGTGGCGATCGCCGCCGCGATCGCCGCGGAAACCGGTTGGCGCCTCGTCGCCGACGCGCAGGAGTTCGACAAGCACGGCGCCGCTTGCGACGGGATCGACCTCGCCGGCCCAGACGACCGGCCCGAGCTCTGCATCGTCCTCGGCGGCGACGGCTCGATCCTGCATGGGCTGCGCCGCTACGCCGGCACCGCCATCCCCGTCTTCGGCGTCAACTTCGGCACCGTCGGTTTCCTCGCCGCCGTCGACCGCGGCGAGGCGGCGGCCGGGATCCGCCGCGCCCTCGGCGGCGAGATCGAGGTGATCGGCCTGCCGGGCCTGGAAGTCAGCTGCGCCGGCGAGACGGCGCTCGGCTTCAACGACATCACGCTCTCGCGCCGCCCGCACGACCGCGTCGCCGAGCTCAGCTACCGGATCGCCGGCGAGGAGGTCGGCCACGTCCGCTGCGACGGCCTCGTCGCCGCCACGCCCGCCGGCTCGACCGGCTACAACCTCGCCAACCAGGGCCCGATCCTCGCCTGGGGCGTCAAGGGCTACGTCGTCAGCTACATCGCACCGCACTCGCTGACCGCGCGGGCGCTCGTCGTCGCCCCCGGCGACGTCCTCCACGTCGGCAACGCGACCGCGCGCGAGCCGGTCGAGGTCGCTGTCGACGGCAACCGATTCGGCGACCTGCCGGCGGGGGAGTGGCTCGAGGTCCGCTTCTCCGACGCCGCCGGTCGCCTCGCCCAGCTTCCCGGCACCAGCTTCTACCAGCGCATACGGGAGAAGTTCGGGCACCTCGCGGTCTGATTCAAGCCGACCTCAGCGGTTCTCTAGGGTGCTGACGATGGAGCGCAAGTGGTGGACCCTGGTCCTGGTCTCGGTGGCGACGTTCATGCTGCTGCTCGACGTCACCGTCGTCAACGTCGCCCTGCCGGACATACGGGAGGAACTGCACGCCAGCCTCTCCAGCCTGCAGTGGGTCGTCGACGCCTACTCACTGATGCTGGCCGCCTTCCTGCTCACCGCCGGTTCGCTGGGCGACCGGCTCGGACGCCGCCGCGTCTTCACGATCGGGTTCGCGGTCTTCACCTTTGCCTCGTTCCTCTGCGGCATCTCCGGCGACCCGACCCTGCTCAACCTCGCCCGCGGCCTGCAGGGGATCGGCGCCGCCGGCATGTTCGCCACCTCGCTGGCGCTGATCGGCCAGGAGTTCCACGGCAAAGACCGGGCGACGGCCTTCGGCGTCTGGGGGGCGACGATCGGAGGCGCGGTCGCGGTTGGGCCGCTGGTCGGCGGCGTCATCACCGAGCACCTCGGCTGGGAATGGATCTTCTTCGTCAACGTGCCGATCGGGATCGCCGCCATCGTCCTCACCGAGCGCAAGATCGTCAACGTCTACGCCGACGACCCCGAACCGATCGATCTGCCCGGCCTCGTCACCTTCTCGGCGGCGCTCTTCCTCCTCGTCTTCGGCCTGATTCGCGGCAACGCAGAGGGCTGGGGGAGCGCGCCGATCCTCACCTGCCTGATCGGCGCCGTCGCTCTGCTCGCCGCCTTCATCGCGATCGAGCGCCGCTCCGACCACCCGATGCTCGACCTCTCGCTGTTCCGAAACCCCGCCTTCAACGGGGTTTCGGCGGTGGCCTTCTGCCTCTCCGCCGGGATGTTCGCGATGTTCCTCTACATCACGATCTACCTGCAGGGTGTGCTCGACTTCTCGCCGTTGGAAGCCGGCCTGCGCTTCCTGCCGATGACCGTGCTCTCGTTCGTCGCCTCGCCGATCGCGGGATCGCTTTCGCACAAAGTCCCGATCCGGATCCTGCTCGGTGCCGGGCTCGGGCTGGTCGGCGTCGGCCTGCTGCTGATGCACGGCGTCACGCCCGATTCGAGTTGGACGACGCTGCTGGCGGGATTCGTCGCCGCCGGCATCGGCATCGGCATCGCCAACCCCGGCATCGGTCAGGCGGCGATCGCCGTCGTCCCGGTGCAGAAATCGGGCATGGGATCGGGGATCAACACGACCTTCCGCCAGGTCGGCGTCGCCACCGGCGTCGCCGCGCTCGGCGCGGTCTTCCAGTCGCGGGTCAACTCGAAGCTGGGCGAATTGCTGCCGCATGCGTCGCATGCGCTGGGCGAACTGGTCGCCTCCGGCGGTTCGAAAGCGGCCGGGGAAGTGACGCCGAAAGCGCTGCGGCCGGCGGTCGAACGCGCCTCGGACATCGCCTTCGTCAGCGGTTTCAACGAGATCTTGCTGATCGCCGCGATCCTCTCCTTCATCGGCGCCGGTCTCGGCTTCGTCCTCACCCGCTCGCGCTTCTTCGTCCAGCAGACGAGTGGGCCGGCCGAGCCGGCCGAGTCCGCCGAGCCGGCTGCCGCATAGAGCGGGAAAAGCCGCGGGTTCGATCCGCCCCCGTTGCTAGACAGGAACGGTGCTGCGTGAGCTGCGGATCGAGAACCTGCTGCTGATCGAGCGTGCCGAGCTACGCCTCGGCCAGGGGCTCAACGCGATCACCGGTGAGACCGGCGCCGGCAAGACCGTCCTCGCCCACTCGCTCGACCTCCTGATGGGCGGGAAAGCACGGGCTGGGATCGTCCGCCCGGGCGCCGCCGAGGCCTGGGTCGAGGGCGTCTTCGATCTGCCCGGGGGGCTGCTCGACGAGCCTGAGCTCGCCGAGCTGGCGCAGCGGCTGCCCGAGGGGACCGACGAGATCGTGCTCGGCCGCCGCGTCTCCGAGGGCGGGCGGACCAGCGCCTTCGTCGCCGGCCGCGCCGCCACCGCCGCCGACCTGAAGCTGCTCGGCGGCCGCCTGCTCGCCTTCTACGGCCAGCACGAGCACCGCAAGCTGACGATCGCCTCGGCCCAGCTCGAGATCCTCGACGGCTTCGCCGGCGCTGAGCACCTGGCGCTGCGCGAGGGCTACCGGGAAGCCCATCGCGATTGCGGCAGGCTTGCCGCCGAGCTGGCCGAGCTGCGCGAGCGCGAGGGCTCGCGAGAGCGCGACCTCGATCTCTACCGCTACGAGCTGGCCGAGATCGAGGAGGTGGCGCCGACGCCGGAGGAGCGCGAGGAGCTGGCGGCGCGGCGCGAGCGTCTGCGCCATGCCGAAGGATTGCGCGATGCGGCGGCCGGAGCCCATGCCGGGCTCGCCGGGGCGGAGGAAGACGGGGGCGGTGCCGTGGCGGCGCTCGGCCAGGCCGAATCGCTGCTGCATGGCGCGGCCGGCCTCGACCCGGACCTCGACGCGCTGGCCGAGCGGGTCGCGGCGCTGGCGGTCGAGCTCGGCGACGTCGGCTCGGAGCTGCGCGGTTACGTCGAGGGGATCGAGTCCGACCCCGGCGAGTTGTTCACGGTCGAGGAGCGGCTGGAAGCGGTCGATCGGCTCGAGCGCAAGCACGGCGGCAGCGTCGAGTCCGTGCTCGCCCACGCCGAGCGCTGCCGGGCGGAGATCGAGCGCCTCGAGGGCGCTGGGACCCGCGGCGCCGAGGCAGCGGCGGCGCTGGCCGAGGCCGAGGCGCGTCGCGCCGAGCTTGGCCAGCGACTGAGCGAGGGCCGCGTTGCCGCCGCCGGGCCGCTCGAGCAGCGGGTCGCGGCCGAGCTCGAGCAGCTGGCGATGGCCGGCGCCCGGCTCGAGGTCGTGCTCGAGCCGCACCCCGACGGGTTCGGGCCGAGCGGGCGGGAGACGGTCGAGCTGCGGGTCGCGCCGAACCCCGGAATCGAGCCGGCTCCGCTGCGCGACGCCGCATCGGGGGGCGAGCTCTCGCGGGTGATGCTGGCGCTGAGCGGGCTCGGTGCCGGCGGCAGCGCCGGCACTCTCGTCTTCGACGAGATCGACGCCGGCATCGGCGGCAACACAGCGCGGGTCGTGGGGGAGAGACTGCGGGCGCTGGGAAGCGAGCGCCAGGTTCTCTGCATCACGCACCTGCCGCAGGTCGCCTCGCTCGCCGCGGTCCACTTCCGGCTGGAAAAGGACGTCGCTGGCGATCGCGCGGCAGCGACGGTCGAGCGCCTCGACGGCGAGGGCGTGGTCGAGGAGATCCGCCGCATGCTCGGCGGCGAGGGCGGAAACGAGGCGGCCACCGAACACGCACGCGAACTGCTGAAGGCCGCCTGATTTCCGGCCAAATGTAGGAATCGTTAAAACGTCCCAGTAATCTGCGCCCGTGGCAACCACCAGTCGCCGTCGCTTTCCCGCCCTGATCGGGCGCCGGAACGGCGGGCGCCCGGACGCGCCGATCGAAGGCACCGCTCGCCTCGGCGAGCGCACCAAGCACCTGGTCAAGCGTCTGCACACTGGCGACGTCGCGGTCATCGACCACGTCAACATCGACCGGATCGCCGCCGAGGAGCTGATCGAAGCCGGCGTCGCCGCCGTCCTCAACGCCTCGCCCTCTTCGAACGGCAAGTACCCGAACGCGGGGCCCCTGATGCTGACCCGGGCCGGGATCAGGGTCGTCGACGCTCCCGGGGCCGGCCTCTTCGAGCTGCTGCGCGACGGCGACCGGATCACGGTCGACGGCGGCAGCGTGCGGATCGGCGAGCGGGAGGTGCTGCGCGGCCGCGTCCTCAGCGAACCCGAGCTGGAGTTGCAGCTGGTCGAGCAGCGGCAGCGGATCGACGAGGCGCTGGCCGAGTTCGCCGAGAACACCGTCGCCCACGTGCGCCAGGAGACCGACCTGCTGACCGGAGCGATCGAGTTCCCGCCGACCCGCGCCTCCTTCCGCGACCGCCACGTCCTGATCGTCGTCCGCGGCGAGCGCCACCGCCGCGACCTGAAAGCGCTGCGCGCCTACATCCGCGACGTGCGGCCGCTGATCGTCGCCGTCGACGGCGGCGCCGACGGGGTGCTCGAAGCGGGGATGAAGCCCGACGTGATCCTCGGCGACATGGACTCGGCCAGCGACGCTGCGCTCGCCTGCGGCGCCGAGCTGATCGTCCACGCCTATCCCGACGGCCGCGCCCCCGGCTGCGAGCGGCTGCTCGAGGCCGGGCTACCGCACCGGATCGTCCCCGCCGCCGGCACCAGCGAGGACGTCGCGATGCTGATGGCCTACGAGAAGGGCGCCTCCCTGATCGTCAGCGTCGGTGCCCACTTCAACCTGATCGAGTTCCTCGACCGCAAGCGCGGCGGCATGTCCTCCACCTTCCTCACGCGGCTGCGGATCGGCGAGCAGCTGGTCGACGCCAAGGGCGTCTCTCGCCTCTACAACCCGAGCGGCACGCTGGCCCCGGCGCTGATGTTCGTCGGCGCCTTCGTCATCCTGCTGACGATCCTGATCATCACCTCGCCGGCGCTCAACGACGTCTTCCAGCTGATCTGGCTGAAGATCCGGATCTGGCTGGGCATCTAGGCTTTAGCCCCTTATGGGGTACAGCGCCCGCTACCACGCCACCTCGCTGATCGCGGTCTTCCTCTCGCTCGCGATCGGGATCCTGATCGGCGCCGAGTTCGGCGGCGATGCGCTGACGAGCACCCGCAAGGACCTCGAGCACAGCCTCGTCGGCAACCTTCAGGACGCCCGCTCGCGAGCTGACGAGCTGAGCGGCGAACTGGGCCGCTCCAACGAATTCGGCGAACGCGTCTACCCGGTGCTGACCCGGGACAAGCTGGACGGCAAGCGGGTCGCGATCCTCGCCCTGGGCGGCCTTCCCAGCAACGTCTCCCAGGCGGTCGAGGAAGCGCTGGCGCCGAGCGGGGCGCAGCTCGTCGGCGTCGGCGTCGTCCGCGAGCCGGTCGACGTCAACGGCCTCACCGCCGACCTCTCCCAGACGCGTTTCTTCGACCTCGAAACGAACTCCGACCAGCTGACCGCGCTCGGCAAGGGGCTCGGCCGCCAGTTGGTGATCGGCGGCACTCTGCCCGACTTTGTCCGTGGGCAGCTCTTCTCGCGGGCCAGCGGCAGCTTCGGCGCGCTCGACGCGGTGATTGTCGCTCGCGACCAGCCCCAGGACCTCGGCCCGGTCCAGCGGGCGAAAGCGAGCCAGCTCGAATCGGCGCTGTTGTCGGGGATGACGGCGACGCGGACGCCGGTGATCGGGGTCGAGACGACGCAGGCCGAACCGTCCTCGATCTCCTTCTTCCAGGGCAACGACCTGGCGACCGTCGACGACGTCGACCTGACCGCGGGGAAGCTGGCGATGGTCTACACGATGCTCGGCGCCGAGGGCAGCTTCGGGGTCAAGGGCAGCGCCGACCGCCTGCTGCCCGACCTGTTGACCCAGGGGGGCTGAGCGCTGTACTGGGTCGGCCTGCCGCTGGCGATCGCGATCGGCCTCTTCATCGTCCCCGCGGGAGCGCGCGGGCTGCGCGACGCCGGGCTCGTTCGCGAGAACTACCGCGGCGCGCTGCTCGCCTTCCCGCTCGGCGCGGTGTTGGCGACGGCGGCGCTGGTGACCCTGGCGCCGCTCGCCTTCCTCAACGATCGCGCCGACCTCGACCTGCTCGAGCCCGACCTGCGCCGCTGGTTGCCCTACCTGCTCGGGATCGCCTTCCTCGGCTTCCTCGACGACTCACTCGGCCAGGGCGCCGCGGCGGCGACGCCGCGCGGCTGGCGCGGCCACTGGGCGGCGCTGCGCGAAGGCCGGCTCTCGACCGGGGCGATCAAGGCGGTGGGGGCGCTGGCGCTGGCGGCGTACGTCGTCTCCGGCCGCGGGCTCGAATCGTGGCGTTACCTGGCCGACGTCGCCCTGCTGATCCTCACCACCAACCTCGGCAACCTGCTCGACCTGCGACCGGGACGGGCGGAGAAGGCGCTTGCCCTGCTCTGCGCCGGCCTCTGCCTCGGCGCCTGGACCCTGGCGCCGATCGAACTGCTCGGCATCTTCCTCGGCCCGGTCCTGGTCGGGGCCTGGCTGACGCTGGGGGAGCGGGCGATGCTCGGCGACACCGGGTCGAACCTGATCGGGGCCGTTGCCGGGGTCTGGCTGCTCACCGTCCTTGGCGGGGGCGCGCGCCTGGTGGCGCTCGCGGTGGTCGCCGCGATCACCGTTTACGGGGAGATGCGATCTATTTCGGCGACGATCGATTCGGTTCCGCCACTGCGCTGGCTAGACTCGCTCGGCAGAGCATGAGTCCCGGCAACAAAGGCGATACGAGATTCATCTTCGTCACCGGCGGAGTGGTCTCGGCCCTCGGTAAGGGGATCGCCGCCGCCTCGATCGGACGCCTGCTCGTCTCCCGCGGCTTCCGCGTCCAGTTGCAGAAGTTCGACCCCTACATCAACGTCGACCCGGGGACGATGAGCCCGTTCCAGCACGGCGAGGTGTTCGTCACGGAGGACGGCGCCGAGACCGATCTCGACCTCGGCCACTACGAGCGCTTCACCGACTCCAACACCTCGCGCGCCTCCAACGTCACCGCCGGTGCCGTCTACAACTCGGTGATCCGGCGCGAGCGCCGCGGCGACTACCTCGGCGCCACGGTCCAGGTGATCCCGCACATCACCAACGAGATCAAGCAGAAAATCCTGATCGTCGCCGAGTCGCAGTCGGTCGACTTCGTGATCACCGAGATCGGCGGCACCGTCGGCGATATCGAGTCGCTGCCCTTCCTCGAGTCGATCCGCCAGCTCTACACCGACCTCGGCCCGAAACGGGCGATGTTCGTGCACCTGACCTTGGTGCCCTATGTCGGCCACGCCGGCGAGCTGAAGACGAAGCCAACCCAGCACTCGGTCAACGAGCTGCGCCGGATCGGGATCCAGCCGCACGCGCTGGTCTGCCGCTCCGAAGGGCGCCTGGACCGCGAGATCCGCGGCAAGATCGCGCTCTTCGCCAGCCTTCCCGTCGACAGCGTCATCTCTGCCCATGACGTCGACAACATCTACAAGGTGCCGCTCGGCTTCCGCGCCGAAGGCGTCGACGACATCGTCCTCGACCACTTCGGGATGGAGGCGCCCTCGCCCGACCTCTCCGAATGGGAGGCGATGGTGCGTCGCGCCGACGCCGCCAGCGGCGAGGTCAAGATCGCGATCGTCGGCAAGTACGTGCAGCTCGCGGATGCCTACAAGTCGGTGATCGAGGCGATCGAGCACGGTGGCATCCACCATGGCGTGGAAACGAAGATCGAGCTGGTCGACTCCGAGCACCTCGACCCCGAGGCGCTCGAGGACTGCGACGGGATCCTGATCCCCGGCGGTTTCGGCGAGCGCGGCATCGAGGGCAAGGTCGAAGCGGCGCGAATCGCCCGCGAGCGCGCGATTCCCTACCTCGGAATCTGCCTCGGGATGCAGATCGCGGTGGTCGAGTTCGCCCGCCACGTGGCCGGGATGGACGGCGCCAACTCGGCCGAGTTCGACCCCGAGACGCCTTACCCCGTCGTCGACCTGCTGCCGGAGCAGAAGGAGGTGTCCGACATGGGGGGAACGATGCGGCTCGGTGCCGACCCGGTCAAGCTCCACGAGGGCACGAAAGCGCGCGAGATCTTCGACGAGGCGGTCATCTACAAGCGTCACCGCCACCGTTACGAGGTGAACAACCAGCTGCGCCGCCGGCTCGAAGACGAGGGACTGGTCTGCGGCGGGACCTCGCCCGACGAGCGCCTGGTCGAGATGGTCGAGCTGCCCGACCACCCGTTCTTCGTCGCCTCCCAGTATCACCCTGAGTTCAACTCGCGCCCGAACCGTCCCGAGCCGCTCTTCCGCGAGTTTGTCGGGGCTGCGGCCAGACACGCCGGCGAACGTCCAGCGGATGGGGGCGAGATCGAGGTTCCCGGCGACGTCGAAGAGAGCGACGTCGGCATCCGTCGCTCGGCCTGAGTCACGGCTGCCCCGTCAGACGGTTAGCCTTGCGGCCGTGAGCAGCGAGAGGCTTTTCGAGACCTTCACGCGCCTCTGCGAGATTCGGAGCCCTACCGGCGAGGAGCGGGAGATCGCCGACTCGCTGGCGGCTGAGCTGCGGGCGCTGGGCTTCGAGGTGAGCGAGGACGACGCGGCTGGCCCCGCCGAAGCCGGCGCCGGCAACCTGCTGGCGCGGCTGCCGGGGACGGGGGAGGGATGGGCGATGTTCTGTGCCCACATCGACACCGTCCCCCATCGGGGCCGAGTCGAGGTCATCGACGACGAAGGCGTCTTCCGCAGTCGCGGCGAGACGATCCTCGGCGCCGACAACAAGGCAGCGGTCGCTGTCTTCGTCGAGCTCGCGGCGCGCCATGCCGAGAGCCGCGGGCCGGTCGGCATCGAGCTGCTGTTGACCGTCGCCGAGGAGCAGGGGCTGCGCGGAGCGAAGGCCTTCGACGCTTCGGTGCTCCGCTCGCAGGTCGGCTTCGTGCTCGACCATGCCGGTCCAGTCGGCGAGGTGATCGACACCACGCCGACCCAGCAGAAGATCCTCGCCGACTTCCACGGGGTCGAGGCCCACGCCGGAGTCCGGCCCGAGGACGGCAGCAGCGCGATCGCGGCGGCCGCGGCGGCGATCACGCGGATGGACCTGGGCCGGCTCGACGAGGGCACGACCGCCAACGTCGGCCTGATCAACGGCGGCACCTCGGGCAACGTCGTCCCCGGCCACTGCGGCATCCACGCCGAGGCGCGCAGTCTCGACGCCGAGCGGGCGGCGGAGGTGGCGGGGAAGATCGCCGACGCCTGTGCCTGGGGGGCGAGCGAGCACGGCTGCGACGTCGACGTGCGGATCGAAGAGCTGTTCCGCGGTTACCGGCTGCCGAAGGATTCGGCGGCGCTCGCTCTCGCAGAGGCGGGGCTGCGCGGGGCCGGGGTCGAGCCGCGCCGGGTTGCGATCGGCGGTGGCAGCGACGCCAACGCCCTGCGCTCCGACGGCTTCGACTGCGTCCTCCTCTCCAACGGCACCGAGAACGTCCACACCGCCGATGAGACGGTGACCAAGCGCGATCTGGAGAAGATGCTCGGGGTCTGCGAGGCGATCGTCGCCGCGGTCGCCGCCGGCGAGGACGCCTCCGCGACGTGAGCGGCGGCCGCCTCGAGCTGCGCCGCGGCGTCGTCGTCTCCGCCGACCCGTTGGTGGTCGAGGTCGCCGGCGAGCGTCGTCCCGCCTGGGCCGACGAGGTGCTGCTGGGGGAGATGCGCGAAGGCGACGAGGTCGTCGTCAACGTCGCCGCGGTCGAGCTCGGCCTCGGCAGCGGCGGCTTCGACGTCGTCCACGTCAACCTGACCCGGGGCCTGGGCAGCGGTGAGCGCGGGGACGAGCACGTGATCAAGCTCAACTACACCTCGCTCCAGCACGCCGTCGAGCCCGTCGAGGGCGCCGTGGGAGTCGTCCCACCCGACGCGCGGTTCCTTAGTAGCGCTGAGCGCAACAAGGGAACCGCGCGATTGGGGGCGGTGCTCGTTCTGGCCTTGCATGGGCACCTGGCGCCGGCCGCGTGGGCGGCGGCGCAGGCGGCGCCGGGGCTGCGGATCGGGTACGTGCAGAGCGGGGGAGGGGCGTTGCCGGGCTCGCTCTCGCGCGACGTCCGCGAGCTGCGTGAGCGCGGCCTGCTCTGCGGTCACATCACCGCGGCGCCCGCATATGGCGGCGAGCAGGAGGCGCTGAGCACGGTCGGCGCCCTCGACGCCGCCGCCACGCTCGGCTGGGACGCCGCCCTCGTCGGCCCCGGCCCCGGGATCATCGGCTCCGACACCGCCCTCGGCCACGGCGGCATGGCCGCCCTCGACAACGCCCATGCGTCCCTCTCCCTCGGTCTCCCGACCCTGATCTCCCCGCGCTTGTCGAGCGCCGACCCCCGCGGCCGCCACCGCGGCCTCAGCCACCACACCGCCACCGTCCTCGATCTGGTCTTGGCCCCGGTCCAGGTGGCCGTCCCGGCTGGGTATGAGGAAATTGCCTCCGAGCTCCTCAAAGCCACCGGGGGCCGTCATCAGCTCCTGGAGGAAGTCGGTGACACGGCCGCCTACGCCGCCTCGGGCTTGCCGACGACCACGATGGGGCGTCCCCTGCCCGACGACCCGCTGTTCTTCTCCGCACCGCTGGCGGCGGGAACGCTCCTTGCCCGCACGGCCAGTTGCGAGTAAAGGGCTCGGGCGGCGCGAGGCGAACGAGCCCCCATGGCCATCGCCGTCAAACCTGCCCTGCCTTCTGCGCCCGCTGCGCCTGGCGCCGATGCGCGGTTCTCATCTCTCGTCCTCGACTTCCTCGCCTACCTGGAGCTGGAGCGCGGGCTTTCGCGCAACACGCTGAACGCGTATCGCACCGACCTCCTGCAGTACGGCGAATACCTATCCGCCCACAGGCTCGACGCGCTGACCGCGGGGCCGGCCGACGTCACCGAGTTCCTCGCCGAGCTGGCGACGGGGGATGGGGAGCGCCCCGCGGTCTCCTCCTCGACGATCCACCGCAAGGCCGCTTGCCTGCGGTCCTTCTACAAGCACCTGCGCCGCGACGAGCTGATCGGCGACGACCCGACGGCGGCGCTGAGTGCGCCCCGGCGCTCGAAGAAGCTGCCGCACGTCCTCAATTACTCCGAGGTGCAGAAGCTGCTCTCGGCGCCCCGGGGCAGCGATCCGACGGCTCTGCGCGATCGGGCGCTGCTCGAGGTGATGTATGCCTGCGGGCTGCGGGCCTCGGAGACGATCGGGCTCGAGCTCGCCGACCTCGACCTGCACGAGGGGCTGCTGCGGGCGCGGGGCAAGGGCTCCAAGGAACGGCTGGTGCCGCTCGGGCGACAGGCGATCCTGGCGATCAACGCCTACCTTCGCGGAGGGCGACCGAAGCTGATCGGCGATCGCGAGGAGGCGAAGCTGTTCGTCAACTTCCGTGGTGGGCCGCTGACTAGGCAGGGGCTCTACAAGATCGTCCAGCGCCACGCCCGCGACGCCGGCCTCGAGGGCAAGATGAGCCCGCACACGCTGCGCCACAGCTTCGCCACCCACCTGCTGCAGAACGGCTGCGACCTGCGCGCCGTGCAGGAGATGCTCGGCCACGCCGACATCTCGACCACGCAGATGTACACCCACCTCTCGGGCGACCACCTCAAGCAGGTCTACTTCGACGCCCACCCCCGCGCCAGCGAGGGCTGAGAACGCAGTTTCTCCCGCTATGCGGGAGGTAGTGCGTTCTCATCGGGTAGAAATCCGGGATGCCCGAGCTGCCGGAGGTCGAGACCGTCGCGCGGCAGCTGGAGCCGGAGATCGAAGGCCACCGGATCGAGCGGCTGGAAGTGCTCGACCCGCGCTGGTCACGGCCGGTGCCGGCCGAGCGACTCGGTGCCCAGGTCAGCGGCTCGACGATCGAGGGTCTGGGGCGGCGCGGCAAGTACCTGCTGCTGGCGCTCGACGGTGGCCGCACCCTGGTCATGCACCTGCGGATGACCGGCAACCTCGTCCTGGTCGAGGGCGAGGACGTGCTCGACCCCTCCGAGGGGCGCCTCCTCTACCAGGGCGAGCGCACGACCGAGTCCCGGCACCTGCGCGCCCGCTTCCTCCTCGACGACGGCCGCGAGCTCTGGTTCACCGACCCGCGCCGCTTCGGCGAGGCCTTCCTGATCGAGGACGCCGACCTGCCGCAGCGTTTCGCCCGCCTCGGGGCCGAGCCGCTCTCGCCCGAGTTCACGCCCGAGGTGCTGGGGGAGGCCGCCGCCGGACGCACTGCGCCGCTGAAGTCTTTCCTGCTCGACCAGACGCGGATCGCCGGCGTCGGCAACATCTACGCCGATGAGGCGTTGCACCGGGCCGAGCTGCACCCGCTCTCGCCGGCGGGATCGATGAAGCCCGAGCACCTCGAAGCGCTGCACGAGGGAGTCGTCGAGGCGCTGCAGGCCGGGATCGAAGCCGGCGGCTCGACGATCGACGACTACCGCGACGCCCGTGGCGAGAAGGGGACGATGCAGGAGAGGTTCCTCGTCCACACCCGCGAGGGCGAGCCCTGCCCCCGCTGCGGCCATGAGATCGAGCGGATCGTCGTCAGTGGCCGCTCGACCTACTTCTGCCCGCATTGCCAGGTCCGCCTGCGCCGTAAACCGAAGCGCCGTAAACGCCCGTAGGCGCCTTTTAGGTCCATATGGACCTAAAAGGCGCCTACGTCCGGTTCGTCGGCCATCTTTGATGACGTGGCCGGAAGCACCGTCAAGACCGAGGCAGTCGTCCTGCGCAGCATCCGTTACGGGGAGGCGGACCGGATCCTCCATCTCTACTCGAACACGCGGGGACGGCTGAATGCGATCGCAAAGGGTGCGCGCAAGCCAAAATCCCGTTTCGGCGGCCGCCTCGAGCCGTTCTTCCGTCTCGACCTCCTCCTCCACGAAGGCCGCAGCGAGCTGCTCACGGTGACCAGCGCCACCACCGTCGACGGCTACCCGCGGCTGCGCTCCTCAGGGCCGGCGCTGACCGCCGGTGCCCGCGCTTGCGACGCCGTCCTCCGCCTGCTCGACTCGGCCGAGGCGAACCCGCCCGCCTACAACCTGCTCTGCCGCTACCTCTCCTTGCTCGACGACCCCGATCCCGCCGTCGCCGAGGGCGCCGCCGACCTGCGTACGGCGCTCTCCTTCCGCCTCAAGCTGGCACTGGTAGCCGGCTTCGTCCCCGAGCTGGCGGGCTGCGCTCGCTGCGGCGAGGACGAGCACCTGGTCGGCTTCTCGGGCGCCGCCGGCGGCGTCGTCTGCGCCGGTTGCGAAAGCGACGCCTTCCCGCTCGGCGAGGAAGCGCACCGGTTCATGGTCGCCGCCCTGGCGCAGCCGCTGAGCGAAGCGCCGCCGGCCGAGCCGCTCGCCTTGCGCCAGGTCGAACGCGCAGTTGGCGAGACCTTGGAGCACCACGCGCACGTTCAGCTCCGGGCCGCGGCCTGAGCCGCGCGCCTGCCACCTATGATCGAAGGGTGCCTGCCACCGCCACCTTCGAGGACCGGATGCGCGCTCAGGAGGAGGAGTTCCTCTCGGAGTACGCGACTCGCTCCTACCCGGCGCGCCGCGCCGCGGCCGAGGCCGACAGCCCGCTGCGGACGCCGTTCCAGCGAGACCGCGACCGGATCGTCCACTCCAAGTCCTTCCGCCGCCTCAAGCACAAGACCCAGGTCTTCGTCGCCCCGGAGGGCGACCACTACCGGACGCGGCTGACCCACACGCTCGAGGCCTGTGGGATCGCCCGCACCGTCGCCCGGGCGCTGGCCCTGAACGAGGACCTGACCGAGGCGATCGGGCTCGGCCATGACCTCGGCCACCCGCCGTTCGGCCACGCCGGCGAGAGCACCCTCGACAACGCTTTGCGCGAGCGCTGCGGGCTCGGTTTCAAGCACAACGAGCACTCGCTGCGGGTGGTCGAGGTGCTGGAGCGCGACGGCGCCGGCCTCAACCTGACCGAGCAGGTCCGCGACGGGATCCTCAACCACACCGGGCCGAACAAGCCGGCGACGCTCGAGGGCCGGATCGTGAAGCTGGTCGACCGCGTCGCCTACATCAACCACGACATCGACGACGCGTTGCGGGCCGGGATCCTGCGCCCCGAGGACCTGCCGGCAGGCGAGATCGAGCTGCTCGGCCCGACCGGCTCCCTGCGGATCGACACCCTCGTCCGCGACATCGTCGAGAGCTCGCGCGATGCCGGCGACATCCTCCAGAGCGACGAGATAGGCGGCGCGATGCTGCGCCTGCGCAAGTTCATGTTCGACCGCGTCTACCTCGGTCCCGAGGCGCGCCGCGAGAACGGCCGGGCCGAGCAGGCGATGCGCGGTCTCCTCGTCCACTACCTCGATCACCCCGAAGAGGTGCCGCAGCTGGATCCCGCCGCGAGCGAGTGCCAGCGCGTCGCCGACTACGTCGCCGGGATGACCGATCGCTACTGCATCGCCAAGTTCACCGAGCTGACCGTCCCCGAGGAGTCGCGGTTCTGATGGGGGGCTGACGAGCATGGCGCTGATCTCCGCCGAGAGCCTCGAGCGGCTGAAGCAGACCGTCGATATCGTCGAGGTGGTCTCCGCGCACACCGACCTGCGCCGCCAGGGAGCGCGGATGATGGGTCTCTGCCCCTTCCACGACGAGCGCACGCCCTCGTTCAGCGTCAATCCCGAGGACAAGCTCTACTACTGCCACGGCTGCGGTGCCGGCGGCGACGTGATCAAGTTCGTCGAGGAAAAGGAAGGACTCGGCTTCGCCGAGGCGGTCGAGATGCTCGCCGACCGCTACGGGGTCGAGATCCAGCGCGAGCAGGAGGACCCACGGGCGGAGGCGCGGCGGGTGCAACGCCGCCGGCTCGAGCAGCTGCTCGACCGCACGGCCGCTTACTACGCCGCCTACCTCTGGGATTCCGAGGAGGCTGGGCGCGCTCGCGAGTACCTGGCCGAGCGCGGGCTGGGGGAGGAGGTGCTGCGCGCCTTCAGCGTCGGCTACGCGCCGAGCGCCTGGGACAAGATCCTCGTCCGCGGCCAGCAGGCCGGGTTCAGCGTCGCCGAGCTCCACGGCGTCGGCCTCGTCCAGCGCAGCCGCGAAAGCAAGGAGTACGACCGCTTCCGCTCGCGGATCATGTTCCCGATCCGCGACCGCCGCGGCCGCACCCTCGGCTTCGGCGGCCGGGCGATGCGCTCCGACCAGGGCGCCAAGTACGTCAACACCGCCGAGACCGACTTCTTCCACAAGAGCCAGCTCCTCTACGGCGTCGACCGGGCCAAAGCGGCGATCGCCAAAGCCGGCCGCGCCGTGCTCGTCGAGGGCTACACCGACGTTCTGGCGCTGCACCAGGCCGGGGTCGAGGAGACCGTCGCGGCGATGGGGACTTCGATCACCGACGAGCAGGTGGCGACGCTCTCGGGAATGGTCGACGAGGTCGTCCTGGCGCTCGACGCCGACTCCGCCGGCCAGGAGGCGATGCTGCGCGCGCAGCGGGTCGCGTCGGGGCGACGGATGCGGCTGCGGGTGGCGAAAATGCCGGCGGGGGTCGACCCGGCGGAGATGATGGCCGATCCGGGCGGCGCCGAGCGCTTTCGCGACCTGGTCGAGTCGGCGATCGACGTCGCCGACTTCCAGGTCGGGTTGGTGCTGGCGGCAACCGACGTCGCCTCTCCGGCTGCACGCGACCGGGCGCTGGCAGAGGTCGCGCCCGTCCTTGCCGGGCTCGGCGAATCGGCGAGCCGCGACGAGCTGGTGCGGCGCGTGGCCGAGCGGCTCGACCTCGAGCCGGCGATGGTGATGGGTCGGGTCGTCGCAGCGACGCCGGCCAGCGGCGGCGAGGACGCGGGCGGGGGCCCGGCCAGGGCGACGGCGGTGGCTCGCGGTACCGGCTCGGCGCCGGCTCAGATGACGACGCCGCCGGCGCAGCTCACCTCGCGTGAGCGCCGCGAGCGGGCGCTGCTGGCGATGTGCATCGCGCTGCCGGAGGAGGGGCGGGGCTACCTCTCGCGGCTTACCGACGCCCACCTCTCAGCGAGCGGTGCTCGCGCGGCCTCCTGGCTGCGAGAGCATCCCGGCGACCCGGCCTCGAACCTACCGCAGGACCCCGAGCTGGCCGGGGTCGTCACCGAGCTGGTGATGCTGGCGCGGGCGGAGCCCGCCTCCCAGGAGGCGATGGAGCTCAACTTCCTGCAGCTCGAGCAGCGCCGGCTCGAGGACGAGATCGCCGCCGCCGGAGAGCGCGACGACTACGAGCGCCGAGCCGCTCTGAGCCGCGAGCGGGCGGCGCTGGTGGAACGAATCGCCCACGCGGAGCGGGTCGGGAGCTGAGTCGGTACATTCCGTGCCGCCCGGCTCGCTCCGGGCCGCGCGTTCCGGGGTAGCTCAATCGGCAGAGCATTCGGCTGTTAACCGAAGGGTTGTGGGTTCGAGTCCCACCCCCGGAGCTTCGTGAAGGGCGCGAGCGTTCAGCCTCCGCCCATCGCCGCTTGAGCCTCGACCAGTTTCGCCCGGATCGTCGCCTGCTCCTCACCGAGCTCGAGCAGAGGCTGGACGTCCCACTCGGAGAGGCCGAACAGTGGGAACTCGGCCATCAGCCGAAAAACCTCAGCGTGAGAGCCCGCGTTTGCGACGCTGAAGCCACCGCCGTCGACGAATCCGTAGACGCAATCGAAGGTTCCGTCGTCGAGCTTGGCCTGCAGCCAGGCCATCGCGGCGTCGAAAACCTCGGGCGGCGGCGGCATCGGACCGGGCGTGGCGCTGACGTAGTACTTCATCTCGTTCCTCCAAATCGGCGAGCTGCGGGACAGTTGGACGAGGTCGAGCCGACCCTATCCACGTCGCGCTGGCAGGGCAAGGCACTACGTCCTCCGGGCCGCCAGCTCCTCGACCATCTCGGCACCGCGCTCGGCACCGTCGTTCCTCCGGCTCCAGGCGGCGATCTCGCTGGCGCGCGCGACGAAGGCCGGGTCCTCGAGCAGTCGCCGCGCCGCCCAGCGCAGCGGCCCCGGCTGGCACAGTCGCCACGGCAATGCCAAGCCGCAGCCAGCCCAGTCGACGCGGATCGCGGTCTCGGCCATGTCGCCGGTGATCGGGCAGACGAGGACGGGAGCGCCGGCGCCGAGGGCGCGGGCGACGGTGCCGTGGCCGCCGTGGGAGACGACCAACGAGGCGATCGGCATCAGCTGGCTGTAGCTGAGCCAGTCGACGAGGAGGGCATTGGACGGGACCTCAATCGGGCGCTGCGGCCGAACCCGGTTGGTCGTCGCCACCACTCGCACCGGCTCCTCCGCCAGCGCCGCCAGCGCCGTCCGCACCAGGCGGTTGTCGGAGTCGTGAGCGGTGCTGGGGGCGACGAGGACGAGCGGGGCCTCGCCCGGCGGCAGCTCGACGTCGGGGTGGGGCTGCTCGAAGACCATCGGCCCGGTGACGCGGACCCCGGGCGGCCAGCGCCGCGGGTACTCGAGCTGCGGGTAGGTCGCGACCAGCGCCAGTTCGGGGCTGATGCCGCCGTGGAAGCGCTCGATCGGACCGAGGCCGAGCCGGCGGCGCTGCTCGTTGAGGTCGCGGCGCCCGTGCTCGAGCCCGACCCGCAGGGCCCGTTGTCCCGCCCGCCAGCCGGCTCGCCCGAGCGCGGTCCGGGGCCGGCGCAGGCCGATCGCGAAGAAGGGCAGGCCCGGCTCGACCACCGGGTAGATGTGGGGGATCAGGGTCGCCAGCGGCACCCCGGCGCGCTCGGCGGCAAGCGCCGGCGCCAGGGTGAGGATGTCGCTGACGGCGACGTGCGGACGCAGGTCCTCGAGCAGCGGCAGCAGCGCCCGGGCCGCCTCGGCGGCGTGGCGACCGTCGCCGGAGCCCGGCTCCGGCGGCGGGAACATCCGGTATTCCTCGGCCGCGGCGAAGCGCAGCCCGGCGCTCTCGACCGCCGCTCGCCGCTCCTCCCAGGTCTCGACGACGACCTCGTGGCCCCGCGCCGCCAGCGCCCGCCCCAGTGAGATCGCCGGAAACGCGTGCCCGGCGTCGCCGAAGGCCGCAACCAACACACGCAAGGCGTCAGGGGGCGTCGGGGCCCTCGCCTGCTCGGTTGAAGACAATCTCGGGTACCAGGCAGTTTGGCGAGAGGGCGAGCAGGAACTTGACCGCGGCGCCGATGTCGGCCGGCTGGATCATCTTCTCGCCGGGCACCTCGCTCTTGACGAACTCGGTCATCGCCGTGTCGACGAAGCCAGGCGCCAGGGCCGTGCACTGAACCCCGCTGCCGACCGTTTCCCGCGCCGTCGCCTGGGTGAAGTTGATCACTGCCGCCTTCGTCGCGCCGTAGATCGAGAGGAAGGCCTGGCCGCCTTTGCCGGCGATCGAGGCGGTGTTGAGGATCAGTGCCTTACCGTGCTCGCCGCCCGCTTCGCGTAGCAGCGGCAGGCCCTCGCGGGTGCCGATGATCAGCGAGCGCAGGTTGACCGCGAGCTGCATGTCGAGGTACTTGGTCTGGGTCTGGTCGATCGGCCCGCCGATCCCGACCCCGGCGTTGTTGCAGAGCGCGTCGAGCCGGCCATAGCGCTCCCTGTGAGCGGCGAAGACGGCGGCGAGGCTCTCCTCGTCGGCGACGTCGGCGGGGACCGTCTGCAGCTCGAAGCCGTCCTCGTGCAGCGAGGCGACCGCGCCCTCGAGTTTGTCCGGCCGCCGTGACGACAGGGTCAGTGCGTAGCCGCTTTCGCCGAGCGCCCGGGCGATTGCCAGCCCGATCCCACCCGATCCTCCGGTAACGATTGCCGCGCGCTCCGCCATCACCCCTCCTCGTCGACGTTGAAGACGCAGGGACCTTATCTGGCGCTGGGGAGCGGCGTTCGCGACATGAGGCCCCCGCTGTGAGTCCCAATAACATGGCGCCGATGCGCGCCGCCCGCCTCGCCCTCGCCTGCGCCAGCCTGCTCGTGATCCTCCTCGGCGCAGCGGCCTGCGGTGGCGGTGGCGACTCGACCAGCGCCGCGACGACGCCGGTGCCGAGCAGCCCGGCGCCGCCGAAGAGCGCCTTCCCGCAGCCGCAGGGGCGCAGTCTCGAAGAGCTGCTGAACGGCGCCGGCACCCGCTCCGAACTGATCGTCGCGCCGGAAGCGTCGGTCTTCTACCCGGGACCCAACCGCTACCCGTTCTCGATCCACGAACGCGATGGCCAGGAAGTCCCGGATGCCGAAGTCGCGGTCTACTACGCGCGCGTTCCGACCCCGAAGCCGGGGGCCAAGTCGGCGGCGGGCAGCAAGGGTCAGGCGGCGAAGGCAGAACAGAAAGCACTCGAAGAACCGGCGGTCGGGCCGTTCCCGGCGAAGATCGAAAGCCTGGGGACCAAGCCCGCCTTCCTCTCGCAGACGACGGCTGAAAACCCGGACGCGGCCCGGGTCGTCTACTCGGCCGAGCTGCCGTTCGCGGGCGAAGGCTCCTGGCGGATGGCGGTTCTGATCCGCGAAGGCGACGAAACCTCGGCTCGGTTGCTGGGCACCGCCAACGTCGGCGAATACACCCGCGTTCCACGGCCAGGGGAGGCGGCGCCGCTGATCCACACGCCGACCGCAAAGGAGGTTGGGGGGGATCTCGCGAAGATCACGACTCGAGTCCCGCCGGACACCCAGAACGCGGTCGACTACGCCGATGCGTTAGGAAAGGAACCGATCCTGCTCTTGTTTGCGACCCCCCAGTTCTGCCAGAGTCGGGTTTGCGGGCCCGTCGTCGACGTGGCCGAGCAGGCCAAGCAGGAGTTCGGAGACAAGGCGGCATTCATCCACATGGAGATCTTCAAAGACAACGACCCCGAAAGCGGGGTTCGTCCCCAGGTCCGTAGATTCCACCTCCCGACCGAGCCCTGGCTGTTCGCGATCAACCGCAACGGCGTGGTCAGCTCAGCCGTCGAGGGTGGATTTGGACTTGAATTGATGGACGAAGTTGCCGAAAAGGTGATCGCCGAATGACCGACAAGGCCCTGCCCGAGAACGCCGAGCTGCTCGAGTCCTTCGCCGAGGAGGCGCGGCGTCGCTGCGACGTGATCTCGGCCGGCCTCGCCACGGCAACGACCGATTTCGAGACGATGCGCGCCGAAGCCCACGCTCTGCGCGGCACCGCTGGCGTCGTCGGCCTCCGTCGCCTCGCCGAGCTGGCGGGCCTGATGGAGTCCGACCTCGCCGAAGCGAAGAAGACCGGCGTCATCCGCGGCGGCCGCGACCACCAGATCGCCGACGCCGCCAAGGCCCTCGCCGACGGCGCCGCCGCTGCGGCCAAGGGAGAGGAAGAGCCCCCCGACGTCGGCCGCTCCCTGGCGCAGCTGTTCAGCGCCTGAGCGCGGTGTCCCGGCGACGCGATCACCTGCCTGAGACGGTCGTCGCCTGGGGGAGAAGGGGCCATCCGGAGGAGTTCCGCGGCTGCCGGATCCATTGTTTCCACCAGCCGGGCGAGGGGCCGCTGCTGTTGCTCCTGCATGGCTTCCCGAACAGCTCCTATGACTGGCGCGAGGTGATCGCGCTGGAGCCGGAGCGGGCGATCCTCGCCTTCGACTTCCTCGGCTTCGGCCTCTCCGACAAGCCCGCCGACCACGAGTACACGCTCTCCTGGCAAGCCGACCTGACCGAAGAGCTCGTCCGTCGTCACGGCGGCGGTCCAGTAGAGATGGTGGCCCACGACATGGGCACCTCGGTGGCGACCGAGCTCTTCGCCCGCGACCTCGATGGCCGCCTGGAGATGGAGTTCTCGGGCGCCCTCCTCTTCGACGGCAACGTGATCATCGAGCGCGCCAACTTCGTCCTCGGCCAGAAGGTCCTGCGCAGCCGCCTCGGCCCGGTTTTCGCCCGCACCTCCTCGGGCCGCGTCTTCCGCTGGCAGCTCGGCTCGGTTTTCGGATCGGCTCACCCGATGAGCGCCGAGGAGGGGGACTCCCAGTGGGCCTTGATGCACTTCAAGCACGGCAACCGCATCGGCGACAAGCTGATCGGCTACACCTTCGAACGCGCCACCTACGCCGAGCGCTGGCACGGCGCCGTCCGCGACTGGCCCGGCCATCTCGCCTTCGCCTGGGGCCTCGAGGACCCCGTCTCCACCACCCACGTCCTCGAAGGCCTCCGCGACCTGCGCCCGGCCGCCCCCGTCCACGAGCTCCCCGGTCTCGCCCACTACCCCCACGTCGAAGACCCGCCCGCCTTCCACCGGGCGATGACCGCAGCCCTCCCCGCACGCTAGGCTCGCCCCGCCGGGGCGGTAGCTCAGTTGGTTAGAGCACGGGACTCATAATCCCTTGGTCGCTGGTTCGAGTCCAGCCCGCCCCATCTGCGCCGAAATCGCCGCAGCAGGCGGCGCTACACTCGGCCGATGAGCAACCCCCTCCATCTCACGATCCTCTACGAGGAGGGCGACGACGGCTGGATCTTCTCCTCGATTCCCGAGGTCCCCGGCGTGCTGAGCCAGGGCAAGACCAAAGCCGAAGCGCGTGAGATGGTGCTCGACGCCCTAGCCGGAATGCTCGAATTGCGCGCTGCGGAGCACGAGCCTCAAGGCAAGGACGTCGGTAGGGAGTCGCTCGACATCGTCGCTGCGTGAAGCGCCGCGATCTCGAGCGGCACTTGAAGCAGCACGGCGCGCGCCTGCTGCGCGAGGGCGGTCGCCACAGCTATTGGGGTATGGACGCCGAGCGGTCTACCTCGATTCCACGTCATCGTCAGATTGGCTACCCGCTGGCGCGCGCAATCTGCAGACAGCTGGGCATTCCGCCGCCGAAGGGGTCGCGGTGAGGGCGCCCCTCCCTGCGTCATCAACATTGTCGATGCAAGGCCCTGATAGCTCGAACCCGCCCTTGGTTCGAATACCGTCCAGTTAGTCCCATTTCGTGGAAGTCGGTGCAGGTTGGCCTCGCAGCGCTTTGGTCCTGCATCTCGAATCCTCACGGACGGACGCGGACTATCGTCTTCCCGGTCGTCCGCTCGGTCGGATTGAGAGCGGCGACGGCGTCGTCGAGGTCCGAGACGTTGCCGATGTTCGTCCGCAGTCGCCCGTCCCGCGCCCGCTGGGCTATCTCAGTCAGTTGGGAGCGATCGGCCTCGACGACGAAGTCGACTGCCAGGCCGTCAGTGGGCCTCGTCTCGGGCGGCCCGACGACCGACACCAGCGTCCCTCCGGCCCGGATCAGGCCTGCAGACCGCCTCCCCACGTCGCCGCCAATGACGTCGAAGACCAGATCGACTCCGCCGACGTCCTCCAGGGCGTCGTTCTCCAAGTCGAGGAACTCGTGCGCGCCAAAGTCGAGTGCCTTCTGACGGTCGGCAGCGCGCCCGGTGCCGATGACATAGGCGCCGGCCTCTCGTGCGAGCTGCGTCACCATCGTCCCTACGGCGCCGGCCGCGCCGTGCGCAAGGACGCTCTGCCCGGTTTGCAGGCGGCCATGGTCGAACAGTCCCTGCCACGCGGTCAGGCCCGAGATCGGCAGGCTCGCGCCCACGGTGAAGTCGAGATCGCCCGGCAGAGGTGCGAGGTTGCGAGCCTCGATCGCGACGTATTCCGCAAGGGTGCCGTCGCGATACCAGTCCGCGAGGCCGAACACCCGCTGGCCCACCGACAGCCCCGTCGTGCCATAGCCGAGGGCAGTGACCACTCCGGCCAACTCGTGGCCGGGAACCACCGGCGATCGGTCGCGGCTGTGGCGATCGATCCAGGTCGACGGCCATTCCAACTCGGTCGGGACGAAGCCCGACGCCTGAATCTGAACGATGACATCGTTTATAGCCGCCGACGGCTCGGGCCGCTCCACCAGCGCCATCCCGGTCGTACCGGCGGCTTCGGCAGTCACCACAATTGCCTTCATGGAGCACCCTCCTGTGTCGAGTTCGCGCCTGAGCGGCAGCCGATCGTCGGAGCGTCCACCTGTTCAGGCCAGCAATGGAGATGAGCCGACCTTACGGCCCTGGGTAAGCGCTGCCGAAGGCGCCGGGTCGCCGCCCCGGTTGCTTGGTTCGAATACCGTCCAGTTAGTCCCATCGACCCGGTCAGACCGAGCGCGCGGCGGCCCGGAGACCGCCGCGCAGGTCGCTCGGCCTGGGGCTCCTACTTGACCTTTTTGAAGATCGCCGCGAAATAGCACTGGCCGAGATGGCCGGGTGGATTGACCGCCAGTTCCTGCCTTTCGCTGATCAGTACCGTTCCGCCGGGGGCCATCGCGAGCAGCGCCCCGCCTTCCGCCTCTATGTTCGTTTTCCCGGTTTCCGCGCTCTGGAAGAACATCCGAATCGGATTGTCGGCGGGTCCGAAGTCGTCGTTCTCCGGTCCGCTGTTGTTGTCCATCGCCGAGTGGTCTTCGGAGGTGGAAAGCAGGAATTCGGCGTAGTCGGTGGCGGCTTCGTTGATTTTGCACTGGGCTTGGATCGTGAAGGCGCCGAAGGTCCCGACGTTCTGCGTGCCAGGGCCCATGAAGGTTTCGAACGCCGTTTGGCCGGCGAGTGCGGCCGCCGTCGGCACCGTGCCGAGCGTCGCGAGGTTGATGTCCGCCCCGGTCAGGGAGCCGTTCTTGACCTTGGCGCCGGTCACGGCGTTCTTCTTGATCTTCGCGCCGGTGACCGCATTGGCCTTGATCTGCTTGGTGCCAACCGAGCCCTTGGCAAGCTTGCTAGCGGCGAAGGCGGTGCCGCCGGCGAGGACGAGGAACAGGGCAAGCGTCGCGATCACGTTCGCGTAGGCGGGGCGAGACCAGAAGCTCTTCATAGTGTCCTTCTTTCGTGGGTTAGGGGAAAGACGAGACAGATGCCAGCCTCTCACCTCGTGACCCCGGGCGCCAGCGCCTCTCCCGCGGCGCGGTCCCCGTCGGGGGAGAGATCGCCCGCCGCGGTTCCTTGTCGGGTCATGACCGTGTCCCGGCCAGGAGTCCACGCTGCATCGCAGGAGCTGGTCGAGGAGCTGATGGGAGCAGTTGTGGCGGTCGACTACGTGCTGACGACGCTGCTGGTGCTGCCACCCGACGCGCTTCCTGCGGCGACCAAGCTGGTCGAGACGGTGATCGATCGGATCGCGGACGAGGCGGAGGCCAGGACGCGGTTGGCGTACGCGGCTGACCAGCGGCTCTGCTGAGGGCGGTTGTCCGAAGCCGCTCGGACGAACGTCGAACTCGCGATACCCCCGTGCCCGGCCGCGGTACCTTCGCCTTCATGGCTGATGGGAGCTTCTCGCTCGCCGCCCTCGGCAGCCTCAACGGAAGCAGCGTGGCGACGCTGGCGGCGGTCGCCTTCCTGATCGTCGCCCTCGCCTACTGGATCCTCAAGACGTAGGAGCCGCTCGCCGGCGGCCCCACCAGCCCTGGGTCCAGCTGAACCAGATCGCGCCGGAGATCGCCGTCATGCAGGCGACGAAGAAGTTGAGGCGGAGGCCGAGGATGTAGTGGGAGGGGTCGACCCGCTGCAGCTCCTCGAAGATTCGGAAGAGCCCATAGCCGGTGACGTAGAGAGCGAAGAGACCGGGGGGGCGGATGTTGCGGTGGTGGCCGAGCCAGACGAGGAAGGCCGCCATCGAGAGGTCCCAGATCGACTCGTAGAAGAAGGTCGGTTCGAAGGTCGCGTAGTGCTCGTAACCGGAGGGGCGGTGGGAGGGGTCGATTTCGACCGCCCAGGGGAGGGTCGAGGGGCCACCGAAGAGCTCCTGGTTGACGTAGTTGCCGAAGCGGCCGATCGCCTGGGCGACGGCCAGCGCCGGGGCGACCGCGTCGAGGCCGAGCGAGACCGAGGCGCCGGCGCGGTGCACGCGCCAGAGGGCGACGCCGACCCCGGCGCTGAAGGCGCCCCAGCTGCCGAGACCGCCGTCCCAGATCGCGAACGGCCCCCACCAGTGGGGCGGGATTTCGCCGCTGCTGGTGATGTCGAAGTAGATGCGGCCACCGATCAGCCCGGCCGGGATCGCCCAGAGGAGGACGTCGAAGACCAGCTCGCGCTTGCCGCCGACCGCCTCCCAGCGCCGGATCAGGATCCACGTCCCGACCCCGATCGCGATCGCGTAGATCAGCCCGTAGAGGTGAAATTCGAGTGGCCCGACGTGGAAGTCGTTGAACGACGGGCTCGGGATGTAGGCGCTCAAGCGCGCCACACTAGCTTCAACGCTCTCCCGCCCGTGGCTCGCCCTGCGCCCGCCGCTCGTCCTCGCGGTCCCGCCACCAGGCGAGCACCGCCGTCACCAACATCACCACGACCGCGGCGTCGATCGCCAGGTCGGCGACGTTCATCGACTTCGAGAGCGAGGTCAGCTTCAGCCAGTCGACGACGCCGCCGTGCAGCGGCGAGGGCTCGCGCACGATGCGGTCGATCAGGTTGCCGAGTGCGCCGCCGAGCAGCAGCCCGACGGCGATTGCGGCGGCCGTGGTCGAGATCCGGAAGGCGATCACGAGGAGGACGATCACGGCGAGGATCGCGAAGACCGAGATCAGCACGGTGTGGCCGCCGAAGAGGTTGTTGGGGCCGGCGAAGTTGCGGAAGAACTGGAGCTGGACGAGGCCGCCGAGGATTTCGATCCGGTCCTCGCCCTCGAGGAACTGGACCGCGAGCAGCTTCGTCACCTGGTCGACGGCGACGACCGCGGCGGCGATCGCGGCGACCAGGCCGAGCCTCGATCCCGGTCCGAGCAGCCGGCGCAGCGCACTGCTGTCTTCGGGCGAAGCGGGAGCCATGCCCCAATGATCGCGGAAGACGCCTTCGGGGAGAACGGAACACTCAGGTACCCATGAGGTATGAGACGCTGCCGCGGGTGCCAGCCCAAAGGAGGAGTGAGATGCAGCACCAGATCGCCGACCTGCACTGCCACTACCCGATGCACCTGCTGGCCGAAGAAGACGGCGGCGACCCGTTCGTCAGGCCGCTGCGCAAGATCAAGAAACGGCGCCTCTGGAACAAGATCCGCGCGATCCTCGTCCGCTGGGCGGCGCAGAGGCTCAATTTCGGCAAGAAGGAAGAGTGGCTGGTCAATCTAGAGGAGCTCGACCGCGGCGGCGTCCGCCTCGTCTTCTCGGTCCTCTACGTGCCGGAGACCGAGCTCGGGATCGAGGAGTGGCTGAGCGGGCACCCCGAGGAGCACAGCTTCAAGGAGCTGACCGACCACCTCGAGGAAGTCAACGAAGACCTGACACGCGAACGAGACGGTGGTCCGGCCCACGTGATCGTGAACCATGCCTCCCAGCTCGAGGGCGCCGGCAGGGACGACACGATCCGCTTCGTCCACTGCGTCGAGGGCGGCGCCCACCTCGGCGCCGATCCGGAGGAGATCGACGGCCGGATAAAGGCGCTGGCCGATCAGGGGGTCGGCTACATCACCCTGGCCCACCTCTTCTGGCGCCATGTCGCGACCAACGCGCCGGCGCTTCCCAACCTCTCCGACGGTCAGTACGACTTCGTCTTCTCCCAGCCCGACGAGGTCGGCCTCAGCGCCCTCGGCGAGGCGGCGGTGAGGGCGATGTACCGCCACGGGGTCCTGATCGACATCAGCCACATGCGCCAGCGGGCGATCGACGAGACCTTTGCCCTGCTCGCCGAGCTCGACGATCGCGAGGGCAACGACCCGACCGCCTACCCCGTGCTGGCGACCCACGCCGGCTACCGCTTCGGCGAACACAGCTACATGCTGAGCGCCGACACGGTTCGCGCCGTCGCCGCCCGCGACGGCGTCGTCGGCCTGATCATGGCCCACCACCTGCTCAACGACGGCCTCCACGAGGACGACCCGGGAGACCTCGCGACGACGCTGCGCAGCGTCCGCTTTCACATCGGCAAGCTGCACGAGCTGACCGGCTCCTACCGGCACATCGGTCTCGGCAGCGACCTCGACGGCTTCATCAAACCGATGGTCGGCGGGATCGAAATGGCGCGCGACCTGGCGCCGCTGGCCGAGGCGCTGCACGGGGACTACCCCGAGCACGCCGAGGCGATGCTGTTCGGCAACGCGCTGCGGGCCCTGGAAGCCGCCTACCGGCGCCGCCCTACTTGAACTGGAAGCTGGCCAGGTCCTGACCGAAGGTCGGGTTGAAGACGACCTTGTCGAGGTCGACGTCGCTGGCGACGAAGGTGGTGGCGGAGAGGCTGCCGTAAGGAGCCCAGGGCGCTTCTTCCATGTATTCACGGTCGAGCGCGGCGTATTCGGCTTCCTGCTTGGGCCCGAGCCTTTCGGAGCCGAGCTGGTGGATCTTCGCGTTCAGCCCCGGGACGTCGATCTGGGCCCAGTTGGTGTTGTTGGTGGGAGCGATGCTTTCGCCGTCCAGCAACGGCTGGAAGAAGTCGTTGGGGTGGGGGTAGTCCTCGACCCAGTTGCTCCAGCCGGTGTCGAGGTCCGGGGTCGAGAGGTTGGTCGCGATCACGAAGTAGTTGTCGGGGTTGACGATCTTCAGCTTGGTCTGGAAGCCGAGTTCGCGCAGCACCCCCTCGTAGTATTCGCCCGCTTCGTCGTTGGGGCTTTCGCTGTCGGTCCAGACCGTGATTTCGCGGTCGCCCGGGTTCGCTTCGGCGATCAGTTCCTTTGCCTTCTTCATGTCGTGCGGGTAGAGGGCGAACCTCTGGTAGCCCGGCATCCCCGGCGGCAGCACCTGCTGGCCGCCCTTCAGCAGCCCGGCGTAGATCCGTTCCAGCGCCCGCGAATCGACCGCGTAGTTGACGGCCTGGCGGACGCGGACGTCGTCGAAGGGCGCCTGCGTCGTGTTCATCCAGAAGAAGTAGGTGTCGATCTGCGGCTCGACCCGGAACTGGGTGCCTTCGAACTTGTCGCGGACGCTGGCGAGGCTGCTGGCCGGCGGCGTGTTCTGCATCCAGTCGAAGCGGCCCTGTTCGACGTCGGCCACCTGCGTCTGGGGATTGCGGATCACGGTCACGTCGATCTTGTCGACGTGACCGCTGGGGATCTGCGGCAGCAGCCTCTCGTTGGCCTTCGGCCACTGCGGGTTGCGCTCGTATTCCCAGCCGCGGCCGGGGTGTGAGGCGGTGATCACGTAGGGACCGGTCGCCGGCGGCGGCGAGGCGGTCAGGTCTTCGGCTGGCGTGCCGGGGGGGAGGGGCGCGACGAACAGCATCGCCAGCTCGTTCTCGAAGGTGCCGCGCGGTTCGGTCAGGTGGATGACGATCTTGCCGCTCTTGTCGTCCGTTTCGATCCCGCTGATGTCCTTCGCCTTGCCGGCCGCAAACGCTTCGGCACCGACGATCCCTTCGTAGAAGGGGGAGCCGGGGGAGTTGATCTCGAAGAGGCGTTCGACGGTGCGGGCGAAGTCCGAGGCGCGAACCGGGGTGCCGTCGGAGTAGCGCAGGCCTGGACGGAGGAAGAGGGTGTAGGTCTTGCCGCCGTCGCTCAGCTCGGGCAGCGCCTTGGCGAGGCCGGGGACCACCTTGCTGCCCGCGGCGCCGGAAGCGTGGGCGTAGGTGAGCAAGGGGATGTAGGTGTCGTACATCGCCGTATAGCCTTCGATGTCGTAGGCCAGGGCCGGGTCGAGGTAGGAGGGGAAGGACCCGTAGGTGGCGCGCAGCGTCCCGCCCTCGCGACCGGAGCCCGAGGAGGAGCCGCAGGCCGAGAGGCCGAGCGCGGAGGCCGCGATCAAGGCGGCGGCGATGGAGAAGGCGGCGAGCCGTTTCATTAGGGAGCCAGCCCCTGTCTCGACGGATGTCCGAACCGCGGTGAGCGCTGCAACTTCGCTTGCAGCTCAGGCGCCGCCGACGGCGATCGCGAAGCTGGCCGTGAACGAGCCGCCGGGGGCGACCAGGGGCAGCTCGGCGCCCCCCTCGACCAGCGCGTTGGTCGGCGCGGTCATCGGCTCGAAGGCGATCACGGCGTCCTCGGCCGGGGCGAAGACCTGGGCGAACGGGTAGCCCTCGCCGAGTCGGACCTCGATCCGGTGGCCGCCGCCGGCGAGGACGAACGGGGCGCCGCCGCGCGGTGCCGCGAAGGCGTCGTCGAAGCTGCGGTCGGCGAGCGGACCTGGCTCGATGGAGAGCGGCTCGCTTGCCCCGATCGGCAGCATCGAGCGATCGAGCAGCAGCCGCTCAGAGACCGGGATCTCGACCTCCCAGGCCTCGCGCTCAACTCCCGGCAGGCAGAAATACGGATGGAAGCCGAAGGAGACGGGTACCGCGCGGCCGCGGGCGAGGACGGTGACCGCGATCGTCAGCTCGCCGCCGGCGAGTCGCGCCTCGTAGCGCAGCCGGTGGGGAAAGGGGAAGGCGGCGAGCAGCCCGGGGTGCGCCTCCAGGTCGAACCCGGCGACGAGGACGCCTCCGTCCCCCTCGCTTTCGTGGCTTTCGACCTCCCAGCCGGGGGAGCCGGCGAGCAGGCCGTGGATCGGCAGCCCACTGGCGTCGGTGGAGAGCCGCAGGCCCGGGACGGTGAGGTCGATTTCGCGCCCGGCGACCGGGAAGCGGCGCTCCCCGAGCCGGTTGGCCCAGGGGTAGAGCAGCGGGATCCCGAGCGTCTTGCCCTGCTCGGCGTAGGCAGCGAGGCCGTGCCGCATCCCGAGCAGCTCCTCGCCGCGGTGCCGTAGCGAGCAGGCGACCATGCCGGCGCCCGGCGCGAAGGCGACCTCGATCCCGTCGGCGCCCTCGCTGGCCAGGGTCAGAGTCGCAACCCCTTCGACCTCGCGCTCGCCGATCACGCGGTCTCCTCCTGCTCGGACTCCTGCCGCTTGCGTTTCCTGCGCCGTTCTCGCATCTCCTCGCTCTTCACTTTCGCGTCCGCGTAGGACGACTCGACCAGGGTCTTGCCCCCGCTCCAGCCGAACACCCAGCAGACCATGACCATGGCGAAGAGGATGTTCCAGGCCGAGGTCACGAGCTGCTGGCCGATCGAGTAGGCGGTGGCGGTTTGGGCGTCGGTCGAGCCGGCCAGCGCCGCCGTGTTCATCGCCTGCGTCACGCCGACCCCGCCCGGCGTCGCCGAGACGCTGTTGGAGATCGAGTTTGAGGCGGTGACCGTGGCGACGTTGTGGAAGGTGACCGGGATCCCGTAGGCGCCGAGGAAGACGCCGACGATCGCCAGCCGCGCCAGGTAGCTCCCCAGCTCCGGCAGGAAGAGGTCGGTGAACGTGCGCCGCGGGCTGCGCAGGATCGCGCCACCCGCCGCCGCCTCGCGGCGCAGCTTCTCCAGTCGCGGCCAGAGGGCGCGCCCGAGCATGGCGAGGAGGACGACGGCGCCGATGAGGATCGCGACGATCAGCAGCGTGTGATCTTCGACGAAGCCGAGCTTGATCCCGAACGAGCCGCTGACCGAGAGGAAGAGGTAGACGTAGAGGGCGACGTTGAAGATCGAGAAGGGGATCTTCTGGACGACGATCGCCGAGATCACCAGCGTCAGCGTCGCGCTGGCGAAGAGGGCGGTGAACATCAGCAGCATCACCCAGGTGCCGATGTTGGCCGGCAGGAAGGTGTTGAGGGCGACCGCGACCGCGTAGCAGGCGAGGATCAGCCGGTAGGAGACGCGCTCCCGCGGCAGTGCGGCGCGCAGGATGCCGTGCCAGGCGAGCGCCGCCAGCGCGGTCTGCACCGTCTGCAGCACCAGCGCCGAGACGATCGCCCAGGGCGGGATGTCGCCGATCTTGCGGAACAGTTCGCGGATCCAGTCCTCGGCGGGAATCCCGAGCAGGTTGAGGACGAAGAGCAGCAGGGCGACGCCGCCGACCCAGATCGCGATTCGCGCCAGGCGCTGCGCGATTGATCTAGGTTGAGCCTGTGAGGGCACTGCTTCGCTGCTCGCTCGCTCCACTGGCGCTGACTGTATTGCTGTGCGCGTCGCCGCAGGCTGCCGCCGCGGCGCCGAAGCTGGCGCCCTGCGGCCTGGGCCCGCCGCGCCCCTTCCGTTGCGGGCACATCATGGTGCCGATGCGCCGTGGCGATCCCGAGCTGGGGACGACGAAGGTCGCCTTCGCAGTCCGCACTCGCGCCGACCGCTCGCGGCCGCCGCTGGGAACGATCATGGCGATGGACGGCGGTCCCGGCTACGCCTCCACCGCGCCGCCGTTCGCCCGTTCGCTGGTTGCGGTGCTGGCGCCGCTGCTGCATCGCTACGACCTCGTGCTCTTCGACGAGCGGGGAACCGGCCGCTCCGACGCGGTCGACTGCCCGGGGCTGCAGCGGGGTCTCGTCCCGGAAGCGACCGCGATCGGCGAGTGCGCCAACCAGCTCGGCCCGAGCTTCGCCGGCTACACCAGCGGCGAAGCCGCCAACGACCTCGACGCCGTGCGCCGGGCGCTCGGGCTCGGCAAGGTCTTCTACTACGGCGACTCCTACGGGACCCTGTTCGGCCAGGCCTACGCGGTCCGCTATCCGGACTCGCTGCGCGGCCTGATCCTCGATTCGGCCTACCCGGCGAACGAGCCCTACTACCCGAACATCCTGCCGGCCGGCCTGCGCGGCCTGCGGATCGCCTGCCTGCGGGCACCGAGCTGCTCGGGAGATCCGGTCGCCCGCTTCTCGCGGGTCGTCGCCCGCTTCCACCGCGCCCACCGCTCGACCGAGGACCTGCTCGCCTTCCTACTCGAGGCGGGCTCCTTCGCGCCGCGTTCTTACCTCAGCCTCGATGACGGCGACCGTCGCTTCCTCGCCGGACGGTCGCGGCGACTGAACCGGCTGATCGCTCCGGGGCCCGCCGGCCAGGGGGCCTACCGCGAATTCTCCTACGGGCTCGAGATCGCGGTCGAGTGCAACGACTACAAGCTGATGTGGGACCCGGCTGGGGGCTTCCCCGAACGGGTGCGCGAACTCTCGCAGGCGGTGACGAGGTTGCCGCGCGACCATTTCGCGCCTTTCACGCGCCGCGAGTACCTGCTCTCGGATGCCGCCCACTTGACCAACTGCCTCTACTGGCCAGCGCCTCCCGCCGGCGGCTTGGAGCCGCCGGTTCCGACTGGTTGGAAGGCCCCGGCCAGCCTGCCGACGCTGATCCTCTCGGGCGAAGTCGACGACATCACGACGACCAAGGAAGCGCGCGAAGTCCAGGCCCGGTTCCCGCGCTCGCGGCTCTACGTCGTCCCCGACCGCGGCCACGCCTCGAGCCTCTACTACCCGTTCCGCTCGCCGGCGGTCGGCGTCATCCGCCGCTTCGTCACTAGCCACTGAGGGGCCCCGGCGACCGTGCCTGCCGCTACCGTTCCGGCGGTGAAGAGGGCCATCGTGATCGCCTGTTTGCTGGGCCTGCTGGCGGTGCCCGTTGGGGCCTCCGCGAACTCGGGAGCGACGAAGCCGATCGGCGACGGGGTGAGGGTGGGCCGGGTGGCGCTGACGCCGCCCCGCCATGGCCGCAGCAGCATCCTGGTTGAGGTCAGCTACCCGACCGCCTTCGTCGGCCATCCGATCGCCCTCAGCGTTCTTCTCTTCAGCGGCAAGGGCAAGAACACCGAGCTGGAAGCGTTTAGGGCTCATGCGCTGGCCAACGGCGGCAAGCCCCGCGCGCCCGAGCCCCGGCGACGCTTCACCTTCGTTCACCGGATCGATCTCAGCCCGGCCCAGACCCGGGCAGCGCGGGGTGGGGAGGTCCACGTCGCCGCCGTCGGCCGCCTCGACGCCAACCGCGACGGCAAGCCGGAGCTGGTCAGGACCGGGTCCGCAGTCAAGAAGCTGGGCGTCGCCAAGGGAGGCCAGGCGCTCTGCTCGAGCGTGCCCCAGATCCGCCTCCAGCGCCGGCGTCCAATCAGCGTCCGGCTGCCGGTCTGCAACGTCGCCAAGCGCTGGACGCTTGCCGGTCGCCCCGCCCACGGCACGGCGAGGATCAGCGGCGGCAAGTTGACCTACCGCCCCTCGCGCAAGTTCCGCGGCACCGACTCGGTGCAGCTGGTCGGCGCTCCGCGCCGCGGTGAACGGGGCGCGCCGGGGACGCTGTCGCTGACCCCGGTCCCCGTCGTCTTCAAGGTCGGCGCCGTGCCCGAAGTCGTGGTCCGGGCGATGGGCGACTCGGTCACCGCCGGCTTCGGCTACTACAGCAGCGGCAAGCTGATGCCGCTGCTCAGCCTGCCCGAATGCAAGCCGGGCTCGGTGACCCTGGTCGATCCCTGCTCGTCGAACTCGGTCAACGTGAACAACGAAGCAAGGGAAGTCGAGTTCGCGCCGGACTACGGGCTCGCCAACAACGTTTCCTGGGCGGCGCAGTGGGCCAACGAATACGGCATCACTAATTACGAGAACGTCGCGATCAGCGGCGCCGAGCCGGGCCAGTGGGCGCCGGGTGGGCCGCTGTACCCGATCACCAAGCGGATCGAGTCCGAAGACCCCGACTACATCCTGATGACGATCGGGGCCAACCCGCTGCTCTCCGAAATGCTCTTCGGCGTCGACCACATGGGCTGCGCGATCTACGCCGACATCTTCGGCGGCTATGAGGAATGCATCGAAGAAGCGTTCGCCAAGATCGGCCTGCACGAAAACCTCGAACGCCTCTACCGCGAGCTCGTCCAAAAGACGAACGCGACGATCTACCTGATGCAGTACCACCTCTCGATCCCGTCGACGGCGCTGGCCTACACCTCGTTGCAGATCGCTGAGATGGCGAAGATGATGAACGCCGAAATCGCCGCCGTCGCGGCGTCCGTCAACCCGAAACGGCTGCAGGTGGTGACGCCGCCGCACTTCAACGTCGGCATCGACCTCTCGCCGGTCTACTCCTCGCACTACTCGTGCTCGCGGCTCGGCTACAAGGTCGACGGCCCCAGCGTCCAGATCGACGCGACCCAGGACGAGCTGCTGCTCACCCACCCGCTCTCGTTCTGCTCAGGCCCGGTGCACGGGCCGCCTTGGGTGATCAGCGGCGATACCGGGATCCACCCGAGCGCCGCCGGTTACGCGCAGATGGCGTCGCAGGTGCCGGCGCCGCGTTGAGCCGCGGGCGGCGCCGGCTAACCCCTTACTTGTTCAGTTCTTCTTCGATCTTCTTCTTCGCTTCTTCGACGCCCTTCTTGGCCTCTTCAGCGCCCTTTTCGGCCCCTTCTTCGGCCGCCTTGGTGCCTTCTTCGATCGCCTTCTTGGCCGAGCTCTTGGCGCCTTCGGCTTCTTCCTTGGCTTCTTCGAGCCCCTTTTCGGCCTTTTCGGCCCCTTCTTCAGCGCCCTTTTCGGCTTCTTCGACGCCCTTTTCGATCCCTTCCTTGGCCTTTTCGGTGCCGCTGCTGGAGTTGCTGCCACAGGCCGAGAGCACCGTGCCGCCGCCGACCAGGGCGACTACGGCGAGCAGGATCGCGAGCGCCCGGAACCTGGTGGTGGACGCCTGATCGTCTTTCATGTTTCTCTCCCCGCTCGGTTGGTGGACTTGTACCGGCACTGCGCCGGATCACGAACGTATTGCATGCTGTGGATCGATGAAGCCCGAGCGGCAGATGGATGACTTCGAAGCGATGGTCGCCGACGCGATCGACGCCCTGCCCGAGCAGTTCCAGCAGGTGCTCGAGAGCGTGCCCGTCGTCGTCTCCGATCTGGGCACCGAGCGCGACGCCTACGGCGAGTACTTCGGCGACGGCGTCGCCCGCGACGGGTTCGAAGACCGGATCGCGATCTACCGCGACACGCTCGAACGCGACTTCGGCCACGACCGCGCCGCGCTCGCCCGCCAGGTCGAGCAGACCCTTCGCCACGAGCTCGCCCACCACCTCGGCTGGGACGAGCGCGGGGTTGGCGGGCTCGGGCTCTAGCTGGGCAGCCTCCTAAGAAGAGGAGCGCACGCGACAGGACCGTTCCAGCGTCTTCTGCAGGCGCATTCCATCGACGAAGTCGAAGACGCCGCGGGCGAAGGGGAAGAAGGGAACGACGTTCCAGCCCTTCGGCGCCGCGCAGCTTGCGCCGAGGTAGCTGTGGCGGCGGCCGCGGTAGGAGAAGGTGCGGCCGATCGTCATCTTCATGCTGGTGATCGAGCCGAGGCCGCTGGCGAGCAGCGGTACGTTGGCGGCGAGGAGGGTGCCAAGTTCGTGCTTGCCGCGATGCTGGATCGCCAGCGGCAGGACGAAGCTGGCGCGCACCGGCACCGTGCCATAGAGGTGGAGCAAGAGCAGCGGGTGGCCGTGGCGGCGGCCGTTGAAGACGAGGATGCGGCCGGAGGCGGGGACCTTGCTTTCCGAGGATTCGACTTCGGCGCGGAAGCTGCCGTGGCCGACCAGCGCTCCCCGGCAGCGGGCGAGCGCCGCTTCGGTCGGCACCGACTGTAGTTCCGAGGACCTGCAGACCGGAAGGCCATGCGCGTCGATCCGGCCGTGGCTGTTGAGCTGGAGTTCGAAGCTGCGCAGTGCCGGCGGGCGGCTGCCGTCGGTGGTCCCGATCCCGGCTTCGACCGTGACGGTGACGGCCCCCGGCCGCGAGCGCGGCAACGCCTGCGGGTTGAAGCCGGCGTTGAAGGTCACCTCGAGGTTGCCCCGGCGCACCTGCTCGCCCGCTGCCGCGCTCACCCCCGCCGCGCAGGCGAGCGCGAGCAAGGCGAATATTGCGAGCCGGTGGCGCATCTCGTCTCCCACGAGCACTTTAGGCGCGGGGCGGCTGGCTAGGGTTGAGCGATGATTGAGCCCGGGGGCTGGATAGATCTCGCCTCCGGCGATCAGTTCGCCGGCTACCGGATCGAGCGCCGGCTCGGCCGCGGTGGGATGGGGATCCTCTACCTGGCGACCGAGCCGGGTCTGGAGCGGCGGGTGGCGCTGAAGCTGATCGCTCCCGAGGCCGCCGCCGACGAGGTCTTCGCCAAGCGCTTCGCCGAGGAGTCGCGGATCGCGGCCTCGATCGAGCACCCCAACGTGGTCCCGATCTACGCCGCAGGTGATGAGGACGGCGTGCCCTACATCGCAATGCGCTTCGTCGCCGGCTCCGACCTCGGCCGCCGGATCGAGAGCGAGGGCCGGCTCGATCCCGAGCGGGCTGCGGCGCTGATCGCCCAAGTGGGCAACGGCCTCGATGCGATCCATGCCGCCGGCCTCGTCCACCGCGACGTGAAGCCGGCCAACGTCCTGCTCAGCGGCGAGCCGGGCTCAGAGCACGCCTACATCACCGACTTCGGCGTCGCCCGCAACGTCGCCACCCAGTCGGGCCTGACCCAGACCGGTCGCTTCGTTGGCACCCTCGACTACGTCGCCCCCGAGCAGATTTCCGGCGCCGCGGTCGATGCTCGGGTCGACGTCTACGCCCTCGGCTGCCTGCTCTTCAAGCTGCTCACCGGCCAGGTTCCGTTCCCGCGCGAGGGCGAGGCGGCCCGTCTCTACGCCCACCTCAACGACCCGCCGCCGGCGCCCTCCCTCTACGCCCCCGGAACCTCGATGGCGCTCGACGACGTCGTCGCCCGGGCGATGGCGAAGGAGCCGGGGGACCGCTACCCCTCCGCCGGCGACCTCGGCCGCGCCGCCCTTGCCGCCGTCAGCGGCGAGTCGATCTCGATCCCGGAGCGCACCGTGGCCACCGGCGCCGCCGCCACCGTCGAACCCGAAACCATCGCCCCACTCGCCCCGACCGCCGAAACCGAGCCCGGCCCCACCGATGCTTCAGGGGACGGAGGGGGCGGCGGTTCGCGACGCGTTTGGGCTCTGGCCGGGGGCGGCCTGGCAGTGGTCGCGGCGGTGGTGCTCGCGATCGTGCTGAGCTCGGGAGGGGGCGGGGACGGCGGTCAGACCGGCGCCGAAGGGACGGGCCTCGCCCAGACGGAAGGTGGGGATGGGACGGGGTCGACGACGGCGAAGGAAGAAAAGAAGCAGGTGGAAACGCCGCAGACGCTGACGGCCGCGCAGCTGATCAAGGAGGGCGACCAGATCTGTGAAAACAGCCAGGACACCTTCAAGGCCGTTCGTGAAGCATTCCCGGAAGCGAGGTCCGAGGAAGTGCCCAACGTCGAATACTCCGAAGAACTGGTGAAGATCTCCACTCGGGCCGTCAATGAATTCCAGCGGCTGGTGCCACCGCCGAAAAAGGCAGACGCGTACCGGCGCTACGTGACCTCCCAGGAGGAAGTCAATGAACTTGACGAAAAAGCGCTCACTGCGGCTGAGGCCGAAAACACCTCCTCCTACCTGCTAGCGCGCGAAGCGCGCAACGAAGGCCAGCCTCTGCGTCACGAAATCGCGGATGAAATCGGCTTCAAGGTGTGCAGCGCGAGCGAATCCTGAGCCATCGCATGAAAACTGCCACCCGTCACCTAGCCTTCGAAACCCCCAACCGCCGCGAACTGATCCGCATCACCGAGGAAGTCCAGGACGTGGTCGACGAGGCAGGCATCGCCGAGGGGATGGTGCTCGCTTCGGCGATGCACATCACGGCGGGGATCTGGGTAAACGACGACGAGCCCGGGCTGCACGAGGACATGCTCGAATGGCTCGACAAGGTGGCGCCGCCGAGCTGGGCGCCTGCTTCGAACCGGGTGGCGGAGGAACTGCTGCCCGGCCCCGGTGACTACCGGCACCACCGCGGCGGCGAGGACAACGGCGACGCGCACCTGAAGAACCTGCTCGTCCACCACCAGGCGATCGTTCCCGTCACCGCCGGGCGCCTCGACCTCGGCCCCTGGCAGCAGGTCTTCTACTGCGAGTTCGACGGTGGGCGGCGCAAGCGGGTGGTGATCAAGGCGATGGGGGAGTGAAGGGAGGCTTCGACCGCGAGGCCGCGACGGCGTTGGCCGAGCGCCTCCAGTTCCAATCCCGGGCCTGCGCCGACCTTGGCTCGCCGCTCTACGCCGACCTGCTCTCCCGCGCCGCGGCAGACTGTGCCAGCGGCGGGCCGACCTGGGAGTTGTTGCGCGGGCACGAGTCCGACTCCTTCGGCTCGATGCTCGCGCTGCGGCTGATGGGCGCCGTCCACCGGCTCGCGGTCTGCGGCAAGCTGCCCGAGCTCGCCGCTTTCTACGCGGACCCCGCTCGCGACCCCGCGACAACCTGGAGCGCCTTTCTCGCCGCGCTCGATTCCCACCACGAGCAGCTGCGGCCGCTGCTCGATCTGCCCGTCCAGACCAACGAGGTCGGCCGCTGCGCGGCGCTGCTGCCCGGCTTCCTGGCCGTCGCCGCGGCGACCGGCCTGCCGCTGCGGCTGCTCGAGCTCGGCGCCAGCGCCGGTCTCAACCTCGGCTGGGATCGCTACCGCTACGAGAGCGATGGCTTCGCTTGGGGCGCGCCCGACGCGCCGCTATCGATCTCGTTCGAGCTGCGCGGGCCCCCACCTTCGAAGGCTCCGGTCGAGGTCGCTGAGCGCCGTGGCTGCGACGCCGCGCCTGTCGATCCGGCCGCGGAGGAGGGCAGGCTGACGCTCCTCTCCTACCTCTGGGCCGACCAGCCACAGCGCGCGGCCCGCACCGAGGCCGCGATCGAGGTCGCCCGCGGGCTGCCGGTCGCCGTCGACCGCGCCCCCGCCGCTGAATGGCTCGAAGCAAGGCTCGCGGAGTCGACCCCGGCCCTGGCCACCGTCGTCTTCCACTCGATCGTGATCCAGTACCTGCCCGAGCGAGAACGCGAGCGGCTCGACGATCTGCTCCGCGGGGCCGGAGCCCGCGCCAGCGTTGAGGCGCCGCTCGCCCACCTGGCGATGGAGCCGGCGGGGGAGCGTGCCGGGCTGTGGCTGACGCTCTGGCCCGGCGGCGAGAAGCGAGTGCTGGGCCTGGCCGGCTACCACGGCGATCCCGTCGTCTTAAGTTAGTTGACACTTACGAAAGCAATTGCTTAAATAGGTTCGTGAACGTGGAGCTTTCAGAGCCGGCCGAGCTGGACCTGGTCGCGCGGGCGATCTCCGAGCCGAACCGACGGCGCATCCTGGCGCTGGTCCGCGACGGGGAGCTCAGCGCCGGTGCAATCGCGGCCCAGTTCGACGTCTCGCGGCCCGCCGTCTCCCAGCACCTGGCGGTGCTGCGCGAGGCGGGTCTGTTGCGCGAGCGCCGGCGGGGCACCAGCCGTCTCTACCGGGCCCGGCCCGAGGGGCTGGCAGGCCTGCGTTCATTCATGGACGAGTTCTGGACCGATCGCCTCGAGCGGCTGAGGCTGGCCGCCGAGCTGGAGCAGCAGAGGAGGGACAAACGTGGCAAACGTAGAGACGGTGGAGGCGGTAGAGGTCGAGGTATGGATCGACGCAAGCCCTGAGACGGTCTTCGACTTCTTCATCGACCCCGCGCTGATGGTGCAGTGGATGGGCCGGGCGGCCGAGATCGACCCCCACCCCGGCGGCGGCTTCCGGGTCGAGATCAGACACGACACGGTCGCCACCGGCGAGTACTTGGCGGTCGAACCGCCCGAAAGGGTCGTTTTCACCTGGGGCTGGAACAGCGAGGACTCGGTGACCAGGGCGGGCAGCAGCACCGTCGAGGTCCTGCTCGCCGCCGAACGCGACGGCACCCATGTGCGGCTGATTCACACCGGCCTGGCGACCGCGGAATCGGCGACCAAGCACGGCCATGGCTGGCGCCACTACCTGGACCGGCTCGCGGTCGCGGGAGCCGGCGGCGATCCCGGCCCCGACGAGTTCGGTAAGTAGAGAAAGGAAGACGATGGGCAACCCGACGATGTGGTTCGAAGTCGCGGCAACGGACCGCGAGGCGATGAAGGGCTTCTATTCCGGGCTCTTCGACTGGAAGCTGAACGACATGGAGGCGATGCCGTACACCGGCGTCGACACCGGCGGCGAGGGGATCCCGGGCGGGATCGGCCAGGCGCCGGAGGGCAACGGCGGTCACGTCACCTTCTACGTCGAAGTCGACGACGTCGCCGCCTCGCTGTCCAAGGCGGAAACGCTGGGCGGCAGCACGGTGATGCCGCCGATGGAGATACCGAGCGGCGAGATCGCGCTCTTCGCCGATCCCGAGGGACACGTCGTCGGCCTGATGCGGATGGACCGCGCCGGCTGAGGCTGGGGCAGGCCCGAGCGGGGCGCCGGACGGCGCCCCGCCGCGGTAGGGCAAGATGGCGCGATGGAGAAGCTGGCGTCGCGGCTTGAGGGGGAGTTGGTGGTGCTCGAGCCGTTGCGCGAGGACCATGCCGAGGAGCTCTGGGAGGCGGCGCAGGCGCCCGAGATCTGGGAGTGGCTGACCAACGTCGGCGCCGACCGCGAGATCTTCGCCGAGTTCATGCGGGTCTCGCTGGCGGCCACGGTGGAAGGCCGCGAGGGCGTCTTCGTCGTCCGCCGCCGCGCCGACGGCGCCGTCGTCGGCAGCAGCCGCTATCTCAACGTCCGTCCTGGCGACCGGGTGGTCGAGATCGGCTGGACCTGGTTCAACCCCAGCGCCTGGCGCAGCGGCGTCAACGTCGAGACCAAACTGCTACTGATCGAGCACGCCTTCGGTACGCTCGACTGCGTTCGCGTCGAGTTCAAGACCGACGCCCGCAACAAGCGCTCCCGCGGCGCGCTCGGCGCCCTCCCGGCTCAGTTCGAGGGCATCCTCCGCAACCACATGATCGTGCCGGGGGTCGGCCAGCGCGACTCCGCCTACTTCAGCGTGATCCCCAGCGAGTGGCCCGAGGTGCGCGCCAACCTGCAACGCCGCCTCGCCGCGCGGCGCTGAGTCAGCCCCCGTCACGGCGGCGGGTCGGGTCCGCCGCGTGGGCGACCCGTTCGGCCCGCTGCCGCACTTCTTCGGTTGCCTCCCGGGTTGCCGCGAAGGCCTCTTCGGTGGCGGCGGCGACGCCCTCGCTCGGCTTGCCGCCGACGATGTCGCGGAAGGCGTTCTTGAAGCGCTCGGTGCGGCGTTCCGGCGGGAAGCGCTCCTCCGAGCGAGCCTGCTTGTCAGGGTGGCGATCGCCGTAGCGGTGGCGGGCCCAGGCGGAGGTCGGCTTGCCCAGCCGCCAGGCGCCGTAGATCGCGATCGGGAAGATGAAGAAGCCGATCGTTCCGTGCAGGACCCGCCCCTTGAGGAAGCAGACCGCGACCAGGCCGAAGATGAAGGCTGCGCTGAGGATGCTGCCGATCACCGCGCTCGCCGACCCGGTTTCGAAGGTGAGCGGGCTGAAGCCGAGCAGGACCAGCAGCATCCCGGCGGCGGCGATCACCGTGGCGTCGATCGAGCTGCGGCCCTCCTCGGACCAGTAGACGTCGTCGAGGTGGACCCAGAGCGCGAACTCGTCGATCGTCAGCCCGGCGCCGATGCCGAAGAACAGCGCGCAGATCTCAGTGCTGGGACTGCGGCCGAAGGAAAGGAAGCCGAGCGCCCCGGCGACCATCATCGTCACGATCCCGAAGACGAGGTGGTGGATGTGGACGCCGCTGTCGCTGACGACGCTGCCCGGCCACCAGGAGACCCGGGGACTGCGCATCAGCCGCGTGCTCATCCGGATGAAGCCGAAGGAGAGGATGAAGCCGACGAGGACCAAGAACAGACCCTGCTCTTCGTGATCGACGAGTTTGCTCCAGAACTCCGAGAAGATCGAGGCGGTGCTCATGGGTAGGCCGGCTCCGAGTTTAGACGCGGTCCAGAGCCGTCCTTGAGGTGGATCAGGTCGATCGCCAGCAGCACGGCGGCGACGGCGAAGAAGGGGGAGAGGACGATGTTCGAGGCCGACTCGGCGAGCCAGGAGGCGACGAAGGAGTGGCCGAGGAGGCCGTGGACGACGCCCGCGACGAGGGCGCCGACCACGTCGCCGACGAGCTCGATCGGGACCAGGATCCAGAACACGAACCAGAAGTTGTGCCGCACCAGGCTGCAGCTGCGGGCGAAGGCGGCGCGGACACGGTGCTCCTCGAGCTCGACTATCGGTCCGGAGAGCCCAAGCCAGACGAAGGGGATAGTCCAGGTCACGGCGGCCAGCGGCAGCGAGATCACGGCGACGGCGACGACGGCGAAGACGTAGAGGAGGTCGACCGCGATCAGGCGCCCGTAGTTGAGGCGCTTGGCGATATGAGCGAGCGGCGGTGGCTTTTTGTGCTCGGGGTGGGTGAGGGAGACGGCGACGGCGCCGCTGAAGAAGACCTCGCCGAGCAGGCTGGTCGCCGTCACGGCGCTGACGGCGAGGGCGAAGGCGGCGATTTTGATCCCGCTGGTCAGGTCGAGCGCGTCCACGTCCACCTTGAGCGCAGCGGCGTCGAGCAGTCCCAGCGGGACGAAGACGACGAGCCCGAGCAGCAGCAGGCTCGGCGCCCAGCCGACGTAGGTGCGCCAGATCCGCGCGTAGGTGCTGGCGACCCGGCGCAGCACGTCAGCGGGGCCGGCGTCCCGGCTTGACCCGGCCGCGGGCCTCCAGCCGCGACTGGCTCGACTCCGAGGCCGGGACCCGCTTCACCTGTGTCAGCTCGGGCACCAGCAGTTCTTCGGCGCACTGGCGGTGCCAGTGGTGATGGTCGGTGCCGCCGAGCCGGCGCACGAACTGGACGATCGTGTGCTCGTCGCCGACCTCGATCTCGCCGTGGCACCCCGGGCAGCGGTAGAGCTTGCGGGCGATGCCGCGGATCAGCCAGGCCTCGTCGCCCTCTTCGTTGATGCCGCGCAGCGACCAGCGCATGCTGGGCAGACCGTCGAGCTCAGCCATCGCCGCGCCTCGCCATCCAGGCGAAGCCGGCCGCCATCGCGACGTTGGCGACGCCGGCGAGCCGCAGTCCGAGCTTGGCGCCGGGCCGGGTCACCGCCGGCGAGCCGGCCCAGAGCGCGTCGGTCGCGATCTCGGTCCCGCGCAGCCAGGCCAGCGACTGCCAGTCGGCGGGGCGACCGCGCTTGGCGGCGACCGCGTGGGCGGCGGCGAAGGTGAGCCAGATCGGCCCACAGCGCCGAAATAGATGCTTGGCATCCGGCGAGGGCTCGTCGTGACCGAGCACCCGCAGCGTCGCCGCCGGGGCGGCGATCGCGGCGCTGCCGAGGACGAGGTCGAAGGCGATCATGTTCGCGTTGGTGAGGCGAAGCGCCTGCTCGAGCGTCATCGCGCGAGTTTCTCAGAAGGGAAAGCGTCGAGGAAGGCGAAATTGACCGCCGTGACCAAGACTGCAACGAAGTCCCCCCAGCTCAAAAGTCTTTCCGACTACATCCAGGAGCGTTTCGACGAGTTCTCGCGCTCCCAGAAAGACGTCGCCCGCTACATCGTCGATCACCTCGACGAGGCAGCCTTCCTCACCGCCGAGGAGCTGGCCAGGAGAGCGAGCACCTCGTCATCGACGGTGGTGCGCTTCTCCCAGGCCCTCGGCTTCGAGGGGTACCCGGAGTTGCAGCAGGCCGCGATCGAGGAGTACCGGACGACGATCGCGACCGCCGGTGCCCCCGGCGGGCCGCTGTTCTCCTTCGACCACTCCGAGCTGGAGGCTTCGCTCAGCGCCGACTACTCGAACCTCGAGGAAACCGCGCGCAAGCTGAGCACCGAGCAGATCGAACAGTCGGTCGCGGCGCTGGCCACGGCGCAGCGGATCGTGATCGTCGGCGTCGACCAGATGGCGTTCTTCGCCAGCTACCTGCGCCACACGCTCAGCCTGCTCGACATCCGCGCCGAAATCGTCGCCTCGACCGGCGGCGAGTCGCTGCAGCGGCTCGGCCGGATCGATGACGACACCCTCGTCATCACGCTCTCGGCCGGCCGCGCCCACCCGCTGCTGCTGCGGGCGATGAAGCTCGCTGTGCACCGCGGCGCGCGCACCCTGGCGATCTCCGACGCGACGATGTCGGAGGTCGGCGAGCACGCCGAGATGACGCTCTACTTCTCCTCCAACAGCCCCTCGTTCACGCGCTCCAGCACGGCCTTGATGGCGCTCGTGCAGGCATTGGCGCACGGGTTGTACGCGAGGGACGAAGCGACCCACAAAGACCGCATTCGCGCCTACAAATTGAAGTAGCCCATGCAGGGGCTTTGGCCGGGGCGGCACTTCGGCCGGAGTGCCCGCGCCCGTAATATGGGTGGCAATGCCTGAACGAGCGACTTTCCGGCTCAAGACCGGCCTGGCCGAGATGCTGAAAGGCGGCGTGATCATGGACGTGGTCACCCCCGAGCAGGCACGGATCGCCGAGCAGGCCGGCGCCTGCGCGGTGATGGCCCTGGAGCGAGT
>DATKLT010000021.1:0-94822 GCA_035542315.1 Solirubrobacterales bacterium | reverse complement strand
CAAGCGCGGCCTCCTCGTCAACAACCGCAACCTCTGCAAGTCCCCCCAGAAGGCGCAGCTCAGCCTGCTCGCCCACAACAACGCCCTGCGCGAATCGACGGTCAAGGTGAAGACGCCCTGCAAGGGGTAGAGGCGGGGCGGAGCGCGCACGGATTGGCGCGTGCGGAAATGCGGCTTCCTGGAGGATGCGGGCGAATTGAACTGTGTGCATCCAGGCTGACCCTCGGCTATTGCTGAGCCCTTGACTGCGGACAGAATTGAGGCTTAGCTCGGGATAACGCGCGTGCGGTAGGTGCGCGCCAACAGGGGGAGGCGCGATGATGAGAAGGGGCATTTGGCTGTGTGCGGCCTCGCTGGTAGTAATGCTTGCGAGTAGCACCGGGGCAAGGGCAGCCGAACCAGAACTCCATTGCACAGGCTCGAGCTCCTATTGCTTCATCACAGGCTCCTCCACCGACAACGCGCTGCGCCTCGAAGGAGGCCTCAAACTCACCTGCACTACCCAGCTCAGCGCCACAGCAGCGAGCACAGCGGCGACGGCGGTCTTTGCTCCGACCTACAGCAAATGCAAAGCCGCCGGGCTCGCGGCGACTGTGAAAAGCGAAGGCTGTGTCTACAGCGTGCATCTGGTCGAAGAAGGGACTACGCCCTATCCCACGACCACGGCAGTGGTCTGCCCCGAAGGGAAAAAGCTCACGATCGAAGCCGCCGGCCTTCCCTGCACGGTGACGATCGGCAGCCAGAGCGGTCTTAGCGGCCTGACGCTCGAAGACGTCGAAGCGACTCACGTGAAGGCCACCTTCGCCCTCAAAGGCATCGCCTACACGGCAGTCGGGTCCGGCTGCGGAGGCGAAGGCTCGAGAACCGCCGAATACACCGGGACCATGCCGCTCAACGGCTACGAAGACCTCTCCGGCTCGGAGGGCTCCGCGGTCTGGTTGCACGTGCTCTAGCGCCGGTTGCGATACCTTGACAGTTCCCTAGCAGCGACGATACGATTTTCCAGCGCTGGAATGGGATCCAGCAAAGGGAGGGAGAGATGAAGGGGTCGACCTCGAGGCAAGGGCTGGTTGGGGCGGTGCTTGCATGATTGCGCCGCATTTGGCCAGGAGTGTCGATTTACCTGCGTCTCCCGTTAACAACGACGAATTCGACGGGAGGATTTGATGCTCGCGAAGCTTCATCAAAGACTGGGGACCGCAGGTTTGGTGGTCGCTGTCGTGGCCTTGGTTGCCGCAGTCACTGGGACCGCGCTTGCAGCCGGCGGCCTCACCGCTCAGCAGGAAAATCAGGTTGTGAAGATTGCCAAGAAATATGCGGGTCCAAAGGGTCCAAAGGGTCCAAAGGGTCCAAAGGGCGATACTGGGCCGCAGGGCCCCGCGGGGGCCAACGGGAGCAACGGTGCCCCAGGCGCCGCCGGCCCTGCAGGCGCTACGGGCGCCAGCGGCAAAACCGGGCCGACTGGACCGACCGGCTCGACGGGCCTGACTGGTGCAACTGGCAAAACGGGGCCGACGGGGCCGACGGGCCCGTCGGGCGTTACGAAAACCCTGCCAGCTGAACAAACCGAGACGGGAGTCTGGGGTACTGGACCGCTCACGTCTTCAGGGTTCCACTATTTCCCGATCAGCTTCCCGATTCCGCTTTCCGAAGCGCCCAACCCGGTCATCGTGCCCGCGACCAAAGCGAGCGAACCGGGCTGCCCCGGCCGCGGCGGCACGACCGTCTCCGCGATTCCTCAGGCTGAACCCGGGAACCTCTGCGTCTATGTCATGACGCTGGAAGAAGCGAGTGTCGAATCAGTGTGGATCCCCAAATACAGCGAAGAATTCGAAGAATACGAACCGGCACACGGGACGACCTCGACGGGGACCCTGCTCCGGATTAAATGCGAACCGAGTTGCAACGCGCTGGGCACTTGGGCGGTTACCGCTCCCGAAGAATAGATTAGTCCGTCCTATCTATAAATCGCTGCACCAGCGCCCCCTGCTGAGCAGGGGGCGCTGTCGTTTCGGGGCGCCTACAGACTTGTGAAAAGATGGGCAAGTTCCTTGACATTGCTACTCCGGTTCCGTTACGTTTTCCGGTGTAGGATCGCTGTCCGGCATGGGAGCTGGGTGGTCGCAAGTCGAGGGAGAGCAAGGGGATACCGGGTGCGGAAGTCTGGAAGCAGGGATGACCGCGTTGCCAAGAGCCGACGTGGCTTGACGCCGCCTTGACTTTCCTCGGTTGATTGCTAAGGATACCTACAGTCAGTCGGAAGTTCCTGAGCAACTATTAGGGAGAACAATATGAAGACGAAGCACCTCGCCAAGCTCTTCGGGGCATTTGTCGTCGCGGTCGTGGCCGCTGCGGCGATGGCTCCGCTGGCCTCGGCGACCACGCCGGCAAAAGGCTATGAACAGTTCGCCGGCTGTCCCAGTCCCTCGGAAAACCCGATCATCACGAGTTGCCAGCACTCGTCGATCTACGGGGGCTACGTCAAGTTGGGGAACAAAGAAGTTCCGATCACCAGCACGATCACGCTGAGTGGCGGGACGAACGAATTCCTCGAACACTTCTCGTACAACTCCAAAGGCGGCCTCAGCGCGGTCAAACTCAAAGTCCCGGGTGGCGTCATCGGATTCACCGGCCTCACCTGGCTGCTTGAATTCCTCGGCAGCGAAGCGCTGACGCTCTACGCCGAAACGCAGCTGGCAGGGACTCCCACGATCCACAACCTGCAGGAATTCACCGTCCCGGTCAAGTTCCACATGATCAACGGGGTGCTGGGTAACAACTGCTTCATCGGTTCGAACTCCGGCCCCGTCGTCTGGAACCTCACCACCGGCACCAGCGGCAAACTGAAAGGGACTCCTCCGAAAGTCTCCTTCCAGGAAGAACCGCAGGAAATCCTGTTCGCCAAAGAAGGCAAATACGTCGACAACACGTTCTCGGCGCCTGGCGCTAACGGCTGTGTCCTGACCCTGTTCGGCTTCATCCCGATCAGCATCAACGGGATCGTCAACAGCTCGTCTGGCCTCCCGGCTGCTTCGGGGACCAACGAAGCGGTTGAGAACATCACCACGGAAGTCGCTGGCTCGGAAGTGGTTTACCCGTAGCCAAAGGGGGCGACTCGATCTGAGTCGACTCGAGGGCGCACGGCGGGATTGGGTCCCGCCGTGCGCCCTTTTTCATGCGCCGTCCGCGAATAGAATTGCGGGCGATGAGCGGTAGGGGCGACCGTCGCGTTCTCGGGGCCGTGGCTGCGGGATTGCTCGTGGCGGTCGCGATCGGCCTGGCGATCGTTGGCGGTTCCGGGGGCGATCGCGCGATCGCGGTGGAAACCCCGCCGCACTTCGTCGATGCGCACGAGCTGGGCGAGCTCGAAGCGAGCCTCGGTCACTCCGCCTACTGGGCGGGGGAACGGCCGCCGGCGCGGCTCGAGCTGCGCCAGGAGGCGGAAGGCAGCGTCTATCTCCGTTATCTGCCGCCGGGAGTCAAGCCCGGTGACCCCGATCAGACCTATCTCACGATCGGCACTTACCCAGTCGTCGATGCTGTCGCCGCGCTGGAACGGTCGGCGGCGGAATCCGAAGTCGAGGTCGAACCCGGGCCCGGCGACGGCGTCGTTCTCCGCAACCCCGACTCGCGCGGCAGCGTCTACCTCGCCTACCCGGGCAGCGACGTCCAGATCGAGGTCTACGACCCGGTGCCGGGCCGCTCGCTGCACCTGATCCGCTCGGGCGCGATCGTCCCGGTGGGAGGCTGAGCGGTGCTCGTCCCCTGGGTCCTCTTCCCGGTTCTGCTGACGGCGCTGTGCCTCGGCTGCGGGCTGTTGCTCGAGGCCTGCTTTGGCCGGCCGCTGGCGGGATTGCTGCTGGCCCCGGCCGGCTTCGTCGTGATCACGGTCATCGCCGGCGTCTTCACCTCGCGCGGCGAGACCGCGCCGCTGGCGACGCCGCTGGTCGTGGTCGCAGCGCTGACGGGGGCGGGCCTCGCCTGCCGCCCGCGGGAGGGAAGGGGCTGGGTCGCTCCCTGGGCCGGCCGGCAGCCCGACGGCTGGGCGATCGCAGCCGCGCTCGCCGTCTTCGCCGTCTTCGCTGCCCCCGTGGTCCTCTCCGGCAATCCCACCTTCACCGGCTACATCAAGCTCGACGACACCGCGACCTGGATGGCCTTCGTCGACCGGGTGATGGACCACGGCCGCGACCTCTCCGGACTCGCCCCCTCGACCTACCAGACGACCCTCAACGTCAACCTGCCCCAGGGCTACCCGGTCGGCGCCTTCCTGCCGCTCGGCGTCGGCCAGCAGCTGACCGGCAGCGACGTCGCCTGGCTCGTCCAGCCCTACATGGCGACGATGGCGGCTCTCCTGGCGCTCTGCCTCTGCTGGCTGGCGCGGCCGCTGGTTTCCTCGCCGCCGCTGCGGGCGCTGGTCGGCTTCGGCGCCGCGCAGTCGGCGCTGCTCTACGCCTACAGCCTCTGGGGGGGGATCAAGGAGGTGGCGGTGGCGCTGGCGATCGCCGCGCTGGCGGCGCTGGTCCCGCTTGCGGTGCAGAAGGGACTTTCATGGCGCGCGGTCGTCCCGGCAGCCGTGGCGACCACGGCACTGCTGACGATGGTCGGCTCCGGCGGTCTGGTCTGGGTGGCGCCGATCCTCGCCCTCGCCGCGCTCGGCCTCTGGCGTCGCGAGGGCGTCCGCGAGCTCGCTTTCCGCGCCGGGCCACTCCTCGTCCTCGTCGCCGTGCTCGGCATCCCGGCGCTGTTCGCCGCCGGCGTCTTCTCGCCGACCCAGGGGGGCCTGACCAACGCTTCGGAGCTCGGCAACCTCTTCGGCCCGCTGAAGATCGCCCAGTACGTCGGGATCTGGCCCACCGGCGACTTCCGCGGCGCGACGATCAACGGCGCCCTCGCCGGCTTCCTGATCGCGCTGGCGATCCTCGCCGCCGTCGCCGGCGCGGTGCTCGGCTGGCGCCGCCGCGCCTGGGAGCCGCTGATCTACTTCGCCGGCGCCACCGTTGGCAGCGTCGCCGTCTTCATCTACTCATCGCCCTGGGTCGGGGCGAAGGCCCTCGCCTCGGGCAGCCCCGCCTTCCTGCTGCTGGCCCTGGCGGGCGCGGCGGCGTTCGCGATCAAGGTCGAGCGGATCCTTGGGGCGACGGTGCTCGCTCTGGTCCTCGCCGGCGTCCTCTGGTCCAACGCGCTCGGCTACCACGACGTCTGGCTCGCGCCCTATGACCAGCTGCACGAACTCGAGGCGATCGGGCCGGAGATCGATGGCCAGGGGCCGACGCTGATGACCGAATACTCGCCCTACGGGACCCGCCACTTCCTCCGCTCGGCCGACGCCGAGGGCGTCTCCGAACTGCGCTATCGCCCGATACCCCTGCGCGAAGGGGGCGAAGCCGAAGATGGCAGCTGGGTCGACACCGACCAGATCGCTCTGCCGGCGCTGCTGACCTACCGGACCCTGGTGCTGCGCCGCAACCCGGGCCAGAGCCGGCCGCCGTCGGTCTATTCGCTGATCCGCCACGGCGAGTACTACGACGTCTGGCAGCGGCCGCCGGACGCGACCGAAGAGATCGCCGAACTGTTCCCGCTTGGGATCTTCGAAGAACCCGGCGCCGAACCCGAATGCTCGCTGCTCGCTGAAGCCGCCGGCCTCGCCGGCCCGGAAGGGACGGTGGCGGCCGCCGAACGGCGCCCCAACGTGAGCGCCTCGCTCTCGGACTCCGAACACCCCGAGGACTGGACGCCGACCGAAGCCGGCAGTCCCGACCTCGTTCCCCGCGGCGCCGGTCTCGCCCGTGTCGACGTCTCGGTTCCGATCGCCGGCCGCTACGGCGTGTTCCTGCAGGGGAGCATCCGCAACCGTCTCCACGTCTACGTCGAAGGCCGCGAAGTCGGCTCCGTCGCCCAGCAGCTGAACGGCAACCGCCAGTTCCTCTACTTCGGCTCTGTCAGCCTGGCGGCCGGCGAGCACGAGGTCGAGCTCAGGCTCGAGGGCCAGAACCTCGGCCCCGGCAGCGGCGCTCCCCCCGAACCGATCGGCCCGCTCGTCCTCAGCCCGGTCCGAAACGAAGACCCGCCCCTGCGCGAAGTCGCTGCCGCCGACGCCCAATCGCTCTGCGGCCGCAACCTCGACTGGGTCGAGGCACTGCCCTAGCGCTCCGCGCAGAGCCGCTCGCTGGCGATCCAGTCGCCCGCGCCGCGCTGCCCGTCGCAACCGCCGGCGCCGGCCTGGGGCGCCGCGCCGGTTCCGCGCGCGACCTGGTCGAGCAGCATCGGCAGAGGGTCGATCGGGGTGTCGTAGCGCCGCACCTCGAAGTGCAGGTGGGGTCCAGTTGAATGGCCGGTCGAGCCGACGTAGCCGATCCGGCTGCCGCCTTCGACCGCCTCGCCTACGGAGACCGCGATCGAGGAGAGGTGCGCGTACCAGCTGCTGTAGCCGAGCCGGTGCTGGACGACGACGAGGTTGCCGTAGCCGCCGTTGTTGTAGCCGGCGAAGATCACCGTGCCGACCCCCGCCGCCCCAACCGGAGTGCCGTAGGGGACCGGGAAGTCGATGCCGGTGTGGAGGTGATCGCAGCGGTCGACGCCGAAGCCGTCTCCCATCGGCCCGGCGACAGGGCGCAGGAAGCGCACCGGCCCGCCCGGCGTCGCAGGTGAGGCCGGCGCCGCGGGACTGCCGCTCCGCAGCGAGGAGATCGTCGCCGGCCCGGCCAGGCCGTCGACCGTGAGACCTACCGCCGCCTGCGCCCGGCGCACCGCCGCCTCGGTCAGCGGCCCGAAGACGCCGTCGGCCCGGCCGGCGCCGTGGCCGGCCCGCTGCAGCAGGAACTGCAGCGCCGCGACGTCCCAGCCGCGGTCGCCGGAGCGCATCGTGCGGCTGCCCAGCCCCGGCCGCCCGCGCCAGCCCAGCACCCGCCGCGTCCGCGGCCCGGCGATCCCGTCGGCGGCGAGCCCCTGGCGCCGCTGGAAGGCGACCACGGCGCCGCGCGTCAGCGGCCCGCGGATCCCGTCGACGTAGCCGCTATAGAGGTGCAGGGCCGCTAGCGCCGATTGCAGGGCCGCCGTTCTGGCTGGGGACGCGTCGGCGCAGGAGGGGGCGAGGAGGGCGAGCGCGACCAGCGCCGAAGCGCCGATTCGGAGAACCGAGCGCATGCTTATTTTTCGGTAGCGACGTGGTCGGCCGAGAGCGCCTGCAAGGAATCTTTCAGCGCCTGCCGCGCTGCGCTAGCCCTCGAGCGCTGCCCGTTCGATCAGGTCCGCCGCGAGCTCGGTGCCGGGGTTCGCCTGTAGACGGGCCGAGACCGCGTCGAGCTTCGCCGCCAGCGCTTCGTCGCCGAGCAGGCCCTCGATCGCCCCGACGATCTCCGCCGGCGTATGGCGGTAGGTGTCGAGGCGGGCGCCGTAGCCGGTCTCGCCGATCCGTTGCGCGTTGTCGTGCTGGTCCCAGAAGATCGGCAGCAGGATCATCGGCTTGCCGAAGTAGAGCGACTCGGTGACCGTGTTGTTGCCGCCGTGGGTGATCACCAGGTCGACCTGCGGCAGGATCGAGGTCTGGGGCAGGAACTCCTCGCCGGCCATGTTGTCGGCGAGCTCGAACTGGTCGTGCTGGGGGCCCTTGGAGACGATGAAGCGGAAGCGGGTCTCGGCCAGCTCGGCGACCAGCTTCTTCATCAGCTCGACGTCGGCGGAGCCGAGCGAGCCGAGGCTGAGGTAGACCAGCGGACCGTCGTGCTCGGCAAGTTGCGGCGGCAGCTGCCAGGCGGCGTCGGTCTTGCGCACGCAGGCCTGCAGGTTGTGCCAGTGGGGGCCGAGCGCCCGCGTCCGCTCGTAGTCGACCTCGTCGGGATAGAGGTAGAGGTTGAGCCAGGGGCTCTCGTAGATGAAGTCGTCGGTGCGCAGTGGCGGCGCTCCGCGCTCCTGGCAGAACTCGCTGAACTCGGTGTGGATCGCGGCGTGAGCGTCGCGGTAGGCGCCCCAGAAGTCGTCCCAACCGGTGTTGTCGCGGCTGGGCAGGCCCGAGAACGGCGGGGGCACCAGGTGGTCCTTCATCTCGGCCGGGTTGCAGGAGGCGATTCGCGCCCAGGGTCGGCCGCAGGCGAAGAGGGCGGGGAAGGCGACGACGTTGTCCTCGACGATCAGGTCCGGCTCCAGCTCGGCGAAGATCTCGAGCAGGCGGTCGTCGACGTAGCGGGCGCCGTCGCAGAGGGCCTTGAAGGTGGGGGCGATGAAGTCGGCGAGCTGCTCGATCGTCGGCTTGCGGAAGACCGGCGCGGTTTCGCGGATGAACTCCTTCCAGAACTGGCCCGGGACTTCCTCGGTCTCCGGTGGCGGGGTCAGTCGCATGATCTCCTCCTCGAACCCCTGCGCCGCCAGAGTCCCCGCGAACGACTCCTCGACGATGAAGAGGACCCGGTGGCCGCGACTGCGCAGCACGTCGCCGATCCCGACGCAGTTGTTCGTCGGTCCGTAGGCCCCCTCCGGGAAAAAGACGATGGTCAACCCCACGTTGCAGACATTTTGCAGTCTTTCGTCTGAATTGCCACCTCGGTAGACCACCTGCAACATGTTGTCTGCTGGAGTGCGATCATGGAGACGATGGAGGCGGCCTCGACCGACAGACGAATCGACGATCTGCGAGCCCACCTCGACCGGCGCTTCGACGATGCACGAGCGCATAGCGAGCAGCGCTTCACCGCGATCGACGAACGCTTGGTCGCGGTGGACCAGCGGTTGATCGCGATCGACCAGCGGTTCGCCGAAATCAACACCCGGTTCGACGGCCTCTACAAGGTCTTGGTCGGGACGGCAGGCGTGATCATCGCAGCCTTGATCGGGTTGATCGCGACGCGGCTTTGACCGTCGCGGCGACTGCCTAGAGCCCGGCCGGGTGGCGAACGATGAAGTGGGGGAGGATGCGCGGTTCGGGGGACGCCAGCTTCCAGCGCGGACCGCTGACGCCGGGCGGGTCGTTGCGGGTGTCGAAGCGGAGACCGGCGACGACCATGAATACGTGCTCGTCGTTGGCGTAGATCGTGATCCATTCGCCCCGGCCGGGTTCGCCCCAGCCGGCCAGTTGCCCGGAGACCATCGTCGTCGCCAGCAGACCGGCGCCGTGCAGCGCGTAGCTGACCGCGCCGGAGCAGTCGTAGCCGCGGCTGTAGAAGCTGAGGTGACCGCCGCCCCAGACGTAGGGACGGTTGCGGATCTGGTTGGCGGCGGCGATCACCCGCTTGACTAGGGGCGGCGCTTCGGTTGGGGCGACCGCGCGTCCTTCGACCAGTTCGGCGCCGCAGTTGGACGCGGTCCGGGCCGCTCCTTCGGCGACCGGCATGCAGCCGGCGCCCCACGGGATCTGGGCCGCGCTTGCCGGCGCTGCCACCGTCGCCGCGGCGAGCGCCAGCCCGACGCTCAGCTTCATGATCCTCGCGCGCACGGCCGGCAGGCTACGGCGCCAGCGCCGCGCTGGCAAGGAAACGGCTCCCGCGCAAGACGAAGGGCGGCCATCTGGCCGCCCTTCGTCCCTCCCGCCTATCTGAGCGCGATCTGGTGGATCAGGTCCCCGTGCAGGGGCGGACGAATTCCGTCGTCGCGGTCAGGCCGTTGGCGAACTTTGCCACCGCATGGGCCTGCAGCCGGCCGTCCGGGCACTTGGCGGTGAGCACGCTGACCTTCTTGCCGCCGCTGGTGAACTTTTTGTTGATCGTCAGTTTGAACGAGGTGACCGAGCCGCTGCCGCTGGCGATTTTCGGGATCGTTGCCACCGATTTGAGGCCGTAGCGGCCATTGTGGACTTTGCTGATTTTCACCGTGGTGACGATCGCGGCCGGCACCGGGACGGTGATGTAGGCGTGGATGTAGAGGGTCGTCACGCCGCCCTTGACGCCGCCGTTGAAGACGAGCAACTGCGAGTGGGCGGTGACGTCTTTCGATTCCGGGAAGGCAATCGAGACGTCGGTCGTGCCGGTCCCGATCAGCGCGGGAAGGCAGGCCGCCTTCGCGTGCTTGGTGTCCTGGGACTGCAGCTTGCTTTTCTTGCAGGTAGCCAGGCCCTTGACGTTGACCGCGCCATTCTTGTCGGTTTCGATCACCGCTTCGGTCAGCGCCGGCGGATGGCTGCCGTCGGTGGTAGTGATCTTGCCTTCGGCGGTCAGCGCGATCGGCGTCTGCTTCGTCTTCGAGAGCTTCTTCGGCGAGAAGCCGCCACCCGCTTCGAAGCAGAGGTTGCTGACACACGATTTTTCTTTGCTGCTGCCCGCCGCCGCCACTCCGGCGACGGAAACAACCAGCAGGCCGGTCAAGGCCAAAAAGACAAGCAGGTACTTGCGCATATCCCTTATCTCTCCTTTGCGACCGCCCCTGGATGGAGCTGCGGCCGTCGAAAGCTTGCGTCAATCGGTGAAACGGTTCCCTCCCGGCCAACCTACCACCGAGCCCTATTCCCTAAACCCGGAAAGGGGCAGAAAAGAGCGGCTACATCGTTTGCCGAACGCGCTCGCGCTCGCTGGCGGCGCCTTCGCTGCCGAGGAAGGGCAGGACGATCCAGAACATCAGGTCCGGCAGCCGGCTCGGCAGGCGCGCCGCGGCGCCGTGCAGGATCTCGCTGTAGAGGAGCTCGTTGACGCCGCCCGCCAGCGAGAGGGAGGTGATCCCCGGCAGCTCGACCGAGGTCTCGGCGCGGCCGGCGTCGAGGAAGCCGGTGAACTGGCGTAGCGCCGCGTCGCGCCGGGCCAGTGCCTTCGGCCCGGCCGCCAGCACCTCGACGATCGCGAAGCGCGCCTCGTCGGGATGGCGGGCGAGGTGCTCGAGCAGCGCCCGCAGCGCCTCGGTCACGCGCTCCGCCCAGGGCGCGCCCGGCCTCGACTCGAAGGCGCTGGCGGTCTCGCCGAGCAGGTTGCCGAGAAGGACGTCGTAGGCAGCGAGGAAGCAGTCCTCCTTGCTGTCGAACAGCTCGTAGAAGGTCTTGCGCGAGACGCCAGCGACGGAGATCACATCGACGACCCGCGTCTCCGGGTAGCCGCGCTCGGAGACGACCTCGATCATCGCCCGATGGATGCGGTTGCGCTGGGATTCGGTCACCGCCTCCCGCGGCAGACCGTGCCTCCCCCGTGGCAACCGCTCGCTCAGCCGCGTTGCGCGTCTGCTCGAAGCCACTGGCAGACTGTAGACGAGGTAGGGGAACCTCACTGTTTTCGGGTCCTGGGGCCTCGTTGTTTGCAGTAAGGAGTCCTAAGTGCTTTAATGCCGCCTGATGAAAGTGGGAGGGGGAAAGTTCGTGGCGGCGGCTGCTGCACTGGGACTCTTGTTGATGCTCCTGGTCGTCTCATGTGGCGGGTCGTCCTCGACCGGCGCCACCGGTTCGAGCTCCTCGACGACGGAACCGAGCACGGCGTCTTCCGAATCCAAAGAAGCGAGCACGGAAGAAGCCAGTACCGAAGAAGGCAGCACGGAAGAAGCGAACACGGAAGAAGGCAAGAAGGAAGAAGGCAAGAAGTCGAAGACCAGCGTCGCGACTTTCGGCAGCGACGCAGCTGCTAGCGAAGAGGAAGACGCCGCGGCGATCCTCGCCGTCAGCTTCCGGGCCAGGGCGAACCACGACTGGGCCGGCCAGTGCGCCACCCTGGCGAAGAACCTCGCCAAGGAATACGAAGAACGCGCCAGCTTCTACAAGGTTGGAAAGTCCTGCGCGCAGGTGCTCGGGAAGGAAGCCGAAGGCGCGCCCGCAAAAGTGCTCGCCGATCGCTTTACCGGCTCGCTGACGGCAATGCGGGTCAAGGGCAACCGCGGCTACGCCATCTTCCGCGGCACCGACGGCAAGACCTACTCGATGCCGATGGTTCTGGAAGGCGGCAGCTGGAAGGTCGGCAGCGTCGTCGAAACCCCGCTGCCCGAATAGGGCGCGCTGGGAGGGATTGGCGAAACCCCCGCCCGCGCCCGGCGGCGGCGGACACGGCGCGCTGCGGCGTCCTCAGTCGGCCAAATAGCGCTGCTATTCGGCCTCCCTGCGTCCTTCCATCGCTTGGTCCGGCGCTCGCCGGACCGCACACGCGGGTTTCGCCAATCCCTCCTAGGCCTCCAGCCAGACGACCTGGTCGCGGTCGGGGCCGACCCCGACGAGGCGCACCGGGATGCCGATGAACTCGGCGATGTAGCGCAGGTACTCGCGGGCGGCGGCGGGCAGGTCGGACTCCTTGCGGGCGCCGCCGATGTCCTCGTCGAAGCCGGGCAGCTCGACGTACTCGGGGGTCGCCGAGTGCAGGATCGACTGGTGGTAGGGGAAGCTGTCGAGCACCGCGCCCTCCTTCGAGCGGTAGCGGACAGCGACCCGCAGGGTGCCGATCCCGCGCAGGACGTCGAGCTTGGTCACCGCCAGGGCGTCCATCCGGTTCAGTCGCACCGCGTAGCGCAGCGCCACCAGGTCCATCCAGCCGGCACGCCGGCGGCGCCCGGTCGTGGTCCCGAACTCGTGCCCCTGCTCGACGATCCGCTCGCCGATCTCGTCCTCGAGCTCGGTCGGGAAGGGGCCTGCACCGACCCGCGTCGCGTAGGCCTTGGCGATCCCCCAGACCTCGTCGATGTCGGCCGGGCCGACGCCGGCGCCGACGGTCGCCGCGCCGGCGATCGGGTTGGAGGAGGTGACGAAGGGATAGGTGCCGTGGTCGAGGTCGAGCAGCGCCGCCTGGGCGCCCTCGAAGATCACCGTCTTGCCGCTGTCGAGCGCGTCCCAGCAGAGCCGCGCGGTGTCGGCGATGTGGGGCTCGAGCCGGTGGCCGAAGCTGACGTGTTCCTCGACCATCGCGTGCACGTCGAGGCGTGGGTCGGGGGTTTGGGCCGCCTCTGTGCCGGCGCCCGAGCGCCCGTCCTCGCCGGCTTCCTTGCGCAGCTTGCGCCGCTGCACCGAGAGCTCGCGCAGCGCCTGCTGCTTCGGTTCCAGCGCCGCCCTGATCTTGGTCCGCAGGATCTTCTCGTCGAGCAGGTCCTGGACCCGGATCCCGAGCCGCAGCGCCTTGTCGGCGTAGGCGGGCCCGATTCCGCGCCGCGTCGTCCCGATCGAGTTCTTCCCCAGTTTCGTCTCGCCGGCGGTGTCGAGCAGCACGTGGTAGGGCATGATCAGGTGCGCGTTGGCGGAGAGGCGCAGGTTGGCGACGCTGACGCCGGCCCGTTTCAGCCCGTCGATCTCCCCCAGCAGCACCCGTGGATCGACGACCACCCCGTTGCCGATCACGCTGGTCTTCTCCGCGTGCAGGATGCCGGAGGGGATCAGGTGGAACTTGAACTCCTCGCCGTCGCGGACGATCGTGTGGCCGGCGTTGTTGCCGCCCTGGAAGCGCACGATCACCGCCGCTTTCTCGGCGAGCAGGTCGGTGATCTTCCCCTTCCCCTCATCGCCCCACTGGGCGCCGACTATGACTACTCCTGGCATCGAGGCTGGATTCTGACGAAATGCGTCAGGCGACCTTGTGGTGCGTCTGCCAGCGGCTGTCCTCGCCGCGCAGCTCGACCTCGTCGCAGATCTGGCTCAGGCGGGAGACGGTGCGGGCGCCGATCTGCTCTTCGAGCTCGTCGATCCCGAGGTTGGTCGTGACCAGCATCGAGCGCTCCGCCTCGTAGCGCTCGTTGACCAGCGAGTAGAGCTGCTCGAGCACCCAGTCGGAGCGTTTCTCGGCGCCGAGGTCGTCGATGTGGAGGAGGTCGACCGAGGTCAGCTGCTCGAACAGCGAGAGGTAGGAGTCGCCGCCCGGTTCGGAGTCGTAGGTGCGGCGGATCCGCGCCAGCAGCTTCGGCAGCGAGTAGATCGCGACGGTCTTGCCGGCTTCCAGCGCCGCCTTCGAGATCAGCATCGCCAGCGTCGTCTTGCCGGTGCCGGTGCCGCCGAAGATCCAGAGGCCGCGCCCTGCGGCGAGGTTATCGCCGAGGCCGTCGACGTACTCGCGGACCTGTGAGACGGCGATCTTGTTCTCGAGGTCGCGGGCCATGTCGGAGACCGGTGGCCGGTCGAAGGAGACGCCGCGGTAGCGGGCCGGGATCACCGAGGAGATGCCGCGGCTGCGGCCGCGGCCCAGGCGCTCGGCGCGGCACTCGCAGGGCCGGGCGACGTCCTCGGGGCCGAGGATCCAGCCGGAGCCGTCACAGACGCCGAGCGGGCAGACCTGGTCGCGGAAGGGCTCGGAGCGGGCGATCGCCATCAGAAGTCAGGCCCCGCGGCGACGTCGTCGGCGTAGGGCGGCGGTTCCTCGCCGGCCGGCTGCTCGATCGGCGCTTCCTGGTGGGAGTGGTCGGCGAATTTGGGGAAGCGGTCGAGGAAGACCAGGGAGCGGGTCCCGATCGGGCCGTTGCGGTGCTTGGCGATGATCACGTCGGCCAGGCCGTCGGGCTCCTCGTCGGGGTCGCGGTAGTAGTCGGCGCGGTAGAGGAAGGCGACGACGTCGGCGTCCTGCTCGATCTGGCCCGACTCGCGCAGGTCCGAGAGCTGCGGTTTCGGCGGCGTTCGCTGCTCGGGGGCGCGCGAGAGCTGGGAGATCGCGACCACTGGCACCTCGAGCTCGCGGGCGAGGATCTTCAGCCCGCGGCTGATCTGGCCGACCTGCTCGACCCGGTTCGCGCGCGGGTCGTCGGAGCGCATCAGCTGGATGTAGTCGAGGATGATCAGGCCGAGCCCGCCGCGCTCCTGTTCCTGGGCGTGCAGGCGCCGCGCCTTGGCGCGCAGGTCGAGGATGCCGAGGTCGGAGGAGTCGTCGAACCAGAGCGGCGCCTCCTCGAGCTCGTTGCTCGCCCGCAGCACCTTCGGCCAGTCGCGCTGGGAGACCTGTCCCTTGCGCAGCTTGTCGCCGGAGATCCGCGCCCGGCAGGCGATGAAGCGCTGGGCCAGCTCGACCTCCGACATCTCGAGCGAGAAGAAGGCGACCGCACGTTTGCTCTTCATCGCCACGTTTTCGGCGATGTTGGCAACCAGCGCGCTCTTGCCCATCGCCGGGCGGGCGGCGACGATGATCAGGTTCCCTGGCTGGAAGCCGCCGGTGACCGCGTCGATATCGCGGAAGCCGGAGGGGGTGCCGGTCAGCTCGAGCTCGCCGGTCGAGAGCTTCTCAAGCCGGTCGACCTCGTCGTGGAGGATCTCGGAGAGGAGGCGGAAGTCGCTCGCCTGTTCTTTGTGGGCGACCTCGAAGAGCAGCTTCTCGGCTCGCTCGGAGAGCTCGCGCGGCTCGCCGTCGCGCTCGTTGACCCAGCTCTGGATCTCCTGACCGGCTCCGAGCAGCCGCCGCAGCAGCGAGTTCTGCTGGACGATCTCGGCGTAGTGCTTGGCGTTGCCGGCGGCCGGCACCTTCGCCGCCAGCTCGGAGACGTAGTGCTTGCCGCCCGCCTCGTCGATCTTGTTGCGCTGGGTCAGCGCCTCGGCGACGCTGAGCTCGTCGACCGGCTTGGAGGCGGCGTAGAGATCGTGGATCGCCTCGAAGATCGCCCGGTGTCGGTCGAGGTAGAAGTCGGCCGCGTTCAGCTTCACCTCGTCGATCACCCGGGTCAGCGCCGGCTCGGCGACCAGCATCGCGCCGAGAACGGACTCCTCGGCCTCGATGTTCTGCGGCGGGACGTGGCTGGCGGTGGGTTGCGGCATGGGGGAACCGAGTTAAGGCGATGCCGCGGCGGGAAATCGCGGCGACCGTCCCGGGAGGGCTACGAAACCAGAGCGGCGCCGCTCGCGCATCTGCTCACCCTGGAAAGACGGTCGAAATCGGTCACGAAGTCGTCACGCGATCACGGCTTTTGCGAGCGAGACGTGACGCTTCGGTTACAGCTCCGCCCCAATCTCGGCGAGCGCGGCCGTGTGGGCGTCGACGTCGGACTCGCTCGTCGTCGGGCACATCAGGGCCATCATGTGGAACGGGGTCATCAGGATCCCGCGGTTGAGCATGAAGAGGTGGAGGAGGGCGTCGAGGTCCTCGTCGAAGGCGGCCGCCGCCTCGCCGCCGCTGCGCGGCGGCGTCGGGGAAAACATGTACTCGACCCGGCAGCCGAGCCGGGTCGCCTGCCAGGGCAGGTCGTGGTCGGCGATCACCCGGTCGACGCCGGCGGCGAAGCGCTCGCCGAGTGCGATCATCCGCTCGAACGCCTCCTCGGTCAGCACCTCGCCGAGGTTGGCCCGAGCGGCGGCCAGCGAGAGCGCGTTGCCGGCCAGGGTGCCGCCGACGCCGCCGACGTCTGCCTCGTGCCAGATCGTCCGCTCGAGGATCCGCTCGGCGACCGCGTCGGTCATCCCGTAGGCGCCGATCGGGACGCCGCCGGCGATTGCCTTGCCGATCGTGAGCAGGTCGGGCTCGAGCCCGTGGGCGACGGTGTAGCCGCCTGGGCCGCAGCAGAGCGTGTGGGTCTCGTCGACGATCAGCAGCGCTCCGGCGGCGCGGGTCAGCTCGCGCAGCGCCTCGTGGAAGCCGGGGTCGGGGAGGACGATGCCGATGTTGGTCAGCGCCGGCTCGGTCAGCACGCAGGCGACGTCGCCGGCGGCGAGCTCGGCCTCGAGCGCGGCGAGGTCGTTGAACTCGACCACGCGGGTCGTCTCTGCCAGCGGCACCGGCGGGCCGACGTTGCCGTAGCGCGCCGTCACCTTCCCCTCGGAGGCGGTGGCGAAGGTCTCGTCGACGCTGCCGTGGTAGCAGTAGTTGAAGACGAGGACCTTGGGGCGGCCGGTGATCTCACGGCAGAGCCTCAGCGCGAAGCGGTTGGCGTCGGTCGCCGAGAGCGTGAACTGCCAGTGGCGCAGGCCGAAGCGGCGGCCCATCTCCTCCCCGACCGGCCCGGCGTCCTCGCTCGGCAGCATCGTCGTGATCCCGTGCCGCAGGCGGCGCTCGGCGGCGGCGACCGTCGGCGGCGGCGAGTGGCCCGACATCGCCCCGGTGTCGCCGAGGCAGAAGTCGACGTAGGAGTTGCCGTCGACGTCGACCAGGGCGTTGCCCTCGGCGCTCTCGAAGACGACCGGGTAGGTCCCCGGCCAGCGCGTCATCCAGTTCATCGGCACGCCGGAGAGGAGGGCGCCCTCGGCGGCGTCGCGCAGCTCGCGCGAGCGCTGATGGGAGGCGGCGAAGCGCTCCAGCTCGCGCGCCATCAGGTCGGTGACCGACGCACCCATACTGCGAGCCTAACGCTAGGCCACCGGGATCAGGCCCTCTTCCTCCTGGCGGTGCTCGCCGCGCCGCAGCATCCGCTGGGTGAGGATCGCGATGCTGAGGATCGCCGTCGCGCCGAGGCTGAGCTGGACGCTGAGCACGCCCTCGCGGGTCCAGTAGACGTCGCGCAGGTCGAGCAGCAGCGCCGCCTCGTCGAGGGTCAGCCCGATACCGATGCCGAGCGGGATGGCAAGCCGCTGCTCGACCTCCTGGCCCTCGCTGACGACGGCGGCGATGCCGGAGCCGAAGGCGATCAGGATGCCGGGGACGAAGTGGTGGATGTGGCGGCCACGGACGTGGAGGTTGCGGAACGGGCCCCGGCGCTCGCGGATGCCGAGGGTCGAGAGGCGGACGGTGGCGAAGGATCCGAGGAAGCCGGCGAGCAGGTTGAAGAGGACGGTTTCGCTGTGGGAGGCCGCGGCGTAGCCGCTGACGGCGACGTTGACGGTGTCCTTCGCCGCCGCTCCGATCAGCTGCTCGGTGCTGGTTGTCGCCGCCTCCTCGCGCTCGCGCTCATGGGAGCGACGGGCGAGCATGCGCGCGAACTGGTCGCTGAGGACCGCGCCGGCGCCGAGCAGCGCGACCGCGGCGAGTCCCGCCGTCGCTCTGTCCTCCCTCGCCAGCCGTGGAAAAGCCACGGGGCGAGACTAGCGAGAGGGTTCTACTTCTCCTCGCTGATGATCGTCTTCACCGCGGCGACGGTGCCGTCGGCGAGCTCGATCTCAACCATGAAGGTGCCGAGTTCGCGCAGCGGCTGCTCGAGCCGGACGCGTTTTTTCTCGATCCGCAGGTCGCGCGCCTCGCGCAGCGCGTCGGTGATCTCCTTGGCGCCGACCGAGCCGAACAGCTTGCCGTCCTCGCCCGCCCGCTGGTGGATCGTCAGCACCGTCTTCGAGAGCAGGCCGGCGGCCTCCGCTTCGCGCTCGGCGCGCAGCTTTTCGGCGCGCTCGATCGCTTCGTTGCGGCGGATCGCTTCCTCGAGCGCGCCCGGCGTCGCCGGCTGCGCCAGCTTGCGCGGGATCAGGTAGTTGCGCAGGTAGCCGGGAGCGACCTCGACCGCCTGGCCACGCTCGCCGAGCGACTCGACGTCCGCCAGCAGGATGGCCTGCGTCATCAGCGCTCTCCGACGTACGGCAGCAGCGCGATTTCGCGTGCGCGTTTCACTGCGACCGAGAGCTGGCGCTGGTGGCGGCGGGAAAGGCCGGTGACCCGGCGCCCGCGGGTCTTCCCCTTGTCGGAGAGGAAACGGCGCAGCAGGTTCAGGTCCTTGTAGTCGACGACGTCGGCGTTGACCCGCGTGTACTTGCGCGGCCGCGCACGGTCGGCGCCACGGCGACCGCCACGGCGACTTCCCTCTGAAGATGAGTCTCTAGTTCTAGGCATGCGACGCGAGATGGTACAGATCCCGCGGCGCCAGCTGCTTGCTGCCTAGAAAGGGATGTCGTCTTCGCTGGCGCCACCACCTGCAGGGGCGCCTTCGAAGTCGGAGACGTCGGCGGGGACGTCGCTCTGGGGCGGGCTGAAGCCACCGCCACCGCCGTTGCCGTTGCCGCCGCCCCCGGACCCGTCGCGCGAGCCGAGGAACTGGACCGTGTTGGCGATGATCTGCACAGCCTGTCGTTTGCCGCCGTCTTTGGCCTCCCATTCGCGCCAGTCGAGGCGGCCTTCGATCGCGACCGGGCGCCCCTTGGAGAGGTAGTTGGCGCAGTTCTCGCCCTGCGCGCCCCAGACGACGACGTCGAAGTAGTTCGGCTTGTCGACCCACTGGCCGGACTGGCCGTCTTTGCGGCGGCTGTTGACGGCGACGCGGAGGTCGCAGACGGCGGTGCCGCCGCCGGTGTGCCGCAGCTCCGGATCCCGCGTCAGGTTCCCGGTAATCACCACGACGTTCACGTTCGAAGCTGCCAAAACACTCACTCCCTTGATTTTGAGGTTGAACCCCAGTCTAAGAGCGGGCGCGGCGCGACCTCGCCCCCTCTGGGGGCCCGGTTTCCGCAAAGAGCGGGGCTGACGGGAGCGCTACTCGGCGGACTCGGCGTAGGACTCGCCGCGGTCCTCGCGACCGCCCGGCGCGGTCCGCTCGCGCGGACCGGGGGCGGCGACCGCGGGCGGCACGATGACCGGCGCGTCGGGGTCGACTTTGAAGATCCGGAAACGGAGCACGCCGTCGGCGATCTTCAGGTTGTGGTCGAGCGAGTCGAGCAGCGAGCTCGGCGCCTCGAAGCGGAACCAGCGGTAGTCGGCCTCGGTCCGGTGCTTGATCTCGTACGCGAGCTTGCGCAGACCCCAGCTGTTCTCGTGCTTGAGAGCGCCGGCAGCCTCAATCTGCCCCTTTGCCTCGTTCGCCAGCGCATCGCGCGCGGGGGCGTCGAGTTGGGGGTCCAACATCAGGACAAGCTCGTATTCGCGTGGTGCGGCCAAAACGGCGAAGGACTATAGCGGCGCGACGGCGCCGCTGCGCTCGCGGTCAGTGCGGCGCGAACTCCTCCGACCCGTCGGCGGGCGCCGGAGGCGGCGCGGGCGGCGCGGCTGGGGACGCGGGCGAGGGTGGCGGAAGCGCCGAGACGGGTGCTGGCGAAGGCGGCGCGACGGCGGCCCCCGGCTGCGCCGGTGCCTCGCGGCGATGCGGATGCGGCACCGAGCTGATCACCCCCGCCGGCAGCACCCGCCGCGCACCGCGTGGTTCCTTTTGGCCGTCCTGCTTCCGAAAGGAACCAGGCGACGTGGCCCGGTCATCCCGCGGTTCCTTTTGGACTCCATGCTTCCGTAAGGAACCACGGGATGGGGAGGGGTGGGGGAGGCCGACGTCGGGGGCTAGGGGCGGCGGTTCGGGGGTGCGGAGGAGGGCCGGGGCGAGCTTGGCGGCGAGGAGGAGGGCGAGGGCGATGGCGGCGAGCTTGGCCGCCGCCCGCCACTGGATCCGCACGCCGCGCATTCCGCCTCAAGGCCGGCGGCGCCCTGGTCTCTCCCCCTGCCGCTGGAGCGGGCGTCGCGGCTAGCGCCGGGCGCGCAGTGTTTCGATGTCTTCGAGCTGGTCGTCGACCCAGTCGCCGGGGTTGCGGGAGAAGATGATCTCCTTCAGCCCTTCCGACCAGGCGCGCCGCTGCTCGGCCGGCATCGTCAGCGCCCGGTAGATCGCGTCGGCCTGCTCCTGGATGTCGAACGGGTTGACCGAGATCACGTAGTCCCACAGCTCCTGGTGGGAGCCGGTGTTCTCGGAGAGCATCAGCACCCCGTCGCGGGTGTTGACCGCCGGCGCCTCCTTGGCGACCAGGTTCATCCCGTCGAAGATCGAGTTGACCATCAGCAGGTCGAAGTGCTTGTAGCGGGCGACCGCCTCGGGGAAGTTCTCGTAGATCTTGAGGTCGATCGGCATCCAGTCGGTGGTCCCGTGGCGGTGGTTGACGACGGCGACCAGGGCCTCGATCCGCTCCAGGTACTCGGCGTACTCGGGCACGTCCTGGCGCGAGGGCTGCAGGTGGGCGATGAAGGTCACCTCTTCGCGGAACTCGGGGTGCTGGGTGAGGAAGACGTCGAAGGCGGTGAAGCCGCGCAGCACGTTCTTCGAGAGGTCGGCGCGGTCGACGCGGATGATCAGGTGCTTGCGGCGCCGCTCGAGCACTTCGCGCTCGGCTTCGGCGACCTCGGGCGAGGCCGCCGCCCGCTCCAGCCGCTGCGCGTCGATCCCCAGCGGGTAGGCGCGGGCCAGGGTGCGGCCGCCGTTGTGATGCACCTCGCCGTTGGCGTAGTCGACCTCGGCTTCGAGCAGTTCGTCGCAGCAGCGAAGGAAGTTGATGCAGTAGGCGACGGTGTGGAAGCCGATGATGTCGTTGGCGAGCAGCCCGTCGAAGATCGCCTCGCGGATCCGCGTCGGCAGCACCCGCCAGCTGTCGGGCTGGGACCAGGGGATGTGGACGAAGTGGTGGAGGAAGGCGTCGGCGCGCTGGTCGCGGATCATTCGCGGCGCCGTGTACAGGTGGTAGTCGTGGAGCATCACCAGCGGGTTCTCGCGGCCGTCGATCTGGGAGACGACCGCTTCGGCGATATCGCGGTTGACTGCCTGGTAGCCGTAGTCCCAGGCGTCGAGCTCTTCCTGGCGAATGTCCGGCGCGTTGGAGAGGTCCCAGAGGTAGTGCTGGATGAACCAGAGGATCGGGTTGGCGATCACGTTGTAGAAGCGGTCGTAGGCGCGCGGGTCGCTGCCGACCATGCATACGCGGTAGTCGATCCCGTCGAGCGAGAGCTCGACCGGGCCGCCCCTGGCCTCTTCGGAGACGGCGACGTCCTCGTCGGTCATCGCCGAGGCGATCCAGATCGCGTCGCGGTGGGAGACGAGGCCCGAGAGCGCGGTGACGAGGCCGCCGCCGCCGCGGCGCAGGGTGCGCTCGCCGTCTTCGCTGCGCTCGAACTGCAACGGCCCCCGATTAGAGACGATGATCAGGGGCGGGGCGTCGGCCACGCCGGAAGGTTAAGGGTCGCGATCCGCGGGGGGAAGGGACGCCGCCGACCGCCGTCGGTCTTGGGGGGCCGAGGGGCGGCTCAGGTGCCGACGTCGCCGAGCAGGCGCAGCCAGTCGCGCAGCAGCCGCGGCGAGAGGAACTCCCTGCGCGCGTGCTCCTTGCCGGCGCGCCCGAGGCTCTTGCCGAGGCCGGGGTTCTCGAGGATCTCGAGGCAGCGCTTGGCGCACTCCTCGGGCGAGTCGACGAGGAAGCCGCTGACCCCGTCCTCGATCTGCAGGGGGATGCCGCCGACGTTGCCGGCGACCGTCGGCCGCCCCTTCCAGAGCGCCTCGGTGACGGTCAGGCCGAAGCCCTCGCGGATCGACTTCTGCAGGCAGACGTCGGACTGCGACTGGAAGGCGTTGACCTCGATCGCGCCGACGTTGTTGAGGTTGCTGAGAATCTTGATGTCGGGGTCGTTGTCCGCGTATTCGTACGTTTTCTGGAAGTACTCGCGCCCCTCGGGGTCGTCGCTCGCCATCGAGCCGACCATCGCCAGCTGCGCGTCGGGGACTTTCTCGGTGACCAGGCGGTAGGCGTCGATGACGCCGATCGGGTCCTTCCAGGGGTCGAAACGGGAGACCTGGGTGATCAGCGGCCGCTCGACGTCGATCCCGAACTGGCGGCAGACGAAGGAGGCGTCCTCGGGCGAGAAGGCCATGTTCTTCGGCGAGAGCGGATCGATCGCCGGCGGGATGATGTTGACCCCGTTGTGGCCGTCGACGCCGGCCGGGACGTAGTCGGGCAGGTGCCAGACCGTCGCGTCGTACTCGGTGATCAGCGGCAGCAGCCGCTCGATCGGCGCCGGGTTGGGGGTCGAGAGGTCGATGTGGCAGCGCCAGATCCAGTTGCGCCCCTTGTCGAGGGCACCGCGCCGCAGCCCGATCGGCTGCGGGTCGTGGACGATCACCGTGTCCCATTCGCCCTGCAGGCCCTCGGCGTTGATCTGGTTGATCTCGTCGAAGACCTCCCACTGCTCGTCGCTGAGCGTCTCCGGCGCGCCCTGCAGCGAGTTGTGGAGGAGCTTGGTCGCGTTGAAGAACTCCTCCTTGCCGAAGATCACGTGCCAGTGGGCGTCGAGCCCGACGTCCCGCATCAGCGGCACGATCGTGTAGAGGATCTCCGAGACGCCGCCGCCGAAGGCGGTGGCGCTGACGTGGAGGACGCGCTTGCCCTTGAGCGGCTCCGCCAGCTCGCGGATCTGCTCCGTCAGCTCTTTGCCGACCACGTGGGTGTAGTCGGTGAGGGTCTTCTGGCCGAGTGCGACTTCCTGAAGCAAGGCCGGAGTTCTACACGCCCGAGCGGCGACGTGCGATCTGGATTGACTTCAGCTGGACGATCAGCCCGTCGGAATCGCGTCCGGGCGCTTGCCCAGCGTCACGTCCACCTGCTCCTTCTTGCCGTCATGGAGCACGGTCAGCGTCACCTTTTCGCCGGGCTTGTAGGCGGAGATGAAACGGGCGAGGTCGTCGGGCTGGACCACGTCGCGACCTTCGACCTGGAGGATCACGTCGCCGCCGGTGGTGTATTCGCCAGCCTGGAATTTGAGCGTGCCGGTGCCGCCCTTGAGCCCCGCCTTCTCAGCCGGGCCGCCGGGGACGACCTGGGAGAGCAGGCCGCCGAAGGTGCTGTCGATGCCGAGCTTTTCCGCCAGCTGGGGGTAGAGGGCCTGGCTCTGCACGCCGATGTAGGCGTATTCGGCGGTGCCGTCCTCTTTGAGCTGGGCGACCGAGCGTTTGATCGCCGAGACCGGGACGGCGAAGCCGACGCCGTCGTTGGCGCCGGAGTTGGTCTCGATCTGCTGGTTGATGCCGAGCACGCGGGCGTTGGCGTCGAGCAGCGGCCCGCCGGAGTTGCCGGGGTTGATCGAGGCGTCGGTCTGGATTGCGCCCTCGATCTGGAATTCGGTCAGCGATTTGACCGAGCGGTTGGCGGCGGAGACGACGCCGACCGAGAGCGAGGACTGTTCGCCGAAGGGGCTGCCGATCGCCGCCACCGGCTCGCCGACCTGGATCGTGGCGTCGTCGCCGAGCTTCAGCGGATGCAGGTCGAGCCCGTCGGGATCGACCTTGAGCAGGGCGACGTCGGCGAAGGGGTCGAAGCCGACGATGTCGGCGGCGACCACGTTGCGGTTCGGGAACTCGACGAAGACTTCTTCGGCCGGCACCCGCTGGCCGCTCGATTCGTCGGTGACGACGTGGGCGTTGGTGACGATTTCGCCATCGCTGTCGAGGACGAAGCCCGAGCCCTCGGCGGCGCCGGCGCTGCCGAAGATCGATTTGATCGTGACCACGCCGGGCAGCGCTTCGCGGTAGACCTTGGCCGCGTCGAACCCCTCCGCCGCGGTCTCGACGATCACCGTCGGCTTTTCGCCGCCGGAGCTCGCGGTCGCGGTGCCGCTGTTGCTGCTGGAGCCTTCGCCACTGCCACCGCAGCCGGCGATCAGGGCAAGGCAGAGCAGGAGCGCCACCAGCGCCGCCGCGCGCTTCACGATGCCGACCCGGCAGGAACTCGCGGCGGCTGCGCCGTTTCGCGGGCCGGCGGCAGGCCCAGGGTGAAGGCGGTGTAGCGGCGGCTGGAGCTGATCGCGATCGCCCCGTTCATCCGCTGCGCCAGCTCGCTTGCGATCGCCAGCCCGAGGCCCGAGCCGCCGGCGCTGTCGGCGGTGTAGAAGCGCTCGAAGATGCGTCCCTGGACGCGCTGCGGGATCCCCGCCCCCTCGTCGGAGACGGTCAGCTCGGCGCGGCCCTTGGCGGAGTAAGTGTTCACGGTCACCTTGGTGCCCTCGGCGGTGTGGGTGAGGGCGTTGTCAAGCAGGATACGGATGATCTGCCGGACCCGATCAGGGTCGCCGCGGGCGATCGCGGGTTGCTCGGGGGTGCGCAGCTCCAGGCGCGATCCACGCAGTTCGGCGCGCGCGCCGAACTCGCGCGTGACCTCGCGGGCGAGGGCGCTGAGGTCGACGTTGCGGGGGTGGATGATCAGTGCCCCGGCGTCGAGTTGGGAGAGGTCGAGCAGGTCGGCGGTGAGCTTGGTCAGGCGCTCGATCTGCTGCCGCATCGTGCGCACGAATTCGGCCCGCTCCTGGGGGCTGGGGTCCTCCTCTTCGAGCAGCTCGACGAAGCCGCCGAGGCTGAAGATCGGCGTCCGCAGCTCGTGCGAGGCGTTGGCGATGAACTGCTTGCGGGCGCTGTCGAGCTCGGCCAGGCGCCGCTGCATCTCGTTGAAGGTGCGGGCCAGCTGTCCGAGCTCGCCGCCGCCGACGGAGTTGACCGGGATCGTCGTCTCGAAGTTGCCGTCGGCGACCTTGCGCGCCGCGTCCTTCAGCCTCCCGACGCTGCTGACCGCCGCCAGCGTCGACCAGAGCCCGATCGCGGTCGCCAGCAGGGCGGCGAGCAGACCGCCGATCAGGATCTGGGTCTTCACCCCCGGGTCGCCGCTGCCGGCGCCGCCGATCACCACCACCGAGAGGTAGATGACCAGCGCGGTGGAGATGCTGATCCCGATCGCCGAGAGGGTGATCCGGCTGCGCAGGTTGCTGAGCCTGACCCGACGCATCGACGCCTACTCGCGGAAGCGGTAGCCGACGCCGCGCACGGTGAAGAGGAACTCGGGCTCTTTCGGTTCGCTCTCGAGCTTTTCGCGCAGGTGGCGGATGTGGACGTCGACGGTGCGCGGGTCGCGGTACTCGGAGTCGCCCCAGACGTGCTCGAGCAGCGTCTCGCGGGTGAGGACGCGGCCGGGCGAGCGGGCGAGCGCGGCGAGGATCTCGAACTCGACGTAGGTGACTTTGACCTCGCCCTCGCGCAGGGTGACCATGCGGCGGCCGAAGTCGATCGTCAGCCCGTCGCTCTCGATCGTCTCCTCCTCGACCGTCTCGCCGGCCATTCGCGAGCGCCGCAGCGCCGCTTTGACGCGGCTGCGGAACTCGCGCATCGAGAACGGCTTGGTGATGTAGTCGTCGGCGCCGACCTCGAGGCCGGCGACCTTGTCGGTCTCGCTCCCTTTCGCGGTCAGCATGATGATCGGCACCTGGCTGCGCGAGCGCAGCTGGCGGCAGACCTCGACCCCGTCGAGGCGAGGCAGCATCAGGTCGAGGATGACGAGGTCGAAGCGGCCCTCTTCGAAGCGCTGCACGGCCTCGCGGCCGTCGAGCGCCGAGGTGACGTGGTAGCCGTCCTTGCGCAGGGGATAGCTGAGCAGCGTCTGTATCGACTGCTCGTCGTCGACGAGGAGTATGCGGGCCGACCCATTAGCCACTGCTCAAGGGTAGTTGCTGCGGGAATCCGCACAATCGGCACAACCGGAAAGGAATCTTGGACATATGTGCGAATACCGAGAACTAATGATCCCGGGTGGGGTCGCCGATAATTGAGGCGATGCAGGCACACGAGCTGAAATCCCTGGTCGAGTCCGGGCACTACAAGCCGGACCCGGCGCTGATCGCCTCCGCGATGCTGAACCGCCGCGGCGTCCGCGAGCTGCTCACGGGGGGCGATCGCTGCGAGCCGCGAGTTGGTCGAAGCCGCTCGTCTTCAGCCTTCCCCCGCCAGGCAGCCTGATCTCGACCCCACTGCCGGCGACCGCCTCGCCGACCGGGGCCAGCGTCGTCTCCGCCGCCTCGCCGATCGCGACCGTTGCCTCCGCCAGTCGCTGCGCTGGCAGGGCCGCGAGCAGCTCGTAGTCCTCGCCGCCGGAGGCGGCCAGCTCGAGCGGGTCGCGGCCAGCCGCAACGGCGACCTCGGCGACCCCCTTGGCCAGGGGCAGGGCGGCGGCGTCGAGCCGCAGGCCGACGCCGCTGGCGTCGGCGAGGTGGCCGGCGTCGCCGCCGAGGCCGTCGCTGAGGTCGATCATCGCCCGGGCTCCGGCCCGGGCCAGGCCGAGGCCGCTGCGCAGGCGCGGGCGGGGCTCGAGCTGGCGTCGGCGGAGCAGCTCGGCGGTCTCGCCGGGGACCGCGGCGGCGAGCTCGGGCCGCTCGAGCAGGAGCAGGCCGGCGGCGGCACCGCCGAGCTCGCCGGTGAGGATGAGGACGTCTCCCGGCTCGGCACCGTTGCGGCTGACGAGCAGCTCGGGCGCCGCCGCGTGGCCGACGACGGTAACTGCCAGGGTCAGCGCCGGAGCCCTGGTCACGTCGCCGCCGACGAGGGCAGTGCCGGTGGCCGCGGCCAGCGCCAGCATCCCGTCGAGCAGGGCGAGAAAATCGTCCTCGTCGAGGTCGGGAGGGACGCCGACGACGACGTAGGCCTCGCCCGCTTCGGCTCCCATGGCGGCCAGGTCGGAGAGCGCGGTCGCCAGCGCCTTGGCGCCGATCTGCTCGGGCGATGCGGCGGCACGGCGGAAGTGGATGCCGTCGACGATCGCGTCCACCGAGGTGGCGGTGGCGCCGCCGGGGACGGTGACGGCGGCGTCGTCACCGCTGCCCAGGCGCACGCGCGGGCCCGGCTCGGGGAGCCGCTCGCGCAGCTTCGCCAGTAGCTCGAACTCACCCATCGACCGACTATCCCAGACTGCAGCTGGGTATCCGCGGGCGATGACCGCAACTGTTGGGCGCTGGTCGCGTCACTAAGGTGCAGATGCACGTGGAGCGCCGCCAACCACTTCTGCACCGGATCGGTGAGGCCGGCGCGCGGTTCGGCACGCGTCCGCCGCGCAGCAAGCGCGTCCGCCTCGCCCTGCAGATCGGGCTCGCGGTCGTCGTATTCGGCTTCCTCGTCCTCACCGTCGTCGACCAGTGGTCGGAGATCAAGAGCGAAGGGGTCCACTTCCACGTCGGCTGGCTGATCCCGGCGATCGTCGTCCTCCCGGCCTTCTACGTCTTCAGCGCTCTCGGCTGGGACCTGATCCTGCGCTCGCTCGGCTGCAAGATCGGCTTCGGCCGCGCCCAGGTCGCGTGGGGCCAGCCGCTGCTGGCGCGCTACGTGCCCGGCAGCGTGCTCTACGTGCTGGGCCGGATCCTGCTCTCCGAGCGGGCCGGGGTGCCGCGGCGGATCACGCTCGCCAGCATCGTCTACGAACAGGCGATCTCGGCCACCTCGGCGGTGGTCGTCGCCGCCTACTTCGTGATCAACCACCCCGACCTGCAGGGGCAGCCGCTGCGCTGGTCGGTGCTGCTCTTGATCCCGCTGGCGATCTTCCTCCTCCATCCGCGCGTCTTCGGGCCGCTCGCCAACAAGGCGCTGGCGGCCTTCGGCCGCGAACCGCTGCCGGCGGTGGTGCGACTGCGCGACGTGATCGGTCTGATCGTCTTCTACTCGCTGAACTGGATCGTCGTCGCCTTCGGGCTCTACTTCGTCGCCCGCTCGGTCACCTACATCCCCTTCGACGACCTGCTGCTGGTCGGCTCGGCCCAGGCGATCGGGTACTTCGCGGCGCTGGTGACGCTGATCGCGCCGGCCGGCCTCGGCGTCCGCGACGCCGCCTTCGCCTGGGGGGTGAAGGCGGCGCTGCCCGGGAAGAGCTTCGCCGTCGGCTCGCTGATCGCGATCGCCGCCCGCGGCGTGATGACGGTCGCCGAACTCATCTACGTGGGAGGGGTGACGGCGCTGGGCCGGCGCGAGGGCTGGAGCATCGAGACCGGGATCCTGCACCCCTCCGACGCCGAGCGCGCGGCCGAGGCGGCGGGCGAGACCCCCGAAGGCCACACCCCGGAAGTGCTCTGAGGCTCCCTGGCCGGCGCATTTCGGCGTCCTCGGTCGGTCGCCTTCGGGTCACGCACTGGAGTGCGCTCCCCTCGTCTCCCTCCCTGCGTCCTTGAACTGCTTGGCCAGGGAGCCTCAGATCGGGATTCTGGCTCCCAGTTGATACGCGGTCAGGGCGAGAATCAGCAGCGTCAGGGTGCGGTCGCGGGAGACGGCGGCGAGGGGGAGGGCCCAGATCAGGTACCAGGGCAGGAGCCAGGAAGTGGCGAGGAGGAGGCCGAATGCCGCCCAGGCGGCTGCCCGGACCCAGTCGCCGCCGCGCCAGGTCCAGACGAGCAGCCCGACCAGGGCGGCGCCGTAGAGGCCGAGCGCGACGGTGCGCACCGGGCCGGCACCGAGCCCGGCGAGGCGGGCGAAGGTGACCGGGATGCTCATGTGGCTCGTCCGGTCTTGGTTTTCACCGGCGAGCCCGAAGGCGTGCGTCCAGTCCCAGCCGAAGGCGAGCCACGCCACGACCCCGACGATCAGGCCTGCGCCCAGGGCTCCAAACGTCAGGCGCGCTACGGGTCGCCAAGGTGAAACCGCACTAAGTACCGCCTCCTCCGCTGAGAACGCAGTTTTGCCCGCTATGCGAGAAGTAGTGCGTTCTCGGCGGGGGCGAGCGGCGGCGAGGAGGGCGAAGGGGGCCAATACGGCGGCGCTCGCCTTGATGGCGATTGCGCAGACGAGGCCGGCGCCGGCGCTCGCCTCGCGCCTGACGAGCAGGGCGGCGACGGCGAGCATCGCCAGCAGCATCGTCAGGCCGTCGTTGTGGGCGCCGCCGACGACGTGGACGAGGACGAGCGGGTTGAGCGCGACGAAGGCGGCTGCGCGCAGGGGGTTGACGCCGCGCCAGGCGGCGATCCGCGCCACCACCAGCGCCAGGCCCAGGACCGAGAGCGCCGCGACGGCCTTGAGCACGGCGACGGCGGCGTCGACCGGGAGCCAGGCCAGGGGGTACGTAGCGAGAGTGAAGAGCGGGCCGTAGGCGCTCGTCGTTTCGGGCCAGGTGACGTCGGCGAAGGCCGGGTCCGAAGGGGCCGCATCGGGAGCGTGGACGTAGGGGTCGAGGCCGTGACGAAGGCCGAGGCGGGCGTAGTCGACGTAGCTGAAGACGTCGTGGGAGAGCAGCACCGGACTCAGCGCGAAGGCGCCGATGCAGACCGCGATAGTCGTCCAGACCAGGCGCCGCCCGAGTGCCGGCGCCGCGGCGAGGAAGCCGAGGTAGATGACGAACCCGGCCCAGACGAGGCCGAAGGCGAGCCCGGGGTCGATCGTCGCCTACCCGGTGCCGCCGGTGGCCGCGCCGCCGCCGACCTGCGGTGGGGGCGGCGGCAGCGGCGCCGGTTCCTGTCCTGCCCCGGGCGCGTAGGCGTTGGGGTCGTAGCCGCCGACCGCTTCGGTCCCTGGCGGCGGCGAAGCGCTCCCGCCCCCACCGCCGTGCTTTTCGGCCGGGTTGGACTGGACGAAGGAGCCGATCCCTGGTGCCCATTCGATCTGCTGCGCCGGTTCGTGGAAGTCCTCGCAGGGGACGCCGCCTTCGGAGTAGAGCGCGTGCCAGATTTCGGCCGGGAAGGTACCGCCGAAGACGGTGATCCCGTGCACGTCGGTCATCGAGATCTCGTTCGATTCCGGGTAGCCGACCCAGACCGCGGTCGCCAGGTTGGGCTGGTAGCCGGCGAACCAGGCGTCGGTGTATTCGTCGGTGGTCCCGGTCTTGCCGGCCTGGCCGAGGCAGCCGGTGTAGGCGGCGGTCCCGGTCCCTTCGGTGATGTTGTCGTGCAGCAGTCGCGTCACCTCCCAGGCGACCGGCCGCGAGAGGACCCGTTCGGGGTCCGCCGGCTGCGGATGGTCGACGTGGCCGTTGGGGAAGGTCACCTTGGCGATCGCGACCGGATCGTGGTGGACGCCGCCGGCGGCCAGCGTCGCGTAGGCGTCGGTCAGCTCGAGCGGCGAGACCCCCAGCCGCAGGCCGCCGATCCCCTCCGCCGGGATCCCGTCGAGGTGGGTCGTGATCCCCATCGACTTCGCCGTCTGCGCGACCGCTTCCGGACCGACGTCGAGGTCGAGCTGGGCGAAGACGGTGTTGTCGGAGGTGACCGTCGCCTGCTTCAGGTTGATCGTTCCCTGGTAACCCTCGTCGGCGGTGTGGACTTCCCAGTGGCCCCAGCGCGGCAGGTTCAGGTCGAGCGGTTTCGAGGTGTAGTAGGTCGTGTAGGGATCGATCCCCTGCTTGATTGCCGTCGTCAGCACGAAGGCCTTGAAGGTCGAGCCCGGCTGTCGATGGCCCTGGGCGGCGAGGTTGAACTGGCTCTCGGCATAGTGGGTGCTGGAGACCATCGCCCGGATCTGGCCGTCGCGGGGGTCGATCGAGACCAGCGCCGAGGCCGGATCGGTCGAGTAGGGCAGGGCCGAGCGCATCGCGTCGAGGCCGATCCGCTGCAGGTCGGGGTCGATCGTCGTCTCCACTTCGAGCCCGCCGCGGCGCACCGTGTTGACCCCGTACTTCTTGATCAACTCGTCCTGGACGTAGTCGAAGAAGTAGGGCTGGCGGTGGCGGAAGTAGCTGTCGGAGAGATTCAGCTGCAGGCCGCTGCGCATCGCCGCCCGTGCCCGCGCCGGCTTCGCCCAGCCGAGCTTCGCCATCTTCGCCAGCACCTGGTTGCGGCGCGCTTTGGCCAGCGCCGGGTTGAGGATCGGGTTGTATTCGGAGGGCGCCTGGGGGAGGCCGGCGAGCAGCGCCGCCTGCGCCAGGTCGAGCTTCCAGACCGGCTTGGAGAAGAAGATCTCGGAGGCGGCGCCGACGCCGATCGCGGTCGAGCCCTCGACCGTCCCGTAGGAGGCGACATTGAGGTAGGAGCCGAGGATTTCGCGACGCGAGTGGCGTTCGAAGAACTCTTCGGCGAGCTGCGCCTCGATGATCTTGCGCTTGATCGTCCGTTCCGGGTCGCTGATGCAGAGGTTGCGGACCAGCTGCTGGGTGATGGTCGAGCCGCCCTCGACCGCACCGCCCGCTTCGAGGTCGGTGACGGCGGCGCGCAGGATCCCCTCCTCGTCGACGCCGGCGTGCTGGTAGAAGCGCTGGTCCTCGATCGCCACCGTCGCCAATTGCAGGCTGCGCGGGATGCGGTTGATCGAGACCGGGGAGCGCGCTTCGGGGGAGTCGATGACCCCGAGCTCGCTGCCGTCGGCGGCGTAGATCGTCGAGTTGCCGCCGTGGTCGACCGGGCGGCAGCTGGAGAGCGGTGGCGCTTCGGCGGCGACGCCTAGCACCCAGGAGGTGACGCCGATGACGCCGATCGCGAGCACCACGACCACCACCACCGCGACCAGCAGCAGCTTCCCCCCGATTCCTCCCCGGCGTCGCTGGCGTCGACGCGCCCGCTGCGTCATCCCCAGAGGGTACTTCCGGACGGGGGCTCAGGCCTGGGTGTCGCCGGTCGAGTGGTTGTGGACGACGCCTTCGAGCAGCAGCTGGTTGGGGATCACGACCGAGCTGCCGTCGCCGGGGTCGACGTAGGTGTAGGAGAGGGTGATGTCGGTGACCCGGCCCTCGGTTTCCTCGTAGCTGACGCGGTCGCCGATCCGGAACGGCTGGGAGACCGCGATCTGGATCCCGGCGACGAGGTTGCCGATCGTGTGCTGGGCGGCGAAGCCGATGATCAACCCGATCACCGCGGTCGAGGCGAGCAACCCGGTCGCCAGTTTCTCGAGGTCGGTGAACTGGGCGAGGGCGATCAACCCGACGACGAAGACGATCGCCGCGATCAGCAGTCGCTTGAGGATCCGCAGCCGCGTCTTGGTCGAGCGGGAGACCTGTGAAACTGCCGGCGACATGGTCGTCAACTTAGCCGCCGGTGAGGTCGAGGGGGGCGCTCCCGGCCCACGCCGCCTCAGCTTCCCCTACTCGAACTGGGGGCCGGCCGCGGCGCTGCTCGGCGTCGTCCTCGCGCTCGGCGTCGGGATCCTGCTCAGTATCCCCGCCGCCTTCCTGCCGAAACAGCCCGACGGCGACCTCAGCACCGGCGCCAACGTGATCGTCGAGCTGGCGACGGCGCTCGGATTCTTGCTGACCCCGATGGCGATTGCCTCCTGGCGCGGCGCCGCGACCCGGGCCGAGATCTTCGAACGGCTCGGCATCCGCAGCTTCAAGCCCTCGGCGCTGAAGTGGATGGCGGCGGCGATCGGCGTCTACCTCGTCTTCGGCGTCCTGTACACGCAGCTGGTCGTCGAACCGCACCAGAAGGACATCGCCGAGGGCTTCGGCGCGGTCCCGATTCAGGTCCTGATGATCGTGATCGCGGCGCCGATCGGCGAGGAGGTCTGCTTCCGCGGGATGCTGTTCGGCGGCCTACGCGAGAAGCTGCCGCGGCTGGGGGCGGCGCTTGTTAGCGGCCTCGTCTTCGGCGGCCTGCATGCGCTCACCGGAGTCAGCGCGGTGCCGCCGCTGATCGTCTTCGGCTTCCTGCTCGCGCTGCTCTACGAGAAGACCGGCTCGATCGTCCCCGGGATCCTCCTCCACATGCTGAACAACTCTGTCGCCCTCCTCGGTCAGTAGGATTCCGCCGGTGATTCGCCGCCTCGCCCCTGCTGTTGCTGCCGCCTGCCTGCTGGCGCTGCCCGCCGCCGCTGCCGCGGCGCCGAAGGGCGAACCGAAGTCGCAGGCCCCGAAGGCGACGGTCACGGTCCAGGCCGTCGGGCTGAAGGGCGACAGCGCGGAAATCTGGAGCAAGGTGCCGATCACCGGCACGGTGACGCCCTACGTCCCCGGCCAGAAGGTCGAAGTCACCTTCTACTTCAACGGGCACAAGCTGGTCAGCCGTAACGTCCCCGTGCTCCAGGGCGACGAAGGCAGCGGCAACTTCACCGACAGCGTGATCCTGCGCAAGAACGGCAAGTACGCGGTCAGCGCTCACCACAAGGCCAACGCCGAGCTCGGCGGCGACACCACCGTGCGCAAGAGCTGGCGGGTCAGCTTCCCGGCGCTGCATCCGGGCGACTGCAGCAAAGTCGTCAAGGGCTTCAAAGACGAACTGGCGAAGATGGGCTACGTCTCCGGGGGCGGCTCCTGCTTCAACGGCCGCCTCGGCCGCGAGGTACTCGCCTACCGCAAGGTCAACGACATGAACCGCAACCAGCAGGCCGGCGCGGCCCTCGTCAAGAGCGTCTACTCCGGCCGCGGCGCCTACCGCGTCAAGTACCCGGGCGCCGGCGAACACGCCGAGGTGCCACTCGCCAAGCAGGTCCTGGTCCTGATCAAGAACGGCAAGCCGTTCGCGATCTACCCGGTATCGACCGGCAAGCCGTCGACGCCGACGGTCACCGGCCACTACACCTTCTACCGCCAGGAACCCGGCTACAACTCAGAGGGGATGTACTACTCCTTCTACTGGCACAACGGCTACGCGGTCCACGGCTACCACGAAGTCCCCAACTACGCCGCCAGCCACGGCTGCGTCCGCACCTTCATCGCCGATCAGCCGCGGATCTACGATCAGCTGCACTTCGGCGAGTCGATCTTCGTCTTCTGAGGGCGTGTGACGCGGCGCAGCTCGGCGTCCTCGGTCGCTCGCCTTCGGGTCACGCACATGAGTGCGCTCCCCTCGTCTCGCTCCCTGCGTCCTTGATCTGCTTGGTCACACGCCCTCAGGGGCGGGAGGGGACTGCTCGAAGCGGCCGCGGGAGGTGAGGGGGGTCTTGACGATCACCTCGGGGAGGTACTCGTCGAGGAAGACGTGAGCGACCAGCTCCTGGCGGGAGCCGACGCCGACCTTCTCGTAGAGGCTCTTGACGTGGTCTTGGACGGTGTGGGGGGAGAGGACGAGGGCTTCGGCGATCTCGGCGTTGGCGAGGCCGCGGGCGAGCAGGGTCGCCACCTCGCGCTCGCGCGGGGTGACCCCCTGCAGCTCGAGCCGCAGGGTCGCCGACTGCGATCCCGAGGCGCGTTCGATCACGATCGCGATGCGGCCCCGGCTGGCGCTCTCCCTTGATGCGTGGAGCGTGATCCAACCCGCCGAGCTGGGGACGGTGACGACGTTGCCCTCGCCGCCCGGCTCGGCTCGACGCACGAAGGAGGCGAGGGCGAGGACCGGCGAGGGCAGGGAGCTCTCGCTGCGGGTCGTCTCGTTGCCGAGGGCCGCGAGCAGCTCGCGGGCGGGCTCGGTCACCAGCTCGACCTCGTCGTCGGCGCCGAGGACGACCAGACCCGGCGGCTCGGCGCCGCTGCCGCGCCGGGCTGCGTCGAAGCGGAGCGAGGCCCGGATCCCCTGCGCGATCGCCGGCGCGACCTGGTTGAGGACCTCGACGTCGCCACGGCTGAAGGCGCCGCTGCGCTCGCGGCGGGCGATGTGGACGGCGCCCCAGACCCGGCCGCGAATCGTGAACGCGGCGCGCAGCTCGTGGGGGATCCCGGCGGGAGCCAGCAGCTCGCGGTAGCGGGTGCTGCGCTCGGGGTCGCCGCGGGTGGCCACCTCCAGCGTCGAGACGGGAACGCGGCGCGGGGCGAGCGAGGCGAAGGTGTTGACGTCCTCGATCAGGTACTCGCTGCGGATCAGCGCCTCGCCGGCGGCTTGAACGGTGTCCTCGCTGAAGATGCCGCGCTCGACCAGCTCGCGGGGCGCGTCCGCGGTCATCAGCCGCGTCTGGGGGTCGAGCGTGTGCCAGCAGCTGGCGTCGTTGTCGACTGCCCGTCGCAGCCGCGGTGCCAGCTCGGCGAAGAACTCTTCGCGCGGCAGGCCGCGGGCGCCGAGGCGGACGATCTCGTCCCGCAGGCGCTCGGCTGACCAGCTCGGGGAGCTCATCCCTCGATTATCTCGCCGCCGCGCGAAATATCCCCAACCACGGGGGATTGGAACGGGGGGCGTGAGCAGCGAGGCTGGAGTCGTCCCATTCTTCGAGCAAAGGAGCATGCAGATGAGCAGTCCAAGCGCAGCGGTCGAGCCGATCTTCGCCGGCCCCGGTGAGGGCGAGGCCTACTGGGCCTTCGGCACCCTCTCGATCGTCAAGTCCGCAGCGGAGAACACCGGCGGCGCCGTGTCGGTGATCGACACCCTCGCCCCGCGAGGCGCCGGCTCCCCCCTTCACGTCCACAATCGCGAGGACGAGTGGTTCTACGTGATCGAGGGCGAGCTGACCTTCTGGGTCGGCGGCCGCGTCATCGTCGCTCCCGCCGGATCGTTCGTCTTCGGTCCGAAGGGGGTTCCGCACACCTTCCTGGTCAGCTCCGAGGAGGCGCGCTTCCTGCTCGTCGCCCAGCCGGCTGGGTTCGAGCAGTTCATGCGGACCGTCGGCGAGCCGGCGCCGCGGCTGGAGATCCCGCCGCCAGCCAGCGAGCCGCCCGACGTCGAGGCCCTGACCCGCATCGCCGCCGGCTTTGGCCTGGACATCATTGGCCCGCCCGGGATCCCGGACTGAGCCAGTTTGGTTCCTGGCTGAACGATTGACCCGGCTATAGGGGTCAATCGTTCAGCCGCGTAGGATGCTCGCCGTGGCGGATCTCGGTGCGGCTAAGGAGACCTTGCTCGCAGAGCTGCGAGAGCACTCGCTGGTGCTCGGCGAAGTGACGCTGGCCAGCGGCGCCGTGGCGCAGTACTACGTCGATGCACGGCGGACCTTGATGCGGCCGAAGGGGTTCCTCGCGGCCGGGGAGCTGATCGCGGCGGTGGCCCATGAGGTCGGCGCCGACGCGGTCGGTGGGCCGGCGACGGCAGCGATACCCCCCGCCTGCGCTGCGCTCGCGGTTGCCGCGGCAGACGGCGCCGGGCTGGTCGCCTTCTTCGTCCGCGGCGAGCGCAAGGAGCACGGGCTGCAGCGCTGGGTGGAGGGGCCGGTGCAGCCCGGCAGCCGGGTGCTCGTCGTCGAGGACACCGTCACCACCGGCGGCTCGACCGCGAAGGCGATCGAGCGGATCCGCAGCGAGGGGCTCGAGGTCGCCGGCGTCGTCGCGGTGGTCGATCGCCTCGCTGGCGGCGCCGCCAGGATCGAAGCCGCGGCCGCGGCTCCCTACCGCGCCCTGGTCACGATCGACGAGCTCTACCCGGACCGTCCCGACCGCGACTGAGCCATGGCGCTCGAGCCCGATGCCGTCGAGATCCGGGTCGTCGGCTGTCTGATCGAGAAGCAGCGGACGACCCCGGACGCCTACCCGCTCTCGCTCAACGCCCTGCGGCTGGCCTGCAACCAGTCGACCAACCGCGACCCCGTCGTCGACTACGACGAGACGACCGTGAGCGAGGCGCTGCGCCAGCTCGCGCTGCGCGGTTGGACCCGGCTGGCGAGCGGCGCCAGCAGCCGCGCCCGCAAGTACCGCCACCTGCTGCCGGAAGTGCTCGGCGTCGACGACGAGGAAGTCGCGCTGCTCGCCGTGCTGATGCTGCGCGGCCCGCAGACGCCGGGGGAGCTGAAGCAGCGCAGCGAGCGCCTGCACCAGTTCGCCGATCTGGCGGCGGTTCAGGAGACGCTCGACCGGCTCGTCGCCCGCGGCCTGGTTGCCCGTCACCCGCGCCGCCCGGGGCAGAAGGAGGAACGCTACGAGCAGCTCCTCGGCGGCGGCGCGGAGGCGCCGACCAGCGTCAGCGCAGCGGAGGTCGCCGGCGAGCCGGAGGTCGGCCCCACCGCGGAGGCGCCGCACGAGGATGCAGCGGCTGCCGAACCGCAGCCGCCCGGCGAGGACCGTCTCGACCGTCTCGAACGCGAGCTGGACGAGCTCCGCCGCGAGCTGGCGAGCCTGCGCGAAGCCCTCGGCGACTAGTTAGCCCGTCGAGTGCAGGGCGAGCGCGGCGACGCGCCGCCCGCCCGGGATCGACGCGATCAGGTAGGTCTGCAGCTGTCCCCGTTGGCTCAAGAGCAGGCGGCCACCACGGCTGAGCGGGATGACGAAGGCGTGGGCGCGTTCTCCCGTGAGGTGGAAGCGCCGCCGCCCGAGCGAGCGGGTGACGACGTGCGTCTGCAGCCGCCCGTGACGGCGCAGCACCGTCTTGAAGCGCGTGCGGAGCTGCAGGCGGCCGGGGCATTCGGTCCCGGCTGGCCAGGCACAGGCGATTCGCACCTGGACCCCTCGCCGGGTCTCCTGCAGGTGGGTGAAGGCGATGGCGACCGGGATCTTCGGCGTCTCACAGCCGAGCAGCTTGTCGCCGCCGAGGCCGGTGTTGACGGCGTAGACGCAAACCGGCTGGGAGCCAGACTTGGTGGTGACGACGTTGGCGTCGAAGCCGTGCAGCGGCCCCGCTTCGGGGTACTCGGCGCCGATGTCGTTGCGCGAGAGGTTGGCGATCGGCCCGAGGTCGTATTCGAGCGCGCCGCGGGCGCCGGCACGGCCGCCGATCGTCACCCGGACGTCGAGCGTTTCGGTCGGTGCGTCGGGATCGAGGGCCCAGCCGCGGACCCGGACCTGGCCCGGGTGGGCGCCGACGAGGTCGAGGCCGCCGACCGGGTCGTCGGCGCTTTGCGAGCTCGCGTCGCCGACCGTGGCGCCTTCGACGTAGTCGTTGTCGATGTTGATCGTCACCCCGCCGTAGGTCTCGTCGTGGCCGCCGCGGTACTGGTGGATCCGCTGGTGGTTGGCCCAGGCGCTGGCGGGAACGACCGGATCGGAGGTGCTCTTTTGCCCGTTCCAGTTGGCGATCCAGAGGTCGTCCGGAGGCAGGTAGCCGCTGCCGACCTTGGCGGCAAGGTCGGCGATTCCGGAGGCGCTCGAGCTGTAGACGCCGGAGACGTAGTCGAGCTGGTGCAGCTTCCGCGTCCAGGCTTCGAGGAAGGTGAGGACCGCGGTGGTTGCGCTGGAGGTGCGGGTGTAGGACTCCATGTCGAAGTAGATCGGGCTGCCGGGGCCGATCGCGATCGCGGCCGCCTGCGCGACGGCATCTTCGGCGGCAGCCGTCCCCTGGGCAGCGGCCTTGGCGGGGGTGATCGCGGCGCAGCTGCTGCAGCTCCCTCCTGGCGCCTGGCGGCCGACGTAGGTCGGGATCAGGTGCCAGCCGGCTTCGGTCTGGGTGGCGACCCAGCTGCCGGTCAGGTTGGGCTGAGAGCAGGCGCTGTTGAGGCCGCCGATGTAGACGCCGACGGCGCGGTAGGGCGATTCCCTCCAGGCTGCCATCGCCTTCGAGGAGGGGGCGCTGCAGGTGTCGAAGCCGAGGCCGGTGAAGGGACCGCTCGAGGCCGGGGTGCTGCCGAGTGCCCGCGGCGCCACCGGCAGCGCCGAGGCGCGAGCGCCGGCGGCGGGGTCGACGAGGATCGCACGGCGGCGGCCGACCGCGGCGTCGGCCGGGCAGCGCTGGTTGGCCGCGGGCGAGCCGAGATAGACGGCGCGGCGGTCCATCCGCACGCACATGCCGGGGTGCTGGGCGAGCCGGTAGACCGGCCAGGAAGCGGGGACCTCGATCCGCCTGCCGTCGAAGCGCACGGTCTTCGCAGCCGCCAGCGGCGCCGCGCCGAGAGCCAGGCAGGAGAGGGCCAGAAGCAGGCCCGCGAAGGCAAGAGCGGGACGGGACAGGGGCTGTCGGAGGCGGGATCGCTCGCGCACTGGGTCTTCTCTACAACATGGCCGCGGCGCCGAGGTTGCACCGCGGTGGCCGGAAGCGGCCTTGCAGCCGTGGGCTAGAGGGCGAGCTCGCGGGCGCGCAGGGCGAGCCAGAATTCGAGCCGCACGGTCGCCAAGCCAAGGTCGCGGCCGGTCAGCTCTTCGACCTTGCGGATCCGGTAGCGCAGGGTGTGGCGGTGGCAGTGGAGCTGGCGAGCGGCTCGCTCCCACTGGCCGTTGTGCTCGATGAAGGCCTCCAGCGAGCGCAGCAGCTCGCCCGCGTACTGGGAGTCGTCGTCGCCGAGATCGCCGAGCAGATGGTCGCAGTAGAGGCGTAGCACGTCCTCGTCGGAGATCGAGAGCAGCAGCGACTCGACCCCGAGGTCGCGCCAGGAGCCGACGCCCGGGCCGTCGCCGTTGCGGCTCTCGGCGGCGCCCAGCGCCCAGTGCGCCTCCTGGAAGGAGCGCCAGAGCTGGGCGGGCCCTTTCGCCCGGCTGACCCCGGCAGCGAGCGGGCCGAGCTCGGCGCTGAGCCGTCCGCGGGTGGCGCGGGCGAGGTCGACCGGGTCGTCCTCTCCGGTCTCGACGATCGCGCAGAGCAGTTCCCGTCCGGCGATCTCCTGCGTGGCGACGGCGGCCGCTCGCCCTTCCTCACCCAGCGATCGCTGCAGCGCGCGCTCCGCTTCGGCACCGGAAGCGGCGAAGGCGAGGACGGCCACTTCGCCGCTGATCCCGAACGGCTCCAGGCGCCGCGCCAGTTCGGCCGGCGGGGTGCCCGCTGCGCGGGCGTCGGCGATCACGCTGCTGGTCAGCCGCCGCTCGGTCTCGCTGGCTGCCGTCTGTCGCATCAGCTCGAGCCCGACCAGCGAGGAGGCCTGCTGGACGACGAGCCGCACCAGCTCGCCGAGGCGCCCGTCGTCGGCGATGACAACGATCCAGGCCTGGGCCCGGCTCGCGCGCGGCGGCACGACGGGCCGCGCGAAGGCCCCGGCGGGCAGCCGCCCGTTGGCGACGATGAACGGACGGGCGCTCTCGCGCCGGGCCAGCTCCTCGCCGATCGCGGCGACCGCGCCCGGCGCCGCGAAGGCGTCGGCGGGGTCATGCAGGGCGAGCCGTTGACCGCCGCCGCCGCAGATCAGGACGCTGCCGGCGATCGCCGAGGAGATCTCCCTGGCGATCTCCTCGAGACCGCTGTCCTCGAGCATCAGGTGCTCGAGCCGGCGCTGCACCGCGATCCCGCGCCGCAGCACCTCGTAGCGCTCGTCGACCAGCCGCCCGATCGCCGTCTTGGTGACCGCGATGAACGGCATCGAGTGGGGGATCTCGAAGAGCGGGAAGCGCAGCCGCTCTGCCTCCTCGAGCAGCGCTTGCGGCGGCCGCTCCCGGCTCTCCACCACACCGAAGCCGAGTCCGGAAATGTCGTTCTCGGCGAGGCGGTGGAGGAAGCGCCGCTGCTCGCCCGCCGTCGCCAGCGTCGTCCCCGCGGTCAGCAGCAGCTCGCCGCCCGCGAGCCAAGGCGTCGGATCGGCCTCCTCGGAGATGTGGACCCAGCGCACCTGATTGCCCGCATGCTCCGCCCCGGCGGCCATCGTCAGCCCCAGCTCGTCGACAAGTGCGCCTACCGTCAGCAAGGCCAACGAAGCTTGAACACGCCAGCCCCGCCCGCAACTGTCCAGCGGGCCGAAATCGAGCATTCCGCTTTGGCCCCTGTGTAGCGAGTGCCCTGAGCTGGATTCGAACCAGCGGCCTATCCCTTAGGAGGGGCCATTTGTCAAGGGCATGAGCTGCATGTCCAGGCGGGAAACGGGCCGGAGCGCCGTTTCGGTGACGACACTGAGCGACACGGGAGCCCATTTTCGGCCCAACCTGTGGCCCAACCCCATGCGCGATAATTCGGCCGCCCGCCCCGGTAGCTCAGCCGGATAGAGCGCCGCTCTCCTAAAGCGGAGGCCGCTGGTTCGAATCCAGCCCGGGGCACTGGAGGTGTCGGCCTTTCAAGCCGAAGGTCGCCAGGTCGGTCTCGACGGTCTCGAGCGCCATGTAGGCCGTAGACCAGATCTGGTCGAGCTCGTCCTCGACCGCGCTCAGGTCGGGGATCTCGGCGCGAATCAACCGCTCCGCGTCTCCCAAGCGTGATGAGCCACTTCATAGGCGATGATCTTTGCGCACACCCGATTGGGTCGCCTCCGGCATATCCTCGGAAGGATGCGCCGGGCCGACGGCCGTCCCGGTCGGCCTGGGTGCAGGCCCTCACGGTGTTATTGGTTCGGGGCTCTTTGAAGGCGTGGGCGAGCATTTCGCGCGTGAAGCCATCGCTTTCCCTCGACAGTGCCCTTAGAGGTCCGAGACGAGTTGGTCGAGGTGCCCGATGGTCGATCAGTCGCGCCAGAGCCAGCGCAACGCATCAGGGAGGATCGCGGTGATGTGCTTGAGTCCGTGCCCCCCGTCTCCGTCCTCCAACCGGTAGTCGTAGTCGCGGTACGCGAGCGCGGCCGCCATCTCCTGGTTGGCAAGATGCCAGTGGCCGAACACGGTGTCCAGATCGTTCGACCCGGCCTGGAGGAAGACGCGCAACGGCTTGGTCTCGTGCCGGCGCACCATGGAGGAGTACCGGTCGGCACCGTGGATGTTGACGAAGCTGCCGATCGCCGAGATCACTTTTCGAAACGAGTCCGGACGCTCCCAGGCGACGCCGAAAGCGGCCGATCCGCCCGAGCTGGCGCCGAAGATCGCCCGGCGGTCAGGGTCGTGGGTGATCGCCACGTCCCTCTCGACGGCAGGCAGCAGCTCCTCGATCAAGAAGCGGGCGAGCGAGTCTCCGACCGTGTTGTATTCGGCCGCCCGGTTGCCGTCGCCACCGTATACCGGAAGGCCGGGGCCGTTCGGTCCCGGGGACACGAACACCGCGACGATCGGCGGGAGGTCGCCGGCGTGGATCAGATTGTCGAGCACTATCGGCAGGTGGACCTCCTCGGCCAGCTCGAGGCCGTCGAGGACGACGAGCAGATCCGCCGCATCCGTGGACCCATCGACGGCCGGTCGATAGATCCAGTAATCGTGAGAGTTGCCCGGGAACACCGCCCCTGGATCGAGCGTGCCCTCCGTCAGGGATCCCGTCGGGATCCCTGATCTGGGCATCGAGTCGGGACCGGCCACATAGTCACCGTCCTCCTCGTGCGCGTAGGACGCGAGGTCTTTGGCGGAGATGTCCCACTCGTCCACGGGTCGCGATCCTAAGGGCTCGCAACTCGCCTGGTCGCCGAGGATCCGTAGAGGTCCGGGCCCGCGGCGGAGTTGTGGGAACGATGCGACGCGGCGAGCACCAGCTGGACCCGTCCGCCCCGAGGCCGACCGCCCGCCCCGAGGTGGTGGGGAACCTGGGGTCCGAGGTCCACGCGATCTTCCCGCTCGACGCCCCCCGGGGTCGACGCCGAGGCCACCCGCGGCGAGCGCGGGGACGGGGTGGCGGGCGACGAGCAGCTGCTGGCCGAGGAGCGCACGCTCTTCACTCAGCGGCCCTACCCCACCCGTGAGGATGCGCTAGGGGTAAAACTGTTCAGCCAGGGCGCGGCCATGAAGGTCGACTCGGTTGACGGGTGGTCGATGCGGCCGATCGAGGCCGTGCGTGGAGACAAAGGCCCGGACGCCGAGTCGCCGAGCCAAGGGCCTCGAGGCAGGCCCTCCGGGGACGAGTCTCCAGGGGCTGTGGCCCTCATCCCAGTTCCCTCGCGCACGCGGCTTCTTCACCTAGCTTGACCGCGCCAAGTGCCGACCAGCAGCTCGAGGCCGTCCCGCAGTTCCTCGGCGCTGCCCCAGAACGGGATGCGGAGGCGGTCGGCGAAGCCGTCGATGGCGGAGAAGAAGGCGCCGGGGACGACGGCGACGCCGTGGCGAAGACCGATCTCGGCGAGTGCGCGCGCATCGGCGTTAGGAATCTCGACCCAGAGGGCGCTGCCGCCCTGAGGCCGCTGCCAGGACCACTCCGGCGCCAGCTCGTGCAGAAGCAATTCCGCGTCGCCGAGGCTGCCGAGAAGTTGACCGCGGCGCACGGATCGGGCCTCCTCGACATTTTGCAGGCAGTCGATCGTGATCGCCTGGCTGACCAACGACGTCCCTTGATCGGCGTTCGTCTTGATCCGCGTCATCCGCTCGATCACGCCGGCCGAGGCGCGGATCCAGCCGACCCGCAGGCCGCCCCAGTAGAGCTTGGAGACGGAGCCGATCGAGATCCAGCGCTCGGGTGGGATGCCGACGCCGACCGGGGTCGGCGGCCGCGAGCGGTCGAGGACGAGGTCGGCGGGCGTGCCGTCCTCGAAGAACATCGCCTCCGAGTCGGCCAGCACGGCGGCGATCGCCCGCGCCCGCGCCGGGGTGACGACGTAGCCGGTCGGGTTGTGGGCGATCGGCAGCATGTAGACGACCCGCGGGCGCAGCCGCCGGACCAGGAGCCGCAGCGCCTCCGGGTCGGGCCCGTCGCCGAGCACCGGGATCGGCACCAGGCGGGCGCCGCGGCTGTGGAAGATCTCGATCGCGCCGCGGTAGGTCGGGTCCTCGACCAGGACCGTGTCGCCGGGGGCGACGAAGGCGTCGGCGAGCAGCCCCAGCGCCTGCTGGGAGCCGGTCGTGATCGCCACCTCCGCCGGAGCCGTTTGGGCGCCCAGCTGGCCGTAATACGCGCTTACACCGGCTCGTAGCTCTGGCAATCCCTGCGGGTCATATCCGCTCCCTGCAAGCAAACGAGGAAGGCGCTCGCGAACGGCGCGCTCCGCGATCTCTGCGGTCGAAGGCAGAGCTGGCAATGCACCACTGGTCAGGTCGAAGGTCGAGTCGTGTTCGGCGACTGTGGCGAGTCGTCCATAGACCCTGGCACGGTCTGCGGCGGGCCTGCCCAGCGTCGGTCTCACCCGCGATCCGCTACCGAGTCGGCTTCCGAGGCGTCCGTCCGCCCTCAACTCGGCGTACGCGGCCGTTACCGTTCCGCGGCTGATTCCAAGGGATTCCGCCATTCGACGCTCTGCGGGGAGCTGCAGCCCGGCCGGCAGCTCGCCTTGATCGATCAGCTCAATCACTGCGGCCGCGAGGCGCTCTGGCAATGTTGCCTCGGAACGTGAATCCCATCCGCGAAGAAGTCGGATGACGCGCGCTAGCGCCTCGTCTCGTGGCGGACCGGAGAGGTTCGTTGCGGACACCTCACTAGGCATGTCCAGAGAAGCTAGCGCTGCAGCTTTCAAAATGATGGGCCAATGATCGAGAACTGGCCCTTGAATGGGAACTGGGCGCCGACCAGACTCGGCCGATGCCAGCCCCCCCGATCGCCGCCGAGATCTACACCGTCCGTGACGCCGCCGACCGCGACTTCGCCGCCACCCTGGAACGCATCGCTGCCATGGGCTACCTCGGCGTCGAGCTGGTCGGCCTGCACGGGATGTCGCCCGCCGACTTCCTCGCCCACCTCGACCGGCTCGACCTGGAGGTGGTCGGCGCCTCGCTCGCCGGCCCCGACGAACCCGAGGAGCTGGAGCCCTACTACCTCGAGGCGGTCGAGGTCGGCGCCACCGTCGCCCACACGATGATGGACGAAAAGCACTTCGAATCGCCGGAGGCGGTCAAGCACGCGGCCGAGCTCTGCAACCAGCTCGGCGCCCGCGCCAAGGGCGACGGCATCGAGCTGCTCTACCACAACCACTGGTGGGAGACGACGCCCCGCGCCGACGGCTCGGTGCCGCTGTTCGAATTCGTCGCCGAGCTCGACGGCGTCGGCATCCTCGCCGACATCTACTGGGTCGCCGCCGGCGGCCTCGACCTGCCACAGACGCTGACCGAGCTCGGTCCGCTGGTGCGCCGCCTCCACGTCAAGGACGGTCACCTGAAGCCGGGCCCGATCGACATCACCGAACCGTTGACCGCGGTCGGCGACGGCGTCGTCGACATCGCCGGCGCGATCGCCGCCGCCCCGCAGGTCGACTGGCACGTCACCGAGCTCGACGAGTTCGACGGCGATCCGTTCTTCGCGCTCGAGCGCAGCTACGACTACCTGACCGGGCACGGCCTCTCACGCGGTCGGCCCAGTTGAGCAGCGCCGGCGCCCCCACCGTCGTCCTCCTCGGCACCCTCGACACCAAGGCCGAGGAGCTCTCCTACCTGCGCGAGCGGCTGCGGATCGCCGGCGTCGACACCCTCCTGGTCGACGCCGGCATCGTCGGCCCGCCCGGGCTCGCCGCCGACGTCGAGCGCGAGGAGGTCGCCGCCGCGACCGGCTTCGACCTCGCCGCCGCGGGCGCCGGCGAGGAGCGCGGCGCGGCGGTCGCGGCGATGGCCGAGGCTGCCGCCGCGGCGGTCCGCCGGCTCCGCACCGAAGGCCGCTGCGACGGCATCCTCGGCGTCGGCGGCGGCACTAACACGACGATCGCCACGGCGGCGATGCGGGCGCTGCCATTCGGCCTGCCGAAGCTGATGGTCACTACCCAGTCCGGCGAGGCGGCCGCCGCCTTCGTCGGCACCAGCGACATCGTCCTAATGCCCTCGGTCGCCGACGTCGCCGGCGTCAACGTGATCCTCGCCCGCGTCCTCGCCAACGCCGCCGGCGCGATGGCGGGGATGGTCGGCGCGCCGCCGCTGCCCTCCGCCTCGGGCGGCCCGCGGATCGCGGCGACGATGTTCGGCGTCACCACACCGTGCGTCGCGGTCGCCCGCGAGGCGCTGGTCTCCCGGGGCTACGAGGTGGTCGCCTTCCACGCCACCGGCACCGGCGGCCGGGCGATGGAGGGCCTCCTGCGCGACGGCTTCTTCACCGGCGTCCTCGACGCGACGACGACCGAGCTGGCCGACGAAGTGGTCGGCGGCACGCTCGCCGCCGGGCCCGATCGGCTGCGCGCGGCGGGCGCGCTCGGGCTGCCCCAGGTGGTCTCGCTCGGCGCGCTCGACATCGTCAACTTCGGCGCCCCCGAGACGGTGCCCGCGCGCTTCGCCGGCCGCACCTTCTCCGCCCACAACCCGCAGGCGACGCTGATGCGCACCGACGCCGCCGAGAGCGAGGCGATCGGCGCCGAGCTCGGCCGCCGGCTCTCCGCCGCGCGCGGGCCGACCGCGGTCTTCGTGCCGCTGCGCGGCGTCTCGGCGCTCTCCGGCGCTGGCCGCGTCTTCGACGACGCCGAGGCCGACGCCGCACTCTTCGGCGGCCTGCGCCGCACCCTCGGCGGCGAGGCCGAGCTACACGAGATCGACGCCCACGTCAACGACCCCGAGTTCGGGCTGGCGATGGCCGGCCGGCTCGCGGACTACCTCGGCGGGGACGAGCGATGAGCGCCGACCGCGCGGGCGCGCCGCCGCCGACCGCCGAGCTCGGCCGCACCGGCATGCAGATCACCCGGATCGGCTTCGGCGCCTGGGCGGTCGGCGGCGACTGGCAGTCGGGCTGGGGGCCGCAGGACGACCGCGAGTCGGTCGGCGCGATCGAGCGGGCGCTCGAGCTGGGGATCAACTGGATCGACACCGCGGGCGTCTACGGCTACGGCCACTCCGAGGAAGTCGTCGGCAGGGCGATCGCGGGCGCCGGCGAGAAGCCGCTCGTCTTCACCAAGTGCGGCCTGATCAAGGACGAGGCCGGCCAGGAAATGGCCTGCCTGCGCCGCGACTCGATCCGGCGCGAGGCGGAGGCCAGCCTCGCCCGCCTCGGGGTCGAGAAGATCGACCTCTACCAGATCCACTGGCCGATGCCGGAGGCCGAGATCGAGGAGGGATGGGCCGCCCTGCTCGAGCTGCGCGACGAAGGGCTGGTCGCCCACGTCGGGGTCTCGAACTTCTCCGTCGAGCAGATCCGGCGCGTCGCGGGGACCGGGCCGGTCGAGACGCTGCAGCCTCCGTACTCGCTCGTCGCCCCCTCGGCCGGCGAGGAGATCCTGCCGTTCTGCGAGGACGAGGGGATCGGCGTGATCGTCTACTCGCCGATGGGCTCGGGCCTCTTGGCCGGGTGGATGACCCGGGAGCGGATCGCCTCCCTGCCCGACACCGACTGGCGCAAGAGCGCCGAGAGCTTCAACGAGCCCGAGCTGAGCGCGAACCTGGAGATCGCCGCGCGGGTCGGCCGCGTCGCCGAGGCGCACGGCGTCCCCGCCGGCGCGGTGGCGGTCGCCTGGACTCTGCGGAACCCCGCGGTGGACGCCGCCATCGTCGGCTTCCGCAGCGCGCGGCAGGTGGAGGACTTGATCATCGGCGCCGGCCTCGCGTTGAGCGATGCCGACGCCGCCTATCTCGGAAAGGACAGTTGATGACTGGAGACGAAGCGCGGGCCAGGCTGCGCGCGGCGCTGGGGCGGGGGGAGCCGATCATCGGCGCCGGCGCCGGGACGGGCCTCTCGGCCAAGTGCGAGGAGGCCGGCGGGGTCGACCTGATCATCATCTACAACTCGGGCCGCTTCCGGATGGCGGGGCGCGGGTCGATGGCGGGCCTGATGCCCTACGGCGACGCCAACGCGATCATGCTGGAGATGGCGCACGAGGTGCTGCCGGTGGTCAAGGAGACCCCGGTCCTCGCGGGCGTCTGCGGCACCGACCCCTTCCGCTCGATGCCGCTGCTGCTCGACGAGGTGATCCGGCTCGGCTTCTCCGGCATCCAGAACTTCCCGACGGTGGGCCTCTTCGACGGCAGGATGCGGGCCAACCTGGAGGAGACCGGGATGGGCTACGGGCCCGAGGTCGAGATGATCGCCCTCGCCCACGACAAAGGCCTCCTGACCTCCCCCTACGTCTTCGACGTCGAGTCGGCCGAGCAGATGACGCGGGCCGGCGCCGATCTGATCGTCCCCCACATGGGCACCACCAGCAAGGGCTCGATCGGGGCCGAGACGGTGCCGACGCTGGACGAGTGCGTGGTTCAGATCCAGGCGATGCGCGACGCCGCGGTGGCGATCAACCCCGACGTGATCGTGCTCTGCCACGGCGGCCCGATCGCCGAACCCGACGACGCCGCCTACATCCTCGAGCGCACCGAGGGCGTCGCCGGCTTCTACGGCGCCTCCAGCATGGAGCGGCTGCCGGCCGAGCGGGCGATCACCGAGAACGCGCGTCGCTTCAAGGCGCTGGTGCCCCGCGCCGTGGCGGGCGCAGGGGAGGGGTCCTGATGGCGGCCGAGGCGAAGCTCGTCGACCCGACCGCGCAGCCGACCTGGCGCTTCGACTGGGGCCAGGTGAAGCCGCTGATGGCGGCCGCCGACTCCGACGCGGCGACGGTGAGCGTCGTCCACGTGGTGATGGACCCGGGCCGCGGCCACGAACGCCACAACCACCCCGAAGCCGACGAGCTGATCCACGTGCTGAGCGGCGAAGGCGAGCAGACCCTCGGTGATCAGGATCCGTTCCCGCTGCGCGCCGGCCAGACCGTGGTGATCCCGAAGGGCGTCTGGCACTCGACCATCAACACCGGCTGGGAGCCGATGGCGGTCCTCGCCGTCTACGCCCCGGCCGGGCCCGAGCAGGTGCTGGCGGAGCTCGCCGGGACCGAAAGCGAGGCTGACCGATGAACCGCTTCACCGACAAGACCGCCGTCGTCACCGGCGGCGCGATGGGCCTCGGCGCCCGGATCTCCCGGCGCTTCGCCGATGAGGGCGCCCGCGTCCTGATCGTCGACCGCGACGCCGAGAAAGGTGCCGCGACGGCGGCGGCCCTGCCCGGCTCCGGCCACGCCTGCGTCGAGGCCGACCTCGGCCTGCGGGAGTCGATCGAGCCGCTGGTCGCCGCCCTCGGCGAGCTGACCGACGGCGTCGATGCGCTCGTCAACAACGCCGGGATCTCGATCCACGAGCCGGTCGAGGAGGCGGACGACGAGCACTGGGACCTCCAGTTCGCGATCAACCTGCGGGCGCCGTTCCTACTCAGCCGGGCGCTGGTGCCGCTGATGCGCGAGCGCGAGGCGGCGATCGTCAACGTCTCCTCCGAGGTCGCCTTCCACCCGGTGTCCGACGGGAGCACGATCTACGACATCACCAAGGCCGGCCTCGGCGGCATGACCCGCTCACTCGCCGCCGACCTCTGGCGTTACGGCATCCGCGTCAACGAGATGGCCCCGGGCGGGATGGTGACCGAGATGCACTACGCCGGCGCCGACGATCCGGCGGCGAAAAAGCGCGAACTCGAGGAGTGGGAGCTGCCGGAGGAGTGGAACGTGATGCGGCGGCTTGCAAAGCCCGAGGAGGTGGCCCCGGCGGTCGTCTTCCTCGCCAGCGACGACGCCCGCTTCATCACCGGCAGCACCCTCCACGTCGACGGCGGGCAGGGGTTGGGATAGGCCCACAAAGCTGCACCCGCCGAGCTGAGTCGAGTACGGGGACAGGCTTCCGATGAGCTGCATGACTCAAGCAAACTCCGCCTCAGGCGGACCCCGCGCCCGTGGCGTCCCCCTGCACCGACGCCTGCGCTCCCTCGGCAGCCCGCCGCCGCTGCTGGTCCCGGCAGCGGCGATCCTCGGCTGGCTGATGGTCTGGCCGGCGGTCGACGCGGTCAAGCTCGCCTTCACCAACTGGGACGGCTTCTCCGAACCGGCCGGGTTGGGTTCGGCAACTTCTCCGAACTCCTCCACGACCGCCACTTCAAGGAACCCCTCCTCCACAACCTGGCGATCGTCGCCGCGATGCCGATCTGGATCGGCGTCGCCTGGGGGCCTCCATCGAAAGGTGTTCGGCTGGAGATTCTTCCGCTTCGCCTTCTTCCTGCCGGTGGTCCTCCCCCCGCTTCCTCTCCGCCGAATGGCTGAACAGCCCCTCGCTGACCCTGATCGTGGTGATCGCGATCATCATCTGGGCGACCTTGGGGATCGGCGTCAAGATTCAGGTGTTCACAGCGCGTCTCAGGCACGTGCTGTGAAGGGTCCCTTAGGAGGATCGCTCTATCCAGCTGAGCTATCGGGGCGGGGGGGCGAAATTGTGGCTTAGATGAGGGTTCGGTGCGCGAATTGGCTCGGAGTGCGCGCCACGGGTGAGAGGTGGCCCGGCAGGATTTCTTGCATGAGCAGAGTTGAGCTGTTGGACGTGTCCTCCACCGCGGTTAATGTGGTGCGCATGTCCAAGATGATCCAGATCAGGAACGTCCCCGACGAGATGCACCGGGCGCTGAAGGTGCGAGCGGCGGCCGAGGGCATCTCGCTGTCGGATTACATCAAGCGGGAACTGGAGGTGATGACCACGAAAGTCGGCTTCGACGAGATCGAGGCCCGGATCAAGGCCCGTGGCCCATCGCGGGTGAAGCGGGAGACGATTCTGCGGGCCTTGCGCGAAGGTCGGGGTGAATGATGCAGGTGGTTGATGCCTCGGTGCTGGTCGAGCTGCTCACCGGCGGCGAGCTCGGCGAGGCGTCGCGGCGCCAGATCGGAGCCAGGCCCGGCTGGCTCTGGGCGCCGTACCTCGTCGACGCCGAGGTCGGCCACGCCTTGCGCGCCACGGTGCGGGCGGGGGAGATCTCTGCCCGCAAGGGGCGCGAGGTGCTCGGGGACATGTTCGAAATGCAACTGCAGCGAGTCCCCCATCACCTGCTCGTCGACCGGGCCTGGGCGCTGCGCCAGAACCTCAGCTTCTACGACGGCCTCTACGTCGCCTTGGCCGAGGCGCTCGACGCGCCGCTGCTGACGCTCGATTCGCGCCTCGCCAAGGCGCCTGGCGTCCGCGCCGAGATCGAGCTGATCGCGCCGGTCTGACTCGGGAGGGACGCGGCTCAGGCCGCGTAGAGGCTCTCGGCGGCGAGCCCGAGCCCGCGCCGGCTCCACAGCTTGACCTGCAGGAAGACGCTGTCGCCGTAGCCCTCGAGGGCGTCGAGGGCGATCAGGGTGAAGCGCTCCTGCGAGATCTCTTCCTGGTCGACGGTCTCGCCGTCGAGCTCGGCGGTGGCGGCGACGGCGCCGCGGATCAGCGGCCGTCCCCAGACGAGGGTGACCGCGCCCGCCCGCCCGTTCTCGCCGCGCCAGCGCCCGATCACCTCGTCGTTGAGGTCGATCTTCCAGTCGGCGTTGTCCTCGGCGAGGACGTCGGTGAAGTCGGCCTTGGCGCTGAAGTCGGACGGCTCGCCGCCGACGGGCTGGACATAGGAAACGTGGCCGAACAGCTCCAGTTGCCCCTCCTCGCTGTCGCTCCGCGCCGACGCCGGGATCCAGACCCGGCCGCCCCAGGCCCGCTCCGGGAACCAGTCGATTTCGTCGGGCAGCTCGACGCCCGCGGGCAGGTCCTCCACCGCCTCGCAGGCGGCGGCGAACGCCTCGCGCAGGCGGTCGGCGAAGCGGCCGTGGGCGATTCCCTCCTGCGTCGTGTCGGCGATGAAGCGCGGGATCGGTCGCGGGTTCGGCGTCACCCGGCCACCCTACCGTCCGGATCCTTGTCGGAGACTCAGCCCTCTTGGGTCAGCGCTGCCTCGCCGGCGCCAGCGTCGACCCGCTGCGCCTCGGCGCTGCGCAGGTTCCGGCGCAGCAGCGTCGTCGCCACCAGCGCCCCGCTCAGCGCGATCCCGGCGCTGACTGCGAAGGCGAGGTGGTAGCCGTCGGTGAGCGCTTCCAGTTCGATGCCGCCGGCCCCGGTGTGGGAGCTGGTGTAGCTGGCGGCGATCGTGCTGAGCATGGCGAGCCCGAGCGAGCCGCCGATCAGGCGCGAGGTGTTGATCAGGCCTGAGGCGAGCCCGGTCTCGTGTGCCTCGACCCCCTGCACGGCGACGATCATCACCGGCACCATCGCCGTCCCGAAGCCGAGCGTCGCCAGCACTCCCCCGGCCCACACCACGTCGAGGAAGGTCCCGTGGGTCGGAATCTGGGCCAGTACCGCGAGCCCCAGCGCGGAGACCGCGAGGCCGCCGCCGAGGACGTTGGTTGCGCCGAAGCGGCGGACCAGTTTCGGCGCCTGGGTCGAGGCGAAGAAGAAGCCGAGGGTCAGCGGCAGGAAGGCGAGCCCGGCTTCGATCGCGTCGAGCCCGCGCACGTCCTGCAGGTAGAGCGAGACGAAGAACCACATCGCGAAAGCGGCGCCGTAGAGCAGCGCCATCACCAGGTTGGCGCTGCGCCAGAGCGGCCGGCGGAAGACGTTGAGCGGGACCAGTGGGTCGGAGGCGATCCTTCCCTCGAAGAGGGCGAAGAGCCCGAGCAGGACGGCGGCGAGCGCGGCGGGCAGGAGGACGCCGGGCGAGGTCCAGCCGAGCGTGTCGGTGCGGACGATCGCGTAGACGAGCGCGGTGAGGCCGGCGGTGACGAGGACGGCGCCGCCGACGTCGAAGCTGCGCTGGGCCTTCGTCTCGGCGCGCGGAATCACACGGCGTCCGGCGACGAGGACGGCGATGCCGATCGGGACGTTGACGAGGAAGATCGCGGGCCAGCCGAAGCCCTGGGTGAGGAGGCCGCCGAGAACCGCCCCGGAGGAGCCGCCGAGGCCGGCCATCGCCCCCCAGACCCCGAGCGCCCGGTTGCGCTCTGCGCCCTCGGCGAAGCTGGCGGCGATGATCGCCAGGCTGGCGGGGGAGATCGTCGCGCCACCGATCCCCTGCAGCGCCCGGGCGCCGAGCAGCAGCGTCTGCGACTCGGCGAGGGCGCCGATCAGCGACGAAGCCGCGAACAGAGCGGTGCCGACGAGGAAGACCTCGCGCCGGCCGAAGAGGTCGCAGGCGCGGCCGCCGAGCATCAGAAAGCCGGCGAAGGTCAGGGTGTAGCCGTTGACCACCCACTGCAGCCCGGTATTGGAGAAGCTGAGGTCGTCCTGGATTGAGGGCAGCGCGACGTTGACGATCGAGACGTCGAGGATGACCATGAACTGCGCCAGGCAGACGACGACGAGAAGGAGGTCGGATGAGTTGCGGGATTTGATCCTGGGCATTCAGAGATAGGACGAACGGGAGGGTGCGGACGTGACAGCCAACACAGTAGTTCGATGACCACCGTACCATAAGTTCGATGATCTTCGTATAATGGTCGGGATGGAGCAGGTGCCCGTCGCGCCCGAGTTCACCCACCCTGCGGTCGAGGAAATCGAGCTGGCCGCGGTTCTGCACGCCCTCAGCGACCCGCAGCGACTGCGGATCGTGCGCGAGCTGGCGGCCAACGCCGAGCCCCTCGCCTGCGGCAGTTTCGCCCTTGACGTCGGCAAATCGACCCGCACCCACCACTTCCGCGTGCTGCGCGAGGCGGGCCTGATCGAGCAGCGCCGCGACGGCACCCGCAAGCTCAGCGTCCTGCGCCGCGAGGACCTCGACACCCGCTTTCCCGGCCTGCTGGACGCGGTGCTCTCGGCTTAACCGCCTCTCAGAGGCAGTCGCGTAAGTCAGCCGCTGCCTTCTCCGGCGGGTAGATGTTGATGTCGACGCCCGTGCCGAGCTCGAAGCCGGCCTTGATCGTCAGCCGCGGCGCGATGTCGACGTGCCAGTGGAAGGGCTCGGCGCCGCGCGGCGCGGTGCGGACCCAGAGGTTCAGCTCCGGCGGCCCGTCGAAGCGCGCGGCAAGCGCCCGCATCGCGGTGCGGATCATCGCCGCGCCCCCCTCGTCGTCCTCGAAGCGGGCAACCTCACGCCGCGGTACGACGCGCAGCTCGAACGGCGAGCGCGAGGCCCAGGGGCAGATCAGCGCCGCCTCGTCGTCGATCGCGACCAGCCGCTCCTGGCGGCGCACCTCCTCGACCAGGACGTCGCTGAGCAGCCCCGAGCCGGCGGTGCGTTCGCCGTAGGCCCCGGCGCGCTCGCGCTCGCGGGCGACGGCGGCGGGGACGAAGGGGAGGGCGTAGAGCTGGGCATGGCTGTGCTCGAGTGAGGCGCCGGCACCGCCCCCCTCGTTGACGATCAGCTGCACGTAGGAGGCATCGGGGTGGGCGCGCATCCGCTCGCGCCAGGTGGCGACGGCGGCCGCGAACTGGGCCTCGTCGAGCTCGGCCATGGCGGTCACGTGGCGCGGCGAGTTGATCAGCACCTCGTGGGTGCCGCTCGCCGGCCGCGAGCTGAACAGGTCAGGTTCCCCCGCCCGCCGCGAGGCAAGCAAGGGGTCGCCGCTGCTGGCGAACGAGCCGGCTTCGGCGGCCGGGCTTCCGCCGGCGCTACCTTCCTCGCCACCGAGCGCCGGGTAGAGGTTGGGGACGACGCGGGTCAGCCAGCCGGGCCCGTTCGGCTCGCCGCCATCTGGGCGTAGCGCGTAGGCCTCCGGTGGGGTGCGCTCCTCGCGCCCCTCGCAGAAGGGGCAGCTCTCGACCTTGGCCGGGCTGCCCTCGCCCTCGCGGGAGCTGGCCGCCGCCCCGAACTGGTCCGGGCGGTCGGCCCGGCCGGGGGCGAGGATCGTCCTCAGCCCGCTCAGCTGGTCGATGCGGATCTCGGGCTGCGCGCTCAGGAGCGGGAGGGTGGCAGGTCCTCGGGCGGCAGGTCCGGGACCGGCTCGACCGGAGGAGGCGGGTCGGGTCGCGGGCCGGGTTTCGGTTTCGGCCGATCGCCGCCGCCGAGGAAGGGCTCGAGCACGTCCATCGGCAGCGGGAAGACGACGGTCGTGTTCTGGTTGCTGCCGATTTCGAGCAGCGTCTGCAGGTAGCGCAGCTGCAGAGAAGCGGGGTTGGTGCTGATGATGTCGGCGGCATCGGTGAGCTTCTGCGCCGCCTGGAACTCGCCCTCGGAGTTGATGATCTTCGCCCGCCGCTCGCGCTCGGCCTCGGCCTGCCGCGCCATCGCCCGCTGCATCTGCTCGGGGATCTCGACGTCCTTGATCTCGACCGCGGTCACCTTCACCCCCCAGGGCTCGGTCGACTCGTCGATGATCCGCTGCAGCTCCTCGTTGAGCCGCTCGCGGTCGGAGAGGAGCTGGTCGAGCTCGGCCTTGCCGAGCACCGAGCGCAGCGCCGTCTGCGAGATCTGCGAGGTCGCGACCAGGTAGTTCTCGACCTCGACGATCGCTTTGTTGGAGTCGAGGACGCGGAAGTAGGCGACGGCGTTGACGCGGGAAGGCACGTTGTCGCGGGTGATCACCTCCTGCGGCGGCACGTTCAGGGTCACCGTCCGCAGGTCGACCTTGACCATCCGGTCGACCAGCGGGATCAGCAGGATCAGGCCGGGACCCTTGGTCGCGATCAGGCGGCCGAGCCGGAAGATGACGCCGCGCTCGTACTCGCGCAGGACCCGGACCGAGGACCCGAGCGCGATCAGCGCGAAGAACGCGAGGACGATGATGATCCCGCCGACCACTGCCATCAGCTGACTCCTTCTCTCGTCGCTTGCGCCGGCGGCTCCGGGCGAACCACCAGCGTCAGCCCGTCCACCGCCTCGACCCGGACTCTATCCCCCAGCCGCGCTGGCTGGTCGTCGCTCGCCAGCCGCGCTGCCCACAGCGTTCCCCGCGTGAACACCTGTCCCTGTGGGGCGATCGCCGTCCGCGCCTCGGCCAGGGTGCCGATCATCTCCTCGGTGCCGGCGCGGATCGGCTGCTCTCGGTGGGCGGCGATCACCTTGCGGGTGACGAAGTAGAAGCCGACCGCGGAGAGCAGGCCGAGCGTGATCAGCGCGGCGCCGATCGCGTCGCCGTCGCTGCTGTCGGATTCGAGGGCGAAGATCCCGGCGGCGACGAGGCCGGCGACCCCGATCGCCGCGAGGATGCCGCCGGTCGGCAGCAGCAGCTCGACGAGCAGGAGGCCGAAGCCGATGATGGCGATGACGACGAACGCTTCCATCGCTTCCCATTATCCGCTTTCGCAGCCGTTGCCGAGCGCGTAGAGACGAACGTCGGCTTCGAGTTCGGACTGCTCGGCGTACTGGCCCTGTTTGAGGTAGCAGAGCTCGCCCGAGCGGCTGTAGAAGGCGGTGTCCGGGTAGCCGCCGCGGCTGTGCAGCGCTTCGCCGACCTCGCCGTGGGGATCGGTGTAGCTCGGATAGGAGAGCGGCGCCTCTTCGAGGAAGGTCGCGGCGGCGTCGTCGGAGTCCTCGGAGTTGACGCCGAGGAAGGCGACTTCCTTGCCGTAGCGGGCGGAGAGCTTCTGCAGGGTCGGGAACTCGGCTCGGCAGGGGTTGCACCAGGAGGCCCAGAGGTTGGCGACGACCGGGTATCCCCGCAGCGAGGCGACCCGTGCTTGGAAGGCTTCATTGCCGCCGGGCAGGAGCCGGTTCGCCTGCTTGTGCAGGGCCGCCAGCTGCGGCGGCGAGCCGGCCAGCGCCTTCGCGTAGTCGGGGTGGGCGCCGCCGTAGTCCTGGTTCGAGCCCGAGCCGCAGCCGGCGGCCACGAGCGCTAGCAGCACGAGTCCGGCCAGCGCGATCGAGGGGGCGTGTCGCTTCTTCATCCGATCCGTGCTTACAATACGTACGTACGGTCCGCGAACGACGCGGACAGCCTGAGTAGGTCGGGGAAGCGGGAGACGGTTCCTCGACAGCCTCGTTCATTTGCCCCAGTCAGCCGTGTTCGGCTAGGGCTGGGGGAGACACCAAAGCCTTCTATGGCCAAGACCAGCGACGTTGCCGCGGCGGCGGCAGTTCCCTCAAGCGCCGATATCGAGCGTGCGGCCGAGTTCGCCCGCGAGCCCTTCCTGCTCGACGGCGAGGGCCCCGAGGCGCTGGCTCCCGGCACCGCCCGCCGCCGTGCGCTCGACGCGGCGCTGAAGGAGCTCGACGCCGGCGCCGAGTACCCCTCGATCGAGTGGCGACGGGACTTCTCGCTCCTGCTCGGGCTCGAGCGGCTGCTGGCGGAGGAGCCGCCGACGCTGCGCGACGGTGCCGAGCTCAACCCGCATCAGGTCGACGCGCTCTCCGGCACCCTCGCCGAGCTGATGGCCCAGCAGCAGGTCGGCGGCGTCGACGGCGTCGCCGCCGAGAACGGCGCCGCGGCGCCGGCCGTCGAGCCGGACACCGACGAAACGCCGGTTCTGGTCGGCGCCGAGGACGGCGACGGCGATCTCGACGAGGAGGAGGACGGGGACCTCGCCGTCGACGAGGAGCCGCAGGACTGGGTCGAAGCGGCGCCCGATGAGGACGACGAGGAAGTCGTCGAGGAGGCGCCCGAGGACCCCGGTGCCGAGCGCCGCTTCTGGTTCGAGCACGCGACCGGCGCCGGCAAGACCGTCGCCGCGGTCGGCTTCATCGACGCCACCCGCACCGGCGGCGTCCTCATCCTCACCCACCGCCGCAACCTGGTCGACCAGTTCATCGGCGAGATCTCCGACCGCGGCTACAAGGAGCGGCTGCGGCCGCCGCTGCTCGGCGACCGCGACGACCCCGATGGGCCGGTCACGGTCGAGACCTACCAGTGGTTCGTCCGCAACCACAAGAAAATCTCCGACGCCTACTCGATCGTGATCTGCGACGAGGCGCACACCGCCCTGGGCGAGAAAACCAGCGCCTGCATCCGTTCCTGGCCGGGGCCCGTGTTCATCGGTATGACCGCGACCGGTGCCCTGATCGCTCGCCACGTCGCCGATCTCTTCCCGACCCAGACCTCGCGCTTCGACCTCGCCCAGGCGGCGCGGCGCGGCGTGATCGCGCCGCTGCGCTGCCTGCGGATCCCGCCCGGGCCGGGGGTGCGGACGATCGCCAAGGTGCCGCTGCGCAAAGGCGAGGTCGACCAGGACTTCGATCAGGAGGAGCTGGCGGCGCTGCTCGACCAGGAGCCGTTCAACGTCGCGATCGCCGACCTCTACCGCTCGCGCTTCCGCAAAGTCCCCGGCGTCGTCTACACCGCCGGCGTCCAGCACGCGAAGAACGTCGCCAAAGCCTTCCGCGACGCTGGGATCAACGCCCAAGCGGTCTCCGGCGAGACGCCGAAGCGCGAGCTGGCCGAAATCCTCGCCGGCTTCGAACGCGGCGACGTCGACGTGCTCTGCAACGCGATGCTGCTGGCCGAGGGCTGGAACTCGCCGCGGGCGACGATCTGCATGCACCTGGCGCCGACCGCCTCGCGCCGGATCTACCAGCAGCGGGTCGGCCGCGTGACGCGGCGCGCGCCGGGCAAGGAGGCGGGTCTGGTGCTCGACTTCGTCCATCCGGCAACGACCCACGATGAGACGATCGTCACCCTGCACAGCCTGCTCGACCGCGACGTCTACCGCGGCGGTGCGATCGTCGTCGGGCCGGTGCGCCGCGGCCGCGGCCGCAAGGTCCGGGTCGAGCGCCGCATCGTCCCTGTCTCCGACATCGAGGAAAAACGGATGGAGGTGCTGGAACGGGAGCTGTGGCGGATCGCGGTCGAGAACCTCGACTACCCCGAGCAGCACGCCTGGGCGGCGCTGGCCGGGGCCCGGGTCACGACCCAGGGCTGGCGCCGGGCGCGGGCGATGCTGCAGAACGACCGCACCAAGGAGCTGCGCCGCCGTTTCCTGCTCACCTGCGTGCAGCGCAACCGCAACGCGCAGCTGCGGCTGAAAGCCCTGAGCGAGATCGCCGACCTCGGCGATCCCGACGCCTTCGACGACGCGATCGAAATCGTCGGCACCTGGAGCCGCGAGGACAAACGGGCGGGGACGAAGACACTGCTGCAGGCGCTGGTCGACAAGCGGATCGGCCGCCGCGACCAGGCGCAGGCCTGGGTCTGGCGGCTGGCCTCCTACACGCGCGAGCTGCACGAGGAGTACGCGGTGCAGCGCTGGCCCGAGACCAAGCGCCTGCTCGGCCTGCTCGTCAACTCCAGCGGCCGGGCGCACGGGCGCAACGCCCGCCGCCTGGTGCACGCGGCGCGCAAACAGGACCGGCGGCTGGCGGTCGCGCTGCTGGCCGCTGCGGTCTCGCACACGCCCGAGGGCGAGGAGGTCCTGCGCGGGGCGCGGATGCGGATGGCGAGGAAACCGTCGGCGGTGGCGCGCGAGCTGCTGCGCAACTTTCCTAAAGGCGGCAAGCGCCGGCGCAAGCGCAAACGCGGCGGCCAGGGCGAGAACGGCGGTGGCCCCGAGGGCGAGGCCGCGGTGAAGGCCAAGGCGAACGGGTCCGAGGATGCCAGTACCGAGGCCGAGCTCGACGAGGACGACGTGCCGGAGGTCGACGACTCAGTCGAGGCTGAGGTGGACCTCGCCGGCGCCGATGGCGACGCGCTCGCCGCCGGGGACGACGACGACGAGGTAGCCGCGGTCGTCGACGCCGTCGGCGACGCCTGACCCTCCGTCCCAGGAGACTTCACGCCCACGCAGCGCATCGCGCTTTCGCCAGCTGAAGAGGATCGACCGGGGATCAGCCTCTATCCATTCCGCGAGTCTTCTGCTTAGTACCTCTGCGGCTGTGCGGGTGGTTGGGGGGAGTCCCGACGGAGCGACGGCGAGTGAGCTGAACAGCGAGGTCGCGGCGCCCCGGAGGTCAGCTGGAAATTCCTCGGGGGCGATCATCAGGTTCAGGCCGATGCCGATCACTCCCCAGCCGTCCTGGGGGCGGGCTTCGATTAGGACGCCGGCCAGCTTGCGTTCTTCGACCCAGACGTCGTTAGGCCACTTGACGCGGCAGGGCGTTCCCGGCGCCAGCTCTTCCGCTGCCTCGCAGACCGCCAGCGGGACGGCCAGGGGCAGCAGGACGTGGCGCTCGTCGAGGGGGCGGACGATCGCCGAGTAGAGCAGCGCCTTGCCCGGCGGCGCAGTCCAGGTGCGCCCCTGGCGGCCCCGTCCTTCCGATTGCTCGTCGGCGGTGACGACGGTCCCGTGCGGCGCCCCGGCAGCAGCCAGCTCCCGCGCCCGAGTGTTCGTCGAGTCGGTCCGTCGAAAGTGCCGGTGGGGCGTGCCAAAGGCCATTGACCTCGCAGTTTGTAGCCCACAGGGCGACAAACTGCGATGGCTCAGGGGGTGGCGTCGGCTAGCAGGGCTTGGAGGAGGCCGTCGACGTCGTGGCGGTCGGCTTCGACGTCGACGTGCAGGCCGGCGGCGCGGGCGGCCTCGCTCGTCACCGGGCCGATCGAGACGATGCGGGCGTTGCGGGGGAAGCGGTCGCCGAGCGCCTCGGTCAGGTTGGTCACGGTCGAGGAGGAGGTGAAGGTGACGTAGTCGGCGCCCTGCGCCGCGGCGACCGCCTCCTCGGCGGGCGCCTCCCGGATCGTCTCGTAGAGGGCGAGGACGTCAACCTCGGCGCCGCGCTCGCGCAGCGCCTCGGGCAGGACGTCGCGGGCCTCCACCGCACGGGCGATCAGGACGCGGCGGCCCGCGACCTCGACTCCCGCCAGGGCCTCGACCAGCGCCTCGGCGACGAACCGCTCCGGCACGACGTCGGCGCGAATCCCGTGTGCGGCAAGTGCCCGCGCGGTCCCAGGCCCGATCGCGGCGACGGTGACGCCGGCGAGCGCTCGCGTGTCGAGGCCGGCGGCGTCGAGCGCCTCGAACAGCAGGCGCACGCCGTTGGGGCTGGTCAGGCAGATCAGCGAGTACTCGCTGATCGACTCCACCGCTGCCCGTACCTCATCGCGGTCGATGCGCGGCTCGATCTTGATCGCCGGCAGCTCGACCGCTTCGGCGCCGAGGTTGCGCAGCATCGCCGCCAGCCCGCTGGCCTGGGCACGGGCGCGGGTGACGACGACGGTACGGCCGTGCAACGGCCGCCGCTCGAACCATTCGAGCTCCCGGCGCCGCGCGGCGACGTCGCCGACCAGGATCAGCGCCGGCGCTTTGATCTCCTCCTCGGCCACGGTCTCGGCGATCGTCGCCAGGGTCGCGACCACGGTCCGCTGTCCCGGCCAGGTGCCGCGTTCGATCGCCGCCGCCGCCTGCCCGGGGTCGCGCCCGGCGGCGATCAGCGCCGCCGCGTTCTCGCCGAGCCGTTTGACGCCCATGTAGAAGACGAGCGTGCCCGGGAAGGCGGCGAGGGCGTTCCAGTCGAGGGCGCTCTCTTCCTTGTCCGGGTCCTCGTGGCCGGTGACGAAGGCGACCGCGGAGGCGTCGTCGCGGTGGGTGACGGGAATGCCGGCATAGGCGGTGGCGGCGACGCCGGCGGTGACGCCGGGCACGACCTCGAACTCGACGCCCGCCGCGCGCAGCGCTTCGCCCTCCTCGCCGCCGCGGCCGAAGACGAACGGGTCGCCGCCCTTGAGGCGGACGACGCTGCGCCCTGCCTGTGCCGCCTCGATCAGCCGCTCGCCGATCTCCTCCTGCGGCACCGAGGGGACGCCGGGTTGCTTGCCGACGTAGACCAGCTCGGCGTCCTCGCGGGCGCCGGCCAGCGCCCCGGGCGGGATCAGGCGGTCGTAGAAGACCGCGTCGGCGCTGCCGATCAGCGCCAGCGACCGAGCCGTCATCAATCCCGGATCCCCCGGCCCCGCCCCGACCAAATAAACGACACCGCTACGCGCGCTCATGCTTCCTCGGCGCGGCGGAGGAGGTCGGCGGCGCCCGCGTTGAGCAGGCGGCGGGCGAGCTCGAGGCCGAGGTCGGTCGGTTCCGCGGCGGCCCCTCGAAGCTCATCGCGCAGCCACTCGCTGCCGTCGGGGAGGCCGACGAAGGCGGCGATCGACATCCGCGCGCCCTCGACCCGGGCATGAACGCCGATCGGCGTCGAGCAACTGGCGCCGAGCGGGGCCACCGTCGCTCGCTCCGCGGTCAGCTCCCTCATCGCGTCGAGGTCGGCGATCGGGTCGACGAGCGCCAGCGTCTCCTCGTCGCCGGCCCGGACCTGCAGCGCCAGCGCCCCCTGGCCGGGAGCGGGGACCATCGTCTCGGTCGCCAGCGGGAAGCCGATCTCGGCCTCTCGCCCGAGCCGCCGCAGGCCGGCGCCGGCGAGGACGATGCCGTCGAGCTCGCCCTCGGCGAGCTTGCGCAGGCGGGTGTCGACGTTGCCATGCAGCTCCTCGACGCGCAGGTCGGGCCGGGTGGCGAGGAGCTGCGCGCGCCGCCGCAGGCTGGCGGTGCCCACCCGCGCTCCCTCGGGCACGTCGTCGAGCGAATCGCCAGCGCCGATCCAGACGTCGGCTGGGTCCTCGCGGACCGGCACGGCGGCGATCTCCAGGCCCGGCGGCAGGTTCCCGGGCAGGTCCTTGGCGGAATGGACTCCGACCTCGGCCCGCCCGTCGAGCAGCGCCTGTTCGACCCCGCGCACGAAGCGCGACTTGTCGCCGGGCTCGCCGTCGGAAGAGGCCTCGACCAACGCCGCGCCGCCGAGCCGCTCCGCAACCCATCCGGCCTGCGTCAAGGCCAGCTTGCTTCCTCGGGTGGCGATCCGCAGCGCCAAGCCGCGCTCCGCCTCAGCCTTCGCTGCGGCGCAGCTCGGTGACGTTGGCCTCGCCCGCGGCCTCGGGCGCGGTCTCGACGTCGAGACCGAACAGCTCGCGCAGGGCGCTGACGTGGGCGTAGGCGTCCTCGTCGCCGGCCGAGCGGCGCATCCGCACGGTCGGCTCGTGCAGCAGCCTCGAAGCGACGGCCTTCGCCATCGCCTCGACCCGCTCGCGGTCGGCATCGCTGAGGTCCTCCCAGCGGTTCTCGTTCTCGGCCAGGACTCGGCGCACGACCTCGTCGCCGCGCTCGCGCAGGGCGGTGATCGTCGGCACCACTTCGAGCGCCGCCAGCCAGCGCTCGAAGCGGTCCAGCTCGGCCTCGATGATCAGCTCGGCGCGCCGCGCCTCGGCCTCGCGGCCCGACGCGTTGCGTTCGACGATCTTCTGCACGTCGTCGATGTCGAAGACGGTGACGCCGGGGATCTCGCGGCAGTCGGGCTCGACGTCGCGGGGGACGGCGAGGTCGATCGCCACCAGCGGTCGCCCGTCGCGCTCGGCCATCACCTGGGTGAGGCCTTCGCGCTCGACGATGTGGTGCGGGGAGTTGGTCGCCGAGACGACGATCTCGGCGTCCGCCAGCTGCGTCGGCAGCTCCTCGAAGCGCACCGCGGTGCCGGCGAAGCGCTGCGCCAGCCCGATCGCGCGGTCGTAGTGGCGGTTGGCGACGAAGACGGCCGCGACGCCCTGTGCGGTCAGCGCCCGGGCGACGAGTTCGGCGGTCTCGCCGGCGCCGACCATCAGCACCCGTCGCTGGGAGAGGTCGCCGAGCGCCCGCCGCGCCAGCTCGACCGCGACCGAGGGCACCGAGATGCCGGTTTCGCTGATCCCGGTCTCCTCGCGGGCGCGGCCGCCGGCGGAGAGAGCGCCGCGGAAGAGGCGGTTGAGGATCGGCCCGGTTCCGCCCTCGACCAGCGCCAGCTCATAGGCGCGTTTGACCTGGCCCTGGATCTCGGCCTCGCCGAGGATCATCGAGTCGAGCCCGGCGGTGACCCGCATCAGGTGCCGCGAGGCCTCGCTGCCGCGCAGGCTGTAGAGGTGGCCGAGCAGCTCGGTGGGCCGGATCTCGGCCTGGCGGGTGAGGACGCCGAGCGCGGTCGACTCGGCCTCGACCGCGTCGGAGACGATCAGGTACAGCTCGGTCCGGTTGCAGGTCGAGATCGCCGCCGCCTCGTGGATCCCGGCCGCCGCGGTCAGCTCGCCGAGAGCGCCGACGGCGCTGCCCTCGGTCAGCGAGAGCCGCTCGCGCAGCTCCAGCGGCGCCGTCTTGTGGGAGACGCCGAGGGCGAGAAGCTCGGACATCAGGCGCTCACCTCCTCCTGCTCCTCCTGCTCGGCCTTGCGCTCCTCGGCGATCGCCGCGACCTCGCGCAGGTCCCGCTCGATCCGGGCCAGTTTCGAGGCCATGATCGCGACGTAGACGACGAGCAGGACGACGAAGACGACGTAGGCGCCGGCGACGTACTTGCCCGCCTCGTCGAGCGGCAGCGCCGGGGCCTCGGCCAGCAGCAGGCTCAGCATCAGCTCACCTCCGGTGCGATCCGCGAGGTCGGGCGGCGGCTCGGCGCGTCGAGCGCGCGGCGCAGGCGCTTGACTTGGCCCGAGGCGCTCTTCGCCGAGAGCTCGAACTTGACCAGCGTCAGCCAGAGGCACGCCATCGCCGCCAGGCAGACGAGGAAGGTGAACATCATCGAGCCGGGCAGGCCGCCGTTGGTGGTGGCGAAGACGCGCGGGTGGACGAGGCTCTGCGCCATCCGCACCGCCATGAAGTTGAGCGGGACGAAGGCGCCGGCGGTGACGGCGAAGACCGAGGCGTAGCGGGCCTGCCGTTCGCGGTCCTCGATCGCGTAGCGGAACGGGTAGTAGGTGCAGTAGAGGAGGAAGACGATCAGGAAGCTGACCAGGGTCGGCTCGTCCCAGACCCACCAGTGGCCCCACGAGGCCTTGGCCCAGATCGCGCCGGTGAGCAGGACGGCGACGCCGAAGATGACCGAGATGTGGATCGAGACGTAGGAGTAGGCGTCCCACTTCGAATTGCCGCTGCGCAGGTGGGCGATGGCGAAGAGGCCGCCGACGATGAACCCGACCAGCGCCGTGATCGCCAGCGGCACGTGCAGGTAGAAGATCTTCTGGACGAAGCCCTGGTCGGCGTCGAGCGGGGCGTAGAAGAAGACCAGAGAGAGGCCTGCCGCGAGCAGCGCCACGGTGGCGATCGAAAGTGGTTTCAGTCCTTTGCCGTACATGCCTCGGGAAGGCTGGGGCTGGTCCGCTTGCGGCTCAGTCCTCGAGCAGGAAGTCGAATACCGCGTAGCCGACCAGGGTGAAGATCAGATCGTATAGACCCAGAACCGCAAGCCAGCTCCCGAAGCGGTGGTAACCGGGACCGCCCAGCGCCAGCAGCGGCTCGGTGGCGCCGGTGGCGGCGATCATCAGCGGCACGACGAGGGGCAGGAGGACGAGCGGCACGAGCAGGTCGCGGGCGCGCGAGTTGACCGCCATCGAGGAGATCAGCGTCCCGGTCGCGGCAAGGCCGAGGTCGGCGAGGGCGAGGACGGCGACCAGCGGTCCCAGTGCCGCCACCGAGTCGAGGAAGAAGAGGGCGAAGATCGGCACCGCGATCAGCTCCAGCGCCGCCAGGTAGATCAGCAGCGCGCTCGCCTTGGCGGCGAAGAGGACGCTGCGGTCGATCGGCGCCAGCCGGATCGCGTCGAAGCCGCCCTCCTCGCGCTCGGCGACGAAGAGGCGGTTGATCCCGAGCACGGCGGCGAACAGCAGCGTCGCCCAGAGCACGCCGGCGGCGAGGCTGCCGGAGAGCTGGGTGCGGTCGAGGCCGAAGCGGAAGATGACGAAGGTGGTGACGGCGAACAGCGCCATCGCCGGCAGCGACTGCAGCGTGCGCAGCTCCGAGCGCAGGTCCTTGCCGAGGATCGCGGCGTAGGCGACGCGCGAGGAGGTCACGCCAGCACCGCCCGCTCGTCGATTCCCAGCTCCAGCACCTGGTCGGCCTCCGGCAGGTGGCGCTCGGGGTCATGGGTGACGACGGCGCGGGCCACCCCCGCTCCCGGGCCGATCAGGCCATGGGCCAGCTCACGGCCCTCGGCGTCGAGGTTGGAGTCTGGCTCGTCGAGCAGCAGCAGGTCGGGCCGGTGCAGGACACAGCGGCAGATCGCCAGTCGCTGGCGCATCCCGGCGGAGAGCTCGGCGACCCGCTCGTCGGCGCGCCGCTCCATCTTCACCGCCGCCAGCAGCTCCTCGATCCGCGCCTCGGTCTCAGTAGCGCCGATCCCGTGCAGGCGGGCGTGGAAGCGCAGGTTCTCGCGCCCGGAGAGGTCCTGGTAGAGCAGCGGCTGATGGCCGAGGTAGCCGATCCGGCCGCGCAGCTTCCAGGTCTCCTTCGGCAGCGTGCAGCCGAGCACGACGACCTCGCCCGCGGTCGGCCGCAGCAGCGTCGCCAGTACCCGCAGCAGCGTCGACTTGCCGGCGCCGTTGGGGCCGAGCACGGCCAGCGTCTCGCCGCGGTCGAGATCGACGTCGACACCGGCGAGGGCGACCCGGTCGCCGTAGTCGCGGCGCAGCCCACGGACCGCGATCGCGGCCTCGGATATTTGCTGGGTTTCGCCCATTTCCAGGGATTGTGACCGTCTACGCTGGCAGAGCACCCCGTCAGGGGGACCACGTCAGAGGAGGAGATGAATGAACGCCAGCAAGAAGCTCGCCGCTCTGGGGGCGGCATTCGTCATCGCCGCGCTCGCCGTCGCGCTCGTCGCTGCGCCGGCCACCGCGACCCGAACCGTCCGCATCCCGTCCAAGATCTCGATCAAATCTCAGAGCCTCAAGTTCAGCGGCCATGTGACCGCGGGCAAATACGAACCGTGCGTGCAGCAGCGCAAGGTGACGCTCTTCCGCGTCTTCAGCGACGGCTCCAACCAGGCGGTCGGACACACCACCACGAACAACAAAGGCGGCTGGACGATCACGCCGCAGGGATCGGCAGGAATCTCCCTCTCGCGCTTCTTCGCCAGGGTGAAGAAGGAGAGTCAGGGGACGGCGGGAACGATCTACGTCTGCAAGGCGGCGCGCTCGCGGACGATTAAACCGACTACGTAGTCGGTGGCGCCTGGGCGCCTCCCTCCAAACCCCACAGGAGAACCGAATGAAGAAGCGGAATCGAGTCGCGGCGCTGGCCGTCGCGGCGCTGGCGCTGGTCGCGCTGGCGATCCCGGTCGTTGCCTCGGCTGGCGCCGGCCCCGGCCAGGTGGTCAAGGTGCAGTCGACGCTGACGATGAGCAAGTACGGCTACAAAGGCTTCGTCAAGGCCAAGAACTCAAACTGCATCGCCGATCGCAAGGTCGTCATCAAGCAGAAGGGCGTCGGCGCGATCAGCACCGCCACCTCCGAAGACAATGGACGCTGGGAAGCCAACCTGGTCGCGTTCAACAAGAACGTGAAGATCCCGGCCAAGGTCTTCGCCGTGGTCAAGCCGATCACCCAGGCCACCGCGGGCCCGATCTACAGGTGCCTCGCGGCCACCTCCCGCACGGTGACCGTCGCCGGCGGCTAGGAGGGCGATCCGCTTCAGCCTTTGCGCAGGGTGCGGCGCCCGACTTTGAGCAGCGGCGCCGCACCCCCACGCAGGGCCTTGGCCCGGACCTCGCCCTTGCCGTAGAGGATCTTGGCCGAGGCCCGCACCGCTTCGCCGAGGGTGCGGTCGTAGGGGTGCCACCAGAAGTCGCGTGCGAAGCCGGGCTCCCAGGCGTTCGTCTTCACGTTGACGCACTCGTAGAAGCCGAATTTCGAGTGCGAGCGGCCGAGGCCCGAGTCCTTGACGCCGCCCCAGGCGCACTGGCAGGCGCCGTGGCTGAAGGAGTGGTCGTTGATCCAGACCATGCCCGATTCGATCCGCCGCGCGATCCGCTCGCCGCGCTGGCGGTCCTTGGTCCAGACCGAGGCGCCGAGGCCGAACTCGGAGTCGTTTGCCAGGTCGATCGCCTCCTGCTCGGAGTCGACGACGACGATCGGCAGCACCGGGCCGAAGATCTCCTCGCGCATGATCCGCATCCCGTGGGTGACATTCGTCAAGACGACCGGGGCGATGAACTTGCCGGGCAGACCGGCGACCTCGGTCGCGCCGCCGCAAAGGCGGGTGGCACCTGAGGCGACCGCGTCCTTGACCAGTTCCTCGACGATCCCGTACTGGCCCGGCGAGGTCATCGGCCCGATTTCGGTCTCCCACTCGAGCGGGTCGCCGAGTCGCATCCGCTCGGCCTGGCGGGCGACCCCGGCGACGAAGCGGTCGGCGATCTTCCGCATCACGTAGACGCGCTCGATCCCCGAGCAGGTCTGGCCGGCGTTGGCGAAGCCGCCCCAAACTGCGCCGGCGACGGCGTTATCGAGGTCGGCATCGGCGCAGACGATCATCGGGTCCTTGCCGCCCAGCTCCAGCACGCTGCCCTTGAGCTCCGCCGCGCAGACCTCGCCGACGTGGCGACCGACCTCGACCGAGCCGGTGAAGAAGACCTTGCCGACGCTGGAGCGGGCGAGCGCCTCACCGACCGGGCCGCCGCCGTGGACGACGCGGACCAGGCCCTCGGGCAGGCCGCCCTTCTCGAAGACGTGGCGGATCTTCTCGCCGAGCAGCGGCGTCAAGCTGGCTGGCTTCAGCACCACACCGTTGCCCGCCATCAGCGCGATCGCGACCTCGCCGAAAGGGATCGACCAGGGGTAGTTCCAGGGCGCGATGACGCCGACCACCCCGATCGGCTCGTAGGAGAAATGAGCGCTCTTGGAGAGCGTGAAGGCCTGCGTCATCCGCACCTTCTCGTCGGCCAGCACCTTCGGCCCCGCCTTCGCGCACCAGTGCAGGGCGTCGACCGTCGGCAGCAGCTCCATCGTGTAGGCCTCGGTCCGCGGCTTGCCCTGCTCGCGGACCAGCAGCTCGGCGATCTCGTCGATCTCGTCGAGCAGCGCGTCGGCCGCCCGCCGCATGTAGGTCGCCCGCGTCTTCGCCGGCAGCTCGGCCCAGGCCGGCTGCACCCGGGCGACGTCCTCGACCACCGCCTGCACCTGCTCCGGCGCGATCGTCGGAACCGTCCCTACCAGCTCTCCCGTAGCCGGGTTGAACGACTCCAAGGTGGACAGGGTCTCAGTCACCTGCATAGCGCTCTCCATGGAGCGAGTTTAGGGCGGGTCAGAGGGGAGAGCCAGAGCCCCGCACAGCTTGACTTCCCATCAGTCCGATTGAGTCGAAGTCCGGTGGGGCACCTTGGCGCGAGAGCATCATCAATGTGCGCGGAATGCATGCTGTCCGAATCCGCTACCGCCGTAGCGAGTCGCCGCCGCCTTTCTCGTACGCCGTAACTCTCGAGATAGCCGAGAGAGGCAGCTGGTTAACGGTGAGGTTGTGGGACAACGCCGATGCCCTCAACGAGCACCACGAGCATGAGTACAGGCGTGGTAGTGGCAAGCAAGATCCCGCCCTTTTGGAGTTCGCAACGTCGAACGAAGCAATGGCCGCAGCAATTGCGAAAGCCAAGCGGGAAGCCGCTCGGATCGTGGAACAATGGAGGGCGTCATGAGTCAGGCTGACACGACCGATGAGCTGATCCTCGAGCGGGTGATTGCCTGGGGGCAGAGCGACGAGATCGCAGACCGGTATCCGAACAAGGTCCACTTCATTGCCGCCGATGACACGGAGTACGCCTTGCATGTTCGCCAGGCCTTCTCGGAAGGGGACCCTGTTGTTCTCGTATTTCCCAACGGCGACGAGGTCGTGATCGAGCCCGGCCAGAACGGAACGCCCGCTCGGGTCGAGGTCCGGGACTCTGACGGCGAGCCGCTCGCTGCCTCCTAGCCCGCCACTCGCTCCCTCATACTCCGCCTTGATGGCGGATCAGTTGTTCGACACCGGTCCGGAAGGGCCGCTGACACCCACCGGTCCCGACACTCCTCCCAAAGACGCGCCGCTGGCCGTTCGGATGCGGCCGCGGTCGTTGGAGGAGATCGTCGGGCAGGAGCACGTGGTCGGCCCGGGGTCGGCGCTGCGGGCGGCGATCAAGGCGGGCAAGCCGCACAGCGCGATCCTCTACGGGCCTCCCGGGGCGGGGAAGACGACGCTGGCGCGGATCGCGGCGGCGGGGGCGCAGGGGGCGTTCGAGGAGGAGTCGGCGGTCAACGCCGGCAAAGCCGAGATCCGCGCCGTGATCGAGCGGGCGCGGGAGCGGCGGCGGGCCAACGGGCGGCCGACGATCCTCTTCCTCGACGAGATCCACCGCTTCAACAAGGCCCAGCAGGACGCGCTGCTGCCGGCGGTCGAGGACGGGACGCTGACGCTGATCGGGGCGACCACCGAGAACCCCTTCTTCGAGGTCAACTCGGCGCTGCTCTCGCGGGCCCAGATCTACGAGCTGAAACCGCTCGCGCCCGAGCAGGTGGAAGCGCTGCTGCGGCGGGCGCTCGCCGACCCCGAGCGCGGCATCGCCTCGCCGCCCCTGGTCGCCGACGCCGCCCTGGCGATGCTCGCCGAGCGCTCCGGGGGTGACGCTCGCGTCGCCCTCTCCGCCCTGGAGCGCGCGGTCGAGCGGGCCGGGGACACCGAGGTCGGCGTCGCCGCGATCGAGGACGCGTTGCAGCGCAAGGCGCTCGACTACGACCGCCAGGGCGATCGCCACTACGACTTCATCTCGGCCTGGATCAAGGCGACCCGCGGCTCCGACGTCGACGCCTCCCTCTACTACCTGGCGGTGATGCTGGAGGGCGGCGAGGACCCGCGCTTCATCGCCCGCCGGATGGTGATCCTCGCTTCGGAGGACATCGGCAACGCCGATCCGCAGGCCCTGCTCGTCGCCGACGCCGCCGCTCGCGCCGTCGACCGGGTCGGGATGCCCGAGTGCGCGCTCAACCTCGCCCAGGCGACCGTCCACCTGGCGCTGGCGCCGAAGTCGAACGCCTCCTACAAAGCTCTCGCCGCCGCTCGGGCCGAGGTTCGGACGGGTGGCGCGAAGACGCCCCCCGACTACCTGCGGGACGCTCACTACCCGGGCGCCGCCGAGCTCGGTCGCGGCAGCGGCTATCGCTACGCGCACGACGAGCCGGGTGGCGTCGCCGACCAGCAGCTGCTGCCCGACGAGCTCGCCGGGCGCCGCTTCTACGAGCCGACCGATCGCGGCAACGAGGCCGAGCTGGGCCGCCGCCTGGCGGAGCTGCGCAAGCGCCTCGGCAAGCCTTCGCAGTAGCTGGCTGGCCAGCGCAACTTCTTCGCGCTAACCGGGTTTCTATGGTCGGCTTTCCAAGCTAGAGCCAGGGAGAGCCGAAAACCTGGCCGGAGGCCTGGACTGGGGGTCTCCGGCCGGGAACTAACAGGGGGGAGAGAGGGCGCCGAGATTGACTGGACTCGGCGCCCTCCTACGTGCGCGGTCGACCGCCGGGACGGCGGAATCGATCATCTAAGGTGCCTGCATGGCGAGCGAGAACGGCAAGCAGGCGCCGCTGCGGCTCGGCGGCATGGCGCTGCGCAACGGGCTCCTGATCCACGGCCCGACCCACTGGGCGGCGGCGGTGCGCGACCGCGACGGCGGCATCCAGGTCGCCTCAGCCCGCAAGCCGGAGCTGGCGCCGGGGCTGGTTGCGCGGGCGCCGGGCCTGCGCGGCCCGCTGAAACTGGCCGAGGCGATGGCGGTGCTGCCGGCGGCGCGGCGGCGGCTGCCGGCGGCCCGACTGCCGTTCGAGGACTGGCGCGTGATCGGTGCGGTGGCTGGGACGCTGGCGGCGAGCTCGCTGCTCCGCCGCCGCTTCCGCCCCGGCGCGATGCGCGAGGGGATCGGCCAGGCGATCGGCGCGATCCCGGCGCTGGTCGCGCTGATGGACCGCGACCTCGCCGCCTACCACGGCGTCGAGCACAAGGCGATCGCCGCCCACGAGCAGGGGATCGCCGACGTCGCCGGGGTGCCGAAAGAGCACGACCGCTGCGGCTCCAACCTGATCGTGCCGATGATGCTGCTATCGGCCGGCGGCACGCTGCTGCTGGAGCGAGCGGTCGAGGAGCCGGGCAGCGTCGCGCGCGCCTTCGTCGGCCTCGCCGGCGCCTCGGTCGCGGTCGAGATGTTCGCCTGGTCGGACCGCCACCATGGCGAGCCGCTGGCCGAGGCCTTCCACACCCCCGGCCGCGAGATCCAGCGCCACTGGGCGACGAAGGAGCCGACCCCGTCGCAGCTCGAGGTCGGGATGGCGGCGATGGCCGAGATCCTCCGGGTCGAGAGCGGGGGCGGCGAGGACCCGCTGCCGCCGGCCGCATAGACTGGCCGCCGTGATGTTCGGAAGGATCGACCACATCGGGGTCGCGGTCGAGGATGTCGACGCCGCGATCGAGTTCTACGAGAAGAGCTTCGAGATGGAGCTCGTGCACCGCGAGACGGTGACCGAGCAGGGCGTCGACGCGGTTCTGCTCGACGTCGGCGATGGCCACGTCGAGCTGCTTGCGCCGCTCGGCCCCGACACCCCGGTCGGCAAGTACATGGCGAAGAACGGCGCCGGGCTGCACCACGTCGCCTACGCCGTCGAGGACGTCGACGCCGCGCTCGAGCGGCTCGCCGCCGCCGGGATCAAGCTGATCGACACGAAGCCGCGGATCGGGATTCGCGAAAGCCGGGTCGCCTTCCTGCACCCTCGCTCGACCGGCGGGGTGCTGACCGAGATCGTCGAACCAGCGGGAGGGCACTGATGGCCGAGGCACAACGAGTCGAGATCGGTTTCGACGGCGGCCAGGTGATCTCCGCCCGGCTCACCGAGGACGACCTCAAGGACCTGCGCAAGGCACTGGAGAAGGGCGGCTGGCACGACCTCCACACCGAGGACGGCGTCGTCGCGCTCTATCTCCCCAAGGTCGCCTTCCTGCGGATCGCGTCCGCTTCGAGCCGCGTCGGCTTCGGCACCGTCGACTGATGCGCGCGCGACACCTCGCCGGCGCCGGTGCCGCGGCGGTGCTGGCGGCGGCGCTCTGGTGGCGCAAGAACCCCTCGGCCTGCCCATACGGGCAGCGCTTCTGGGTCGAAGCTCCGCACCCGATCATCAGCCGCGAGCGGTTGCGCTCGGTACTGCGCCCCGAGGCTGGCGAGCGGCTGCTCGAGGTCGGCGTAGGCACCGGCTACTACAGCCTCGAGCTGGCCGAGTGGGTTGCCCCCGGCGGCACCCTGGAGCTGTTCGACCTGCAGCAGGAGTTCCTCGACCACGTCATGCGCGGGGCCGCCGAGCGCGACCTCGCCAACCTGGTCCCGACCCGCGGCGACGCCACCGCGCTGCCCTACGGGGACGCCTCGGTTGACGCCGTCGTCCTCACCGCGGTGCTCGGCGAGATCCCCGGCCGCGAGGCCGCTCTGGCCGAGATCCGGCGCGTGCTGAAACCGGACGGTCGCCTCGTCGTCGGTGAGCTCTTCGGCGATCCCCACTTCACCACCGCTGCGGCGCTCGAATGTCTCGGCGCCGGCGCTGGCCTCGCCGTCGCCGAGCGCTCCGGCAACTGGTTCGGGTACTTCGCCCGCCTGCAGCCGGCCTAGCGGGCGCGGCGACTACTCGGACGGGTCCTGGCCGGCCATCGCTTTGTCCAGGAGGTCGTGCAGCTGGACACGCTCGGCCTGGCTCAGGTTGCCGAGCACCTCGTCCTCGAGCGTCTCCAGCTTGCGCTCGGCCTCGGCCAGCGCCTCGAGCCCGTCGGCGGTGATCTCGACGATGTGGCGGCGGCGGTCGGCCGGGTCGCGGCGGCGCTCGACGTAGCCGCGCTCGTCGAGGTCGTTGAGGAGCAGGACGCAGTTGTTGGCGTCGAGCATCAGCATCTGCCCAAGCCCCTGTTGCAGGCAGCTCTCCTCGTCGCGCAGGTGGTCGAGGGCGATCAGCTGCTTCAGCCGCATCCCGATCACGTCCTCGGTCGCGCGCCGGTAGACGACGCGGGAGAGCTGGGTGAGGAGGCCGATCGAGCCCGTTGCAGTAGCTGGATTCATGAGGGGGTTCCGCCGCTTCTTCGGTCGTTAACTCGTCAAGTCGTTAATGATCTTAACGTAGATATAGATTATCCCTGATACAGTGACGATCCCATGTCACTTACCAACGCAAGCCTAACCCAAGCAAGTCCAACCAACGACCGATCCCGCTGGATCGCCCTCGTAGTGCTTTGCGTCGGCATGCTGATGATCGTCCTCGACGCGACGATCGTCAATGTCGCGCTCCCCTCGATCCAGGATGACCTCGGCTTCTCCCAGTCGAGCCTGGCCTGGGTCGTCAACGCCTACCTGATCGCTTTCGGCGGCCTGCTGCTGCTGGCCGGCCGGCTCGGCGACCTGGTCGGGCGTCGCAGCGTCTTCCTCACCGGCCTCACCGTCTTCACCCTCGCCTCGCTGGCCTGCGGCCTTGCCCAGAGCCAGGAGGTCCTCGTCGCCGCTCGCTTCATCCAGGGCGTCGGCGGCGCCCTCACCTCCGCCGTGATCCTGGGAATGATCGTGACGATGTTCCCGGAGCCGAGCGAGCAGGCGAAGGCGATCGGCGTATACAGCTTCGTCGCTTCCGCCGGCGGATCGATCGGGCTGCTGCTCGGCGGCGTCCTGACCGAGGCGATCAGCTGGCACTGGATCTTCTTCGTCAACCTGCCGATCGCCGCGGCGACCGGCGTCTTCGCGCTGCGGCTGCTGCGCAAGGACCAGGGCCTCGGGCTCTCGCAGGGCGCCGACGTCCCCGGCGCGCTGCTGATCGTCGCGGCGCTGATGACCGGCGTCTACGCGATCGTCGAGGTCACCAACTACGGCTGGGGCTCGGTCCACACGCTCGGCTTCGGAGCCGGCGCGCTGGCCCTGTTCGCGGCCTTCGTCGTTCGTGAGGTACGGGCGGCGCAGCCGCTGGTGCCGCTGCGGATCTTCCGCTCTCGCAACCTGGCGGGTGCCAACGTGATCCAGAGCCTGATGGTCGCCGGGATGTACGGGATGTTCTTCCTCGGCGCCCTCTTCCTGCAACGGGTGCTCGGCTTCACCTCTCTCGAGGTGGGCCTCGCCTACCTGCCGGTAACGGGGCTGATCGGGGTTCTCTCGCTCGGCTTCTCGGCAAAACTGAACATGCGGTTCGGGCCGCGGGCGACGCTGTTGCCGGGCCTCGTCCTGATCAGCGCCGGTCTGCTCTATCTCTCGCAGATCTCCGCCGACGGCAGCTACTGGTCCGAAGTGCTGCCGGCGATGGTCCTGATCGGCGGAGGCGCCGGCCTCTCCTTCCCCTCGCTGATGAGCCTGGCGATGGGCGGGGTGGCGCCGGAGGAGGCTGGCCTTGCCTCCGGTCTGGTCAACACCAGCCTGCAGGTCGGCGGTGCCCTCGGGCTCGCCGTGCTGGCGACGCTGGCGACCAACCGCAGCGACGACCTGTCCGCCGCCGGCCACTCCACGGCGAGCGCGCTGACCAGCGGCTACAGCCTCGCCTTCCTGATTGCCGCCGGCCTCGTAGCGGTCGCGGTCGCGGTGGCGGCGTTCGTCCTGGAGCCGGTCAAGGCCCCCGCCCTCGGCGCCGCGGAGGGCGACGAGGAGTTCGCGGAGATCCCGGAGCCGGCGTTCTCCTCCGAGGCGGCCTAGTCGCAAGAAGGGGGAGCCGGCCGCGGCGCCGGCTCCCCGTCGCCTCCCCTGGGGCTCAGCGCGCGGGGCGGGAGATGTAGACGGCCTTCGAGTGGCGGTTCTCCTCCAGGGGCTGCTGCGGGACCGCGTCGTCCTCATGGCCCCAGACGTCGAGGAACTCGAGCCCGACGGCGATCATCGCCTCGCGCACCACGGCTTCCGGGAAGTGGCGCTCGCGGTGCATCTCGGGCGCGATCGGTGCGGCGTCGGAGCCCGGCAGCGGCTCGACCTCGAAGCTCGCTTCGGCGATTTCGCCCTGCTGCTGATCGGGGCTGGCGCGGCCGCGCCAGATCAGCCGCCGGCCCTCGCGCTCGACGACGACTTCTTCGGCGAAGAAGGTGCGGTGGGCGGTGATCGTGTTGACGTCGAAGACGAGCAGCCCATTGGGCGCGAGGTTGGCCCGCATCCCGGCCAGCGTCCGCTCCAGTTCCTCGCGGCTGAGCAGGTAGTTCATCGCGTCGTCCAGGCACCAGACGAGGTCGAACTCTCCGAACCGGGGCAGCTCGCGCATATCGGCGACCGATAGCGACACCTCGTCGCTGACTTTCGAGCGGGCGATCTCGAGCATCGCCGGTGAAACGTCGCAGCCGGTCACCCGCCAGCCTTTGGCCAGCATCGGGAGGAAGCTCTTGCCGGTGCCGCAGGCGATGTCGAGCATGCGGTCGCCGGCGATCCCGTGGGCCTCGATCTTCGGCCAGAGATTGCCGATCCAGAGGTCGTAGTCGTGGTGATGGGTGAAATCGTCGTAGACGGGAGCGATCGCCTCGTAGGCGATCTCGGCCCAGCGCGGGCTCTGCTCCTCGGCGGTAGTTGAGTTCATGGGGACTAGACCGGGATTATGCTCTAGATCGTTTCAGCGCTTAAGTTCACCATCGTGGTCACCACTTATGTAAGTTCGTTTTATCAGCACTCCGATCGGTCATCTCGCTGGGAACGAAGATGGCTGGGAGTGGGGAGAGGCACACCGGGTCTGCCTTCGGCTGGCCTATCGCTACGCGAGCAATCCGAGCGAGGCCGAGGACATTGCCCAGGAGGCCTTGATCCGCGCCTGGCGGCGGCGCTCTACCCTGCGCGAGCGTGAGCGGCGCAACCAGTGGCTGGCGACGATCGTCCGCAACGAGGCCTTCCGCATCCACGCCCGTATCCGGCCCGACGCGACAGCCGCGCTCGAGGGTCAGGAGGGGGTCGAGGACCAGCGGGTGGTGGCGACGGTCGAGTCGGCCGACGTGCGGGCGGCGCTGGGGCGGCTCAGCCGTCGCGACAGGCAGCTGCTGACGATGCGCTATCAGCTCGACTTGACCCAGGCCGAGATCGCCCGCCAGCTCGGGATCCCGGAAGGCACCGCGAAGGTCCGCCTGCACCGCGCGCGCAATCGCCTGCGGCGCGTCTACGCGCCCGGCTGAGCCTGTACACGCGGGCGAGCGAGCGGCTAAGAAGTTCGGACCATTGGATAACGACGACGCTGGCGCTCCCCGCCACTATTGGGTAATGAAAACCGTGCCGAGGCAGATCGTGGCGTTTGGAGGAGGCGGTTTCTCGATGGAGTCGGGGAATCCGCTGCTCGACGACTACGTGCTAGCCCTGACCGGCGCCGAGCGCCCCCGGGTCTGCTTCCTGCCCTCGGCCAGCGGCGATGCCGACCACTACATCGTGCGCTTCTACCGGGCCTTCTCGGCGCACCGCTGCGAGGCCAGCCACATCTCCCTCTTCCGCCGCGAGCAGGGCCCCGAGGACCTGCGCCGCCACCTCCTCTCCCAGGACCTGATCTACGTCGGCGGCGGCAGCGTGATCAGCCTGCTCGGCGTTTGGCGTGCGCATGGGATCGACGCGATCCTGCGCGAAGCGTGGGAAGCGGGCGTGATCCTCTGCGGTCTCTCGGCCGGCTCGCTGTGCTGGTTCGAGGAGGCGGTGACCGGCTTCCACGGGGCGCCGCAGCGGCTCGACGGGCTCGGCCTGCTGCCGTTCAGCAACTGCGTCCACTACGAGCCGGGCTCGAAGCGACGCGAGTACTACCACCGCTTCCTGCGCGAGGGGATGAAGCCGGGCTATGCGGCCGAAGACGGCGCCGCGCTGCACTTCACAGGCCAGGAACTGAGCCGGGTGATCTCCTCCCGTCCTGAGGCGCGCGGCTACCGCCTCGACGTCGCCGGCCAGCGCGTGGTCGAGATGCGGATCGCGACGACCTACCTCGGCGAGCGCGGCGTCGTCCCAACCGCCCCCTTACCGGAGGCTCTCTCCACCGCGGTCGCCGCCTGATGGGGCCACCCGGTCCCAATGGCGCGGGCGGCGCACAGCCGCCCGCGCTGGCAACCGCGGTGCGCCGAATCCTCGCCCTCGGCGGGCACGATTTCACCTCGCGCCCGCCCGACCGCGCCGTCTGCGAGCTGCTCCTGCGCCTGGCCGGGGAACGCGGCGCGGCGCGGCCGAAGATCTGCATCCTGCCGACCGCCAGCGGCGACACCTCGGAGCTGATCGGCCGCTTCTACGCGGCCTTCGGCGAGCGCGCCTGCGAGCCCTCCGACGTCTCCCTCTTCCGCCTCGGGCGGCGGCCGATGGCGCTGCGCGACCACCTCCTCTCCCAGGACCTGATCTACGTCGGCGGCGGCAGCTTGGTCAACCTGCTCGCGGTCTGGGAGGCGCACGACATCGCCTCGATCCTCAGCCTCGCCTGGCGCCGCGGCATCGTCCTCGCCGGCCAGAGCGCCGGGGCGATGTGCTGGTTCGAGGCTGGCATCACCAAGTCCTCCGGCAAGCCGACCCCAGCCGCCGGCCTCGGCCTCCTCTCCGGCAGCCTCTGCGTCCACTACAACAACGAGCCCGAGCGCCGTGCCGCCTACCTCGAGGCCGTCGGCGAGGGGATGCCCGACGGCTACGGCCTCGACGACTACGCCGGCCTGCTCTGGGAGGGCGAGGATTCCCCCTCCGCCCTCACCGCCCGTCGCGGCGCCCGCGCCTACCGTGTCTGCCGCCGCGAGGACGGCGTCACCGAGTCCCCGCTCCCGGCCCGCTTCCTCCCCGCCCCGGCCCCAGCCGCCCTGCGCGAGGACATAGCCGAGTTCCGCCGCATCAAGACGATGCGCAAAAGGGCCGGCTGGCTGGGCTAGTCGGGCGTATCCGACGCTGACCACACCAGGGTGGGGTGAATGTCGGATACGCGGCGAGGGAGGGTCCCGGCTACCCTCCGTGGCAGGTAGGGCAGCCGGGACCCTCTTCCTCCGGGACCGTGTCGCCCCCATCCCCAGATCGCGCGGTTCCCTAGTTGCCCCAGGCGCAACAAAGGAACCATGAGCTGGGAGGGGGAGGGTGCCGCCGCCCTACCCAGCAGAGAAGGGTGGCGGCACCCTCCCCCGGCAACCGCCGGAACCCGTCCCGTCCGGATCAGCCCTCGCCAGCAGCCGGCGGCGCCGTCGGATCCGAACCCTCTTCGCCGAGGCTCTCGCGGGCGATGTACTCCTCGGCGAGGAGGAGGTTGTCCTTCGAGCGCTCGACCACGTTGAGCAGGTCGCCCATCAGCGCCACCTCCTCGACTTGCTCCTTGACGAACCACTGCAGGAACTGCTCGGCCCGGTAGTCCTTGAGGTCGCGAGCCAGCTCGAACAGGGAGAAGATCTCGGAGGAGACGCGTTTCTCCTGCTCGAGCGCCATCTTCACCGGCTCGGAGCCGTCGGCGTAGGTCGTCTCCACCGACTTGATGTCGGGAATATGGACGTCCTCGCCGACGTCGAGCAGGTACCGGATCATCATCATCGCGTGCTCGCGCTCCTCGAGCGCCTGGCGGTAGAAGAAGGCGGCGAGGCGGGGCAGCGTCTCGGCGTCGTAGTAGACGGCGGCGCCCACGTACTGCTGGGAGGCGGCGAACTCGTTGGCGATCTGCTCGTTGAGGGCGTCGGCGAAGGACTTGTCGGACATCTGGGCTCCTTGTCGGCGGGCGGTCGAGGACGGGACTCACTCCAACGTAGCCGAAACCTCGACTTTGGTCGGCCGAAGCCCCCGTTCGGTCAACCAAACCGCCGAGGTTGCCTTTTCCCTTCTATTTGAGGGCAAAAGGCAACCTCGGCGTCAGCCGAGCCAGCGGAAGCCGAGCGGATCGATCCGCGGCTCGAGCGGGCTGCTGGGAAGGCCGGGCTTGGTCGCCTTGGCCGGGTCGTTGTAGCCCCCGGGGGCGACGTCGTTGGGCGTGTCGGGATGGAAGACCGAAGCCAGGTACTGGATCTGCCCGCGGCCGGGGCCGAGCTCGGTCTGGCCGCCGCCGTAGGCGCCGATGCCGCGCTCCTCGCAGTAGTCGTAGGCGGCGAAGAGGTTGCGGATCGGACCGAAGCGCGAGGGCTTGACGTTGACCGTCTTCGGTGGCGCCCACGGCATCGCCTCGATGTCGGCGATCGAGTGGATCGGCGCGTCCCAGGTGACCCGCTCGTGGACGGGATCGAGCAGCGGCCGGGTCTCGTCGGTGACGTCGGGGTCCTCGAGCCAGGCGTCGGGGAAGGCGGCGATCAGCTTCGCGTAGAGCTCGGGGTCGGTCTCGACGTCGACCGGCGTGTCTTTGTAGAAGCCCTTGAGGTCGAGCGAGTCGACGGCGCCGGTCTCGACCAGGGCAGCGATCAGCTCGTCGTCCCAGTCGTTGAACGGGTCGAGCTTGAAGCGCAGCGTCGGGTAGACGGCGAGCCGGGCCGCCAGCGGCTCGATCGAGGAGCGTTGGTCCTCGCCGAAGCCGGCGAGGCGCATCGAGTTGACGAAGTTGACCGGCCGCGCCTCGCGGCCGAGCGCGGCGGCGAGGTTGGTGTCCGCCTGGCGCAGCGCCAGGTCGAGCGCCGCCGACTCGAAGGCCCAGCGGCGGTAGTCGGCGGAGACCTCGCCGCGCACCGGCGCTCCGGCGGGGAAGAGGTCGATCTCGTCGAGGCGGTCGGAGTACTCGGCGAAGGTGAAGCTGCCGGTGAGGCCGTCGGGCGGGCCGTGGCTCTGCTGGCCGATGTGGTCGATCGCGTCGTAGACGACGTCTTCGCCGATCCCCTCGAGGCCGCCGCCGCCGAGCTTGATCACCGTCGTCAGCCGTTCGAACTCGCCGATCTGGAATTCGAGGCCGTCGAACTGGCAGGACTCGATCCGCAGCGGCAGGTCGGCGATCGCGTCGAAGCTAGCCATCGCGAAAACTTAGCGGGCGACGCGCAGCGTCTTCAGCTGGCGGTCGGAGCCGCCGCGGACGTAGCCGCCGTGGGCGACGCTCTCGCGGATGTAGTCGAGCGTCTCGGCGGTCAGCCGCTCACCCGGGAGGACGTTGGGGATCCCGGGCGGGTAGGCGGCGAGACCCTCGGCGGCGACACGGCCGGCGGCGGCGTCGAAGGGGATCACCTCCTGCGGGCCGAGGAAGGCCTCGCGCGGGGTCATCACCAGCTCGCCCCAGGGCGGCGGCGGCGCCAGCGTCTCGTGCGGCTCGCCCGGTTCGGCTTCGAGCTCGCTGACGACTTCGCGCATCGCCGCGACCAGCCGCTCGCCGGCCTCCGCCGCCGGCTCGCCGACGCCGAAGATCGCGACGACGACGTTCTCGGAGTTGAGCTCGAGGTCGATCCCGTGCGAGTAGAAGATCGAGCGCGCCAGGTGGTACCCGGTCGAGCCGGTGCCGCGGACGTCGACCGCGAGCCGCAGCGGGTCCCAGCCGGCGATTCCCGGACGGCCGACGAGCGTGTCGTCGAGGACCGCCAGGCCGGGGACCCGGGCGATCCGCTCGCGCGTCCGCGCCACCGCGGTCAGCGTCTCCCCGAGCAGCTCGGCGCCGTGCACCGCGGCCTGGCGGCGGGCGGCGTCGAGCGAGCCGGAGAGCAGGCCACTGGGGCTGGTCGTTTCGACCAGGCTGACGCAGCGGTCGACGACGGCGGGGTCGATGCGACCGCCGGCGCCGAGGTGGAGCATCGCCGCCTGGGTCAGGCTGCCGACGATCTTGTGGGTCGAGGAGGTGACGAGGTCGGCACCGCAGGAGAGCGCGTCCGGGGGCAGGTCGGGGTGAAAGTGCAGGTGAGCTCCCCAGGCCTCGTCGACGACCAGCGGCAGCCCGCGCGCGTGGGCGACCTCGGCGAGCCCGGCGACGTCGGCGCAGGCGCCGAAGTAGGTCGGCGAGACGACCATCGCCGCGACCGCGTCGGGGGCCTCCTCCAGCGCCGCCGCCAGCGACTGTGGGGTCAGCCCGTGGGCGATTCCCAGCTCCTGGTCGAGCTCGGGGGCGACGAACGAGGGTCGCATGCCGCTGAGCACGAGGCCGTCGATCACCGAGGAGTGGACGTTGCGCTGGACGACGACCTGGCTGCCGATATGGGCGAGAGCGAGGCAGGCGCTGTGGTTGCCCTGCGAGGCGCCGTTGACGAGGAACCAGGTGCGCTGCGCTCCCCAGGCCTCGGCGGCGAGCAGCTGCGCCTGCTGGAAGGGGGTCGGTTCGGGCCCGATGTCGACCCCCTCGGTGACCGAGGGGATGTCGTTGCGCAGGCCGACGTCGCCGACCAGCTCACGCATCTTCGGGTCGGCGCCGAGGCCGCCCTTGTGGCCGGGCACCTGGAAGCGGCCGGTCTCCAGCGCCGAGTAAGCGAGCAGTGCGTCGACGTAGGGAGTCGAATCCTGGTCGCGATCGGGCATCCACAGCGAGTCTAGGGATCGTGCGAGGCGGCACTTGGACAACACGCGCCCGCTGCTTTGGACAGTGCGGGGAGGCTGCGTGCTGGAGAATCAGCGGATGCGCCACAGCCCTCACGGGTATTGGATCGAAGAGGCGGGGGCGGTCGCGCCGGCGCCGTCGCTGAGCGGCGAGCGCCAGGCGGACGTCGTCATCGTCGGCGGCGGCTACACCGGGATGTGGACCGCCTGGCACCTGCGCCAGCTCGAGCCGGGGGCGCGGGTCGCGATCGTCGAGGCCGACACCACCTGCGGCCGCGGGCCGAGCGGCCGCAACGGCGGCTTCTGCAACGGGATGTGGCTCTCGCTGCCCTCGATGCGCGAGCGCTGGGGCGACGAGCCGGCGCTGGCGGTCGCCCACGCTGCCGACGAGGCGGTCGAGCGGATCGCCGCCTTCTGCTCCGAGCAGAAGGTCGACGCCTGGCTGCGGCCCGCCGACTATCTCCAGGTATCGACCGCGACACCCCACGACGAGAGCTGGGCACCCGCCGTCGCCGCCGCCCGCGAGCTCGGCTTCCCCGAGAAAGTGCAGCCGCTGAGCGAGGCCGAGGTCGCCGCCCGCTGCGCCTCCCCCGCCTTCCGCGCCGGCGTCGCCTGCGCCGGCTCGGCGACCGTGCAGCCGGCGCGGCTGGCGAACGGGCTTCGCGAGCGGCTGCTCGGCGCCGGGGTGGAGATCTTCGAGAGCTCACCGGTGCTCGACTTCCGCGAAGGGCCCGACGGAGTCGAGGTCCGCGCCGGCGGCGGGCGGATCCGCGCCGGCCACGCGGTGCTGGCGATGGGCAGCGCGGCCAAGGGAAGGCACGGACCGCTGCGCGGCCGGCTGACGATAGCCTCCTCCCACATCGTCCTCACCGAGCCGGTGCCCGAGCTGCTGGAGGAGATCGGCTGGACCGGGCCGGACTGCATCACCGACTCGCGCTCGCTCCTGCACTACTTCCGCACCACCCCCGACGGGCGGATCGCCTTCGGCTGGGGCGGCGGCCGGATCGCCTGGGGCGCCCGCACCCACGGCCGCGCCGAGCTCGACCGCGAGGTGATCGAGGCCACCCACCAGCACCTGCTCGACTACTTCCCCGGCCTCCGCGGCAAGCGCATCACCCACGCCTGGGGCGGCCCGATCGACGCCTCCCCGACCCACCTGCCGCTGGTCCTGCCGCTGCGCTACGGCCGCGCCTTCGCCGCCGCTGGCTACACCGGCAACGGCGTCGGCCCGACGAACATGGTCGGCCGCACCCTCGCCTCCCTCGCCCTCGGCCGCCGCGACGAGCCCGCCTCCCTCGCCTTCGTCGACCCCGCCCCCCGCCGCGTCCCCCCCGAGCCCTTCCACTGGCTAGGCGGCGAGACGATCCGCCTCGGGATCATGGCCAAGGAGCGCGCCGAGATGTCCGGCCGCACCCCCGGCAAGATCGCCAGCGCCGTCGCGAGAATCCCAAGCCTGATCGGCTTCCACATCGGGAGATAAGCGTGGTGTGACGGGCGGACCGACCCACCAATGGGCAGTTAGGTGGGCCGGTCCGCCCGTCGCCCAAGCCTTCCTGCCCAACCCGGCGAAGTCGTGGTTCCTTTCGGACGTCCAGCTTCCAAAAAGAACCACGGAATGGAGGCTCGCCGCAATCTTCATCCCATGGTTCCTTTCGGACGCTATACGGCCAAAAGGAACCATGGGATCGCGCGCGCTCGGTTTGGGAGGGGAGGGTGGCCGCCGCCCTACCTGCCCAGAGAGGGTGGCGGGCACCCTCCCCGCACGTGCACTTACGCCGCGCCAACGGTGCTGACCACGATCGGGATCTCCTCCTCCTGATCGGGTCGAACCGAAGCCATCTTTTCCGCCCGCCGCTGCTGCAGGGTGGTGGCGACCATCGCCAGCACCGTGACGCCGAAGAGGATCATCGCGATGCAGTTGACCTCGACTGGGACGCCGCGCTGGAAGGCGCCGAAGATGTAGAGCGGGAAGGTCACCGTCGTCCCCGAGTTGAAGTTGGAGATGACGAAGTCGTCGATCGAGAGGGCGAAGGCGAGCATCGCGGCGCCGAAGATGCCGGGCATGATCAGCGGCAGGGTGACGAGGCGGAAGGTGGTGAAGGGGGAGGCGCCGAGGTCCTTGGCCGCCTCCTCCAGGTGGCGGTCGAAGCCGATCAGGCGCGAACGCACGACGACGACGACGAAGCTGATGCAGAACATGATGTGGGCGATCAGCAGGGTGTTGAAGCCGAGCGCCGGATTGCCCAGTATGAGGAAGAAGGAAAGCAGCGAAGACCCCATCACGATCTCCGGCGTCGCCATCGGGATCACGATCAGGAAGTTGGCTGCCCGCCGGCCGAAGAACTGATGGCGCACTAGGGCGAGCGCCATCATCGTGCCGATCACGGTCGAGATCACCGTCGCCAGCAGCGCCAGCTTGATCGAGGTCCAGAGCGCTTCGTTCAGTTCCGGGATGCCGAAGACGTTTTCCCAGTGGCTGAGGGTGAAGCCGACCCAGGTGAAGTTGTAGCGGCCCGACGGATTGTTGAAGGAGAAGAAGAAGATCACCGCGATCGGCACCAGCAGGTAGATGACGACAAGCACGCCGATGATCAGGACTGCGTGCTCGCGTAGCCAGTGCCAAGCGCGCGACGGGGCAGACGCGGAAGCGCTCATCTCGCCATCCCCTCCTCGCCCATCAGAGCCTCAGAGCCGGCGAAGCGGATGTAGATCAGGACGACGACCAGGATGATCGCCATCAGGACGAAGGAGAGTGCCGCTGCTGCCGGGTATTCCTGCTGCTTGAGGTAGAGGGACTGGATCACGTTGCCGATCATCTGGTTGCCCGGGCCACCGAGGAATTCGGCGTTGACGTAGTCGCCGGTGGCAGGGATGAAGGTGAGCAGCGTCCCGGCCACGACCCCCGGCGCCGAGAGCGGCAGCGTGACTTTGAAGAAGGTCGTTGCGGCGTTTGCGTACAGATCCTTAGCCGCCTCCATCAGCCGCGTGTCGAGCCGCTCGAGGCTGGCGTAGATGGGCAGCACCATGAACGGCAGGTAGTTGTAGACCAGGCCGGCGACAACGGCCGGCGCGGTTGCGAGCAGGCGCCCGTTGTTGACGATGTGGAGGAATTCGAGCACTTCCACGACCGGGCTTTCGGCGGAGAGGATCGTGACCCAGGAGATGGTCCGGATCAGGTAGGTGGTGAAGAACGGCGCCACCACTGCGAGCAGCAGCGCGTGGCGCCATCTGCCCGCCTTGAAGGCGATCGCGTAGGCCAGTGGGTAGGCGAGCAGCAGGCAGATCAGCGTCGCCAGGCCCGAATAGATGAAGCTGCGAACGAACTGGGTGTCGTAGAGGCTGAGGGCGTCGGAGTAGTTCTGCCAGTGCCAGTTGAACTTGTAGTAGGTGAGCTCGTTGGTATCGAGAGACAGCCGCCCGAGGAAGTAGAGCGGAACGACGAAGAAGACGATCAGCCAAAACGCCCCCGGCAGCAGCAGGCCGTAGGCGCTGACTCGGCTTCTCAGTGCTGCCATCCGCTCAGCCGTTCAGCACCGCGTTGAATGCCTGGTTGATCTTCTGTTCTTCCTTGGGGGTGCCCGGCGAGGGCTGGATCGAGCAGTTCTTGGTGAACGACGGCGGGGGAAAGATCAGCTTGTTGTTGGCGATTTCCGGTTCTTCTTTGAGCAGGACCTCTTTCGTCCCTTCGACCGGGCTCACGTAGTTGACGAAGGCCTCGATCTGCGCCTGGTTGACCGGGTCGTAGACGTAGTTGATCCAGGCCTCGGCCGCGGTCGGGTTGGGCGCCCCGACCGGGATCACCATGTTGTCCGACCAGAGGATGCAGCCTTCTTCGGGCATCCGGAATTCGATGTTGGGGTTGTCGGCCTGCAGCTGCACCGCATCGCCAGACCAGCCGATCACCGCGACAGCGTTGCCGTTGCTCATGTCGGTCGTGTAGTCGTTGCCGGTGAAGCGCCGGATCTGTCCCGATTCGGCGGCGCCCTTGATTTTTTCGATCGCTTTCAGCCAGTCGGCTTCGGTCGCGTGTTCGACGTCGACGCCTTCGCACTTCATCACCAGCGGCACCGTGTCGCGAAGTTCGTTCAGCATCTCGACCTTGCCCTTGTATTTGGGGTCGAAGAGGTCGCAGATCGTGTGGACGTCGGGCGCCTTTTCGGTGTTGACGACGAGCCCCGTCATGCCCGATTGCCAAGGGGCGGCGAAATCGCGACCGGGGTCATAGGAGGCCGCCCGCAGGTTGTCGGCGAGGTTCTTCTCGAAGTTCGGGATCGCCGCCGGTTCGAATTCCTGCAGGTAGCCGAGTTCGTGCATCTTCCTCGCCATCCAGTCGGTGACGACCATCAGGCTGCGGCCGCCCGATTCGCCATTCGCCAGCAGCGGTTTCATCTTCGCGAGGAACGCTTCGTTGGAGTTGACGTCTTCGATGTACTTGACCGAGACGCCGGTTGCCTTTTCGAAGTCGGGGACGGTTTGTTTGTCGATGTAGTAGGGCCAGTTGGAGATCGTCAGATCCCCCGACGGTTTGGCTTCGACTTCGACCTCGTTGCCTTTGCCGGTCGCCGCTTCGGCGGGCGGCTCTTCGATCCCGCTCCCGCACGCTGCCAGCAGGATCGCCGCCGCCAGCGCCAGCAGCGCGAACCCGACGCTCACCACTGCCTTGCGGCGCGCGCTAGTCATTTCCGACGACCTCTCCGACGGCGTCCCCCGCTCGCTCACCCTCGCCCTCCTCGTCCTTGTCGATCACCACGTGCATGTGCTCCGGCTCCCAGCTCAGCACGACCCTGGCTCCGCCACCGGGCAGCTGCTGGCGTTCGGCCTCGTCGGCGTTGGGGACGAGGACGGTCATCCGCACTTCGTCGCCGAGGTTGACGATGATCTGGGTCGCGGTGCCGAGGTAGATAGAGCTCTCGACCACGCCCTCGACCTGGGGCTGGCCGTTGGCCGGCGGCGCCCCCGCGGCCAGCGAGACGCGCAGCTTCTCCGGCCGAACCACCGCGGCGCAGCCTTCGCCGGACCCGAGCTTGCCGGTGTCGGCGGCGACTTCCGGGCCGCTGTCGAGCTTCACTAGGCCGGCCGTCGCGACCGACCCCGGCATCAGGTTGGAGACGCCGATGAAGCCGGCGACGAAGGTCGTCGTCGGCCGCTCGTAGATCTCCTCGGGGACGTCGACCTGCTCGACCCTGCCGCGGTTCATCACCGCGATCCGGTCGCTCATCGTCAGCGCCTCCTCCTGGTCGTGAGTGACGTAGACGAAGGTGATCCCGACCTCGCGCTGGATCCGTTTCAGCTCCACCTGCAGGCCCTTGCGCAGTTTCAGGTCGAGCGCCCCGAGCGGCTCGTCGAGCAGCAGCACCTTGGGCAGGTTGACCAGAGCCCGGGCCAGCGCCACCCGCTGCTGCATCCCGCCGGAGAGCTGCGAGGGCCGCCGGTTGGCCTCGGCGGCGAGCCCGACCCGGGCCAGCTCGGTCTTCACCCGTTCGGCGATCTCATCCCTGCCGACTTTCTTGCGCTTGAGGCCGAAGGCGACGTTGGCCTCGACGCTGAGGTGGGGGAACAGCGCGTAGCTCTGGAAGACGGTGTTGGTCGGCCGCTTGTACGGGGGCAGCCCGGCGACGTTCTCGCCGTCGATCTGGACCTCGCCCTCGCTCGGCTGCTCGAAGCCGGCGATCATCCGCAGCGTCGTCGTCTTGCCGCAGCCGCTCGGGCCGAGCAGGGTGAAGAACTCCCCCTGGGCCAGCTCGAGGCTGAGATCGTCGACGGCGACGAAGTCGCCGAACCGCTTGGTCACCGACCGCAGCGCAACGCTCGGGGTCTGCTCGTTCACCTCAGTCACCGTCACATATGTCCTTTCGTCGGGCCTGTCCTGCCATACCCGTGGGGCTGCCTAATTACTCGCGGGGACGACCAGCACCGGTCGATCCGCAGTGTGAAGAAGCTTGTGTGGGGTCGATCCGAGGATCACGCCACGCAGCGGGGGCTCGCCGTAGCTGCCGACGACGATCATGCGCGCGTCGCGCTCCTCGGCTGCTTTGAGCAGCGCATGGTCAGGGCGCAGGGGCAGCAGCTCGACCGTGTGCTCGACGCCGAGGCTCTCGGCCAGCTCGGTCGCTTCGGCGGTGATCTTCTCGCCCAGTTCCTCGACCGCCTCGCGGTGGGTTGGGATCTCGCCACCGCCGTAACCGCCGGGGGCGTAGCCGAAGACGATCACGACGCGATCTCCCAGCTCCTTCGCCAGGGCGCTTGCCTCGCGCAGCGCCGCGCGACCAACCTCGGAGCCGTCATAGCCGACGATGATCTCCCCCATCTCAACCTCCCCCTAGTCCGCCATCACCGAGGCTTCGCCTTTGACGGTGCCCTCGAGGATGCCGGGGTTGACGACTTCGGTCTTGCGCGCGAAGAACTTCGGGTAGGCGACGTTGGCGAAGACCATGACGACGACGCCGACCAGCAGCAGGCCGACCCCGATCGCGACCGGCACGCCGACACCGAGGAAGGAAGAGCCGGTTTCGGTTTCGGCCGGGTCGGAGTAGGTGATCAGCGCCTTGACGAAGACGAAGGCGAGGGCGAGCCCGCCGAGCAGGGGAGCGACCCCGACCATGATGAAGTTGCGGACGCTCTTGAAGATCTCGCGGCGGTAGTAGACGACGCAGGCGAAGCCGGTGAGGCCGTAGTAGAAGGCGATCTGGAAGCCGAGCCCGGTGATCGCGTCGCTCAACACGCTGGTGCTGAGGTTGATGATGATCAGCGTCCAGACCAGCGAGATCGCCCCCATCGCCAGGGTCGAGACGTCCGGCGTCAGGTAGCGCGGGTGGATGCGGCCGAAGGCCTTCGGGATCGAGCCGAACCGCGCCATCGAGAGCGTCGTCCGCGCCGTCGGCAGGATCGTCGTCTGGGTCGAGGCCGAGGCCGAGGTCAGGACGGTGATGATCAGCAGCTTGTCGAGCGGCGAGCCGAGGACCGAGCCGCCCAGCGCCCCGAGCACGTCTTCGGCGTTGTTGGTGAGGAATTCCGGCCCCGCGTAGGCCTGCGAGGAGGCGGCGACGACGACGTAGATGAGGACGAGAAGGATCGTGCTCATCACCGCCGCCTTGCCTGGCCCGTTGGCGCTGTCTTCGGACTCCTCGTTGACGCAGACGCCGCTGTCCCAGCCCCAGTAGATGAAGACCCCGAGCAGGACCCCGCTGACCAGAGCGGTCGTCCCGCCCGGCAGGTCGAAGGGCGAGAACCAGCTCAGCGCGATGTGGCTCGAGCCCGACAGTGCGCTACCGGAGACGTAGACCTTCCACAGGGCCACTATCGCGAAGAGGCCGAGGGTGAGGATCTCGATCCCGAGCAGGCCATACTGGATGCGAGCCGAGAGCTCGATGCCGACGTAACAGATCCAGGTCATCAGCACGATCCAGATCGCGGCGATGATGCTGACGTCGAGGATGTTCGCGGCGGCTGCGTGCATGCCGAAGAGGAGGAAGGTGTAGACGCCGGCGATGTAGGCCAGCGTCGCCATCACGACGACGTCGGCGGCGACGATCGCCCAGCCGGTGAGCCAGCCGAGGCGGGGCCCGAGCGCCCGGGTCACCCAGGTGAAGCTGGTGCCGCAGTCGGGGTCCGCCTTGTTCATGTAGTTGTAGGCGGCCGCGATCAGCAGCATTGGGATGAAGGAGACGATCATCACCGCCGGGGCGTGGAAGCCCATCCCGGCGATCGCGGTGACGAAGCCGAGGGTGACGGCGATGCTGTACGCCGGCGCCGTCGAGGCGACGCCGATCACCAGGTTCGAGAGGTAGCCGAGGGCCCCGGCCTTCAGTCCCTTTCCGCCGACCTCCGGAGCGCGCGCGCCAGCCGAGGAACTGTCATGAGGCGTGGGTACCGCGGCGCTCTCCATCAATCCGTCTCCTCTGTAGGGCCCTCATCGGCCGACGGCGACTTTTTGCAACGTAAGCCCCGGCGGACCAAGGTGCAAGTGGCGGATGTCCCAAAAGCACAGGCTCCGCTTGTACCTGTTGTACAACCGTTTCGCCAGGACTTGACCCAACGAACACTTGCGGATGTGCCACTCTGGGTCTAGCTTTGTCCATATCGTCGTAGGCGAAGAGGAGAGCGGAATGGCCACCATGCCGCAGGAAAAAGTAGGAAGCGAGCTCCAGGAGCTGGCTCGCAGGCATCTCTGGATGCACTTCTCGCGGATGGGCGGCTACGGCCCCGATCACGAGATCCCGATCATCACCCGGGGCGAGGGCTGCTACGTCTACGACCAGCACAGCAAGCGCTACCTCGACGGCCTCTCGGCGCTGTTCTGCGTCAACGCCGGCCACGGCCGCACCGAGTACGGCGAGGCCGCGGCGCGCCAGGTCGAAGAGCTCGACTTCTTCGTCCTCTGGAGCTATGCGCACCCGCGGGCGATCGAACTGGCGGCCCGCATCGCCTCGCTTGCCCCCGGCGACCTCAACCGGGTCTTCTTCACCTCCGGCGGCTCGGAGGCGGTCGAGTCGGCGATGAAGCTCGCCCGCAACTACCACCGCATCCACGGCAAAGGCCAGAAGCACAAGCTGATCGCCCGTGAGGTCGCCTACCACGGCACCTCGCTGGGGGCCCTGTCGGCGACCGGGATCCCCGACCTCAGGACCCAGTTCGAGCCGCTCACCCCCGGCACCCACCACGTCCCCAACACCAACCTCTACCGCTGGCCGGTCGACCGCCACCCGCTCTGGGCGGCGACGGCGATCGAGGAGAAGATCGAATTCGAGGGCCCGGAGACCGTCGCCGCGGTGATTCTCGAGCCGGTCCAGAACGCCGGCGGCTGCTTCGTCCCGCCCGACGGCTACTTCCAGCAGGTGCGCGAGATCTGCGACCGCCACGACGTGCTGCTGATCTCCGACGAGGTGATCTGCGCCTTCGGCCGCCTCGGCTACTACTTCGGCTGTGAACGGTTCGGCTATCAGCCCGACATCGTCACCACGGCGAAGGCGCTGACCTCGGCCTACGCGCCGATGGGGGCGGTGATCGCCTCCGACAAGGTCGCCGAGCCGTTCATGGAGGGGACCGCCTCCTTCGCCCACGGCTTCACCTTCGCCGGCCACCCGGTGGCGGCGGCGATCGCGATGGCCAACCTCGACGTCTACGAGCGCGAGGACCTCTGCGGTCACGTGCGCGAGAAGGAGGGCGAGTTCCGGCAGATGCTCGACAGCCTGCTGGAGCTGCCGATCGTCGGCGACGTGCGCGGTGCCGGCTACTTCCACGCACTGGAGCTGGTCAAAGACAAGGAGACGAAGGAGAGCTTCAACGACGAGGAGTCCGAGAAGCTCTTGCGCGGCTTCCTCTCCGGCGAGCTCTACCGGCGCGGCCTGATCTGCCGGGCCGACGACCGCGGCGACCCGGTGATCCAGCTGGCACCGCCGCTGATCGCCGACAGCGAGCAGTTCGCCGAGATCCACGACGTTCTCAGCACGGTGCTCACCGATGCCTGGGAGCACGTCGTCAACTAGATGCGCTGAGGCCCCGTGCTCACCGTCCAGAGCCTCCTCGACGAGCTCGACCTCGACCTCGCGGCCGGCGAGAAAGCCGCGGCGGCGCCGGTCCGCTGGGTCCACATCTCCGAGCTGCAGGACCCGACGCCGTGGCTGTCGGGCGGCGAGCTGATGCTGACCACCGGGATCCCGCTCGACACCGCGGCCAAGCAGCGCGCCTTCGTCCGCATCCTCGCCGACCGCAATCTCGCCGGTCTCGGCTTCGGCACCGGCTTCAGCCACGAGAAGCTGCCGAAAGCGCTGATCGACGAGGCGGAGAAGCGCGACTTCCCGCTCTTCGAGGTGCCCTACTCGACCCCGTTCATCGCGATCACCGAGAAAGCCTTCGCCCGCCTGGTCAACGAGCAATACGAGGTGCTGCAGCGGGGGATCGCGGTCCAGCGGCGGCTCGAGCGGCTGGTTCTCGAGGAGCGCGGGTTGGAGGAAATCGCGGCGACCATTGCCTCTGCGGTCGGCGGCACCGTCGCCATCCTCGACGGCCGCGGCGAGCGGCTCGCCGGCCGCGGCTTCCGCCGCCAGCTCTCCGCCGACGCGATCGGCGGCATCCGCAAAGAGGCGCTCGGCCACGCCGCCGACGGCCACCCCTTCGTTCCCTCGCATCCCTCGGTCGCCGGCCGGGCGCTGGCCCACCCGGTCGTCTCACCGGGCGGCGGGCCGCCGCAGGCCTGGGTCGTGATCGTCCGCGACTCGGGCGGCCTCGGCGACTTCGAGCGGCTGATCCTGCAGCAGGCGGTCGCCGTCGTCGCGCTCGAGCTGATGCGCCGCCGGGTCGCACGCGAGACCGAGCGCCGGCTCGCTGGCGACGTCCTCGCCGGCGCCCTCGGCGGGCGGATGGAGCCGAGCGAGCTGCGCCGCCGCCTGGAGCCGTTCGGGATCGGCGAGGAGGCGGCGGTCCTCGTCTTCGCCCTCGAGCACCCGGGAGCAGCGACCGGGCCGCTGGAACGGGCGCTCGCCGCCGACGCCTGCCCGGCGGTCGTCGCCCCGCACGAGAGCGGCGGCCGCGAGCTGCTCTGCGCGGTGATCGACGCCGCCGACCGCGACCCGATCGACGTCGCCGCCGACGCTCGTCGCGCGCTCGGGCCCGAGCGCGGCACGGTCCGCGCTGCCGCCAGCCGCCCGGCTTCGCCCGAGAGCCTGCGCCACTCCTTCCACGAAGCGCGTTGCGCGCTGGAGGCGACCGCCTTCCACAACGGCGCCGCGCCCGAGGTCGCCTCCTGGCGCGACCTCGGCGCCTTCACCCTGCTGCTCTCGATCCAGGACGACGACGCGCTCGGTCTCTACTGCGACAGCGTGCTCGGGCCGATCGAGGCGGGCGACGAGGAGTACGGCGGCGAGCTGCTGCGCTCGCTGGAGGCGTTCATCGAGCAGAACGGCCAGTGGGAGCGGGCTGCCCGCCAGGTCTACTGCCACCGCCACACGCTGCGTTACCGGATGCGCAAGGTCGAAGAGCTGACCGGCCGCGATCTCTCTCGGGCGCACGACCGGATCGAGTTCTGGCTGGCCCTGCGAGCGAGGGAGTTGATCGGATGAGGATCGGCGTTGTAGCGGAGATCAAGGCTGACGAGTACCGGGTCGCGGTGACGCCGGCGGGCGTCCGCGAAATGCGCGAGCACGGCCATGAGGTGCTGATCGAGGCCGGCGCCGGCAACGGCAGCGCGATCGCCGACGAGGAGTACGAAGCGCAGGGGGCGACGATCGTCGGCGAGGCAGCCGCGGTCTTCGAGGCGGCGGAGATGATCCTCCACGTCAAGGAGCTGCAGGCCTCCGAGATCGAGATGCTGCGGCCGGGGCAGCTGCTCTTCACCTACCTGCACCTGGCGCCCGACCCCGATCAGACCCGCGGCCTCTGCGCCAGCGGTGCCACCGCGATCGCCTACGAGACGGTCGAGGACGCGCGCGGGCGGCTGCCGCTGCTGGCGCCGATGAGCGAGATCGCCGGCAAGATCGCGACCCAGGCCGGCGCCCACGCGCTGGAGAAACCGCACGGCGGCCGCGGCATCCTGCTCGGCGGCGTGCCCGGGGTGGCCGCCGCCAACGTGATGGTGATCGGCGGCGGCGTCGTCGGCATGAACGCCGCCTTCATCGCGATCGGGATGGAGGCTGACGTCTTCGTCTTCGACCGCTCGATCGACCGCCTGCGCGAGCTCGACGTCACCTTCAGCGGCCGCTGCTCGACCGTCTATTCGACGACCCTCGCGGTCGAGGAGATGCTGCCGCGGGCCGACCTCGTGATCGGCGCCGTCCTCGTCCACGGCGCCCGCGCCCCCTACGTGATCCGCCGCGACCAGCTGGCGTTGATGAAGCCGGGCGCGGTGATGGTCGACGTCGCGATCGACCAGGGCGGCTGCTTCGAGACCTCGCGGCCGACCACCCACCACGACCCGACCTTCGAGGTCGACGGGATCGTCCACTACTGCGTCGCCAACATGCCGGGCGCGGTGCCGATCACCTCGACCCAGGCCTTGACCAACGCGACGCTGCCGTACGCGATCGCGCTCGCCGACCATGGCGTCGCCGGCGCAATCAGGCGCGATCCAGGACTGCGGCCCGGGGTCAACGTCGCCGCCGGCCAGGTGACCCACCCGGCGGTGGCTGAGGGAGTGGGAATGAGCTACGTGCCGGTCGAGGAGGCGCTTGACCTCGACGCCCGCGAGACTGCGGGCGCCACCGGGACGGAGATTTGAAAACCGAGATCCACAGGGAGCGTTGAATGAGCACTTACGCGGTAGTCAATCCAGCCACCGGCGAGAAGCTGAAGGAGTACCCGGAGATCAGCGACGCCGACCTGCGGGCGGCGATCGATCGCGCCGACCAGGCCTCGAAAGGCTGGGTCCCCTCGACCACCGTCGCCGAGCGGGCCGCCTTGATCCGCAGAGTCGGCGAGCTGCACAAGGAGCGCAGCCAGGAGCTGGCCGAGATCATCGTCCGCGAGATGGGCAAGCCGATCGAGCAGGCCCTGGGCGAGGTCGACTTCGCCGGCGACATCTACGCCTTCTACGCCGACAACGCCGAGGACCTGATGGCGGACGAACCGGTCAAGGGCTTCGCCGGCGAGGGCACCGCGATCGTCCGCCGCAGCGCCTTCGGCGTCCTGCTCGGCATCATGCCGTGGAACTTCCCCTACTACCAGGTGGCGCGCTTCGCCGGCCCCAACCTGGTGATCGGCAACCCGATCCTGCTCAAGCACGCCCCGCAGTGCCCGGAATCGGCAGAGGCGATGCAGAAGATCTATGACGACGCCGGCTTCCCCAAGGGGGCCTACGAGAACGTCTACGCGACCAACGAGCAGATCGAGTGGGTGATCGGCGACCCCCGCGTCCACGGCGTCTCCGTCACTGGGTCCGAGCGAGCCGGCTCCGCCGTCGCTGAGATCGCCGGCCGCAACCTGAAGAAGGTCGTGCTCGAGATGGGCGGCTCCGATCCGTTCATCGTGCTCGGCACCGACGACCTCGACGCCACCGTGCAGGCGGCGACCGAAGCGAGGCTCGACAACACCGGCCAGTCCTGCAACGCGGCCAAGCGGTTCATCGTCGCCGACGAGTACTACGACGATTTCGTCGAGAAGCTGAGCGCCAATCTCGGCGCGGCCAAGGGGGGCGATCCGACCTCCGAGGAGACCGCGATCGGGCCGCTCTCCTCGCAGACGGCCGCGGACCGGCTCGAGGACCAGGTCAGCCGCGCGGTTGGCGCCGGAGCTGAGGTGGTCGTCGGCGGCAAACGCGATGGCAACTATTTCGAACCGACCGTCCTGACCGGTATCGCGCCGGGCTCGGAGGCCTCCCAGGAAGAGTTCTTCGGACCGGTCGCCCAGGTCTACAGGGTCGCTTCCGAGGACGAGGCGGTCGCGCTCGCCAACCAGACCCCGTTCGGCCTCGGCTCCTACGTGATGGCGACCGACAGGGAGCAGGGCCAGCGGGTCGCCGACAAGATCGAAGCCGGCATGGTCTACGTCAACCTCGTTCTCGCCGACAGCCCGGAGCTGCCGTTCGGCGGCTTCAAGCGGTCCGGGTTCGGTCGCGAGATGGGGACCTACGGGGCCGACGAGTTCGTCAACAAGAAG
>DATKLT010000020.1:0-31053 GCA_035542315.1 Solirubrobacterales bacterium | reverse complement strand
GAGCGCAGCGAGCGAGTTTTCAGAGGGGTACCCGAACCCTCCCCACCCACCTCGTCCCTTCGCGAGAAATTTTCCCTGCGCCCTTGACATCGCGATCCGATCGTACGAACATACGTTCGTATGGAGATCGCTTGCGTCATCGGCAGTCGCTTGGCGTCTCCGCCGCGCCCGGGCCGCTCCGGGGGGTCCCGGCCCGGGCGCGATCTGCTTCCCGATCCGGTCGCCGCGGCGGAGCGGACCGAGGCGATGGTGCGGGCGTTGGAGGGGATCGGCGCCGGGGTCGAGTCGACCCGGGCCGACGAGGCCTTCTTTGCCGTCGGCGGCCTGCGCGGCGTCTACGGCGGCGAACGCGAGGGAGTCGTCTCGGCCGCCCGCGACGCGATCGGGGGCGAGGTCCGGATCGGCGTCGCGCCGACCCGTTTCGCCGCCTTCGCCGTCGCCCGCCACGAGGACGACGGCTACGTCGACGCGGCTGGCCTCGCCGCCTTCCTGGCGCCGCTCGGGGTGGGGCTGCTGCACGGCCGCCTCGACGTCGCCGAGGCCGAGGCGGAGGACTTCCTCGTTGCGCTGAAGCGTCTCGGGATCGCCACCCTCGGCCGCCTCGCGCGGCTCTCGCCCGACCAGGTCGCCGACCGCTTCGGCGACCTCGGCCTGCGGGCGCTGCGGCTGGCCCGCGGCGCCGACGACCCGCTGCGCCCGCGCCGCCCCCACGAGGAGCTGGTCGAGCAGATCGAGCTGCCGGAGGGGACCGCCGGGCGCCAGCTCGACCGCGCCCTCGAGCTGCTCGTCGACCGTCTCCTGGCATCTCCCCAGCGCCGCGGTCGCACCCTGCTCGGCCTGCGGCTCGGCGCCCGCCTCTCGGGTGGCGGCAGCTGGAGCGTCGAGCAGGGCCTCGGCCGTCCCAGTGCCTCGCCCGCGGTCCTGCGCGCGGTGCTGGCGCCGCGACTGGAGACCCTGCCCGGCCCAGCTGAGCTGCTGCGGCTGCGGGCGCTCGGCTTCGGACCCCCGGCAAGCGATCAAATCGAGCTCGCGGTTGGCGACGCCGGATTGGCGCGGCGACGGCGGCTCGGCCGGGCGGTGCGCGAGGTGCGCGACGCGCAGGGGGCCGAGGCGCTGCTCAAGGTGCTTCCGGTCGACTCCTCCTCGCGGGTGCCGGAGCGCTGGGCGATGCTGACGCCCTTCCCCGAGCTGTGACGCCTGGGCTTCGCCGTCTCTACACCCCCCAGCTGGTCTCGGTACGGGTCGGCGAGCGCGACGTGCCGGCCGCAGTCGACGGCGTCGTGGTCGAGGCGCTGCGCGAGGAGTGGCTGGTCGAGGACCGCTGGTGGACGCCGCCGCCGCTGCGCCGTCACTACTTCGAGCTGGTCCTCGCCGACGGCCGCGACGTCACCGTTTTCCGCCGCGGCCGGCGCGGGCGCTGGTACCGCCAGCGGGCCTAGATGAGGGCACCCGATGGCGACGCCGCCCTACGTCGAGCTGCACGCGCACTCGGCCTTCTCCTTCCTCGACGGTGCCTCGACGCCGCTGGAGCTGGCGGTTGCCGCCGAGTCCCACGGCTATGCCGCCTTCGCCCTCACCGACCACGACGGTCTCTGGGGTGCCCGCGAGTTCGCCGAGGCGTGCCAGGGGCTTGCGGTACGGGCGATTACGGGGGCAGAGTTGACGGTGCGCGTGGGCCGGCGGGGCCTGTCACCCCCGGGCAGGTACGCACACATAACTCTCCTCGTCGAAAGCGCGGCGGGATACCGCAATCTCTGCCGCCTTCTGACGCGGGCTCATGAACATACGCGGGATGGCACAGGACGGACCTTGAGTCAGCCTTGGGTGACGCTGGAGCAGATCGAGGAGCATGCGGAGGGGCTCGTTTGCCTCTCCGGCTGCGCGCGGGACGGGGCGCTTGCGGGGGCCTTCGAGCGGGGCGAACGGCCTGTTGGCGAGCAGCTAGGGCGCCGTCTGCTCGCCATCTTCGGCCGCGAGCGCTTCCGGGTCGAGCTGCAGCGTCCCTACTGGCGCCGCGACCGCGCCCGCAACCGTTGGCTGGCGCTGCTCGCCGGGCGCCTTGGCGTCGCCGCCGTCGCCACCGGCAACGTCCACTCACACAGCCGCCGCCGCGCCTTGCTCCAAGACGCGCTCGTCGCCGTCTCCCGCGGCGAGACCCTGGAGGCCTCCGAGCCCTTCCGCCGCGGCAACCGCAGCTCGGCGCTGGTCTCGCCGCAGGCGATGGCCGCGCGCTTCGCCGAGCACCCCGAGGCGGTCGCCGAGAGCGCCCGCCTCGCCGAGCGGCTGCGTTTCGACCTCACCACCGAGCTCGGCTATCGCTACCCCCAGCAGGAGAAGGCCGACCTCACCCTCGCCGAGCTCTGCCGGGTGCGGCTGGACGAGCGCTTCGCCGGTCACGCCCGTCGCGCCGAGGCCGAAGGCCGCCTCGGCGAGGAGTTGGCGACGATCAGCCGGCTCGGCCTCTCCGGCTTCTTCCTCCTCCACCACGACCTGCTCGAGCTGGCGCGCGAGGTCGCGGTCGAGGTCCGCGGCCGCGACTCGGCGCGCTCGGTGTTGCCGCCGGGGCGGGGCCGCGGCTCCAGCGTCAGCTCGATCGTCTGTTACCTGACCGGCCTCTCCCACATCGACCCGATCGAGAATGGGCTCTTCGCCGGCCGCTTCCTCAACGACGCGGTCGGCGCCTCGATGCCCGACATCGACCTCGACTTCCCGCGCGACATCCGCGAGCGGCTGATCCCGCGCGTCCACGAGGTCTACGGCGCCGACCGATCGGCGCTGGTCGCCGCCTTCCCGACCTACCGCCCGCGCGGCGCCGTCCGCGACCTCGGCAAGGCGCTCGGGCTGCCGCCGGCGGAGATCGACAAGGTCGCGAAGACGGTCGGCTTCCACGAGTCCAGCAGCGAGATCGAGCGCGACGTCGTCGCCGCGATCGGCGCCGAGCGCACCGCCGCACCGCGCTGGAAGGCGCTGCTCTGGCTCTGCCCGGAGGCGCTCGGGCTGCCCCGCCACGCCTCCCAGCACTCGGGCGGGATGGTGATCTCGACCGAGCCGCTGATCGACGTCTGCCCGGTGGTGCCGGCGGCGATGGAGGGCCGGCAGATCGTCCAGTGGGACAAGGACTCCTGCGCCGATGCCGGCTTCCTCAAGATCGACCTGCTCGGGCTGGGGATGCTCTCCGCGGTCGAGCGCTGCGTCGACGAAGTGGCCGAGACGCGCGAGGAGACCCTCGACCTCTCGCGCATCCCCGTCGACGACCGCCTCACCTTCGAATCGATCCAGGCCGCCGAGACGACCGGTGTCTTCCAGATCGAGAGCAGGGCGCAGATGCAGATGCTGCCCCGCACCCACCCGGAGACGCTCGACGACCTCACCGTGCAGGTGGCGCTGGTGCGGCCGGGCCCGATCCAGGGTGGTGCCGTCCACCCCTATATAGAGAGGCGCAAGCGCCAGCGCGAGGACCCCGAAGGGTTTGAGATCCCCTACGAGCATTTCTCGCTGGAGCGGTCGCTGAAGGACACCCTGGGGACGATCGTCTACCAGGAGCAGGTGCTGGAGGTGGCGGCCGACTTCGCCGGCTTTACCTCGTCGGAGGCCGAGAGCCTGCGCCGGGCGATGAGCCGCAAGCGCTCGCGTCAGGCGATCGACGAGCATCACCGGCGCTTCCTTGCCGGCGCCGCCGCCAAGCACGACGCCCCGCCGGCGCTGGCGCAGCGGATCTGGGAGAAGATCCAGGGCTTCTCCGGGTTCGGCTTCCCCAAGGCGCACTCGGCTGCCTTCGGGCTGCTTGCCTACCAGTCGGCCTGGCTGCGCGAGCACCGCGCCCCCGAGTTCCTCGCGGCGCTGCTCAACGAGCAGCCGATGGGCTTCTACCCGCCCGACTCGCTCGTCCACGAGGCCCAACGCCGCGGCATCCGCGTCGCCCCCGCCGACGCCAACCGCAGCCGCGCCCTCTGCCACGTCGAATCGCCGCGGCGCGATCCCGAGGTGCGCGGCGGGCTGGTGGTACGGATCGGCCTCGGCTACGTCAAAGGGGTGCGGGCGGAGGAGATGGAGGCGCTGGTGGCGGAGCGCGAGCGCGGCGGCGCTTACCGTGGGATCGCGGAGCTCGCCTCGCGAGCGGGGGTGGGACTGGCGAGCCTCGAACGGCTGGCCTGGGCCGGGGCGCTGGACGGGATCCCGGCGGCAGGTGGCGGCGAGAGCGGCGACCGGCGCGGGGCGCTGTGGCGGGTCGGCGTCAGCGGCCGCGGCCGCGCGAGCGCCGCCGGCACCCAGCTGGCGCTGCCGCTGGAGCCGCCAGCAGCGCCCGAGCTCGACCCGCTCGGCGAGTGGGAGGAGCTGATCGCCGACTACCGCTCGACCGGGATCGCGCTCGGCACCCACCCCCTGGCGCTGCTGCGCCCGACGCTCGACCCGGAGATCCGCCGCAGCAGCGACCTCGAGCGGATCGAGGACGGCGCCGAGGTCGCGGTCGCCGGCATGGTCGTCGCCCGCCAGCGGCCGGAGACGGCGAAGGGGATCGTCTTCATGCTCTTCGAGGACGAGCGCGGCGTCGTCAACCTGGTCGTCCCCAAGCAGGTCTACGAGCGCCACCGGGCGCTGATCCGCGCCGCGCCGCTACTCGCCGCCCACGGCCGCCTCGAGCGCCGCGAAGGGGTGATCAACGTCCTCGTCGCTGCCGTCTGGGCGCTGGAGCCGACTGCCCCACCCGTCGCCCGTCCACAGCGGGCAGAACCGCCGCCGGGCTCTTCCCAAGAACGCCGCCGCCTCGCCGTCGCCGAGCTCCGTGCAGTCGCTCCCGCCGGCCACAGCTTCGGCCGGCGGGGCCGCTGAGCGCCCGCCCATTCGGAGGGGTTGCCTAAAAGATCGATAAAGTTGATAAAGATGATCAACTTTATGTAGAATGCCGCGGCGCTCACGGAAGAGCGCTGTTTCGGCCACGGTCCTTCGGCAGGGGCTCAAGGCCTCCCCACCAGATCCCAAGGAGGCACCACCCATGTCAAGCGTTCCCCGCACCCCCCGTTCGCGCTGGCGGCGCGGCCTCACCGCCCTCACCGGCGCGATCGCCGTCTTCGCCGCCACCGCGGGCCTCACCGCCGCTTCGGCGACGGCCCACCATGAGGCGCACAGCTCGCGCTTCTCCTTCGACCGCCATCACGGCGGCCACCTCTCTCCTCCCAACGTCTACCCGGTCCCCGGCATCGACTACACGACGCCCCTCACCGGCTACCAGCCACCCCAGATCACGGTCCTCAAGAGCGGCCCGCACCTCGCCCCGGGGCTCAACTTCGTCGCCCCGAAAATCACCGCTGCCGGCGTCACCGGTCAGCAGGGACCGGAGATCGTCGACGACCAGGGCCGGCCGTTCTACTTCCAGCCGGTCACCGCGCCCTACACGGCGACCGACTTCCGCGTCCAGACCTACCGCGGCAAGCCGGTCCTCACCTACAACGTCGGCCAGAGCACTGGCGGCCCCGGCCACAGCCAAGGTGTGGACGTGATCCTCGACCAGCACTACCACCAGATCGCCACCGTCTCCTCCGGCAACGGCCTCGAGCCCGCCGATCAGCACGAGTTCCGGATCACCCCCTGGGGCACGGCGCTGATCACCGACTACCACGCCGTCCCCTACGACCTCACCCCCTACGGCGGCCCCGCCAACGGCCAGGTCTTCGACGGCGTCGCCCAGGAGATCGACATCGCCACCGGCAAAGTCATCTGGCAGTGGGACAGCCTCGACCACGTCCCGCTCTCAGATAGCTACATCCCGGCGCCGACCAACCCGGCGACGCCGTGGGACTACTTTCACATCAACGCCGTCAACCCCGACACCGACGGCAACTTCCTGATCTCCGGCCGCGGCGTCTCGACCATCTACAAGGTCGATTCCCACACCGGGAACATCATCTGGCGCCTCGGCGGCAAGTCGAGCGATTTCACGCTCGGCGCCGGGGTCAAGTTCAACGGCCAGCACAACGCCCTGCCCGAGGCTCCGAACGTGGTCCGGATCTTCGACAACGGCAACGGCGGCGGCCCGGCGACGGGCCTGCCCTCGCGGGTGATCGACGTCAAGCTGGACACCAAAACGAAGACCGCCACCCTGGTCTCCGCCGTCCAGCACCCTGCCGGGATCATCTCCAATTCGCAGGGCAACTCCCAGCGCCTGCCCGACGGCCACCTGTTCGTCGGCTGGGGCAGCGCCGGCCGCTTCTCTGAGTTCGACGGCTCCGGGAACCTGCTCTGGGACGCCAGCGTCCCGAGCGGTTACGACACCTACCGGGCCTACCGCTCGCCCTGGGTCGGCGAGCCGCTGACCGACCCGACGGCGACCGCCGAGCAGGTCGACTCCAGCCACGTCGACGTCGACGCGATCTGGAACGGAGCGACCGAGGTCGCGCACTGGCGCGTCCTCGCCGGCCAGCATCCCTGGTCGCTGCAGCAGGTCGGATTTGCTGCCTGGAACGGGCTCGACACCGCGATCTCGGCGCACACCTCGGCGCCCTACGTCGCCGTCGTCGCCCTCGATGACTCGGGCAGGGTGATCGGCCGCTCACCGGTTGTTGCGGTGGGCGCCTGAGGGGAACTGCCGCGGCGCCGTCCGGCCTGGAAAGGGGCCGGGCGGCGCTGTCCCCGCTTCTGGACACTTGAGGGGGCCATGGCACCGCCAAGTGTCCGCTCCGCTCAGACCCGGAGCACGATCTTGCCGCCGCCGTGGCTCGATTCGGCCAGGTGGTGCGCCTCGGCGGCGCGCTCGAGCTCGAACGCCTCGTCGACGTGGACGCGGAGCCGCCCCGCCTCGACCAAAGCTGTGATCCCGGCCAGGCCGACCGGGTCGGGCTCGACCAGGAACCCGGTTGCGCGCAGGTTGCGGCGCTTTGCCGTCTCGATCAGCTCCGGTGGGGTGCGGCTCGGCACCGAGACCAGCAGGCCGCCCGGGCGCAGCACCTCGAGCGAGGCCTCACCCTGGGAGCCGTGGCAGTCGACCACCGCGTCGAGGCCCGAGCAGAGCGCGGCGAAGTTCTCCTCGCGGTAGTCGATCACGCGCTCGGCCCCGAGCTCGCCCAGCCACTCGGCCTGCTCGCGGCGCGCGGTCGCGGTCACGTTGGCCCCGCGCGCCCGCGCGATCTGCACCGCCAGGTGGCCGACCCCACCGGCGGCGCCGTGGATCAGGACGTCGTCCCCCTCCTGCACGCGGGCGGTGTCGACGACGACCTGCCATGCGGTCAGCGCCGCCAGCGGCAGGGCTCCCGCCTCCTCGGTCGAGAGGCCGTGCGGCTTGGCGGCGAAGTGGCGCGAGGGCGCCGTCACGTACTCCGCGTAGGCGCCGGCCTGGCGCGGGAACCAGGGCATGCCGAAGACCTCGTCGCCGACCGCGAAGCGGGTGACGCCGGGGGCGACCTCGGTGACGACGCCGGCCACGTCCCAGCCGAGGACGAACGGCAGCTCGCCGAGGACCGGGGCCATGCCGCGCCCTTTGCGCGTCTTGAAGTCGACCGGGTTGACGCCCGCGACCTCGACCCGGACCTGGATCTCGGTCAGGATCGGCTGCGGCACCGCCACCCGCTCCACCGCCAGCACCTCGGGCTCGCCGAATTCACGCATGAGGACCGCGCGCATCGTCTCCGGCTCGACGGGCGGGGTGGCCATCGAGATCGATGATATGCAGCTCAAGAGCGGCACTCAGTAGGTTCGATCCTTGCGCCGCCTCCCCCGCATCGTCGTCGACACCACGCCGCTGCGCCGCTCGCGGGACTTCCGTCTCCTCACCGCCGGCTCGATCATCACCGGCCTCGGCACCCAGGCGACCCTCGTCGCGTTGCCCTACCAGGTCTTCGTCCTCACCGGCTCGGCCTTCCTCACCGGGCTGCTCGGCGCCGCTGAGATCGTGCCGCTGGTCGTCGCCTCGCTTTTCGGCGGCGCCCTCGCCGACCGCCTTGACCGCCGGCGGCTGCTGCTGCTGTGCCAGATTGCGCTGGTCGCGATCGCGGCGCTGCTCGCCGTCGCCGCCTTCGCCGGGCCGCCGCCGACCTGGACCCTCTTCGTCCTCGCCGCGGCGATGGCGGGCGCCTCCTCGGTCGAGCGCGTGACCCGCGCCGCGATCGTCCCCAACACCGTCGAACCCGAGCACCTGCGCGGCGCGATCTCGCTCACCTTCGGCCTCTACCAGCTGACCCAGGTCGTCGGCCCCGGCCTCGGCGGGCTGCTGATCGCCGGCTTCGGGATCGGCACCCCGTACACGGTCGACGCCGTCAGCTGCCTGGGGATGGCACTCGCCGCCTGGGCGATGTCGCCGCAGCCCGCCCACCCGGCCGAGCGCCACGAACCGGTCCTGCAATCGATCCGCAGCGGCCTCTCCTTCGTGCGCCGGATCAAGGCCCTGATGGGCAGCTTCGTGATCGACCTCTCGGCGATGACCTTTGGCATGCCGCGGGCGCTGTTCCCGGTCCTCTCGCTGACCGTCTACCACGCCGGCGCCGCTGGCACCGGCCTTCTCTACGCGGCGGTCGCCGCCGGCGCGACGACCGCCGCGCTGACCACCGGCTGGCTCGTCCACGCCCGCTTCCTCGGTCGCATCACGCTCGCTGCGGTCGCCGCCTGGGGCGCCTTCATCGCCGCCGCCGGCCTCGTCAACTCGATCTGGCCCGCTGCCGCCCTCTTCGCCTTCGCCGGCGCCGCCGACAGCGTCAGCGCCGTCTGCCGCAGCACGATCTCCCAGACCCTGACCCCGGACCGCATGCGCGGCCGCATGAGCTCGGTCTTCAGCCTCGTCGTCGCCGGCGGCCCGCGTCTCGGCGACATCGAGTCGGGAACGGTCGCCGCTCTCACCTCGGCCACCTTCTCGGTCGTCTCCGGCGGCCTCGTCTGCCTCGCCTCGGTCGGGGTCATTGCCGCCGCCTTCCCCCAGCTCGCCGCCTACGACGGCGACGAGGTCGGTGCCGGCGAGGTCGGTGCCGACGTCGACCTCGAGCTCGAGGCGCAGAGGGTCGAGGCGGCCGAGCTCGGCTGACCAGGCTGGACGTTTGACCCCCCGATCGGGGCACGGACGTACCAAAACCGCACCTTTGGATCAAGATCTCGGTTCAATGGTCCATTCGTGACTGCTCAGGACTCGACCTTGCATCATCAGGTGGCGTTCTACGACGCCGCCGACGGCTTTCTCGAGTCGGCGCTGCCCTATCTGCAGGCGGGCCTGGAGGCGAGCGAGCCGATCCTCGTCGCGCTCGGCCCGGCGAAGACGGCGCTGGTCCGGGCCGCGCTCGGCGCCGACGCCGCCTCGGTCGACTTCGCCGACGTCGAGGTCTTCGGCCGCAACCCGGCTCGTCTGCTCCCCGCCTGGCAGGACTTCGTCGACCGCCATCCCCCTGGCCGCCCGCTGCGCGGCCTCGGCGAGCCGATCTGGCCGGGCCGCAGCACAGCCGCCGTTGACGAGTGCGAGCGCCACGAGGCGCTGCTCAACGTCGGCCTCGCCCCCGAGCCGCCGCCGCGGCTCTCGCTGCTCTGCTTCTACGACCGCACCGCGCTCGACGAGGACATGCTCGAAGCCGCTTCGCGCAGCCACCCGCACACCTACTCTGCCGGCACTACCGCGCCCAATCCCGAGTGGGACGACCACTCCCCCGAACCGTTCGCCGGCAACCTCTCCCGGGTGCCGTTCGACGCTCGCCGGCTCGAGTTCGACCGCGAGACGCTGAACGCGCTGCGCGCCGCCGTCGGGGTCGAAGCCGCCGAGGCGGGCCTGCCCGACGACCGCGCCGCCGACTTCGTCCTCGCCGCCAGCGAGATCGCCGCCAACAGCGTCATCCACGGCGGCGGCACCGGCAGCGCGGCGATCTGGCGCGAGCCCGCAGCGCTGCTGCTCGAGGTCTGCGACGAGGGCCGCATCGCCGACCCGCTCGCCGGCCGCGTTCGTCCCTCGCCGCTGCGCGAGCGCGGTCGCGGCCTCTGGGTCGCCAATCAGCTCTGCGACCTGCTCCAGGTCCGCTCCGGTCCGAGCGGCACCCGCGCTCGGCTCCGGATGGACCTCGCGGTTTAGCGCGCCGCCGGTCGGCTAGCTTCAGTGCATGAAGCTGATCAATCTCGCCGCCCCCGAGCTCAAGTACGACCCCGAGGATCCCGAGCGCTACCGCGTCGGCCACCTCTCGCTGCGCCGCCTGCTCGGCTCCGAGCGCACTGGCGCCAGCCTCTGGCAGCTCGCCCCCGGCCAGTCGACCTGTCCCTACCACTACGAGGTCGGCGAGGAGGAGTGGCTGCTGGTCCTCGCCGGCAACCCGACCCTGCGCCACCCCGAGGGCGAAGACCGCCTCGAGCCGCTCGACGCGATCTTCTTCCCGCGCGGCCCTGAGGGCGCCCACCAGGTCAGCAACGAGACCGAGGAGACGGTTCGCCTGCTGATGTTCTCCGACGTCGTCGTCCCCACTGCGACCGTCTACCCCGACAGCGACAAGGTCGGGATCTGGACCGGCGAGCCCGGCAGCGAGCTGCTGGTCCGCCGCGAGAGCAAGGTCGAGTACTACGACGGCGAGCGCTGATATGAACGCCGAGATGAACGCCAGCGAAGATCCCACCGTGATCGCCCCGCCGCGGGCCGAGGGGCGCAGCTGGATCGCCCTCTACGTGCTCTGTGCGGGGATGCTGATGATCGTCCTCGACGCGACGATCGTCAACGTCGCCCTGCCCTCGATCAAGGACGACCTCGGCTTCTCCCAGAACAACCTGGCCTGGGTGATCAACGCCTACATGATCCCCTTCGGTGGTCTGCTGCTGCTCGCCGGGCGGCTCGGGGACCTGCTCGGCCAGCGCCGCATCTTCCTCGTCGGGCTGACGATCTTCACCGCTGCCTCGCTGCTCTGCGCCGCTTCTCCCGCGCAGGAGATGCTGGTCGGCGCCCGCTTCGTTCAGGGTATCGGCGGCGCCCTCGCCTCGGCGGTGATCCTGGGGATGGTCGTGACGATGTTCCCCCACCCGGCCGACCAGGCGAAAGCGCTCGGGGTCTACGGCTTCGTCGCCTCCGCCGGCGGCTCGATCGGCCTCCTGCTCGGCGGCGTCCTCACCGACGCGATCTCCTGGCACTGGATCTTCATCATCAACCTGCCGATCGGGATCGCCACCGGCTACCTGGCGATTCGCCTGGTCGACAACCCGGACGGGATCGGGCTCGCGCAGGGCGCCGACTTCCCCGGCGCGGCGCTGATCACCCTCGCTCTGATGATCGGCGTCTTCACCATCCTGCAGATCACCGAGTGGGGCTGGGTCGACGCCCGTACGCTAGGTCTTGGCGCGGTCTCGGCCGCCCTGCTCGCCGCCTTCTTCCACCGCCAGGCGACGATCCCCAACCCGCTGATGCCGCTGCGCCTCTTCCACTCGCGCAACGTGACCGGCGCCAACGCGCTGCAGGCGCTGCTGGTGGCCGGGATGTTCGGGATGTTCTTCCTCGGCGCCCTCTACCTGCAGCTGGTGCTCGGCTACAGCGCCCTCGACGTCGGCCTCGCCTTCCTGCCGACGACGATCGTGATGGGCTCGCTCTCGCTCGGCTTCTCGGAAAAGCTGATCATGCGCTTCGGCCCGCGGACGACGCTGATCCCCGGCGTCTGCGCGGTCGTCGTCGCCCTCCTGCTCTTCGCCCGCACCCCGGTCGACGGCAACTACCTGACCGACCTGCTGCCGCCGTTCCTGCTGATCGGCGTCGGCGTCGGCACCTCGTTCCCGGCGATCATGACGATGGCTATGTCAGGCGCCACCCCGAGCGACGCTGGCCTCGCTTCGGGCCTGGTCAACACCAGCATGCAGGTCGGTGGCGCAGTCGGGCTCGCGGTCCTGGCGACGCTCTCCACCGAGCGCACCAACAGCCTGCTCGACAGCGGCGTCTCCGAAGCCTCGGCGCTCACCTCCGGCTATCACCTCGCCTATCTGATCGGCGCCGGCCTGGCCGCGATCGCCGTCGCGATCGCCGTCTTCGTCCTCCGTCAGCCGGCACTCCCGCCCGGCATGCGGGAGGCCGCCCCGGACGCCGATCAGGCGCGCGCCACGCCTGGGCCCGCGTACTCGGAGTCCAGCTGATCCTGGCCGCTTCGGCGCGGCGCTAATAGATCGCGGCGGGGAGCCGATCTAGGTGGGGAGATGTCCCCACACGAGACTCCCATTCCAATCCCGGGACGCCCCTTTTCAGGAGGGCCCGACGAGCAGCGGCGGATGGGCCGGATCTCGGGCTGGCTGTGGATCGTCGCCGCCTGCGTCGGCGTCGCCGGCGCCTTCCTCCCCGGCGCCGAGCACCAGGGCCTGCCCTGGGTGATCGGGCTCAGCGCCTTCGTCTTCCTCTACGGGATCGGCAGCGTCACCGGCTGGATCCCCTGGGACCGCGCCTCGATCAACGCCCTCGCGACCGGGATGGCGCTGACGATCCCGGTCGTCGGCCTCGGCCTCTACCTCTCGGGCGGCTCGCTCAGCTACATCGAGCCGCTGCTCGTCTGCTCGCTCCTCTACGCCGCCTTCTTCTTCCCCGCGCGCTGGGCCTGGCCGCTCTCGATCGAGCTCGTCCTCGTCGCAGGCACGCCGCTCCTCTACGACGGTCACGCAGTCGAAAACGCCTATCCCTCGCGCTACCTCGCGCTCGCCGCCGGCTACCTGGCGGCGACCGCGGTGATGGTCGGCCTCAAACGCCGGCTGGTCGACGCCGAGGCGCGCCAGCGCGACTTCGCCCACCGCGACCCGCTCACCGGCATCGGCAACCGCCGCCACTTCGACTCGACCCTCAAGCGCGAGCTCTCCGTCCGCACCCATCCGCGCCGCGGCCGCCGCGAGGGCGAGCCGACGCCGCTCGCGGTCTTCATCCTCGACCTCGACGACTTCAAGGGCGTCAACGACCGCCACGGCCACCAGGTCGGTGACGCGGTCCTGGTCGAGGCCGCAGCCCGCGTCCACTCGATGCTGCGCTCGACCGACACCCTGGCCCGGATCGGCGGCGACGAGTTCGCGGTTATCGCGCCCGGCGCCCACGGCGAGGGGGTGCGGCGGATGGCGGACTCGATCCGCAACGCGGTCGGCATCCGCGCCCCCGGCGCCAAGGGCCCAACCCCGAGCGCCTCGATCGGCTGGGCCGTCTTCCCCGAGGACGGCGAGGACTACGAGACGCTGATCCGCACCGCCGACGAGCGCATGCTGCGCCTCAAGCAGAACGGCAGCCCCTTCGCCCTCGGCCGCCAGCGCCAGCAGGTCGGCTAGCCGGCGTCGCTCAGCGCTCGAGCGGTGCGGATTCGAGGACGCCGAGGATCTGCGTCACCCGGCAGACCAGCAGCCGCTCCTCGTCGATCTCGACCCAAACCCCGGCCGAGGCGGGGAAGACGACGTGATCACCCGGCGCCACCGGCATCTCGACCCCAGCCTGGCTCCACCAGTCCAGGCCCGGCCCGACGGCAAGCACGATCCCCTGTTCGGGCGGCGGGTCGTGGGTGCCGGGAGGAACGACCAGCCCCGAGCGGCGCACGCGGTCCTGGTCCAGCTCCTTGATCACGATCTGGTCGAACAGCGGCCGCAGCTGATGACGAAGGCCCGACTCGGTCGGATCTGGAATCTGCGCGGTGCCCATCGACCAAAGTCTCGCAGAGCCCGCCCCCAACCCCAGTCCACGCGCCGATCCAGGGGAGAACTCCCGTCCCTGCAGCCTTGAGGGGGCTATGGCACCGCCAAGGCTGCAGGCGTGGGAAAGAGCGGTGTGGCGAGTGGTGCGACGGCAGCATGGCGTCGTTACCCGCCGACAGCTGCTCGACCTTGGGATGTCCGCCGACGCAATCCGCCACCGCCTCGAGAGCGGCCGCCTACATCAGCTGCCGCCTGAGTCATCGCAGCGGCGCCGAGCTCTGGGGAATCTGCAAGCAACGGCCCGGACCGATCGACGTTGCCGCGCCGGCCGGTGCCTACCTTCGCCGCCCCCGCATCAAGGTCCACCGCCTCGCCAGCCTTCGGCCACCGCGCGTGATCGACGAAATCCCCGTCGGCGACCCCGTCTCGATCCTCGTCGACCTCGCCACCTGCCTCACCGACGAAGGGGTCGAAGACGCGGTCAACGAGGCGGACCGCCTGCGGCTTGTCGGCACCGACCGCCTCCCGGCCCTCCTCGACGCCCGCCCGTCCCGTCCGGGCACCGGTCGCCTGCGCCGCAACCTCGCCGCCCAGACCTTCAGCCGCTCCCAGACCGCGCTCGAGCGCCGCTTCCTGCCAATCGCCCGCGCCGCGGGCCTCCCCAAGCCGACCGCCCAGGCCCACCTCGGCGGTAACCGGGTCGACTTCCACCGGCCGAAGCTCGGCCTTGTGGTCGAGACCGACAGCCTCACCTACCACCGCACCGCGTCAGACCAGACCGCCGATCTGCGCCGGGATCAGACCCACGCCCGGGCCGGCCTCCGCACCTGAACGCAGCCTCGCGCCCGCCGGCAGGGGGCGACGCCGTGAGGGCGAATCGTCCCCTCAGAATGGCTTCCCAAGCGCAATCGGCGCCGACCCGCCCCGGCCGCCGCGAGCTGGGGATGGCGGCGCTCGCCCTCGGCGCCCTCGGCGTCGTCTTCGGCGACATCGGCACCAGCCCGCTCTACTCGCTGCAGACCGTCTTCTCCGCCGACCACCACGCGGTGAAGGCGACCGAAGCCGACGTCTACGGGGTCATCTCGCTCGTCTTCTGGACGATCACCCTGATCGTCTCGATCGAGTTCGTCGTCTTCATCATGCGCGCCGACAACGACGGCGAGGGCGGGATCATGGCGCTGATCGCGCTGGTCATGGGAGCGCCGCTGCGCAGCACCAAGGCGAAGCTGACGCTGATCGGGATCGGCCTCGCCGGCGTCGCCCTCTTCTACGGCGACGGCGTGATCACGCCGGCGATCTCGGTCCTCTCGGCGGTGGAAGGGGTCAAGGTAGTGGAGCCGAGCCTGAAGTCGATGGTGCTGCCGGTGACGATCGCGATCCTTGTCGTCCTCTTCGCCGTCCAGCGCTTCGGCACCCACAAGATCGGTCGCGTCTTCGGCCCGGTGATGGTGGTCTGGTTCACGGTCATCGCCGTCGCCGGCCTGGCCCGCGTGCTCGACCACCCCGACGTCGTCCAGGCCCTCTCGCCCCACTACGGGGTCGAGTTCTTCACCCGCCACTTCGGCATCGCCTTCATCGCCCTCGGCTCGATCGTGCTGACGATCACCGGCGCCGAGGCGCTCTACGCCGACATGGGCCACTTCGGCCACAAGCCGATCAGCCGCGCCTGGTTCCTCGTCGTCTTCCCCGCCCTCACCCTCAACTACATGGGCCAGGGCTCGCTGATCGTCGAAGAACCGAGCGCGATCGAAAACCCGTTCTTCCTCCTCCTCCCCCACTGGGGCCGGGTGCCGATGGTGCTGCTGGCGACGGTGGCGACGGTGATCGCCTCCCAGGCGGTGATCTCCGGCGCCTTCTCGGTCACCCGCCAGGCGGTCCAGCTCGGCTTCCTGCCACGGCTCAACATCCGCCACACCTCGGCCAAGGAGATCGGCCAGATCTACGTCCCCGCCGTCAACTGGTTCCTGCTCGCGGCGGTCGTCGCCCTCGTCGTCGGCTTCGGCTCCTCGGCCAAGCTCGCCTCCGCCTACGGGATCGCCGTCACCGGCACGATCACCGCCGACACCCTGCTCTTCCTCGTCGTCGTGCGAACGCTATGGCGCAAACCGCGCTGGGTGGTCGCGATCGGGGCCCTCGTCTTCTTCACCGTCGATTTCGCCTTCCTCGGTGCCAACCTGACCAAAGCCGAGCACGGCGGCTGGTTCCCGCTCAGCGTCGGCGTCGTCGTCTTCACCGTGCTCAGCACCTGGCGCCGCGGCGCCCAGAGGGTGCACGACAGGCGAGCCGACGAGGAGGGCTCGCTACGCGCCTTCGTCGAGGAGCTGCGCGCGATGGACCCGCCGGTCCTCCGTCTCCCCGGTACCTCGGTCTACCTCAATGCCCGCCGCGAGACGACTCCGCTGGCGCTGCGCAACGCGCTCGAGCACATCCGTGCCCTGCACGAGCACGTCCTCATCCTCTCGATCGAGACGACCAAAGCCCCCTACGTGCCCGAGTCCGAACGGCTCGTCGTCGACAACCTCGGCTACGAGGACGACGGGATCACCCACATCACGGCGCGGGTCGGCTTCCAGGACTCGCCGGACGTGCCGCGGATGGTCGAGCTCGCCGCCGAGCGGGGGCTCGAGCGCGACATCGACCTCGACGAGGTCGTCTACCTGCTCTCCCAGATCTCGATCGCCCCCGGCGCCGCCCCCGGGATGCGCGGCTGGCGCAAGCGCCTCTTCGTCGCCATGGCCCGCAACGCCGCCAGCCCGGTCGAGTACTTCCACCTGCCGCGCGAGCGCACCGTCAGCCTCGGCTCGGCGATCGAGGTCTGAACCGGCGCTCAGCTCGCGGCCGCGTAGGAGCCGATCTCGGTCAGGCCGGTCAGCTCGGTGACGACCGGCGGCTCCTCGCAACGGTCGCGGACCTCACGCTGGAACTCGCGGAACGCGGCGAACTCGCCCATCTCCGGCGCCCCCGGCCCCGACTCGTGCAGGTGAACGAAGCTGCGCCCGTCCTCGAGCCGGTGGGTCGAATACTTCATCGCCGGCGGTTGAGCCTGGGCCAGTTCCTCGTAGACGGCGCGGACCAGCGCCTCGTTCTCCTCGGCCAGCCCCGGCTTGACCTTGTAGCGGATCATCAGACGCCTCATCGCTTCCCTCCTCTAGTCGGGTACCTGAGGGGCATTTCAGCAGCCCAGCGTCGCCGGCCTTGCGCCTCAAACATGTTTGAGCAATGATCAGGATGGGAACCGGCTGGGTGGCAATCATCAGTTGGAAGGAGAGGGAAATGAATGCATCGATGACGCGTGCGGGACGCGGCGGCCGGCTGCTGGCACTCGCCCTGCTGGCGGCGGTTGCGCTCCTCGCCGGAGCGCTCGCGGCACAGGCTCGGGCGGCGGCGAACTACGTCGGGCTCGGCGACTCCTATTCGGCGGGGCCGCTGATCCCCAACCAGGTCTCACCGCTCGGCTGCCTCAAGTCGGACCACAACTATGCCCACCTGGCGCAGCCCGGCGTCGGTCTGCCGCTGACGGACGCCAGCTGCAGCGGCGCGACGACCTACGACATGACCCACACCCAGGAAGTCGAATTTGGCTCTAACCCACCGCAGTTCAACTCGCTGAACGCCGAAACCAAACTCGTCACCGTCACCATCGGCGGCAACGACATCGGCTTCTCCGAAGTGGCTGAGAGCTGCATCACGCTGAACCCGTTCAGCACCCCGTGCAAGGACAAATACGACGCCGGCGGCCACGACCAGCTGGCCGAACGGATCGCCGCCACGGCGCCGAAGATCGCCGAAGTGATCCAGGGCATCCACGCTCGCTCGCCGAGCGCCAAGGTCCTGGTCCTCAACTACCCGGCGATCTTCCCGGAGACCGGGTTCGGCTGCTGGCCGCAGATGCCGATCGGCTTCGGCGACGTGCCCTACCTGCGCCAGACCGAGCAGGGCCTGAACAAAATGCTGGCGACCCAGGCCGCGGCCAACGGCGCCACGCTGGTCGACTGGTACAAAGCCAGCATCGGCCACGATGCCTGCAAGTCGCTCTCGAATCGCTGGGTGGAACCGCTGGTGCCCGGCGAACTCGCCGCCCCGATCCATCCCAACCAGGCCGGGATGCAGGGCGCCGCGAACCTAGTCGTCGCCAACAAATAGAAACCGCCGGCTGAGAACGCGGTTCTTCTCGCATAGCGGGAGGAACCGCGTTCTCGGCGGCTACAACTCCCGCTCGTAGAAGAGCATCGAGGGACCGTCGGGGGAGCCTTCGCGGTTGGTGAAGCCGGCGCTCTCGTAGAGGCCGATCGCAGCGGGGTCGTCAGTCGAGGTGTTGAGGTCGAGCGTCGTCGCCCCTGCCGCCCGCGCGGTGGTCATCGTCGCTTCGAGCAGCGCCCGCCCGATTCCCTCGCCCCGCCGCGCCGGCACCACGTAGAGCTCCTGCAGGTACGCCTCCGCGCCCTCGTCCCATAGCCCCCGGCGCAGCCGCATGACGGCCAAGCCGAGCGGCGAGCCGATCGCGTCGCCGGATCCTCCGGCCAGCAGGACGACGACCTCCCCGGACTCGAGCAGAGCCCCCAGCCGCTCCGTTAGCCAATCGACCCCCGGCGTCGGTTCGGAGAACTCGGTGTTGAAGTCGTGCAGCAGCCGCGCGATCGCCGCGGCGTCGGCGGCAACCCCCTTGCGGATCTCGACCCCGTCCGTGATCGCCTCAGTGTGACGTGTCGCCTTTGTTCGGATATGCCGTACAAAGGCGCCCATGGCCATCCTCCCCGACGAAGTCCGCGTGGCGTGCGCTCGCGTCGCCGCTGGTTCGCGCAGCGTCCGCATCGAGGAGGGGGCGATCGCTGAATACGCCGCGGCACTCCCGGCGCCCGGGGTGCCCGAGCCCGATCCGCGGCTCGAGCTCCCCGGTGCCGACCGCGAGACGCGCGCCGCCTTCATCATCTGCCTCGACGCGGTCAACTTCGGCTCCGGCTGGTGGCCGACGATCCGCAAGCGGCCTGGCCACAGCGGTTTCTTCACCGTCGCCGCCGGCCTCGCCGATCGCTTCCGCCAGCGCGGCCCCTGGCCCGCCACCGAGCTCGCCGCGCTCACCCAACGGGAGATTTCCGCCACGTTCGGCCAGTACCCCGGTCACCCGCTGATGCTCGAGTTCGTCGCCGCCCTGCGCGACGTCGGTCGTCACCTCCTCGCCGACTACAGCGGCTCCTTTACCGCCGCGGTCGACTCCGTTGCCCCAACGGCTCCGGCCCTCGCCGCCCTTTTCGCCTCCTGGGAGGCCTTCGCCGACGTCTCCTTATATGAAGAGCAGCCGGTCCCCTTCTACAAGCGCGCCCAGCTGCTCGCCGCCGACCTCGACCGCACTGGCGTCGTCAGCGTCGCCGACCTCGACCACCTCACCGCCTTCGCCGACAACCTCGTTCCCCACGTGCTCCATCTCGACGGCGTGCTCAGCCTCGACCCGGGCCTCGCTGCCCGGATCGAAGCCGAGCAGCTCCTCGTCCACGGCTCCGCCGAGGAGGTCGAGCTGCGCGCCTGCGCCGTCCACGCGGTCGAGCTGCTCGCCGCCGAGCGCCCCGACCTCACCCCGGCCGAGATCGACGCCGCCCTCTGGAACCGCGGCCGCGAGCCCCGCTACAAGGCCACCCCGCGCCCCCGCTGCCGCAACGCCGCATACTGAGGGCATGCCGAGCCGTCCCGTCACCGCCGCCGAGGCAGATCAGTTCGCTCGCGAGTGGATCGCCGCCTGGAACTCGCACGACCTCGAGCGGATCCTCTCCCACTACGCCGAGGACGTCGTCTTCACCTCCCCCTTCATCGTCGCCATCGTCGGCCGCGAGGACGCCACCGTCCGCGGCCACGAGGCGCTGCGCGACTACTTCACCCGCGGCCTCGGCGTCTACCCGGACCTCCACTTCGTCCACCACGAAACGCTCGCCGGCGCCGCCTCGGTCGCCGTCCGCTACACCTCGGTCGGCGGTCGCGAGGCGGTCGAGGTGATGGAGCTGGACGGCGACGGGCTGGTCTGCTGCGTCACCGCCCACTACACCGAGCCGTCCGTCTGACCGCGCTCAGGCGAAGCGCTTGACGAACTCCAGCGCTGTGTCGCAGACCTCGCGCCAGCCGCTGTCGATCGTCAGCGAGTGCCCCCGGTTGGGGATCGACTTGATCTCGGTGACGCCGTCGTTGTGGCGTTGCTTCTTGTAGCTGGCCGAGGCGATCGCCCACGGCACCGTGTGGTCCTTTTCGCCGTCGATCACCAGCAGCGGACCGCGCTCGGGGTTCTTGGTGTCGACCTTGGCCTCGGTGAAGGGGTTGAGGTTGGCGTTTGCCATCTGCATCAGTGCCATCCCCGGCGCCGCCACGTGGTAGCGGTCGTAGATCTCCTGCGCCTCATCGTCGTCGAGCGCGTTGGCCCAGCCGTACTTGAACTGGTCCAGGGTCAGCGTCACCGCGCGGTTCTTGTTCAGCGGGTTGGCGAGCACCGGCGCCGCCGACTTCAGCGAGGAGAGCGGCAGCGGCAGGACGCCGCGAAAGGGGCCGGGGTCGATCGCCACGGTCGCCGCCGACAGCCCGCGCCCGGCGATGATCTGCGCCAGCAGGCCGCCGGTCGAGTGCCCCAGCACCGCCGGCTTGCGGTCGAGCTTGGCGATCACCTCTTCGGTGTGCTCGGCGACCATCCCGATCGACTTCTTGGCGAAGACGTCGGGGTTGGCCCGCGCCTCCTCGACCGTCAGCGGATCGTCGGGCCAGACCGGGGTCAGCCCTGGGTGGCCGGCCTCCTCGAAGACCCCAACCCAGTTGTCCCAGCTGCTCGGCAGCAGCCACAGCCCGTGGATGAAGAGCGCCGGCGTCCCACCGCTCGCGTTCGCCTTCTCGATCTGCTCGGTCTCCAACTCGGTGATCGCCATCTCCAGCCTTTCTCGATCGGGAGGCCGAAGGATCGCAGTCACTAGAGTCCCTGTCCATGTCCCGCTACGCGGTTGCGAACCTGAAGGAGTGCGACGATGTCGTCGATGGGCCCGAGCGCGAGATCCGCTTCGCCCGCAAGCAACTCGAGTCGGCCGAGCTGGGCGTCACCTACGAGCGCTTCGACCCCAACGTCGTCTCCAGCGACGGCCACGCGCACGAGGTTCAGGAGGAGGCCTACGTCGTCGTCTCCGGCTCGGGCCGGGTCAAGCTCGACGACGAGGTCGTCGAGCTGCGCCAGTGGGACGTCGTCCGCGTCGCGCCCGAGGTCGTCCGCGCCTTCGACGCCGGCCCAGACGGCCTCGAGCTGATCGCGATCGGCGGCGCCAAGCCCGAGGGCGGCGACGGCCATATCGTCCGCGATCGCTGGCCCGCCTGAGCGCAGCCCCCCCGCGTCATAGCCTCGCCGGTCGCGGTCGTCCTCACCTGATCGGCGCGACCGGCGTTCCCCTGCCTCATTCTCTATGAATGAGGTACGTTAAGTAATATGAAGTGCCTGATTGAAGGCAGGGGCGCTCGCGCGGGGCGCTCGCTCGCTGCACTGCTCCTCCTCGCCGTCCTCGCGGGGCTCGCGGCCTGCGGCGGCTCGAGCCAGTCGGGGCCGACGCCGACGCTGACGATCGGGGCCGGCCCGACCGCCGAAGAGCGGATCCTCGCTCAGATCTATGCCCAGGCACTGCGCAACGCCGGCTTCAAAGTCGGCCAGGTCGCCGAAGGTCGCGCGGTCTCCAAGGACCCGGCGAAGGCTCTCGAACGCGGTGTCATCTCCGCCTACCCGGGGCACCTGACGACGGCCATCGGCGGGACCTGGATATTCGAGGAATACCGCGGCGTGCCCGCAGACGCCGAAGAAGCCTACGAAAAGGCCCTCACCCTGCTCGGCGAGGAAGGCAACACGGCCTTTCCCCCGACCCCGTTCGACCTCACCAACCTGGTCACCGGTCTCCGCTCGAAGATCGCCGAAAGCGGTGTCGAAAAAGTCTCCGAACTCGAAGGCATCTCGGTCGCGGGCCTGCTCGGGTGCCACGAGGCGCTCAACTGCGCGGTCGGCCTCGAAGATCTGTACGGCCAGTTCCTCGACTTCTTCAACAACCCGAAGACCGTCGCCGATCTCTACTCGGACATCACCCAGGGGGTCTCCGAATACGCGATGGTCCCCAGCACCGACGGCCGCCTCTACGCCGAACGGAGCAAGTTCGCGACGCTCGAAGAGGACCGGCACCTGTTCCCGGCGGGCAACGCGATCTTCATCACCAGCGAAGAGCTGGCCGAAGAGCTGGGCGACGATTTCGAAACGGCGATCGTCGACGCCCAGAAGGGCCTGACGCTGCCGGTGATGCAGCGGCTGGACGCCGAAGTCCAGGTCGAAAAACGAGACCCCGCGAAGGTTGCCGCGGCTTACCTGAGCAGCAACAGCTAGGCGAACGATCCCGCCACCCAGGCGCCGCCGACCGTAGGATGGGCAGGTGCCGCCGCAGCAGCACAAGCCGGTCAACTGGCGCGCCTGGATCATCGGCGTCCTCGCCGCCCTGGCGGCGATCGTCTGCCTCCAGAACTCGCAGGAGGTCAGCGTCGAAGTCCTCTTCGCCAGCTTCAACGCGCCGCTGATCGTCGTCCTCGCGATCTTCCTCCTGATCGGCGCCCTGATCGGCTACGCCGCCCCGGTCGTCCTCCGCCACCGCCGCAGCGAGCGCGCCAAGGCGAAGGCGATCGACACCAAGGCGGTCGAGCCGAAGAAGTAGCGGCTCGGACCGCCCTTAAACGACCCTTACCGTGGGGCTCCAGGGCCTTGACTAGCATCGCGGCATGGGTGGGGACCCGGCAGGAGGGGGGTTTGGCCTCGGGCGTCCGCGCTTGACCCTTGCCCTGGCGGTGGCGCTGATCGCCGTCCTCGGCGCGATCGGCTGGGGGGTCGAGGGGAAGCTGGGGCCGACCTCGCTCTCGGTCCCGGGTACCCCGTCGGCCGCCGGCGAGAGCCTGCTGCGGGAAGAGTTCGGCGACTCGGCCCCGTTCGTCGTCCTCTTGCGCGGGCCGGCGGCCGCGCTCGATCGGCAAGGCCCCCGGCTCGTCGCCGCCCTGCGCAGGGTGGGTGGCGCGACCACGCTCTCGCCCTGGGACCGCGGCCACCTGGCGCGGCTGCGCCCGGGCCCGCGCCGGGCCCTGGTCCTTGTCGACTTCCACGTCGGCGCCTCGCAGGCGGTCCGCGAGAGCGTCCCCCAGCTCGACGCGATCCTCGCCGCTCGCACGCACCCCCCGGTCGAAGCGGTGCAAACGGGGTTCGCCACCCTCTCGCGCGCGATCCGCGACGAATCGGTGCAGGCGACGCGGGTCGCCGAGCTGGTCGCGGTGCCGATCCTGCTTCTCGTCCTGCTCCTCGTCTTCCGCTCGCCGGTTGCGGCTGCGATCCCGCTGCTCTTCGGCGGCGCCACGGTGCTGACGGTTCGCGGCCTGCTCTCGCTGGCCGCCTCGGACCTCGCGATCGACGGCTTCGCCCTCACCGTGGCGACGATGATGGGGCTGGCACTCGGGGTCGACTACGCGCTGCTGATGGTCTCCCGCTTCCGCGAGGAGCTCGCCGCCGGCCGCACGCCGCTCGAGGCCGCCACTCGCACCCGTCGCTCCGCCGGCCGCACCACCGCCTATGCCGGTTTCACGCTGCTGCTGGCGATGGTCGTGATCCTGGTCGTGATGCCGGGCACCCTCTTCCTCTCGCTGGCCGGCACCGCGATCCTCACCACCGTCGTCAGCGTCGCCGTCTCCACCCTGCTGGCGCCGCCGCTGCTGCTCCTGCTCGGGCGCAACGTCGACCGCTGGCGCCTCGGCCGCGGCAACGGCGGCGCGCGACTGATGGCCGCCGTCTCCGCCGCCCTCTCACGTCCGCTGCTGGCGGTCGTCCTGATCGGCGGCGCCCTGATCCTGCTCGCCCTGCCCGCCCTCTCGCTCAAGACGGGGCCGCCGAGCGCAACGCAGCTGCCGCAAGGAAACCAAGCCCGCGAGGACTCCGAAACCGTCGACGACGCGATCGGCGCCGGTTGGGATGCGCCCTTCGTCCTCGCCGCCGCCACCAACCGCGGCCCGATCACGAGCCGCCCTCACCTCACCGCTCTGCGCCGCGCCCAACATCAGGTCGCCGATGATCCCGCCGTCCAGGCGGTGGTCGGGCCCGGCCAGATCCAGCGCCAGGTCCGGCCTCTGCAGCGCCGCGGCAACGAACTGCTGGCCGAAGAAGGAGCGGCCGATCCCGCCCGGCTCGAACACGCCGGCCGCCAGCTCGACCGCGCCGCGGGCGGGGTCGGCCGCCTCCGCGGTGGCTTCAGCGAAGCGGCTGCGGGCGCCGGTCTGCTCGCCACCGGCTCGCGCCGGGCCGAAGCGGGGGCCGAGAAGATCACCGGCGGACTCGACGAAGCCGCCGCCGGCGCCGGCGAAGCCGAGCGGGCGCTGGGGCGGATCGACCGCGGCTCCGGCCGCCTCGCCGACGGCCAGCACCGGGCCGCCACCGGCTCCGCCTCGGTCCGCAACGAAATCGCCGGGCTGCTGCCGATCATCCGCGCCAGCAGCCTTCCCCATGCCCGTCGCCTGCGCTCCGAACTGCGGGCCGCGTCGGCCACCGATCCGAGCCTCGCCAACGCGGTCGACGAAGCCGAAGTCCTCGTCGCCAGGCTGGAAGAACTGCGCGACCAGGCGAGCAAGGCCAGCGCTCGCTCCAAGCGCCTGCACGAAGGCCAGCAGAAGCTCGCCGAAGGCGGCGACGAGCTGCACGCCGGCGCCGCCAAGCTCTCCAGCGAAGCTCGCGCGCTCTCGGCCGGCCTCGGCCAGCTCCGCTCCGGCTCTAGCCAGCTCAGCTTCGGCCTGCAGCAGCTCGCCGGCGGCGCCGACGCTCTCTCCGGCAACCTCGCCAACGGCGCCGAGCGCTCGCAGCCGCTGCAGACCCGGCTCGGCCGCGCCGGCGGCCGAGCCCGGGTCGAAGCGACCAGCCTCTCCCATCAGGTCGGCGAGCTGCGCAGCTCCTCGCCGCGGATCTTCGACTCCGGCTCCTTCGTCCTCTCCGCGCTGGAAGGGGCGCCGCCGGCCGAACGCCGTCGCGCAGGCCAGGTCGTCTCCCTTTCTCACGGCGGCCAGGGCGCTCAGATCCTGGTCATCCCCCGCTACACCTTCGACACCCCCGGCTCCAAGGCCCTCTACGCGCGGCTCCGCGGCGACGCCGCCGGCCTCGCCCGTCACTCGGGCCTGCGCACCGGGGTCAGCGGCGGCCCCGCCCAGCTCGCCGACTACTCCGAAGCGATCTCCGCCCGCGTGCCCTGGGCGATACTGGCGATCTCGCTCGCCACCTTCCTCGTCTTGGTCCTCGTCCTCGGCGCGATTCCACTAGCGGCGATCGCCGTCGCCCTCAACCTGCTCACCGTCGGCGTCGCCTTCGGCGTCCTCGCCCTCCTCTTCGACGTCCCTGCCGGCTGGCCGCTCGGCGGCCACAGCTACGTCGACGCGATCGGCGCCGCCGGCATCTTCGGGATCGTCTTCGGCCTCTCGATCGACTATGCGGTCTTCCTCCTCACCCGCATGCGCGAGAGCCGCGCGGCGGGGGCGAGCAACGAGGAGGCGGTCGCCTTCGGGCTGCGTCGCACCGCCGCGGTCATCACCGGCGCCGCGGCGATCATGGTCGCCGTCTTCGTCGCCTTCGCGGCGGCGCCGATCGCCACCGTCAGCCAGCTCGGCACCGGCTTGACGGTTGCCGTCGTCCTCGATGCCACCGTCGTCCGCATCGTCCTGCTGCCGGCGCTGATGCTGCTGATCGGCGAGCGCGTCTGGTGGCTGCCGCGGCCGCTGCAGCGACTGCTGCCGAGGAGCGGTCTGCACGCCGCCTGAAAGTGTTGATGTGATGTGGAGACAGGGAGAAAGGGAGACGCGATGACGAAATCGAAGTTGGGGATATACGCGACGCTGCTGCTCGCGCTGGCGATCGGGGGCTCGGTCGCCCGCGCCGCCGAAGCGACGCCGGCCGACGAATACCGTGCCCAGGCCGAGCCGATCTGCAAGACGAACGTGCTCGCCAACAGGAAGATCTTCAAGGGCGCCAAAGGCGAGGTGAAGGCGGGCAAGCTGAAGCAGGCCTCGGCCCACTTCAAGCGCGCCGCGACCGCCTTCGGCAAAACGATCCGTCAGCTCGCTGCCATCCCGCAACCGCCCGAATACGAAGTCAAGCTCGGCAAGTGGCTCGACCTCCTGGGCGAAACGAAGGCGACGATCGGCAAGATCGGCACCGCCCTCGCAGCCGAGAACAAGCGCAAGGCCGAAGCCTTCTCGGTCGAACTGCACCGGCTCTCGACCAAGGCCAACAACACCGTGCTCGACTTCGAATTCAACTACTGCCGCATCGAAGAGTCCAGATTCGGTTGATCAGAACTTCCCAAGTAGTTAACGTTACCCCATGGATTTCAGGGGATGGCTCGCATTGCTGGTCGCTGCGCTGGCGCTGCTGCTGGCCGGATGCGGATCCGGGGAGCAGTCGGGCACCACGGCGAGCGAAGCGGCGACGACGGCGAGCGAAGGCGGCGCGGACGGCCTGCTCCTGAGCCCCGCCGTCTTCACCAAGCTGCAGCCGACGAAGGGCGCCAGCCTCACCGAACCCTGTCGAACCGCAGCGGCGATCCTCGCTCCCTACCACGGCCATTCGACCGTGACGCCGGTGTTCGCCCTCCGCCAGGGGACGCTGCTGAAGGAGACGGTGACGACCTTCCCCTCCTTCAACGGGGCGACCGCGGGCTTCTTCGGGGTGATCAGCGAAGCGCGCGAGAGGTGCATCGAACGCGAGCTCGCGAAGCAATACCCGGGCGGCTCCGTCACCAGGGTGCCGCTGCCGGCCCAGCACCTGGTCCAAGGAGAAGCGCTCCGCCGCTACCTGGTTGGAAAGCCAGGCGCAACGCCGAGCGCCGAGCTGGACCTGTTCGTCCTGCAGGGCGGCCCCTGCGTGGTCGCGATCGTCGCCTCCAGCTCGGATGGGCCCGCCGACAAGATGAACGTGAAAGAGACGGCGTGGGCTTCCGCTCATCAGATCCTGGCTGACCCGAGATGCAGCGCAACCTGATCCTCGCCGTCGCGGCGCTCGTGCTCCTCCCGCTCCTCGCCGCGGCTTGCGGCGGCGGCTCGTCGGACCCGAAGCCGACCGTCGTCGTCGGCGCCAGGGCGACCCCCGAAGAACAGGTCCTCGGCGAGATCTACGCCCAGGCCCTGCGGCGGGCGGGGTTCAAGGTCCCGGCGGTCGTCAGGCTCGCCAACGAACCGGAAAGCGCCCCCAGGGTGCTGCGCGCCGGCGGCATCTCCGCCTACCCCGACCACCTCAGCACCGCCAGCGGCCTTGCCTGGGCGGGCGAATCGGAATCGGTGCCAGCCGACGTCGACGAAGCCTTCGAAGCGGCCAAGTCCCGGCTCGAAGGCGAAGAAATGACCGCGTTGCCGCCGGCCCCGTTCTCCTCGACCAACCTCCTCGTCGCCCACAAGGCAACTGCAAAGAAACTCGGCCTGGGGAATATCTCCGACATCGCCAGCGCCGGGCAGGAACAGATCGTGATCGCCGGGATCACCGGTTGCCACGAGTCGATCAACTGCATGGAAGGCCTCGAAAAGCTCTACCACCTGACCACGATCGGTCTCGTCTCCGGCCTCGGCAGCTACGACGAAGTCTTCGAACAGCTGGAAGACGGGTTCGCCGAACTCGCCTTCATCCCCAGCACCGACGGCCGCCTCTACGCCCGCCGCCAGAAGTACACCGTGCTCGAAGACGACAAGCACCTCTTCCCCGCCGGAAACGGCATCTTCGTCACCACGCCGCAGCTGCTCGACGAAGCCGGCTCGGATTTCGAAGACACGATTGTCAGCGCCCAAGAAGGCCTGACGACCGAGGTCATGCAGAGGCTCGACGCCGAAGTCGAACTCGAAGGCAAGCAGCCGAAGGCTGTCGCCACCCGCTACCTCGCCCAGTCCGGCAGCTGAGTCAGGCCGCAGCCGGCGCTGGCGCCGCGAACAGCTCGGGCGAGGGGATCCCGATCACCTCGCCCTCGAACCGCTTGCGGTTTCCGTAGACGACCCAGGTGGTGTCGATTTCGCCGATCTCCAGGTCGAGCCTCAGCTCTTCGGGATGCCGCTCGAGGTGCTCGAGGTGGGTCAGGCCGGCGTCGTAGCGGCCGGCCAGCAGCTCTTCGGCGACGATCGGCTTCGATTGCACCGGGACGATCTCCTCCCAGTCGTCTTCGTCGATGTAGCCGGAAGTGGCGGGAACGAGGCCGAGCGTCCTGGGCCGCTCGGCCTCGCGGCGGCTCAACACCGCCAGGGCCTTGGTCGGATAGATGAACGTATCGACGACGAAGACGTCACGCCAGTGCTTCTCGGTGATCTTGTGAACGAGTGGATGTGCGCTGCACTGGATCAGAAACGCGGTCTCCCGTCCGCGGATCATCTCCAACCCGTCGTAGAAGTCACCGATGAAGTCGATCTCGAACTCATCGACTCCCTGGAACCCCATGTAGGCGATCGTTGCCCGCTCATGGCAGGTGCCGTGGGGCCCCAGCGTCACCAGCTGGATCTTCGGTCGATTTTCCGCTTCCAGGGCCATCTCCCATAGGCAAGCCTAGTCGAGTAAACAGAGATGTCAACGTATCCAACCGAAGAGCCTCCAGCCCTTTGACACCGAGCGCGCCTTGCTATAAACAAAAGACCTTGATCGTTAGCTAAGGGAAGGGGGACCCTGGGTGCGGGCTGGAGCCTTCGCGTTGTCGTTGCTGTCCACGCCGCTCAACGTCGATGTGCTGAGGGCCCTCGAGCAGGAGCCCATCTCACTGATCGAGCTTCGCCGCAACGTCGGCCTGCCACCGCAGACGACGATGCGCGGCTACCTCCGGACCCTGACCGAGGTAGGCGCGATCGAGCGTCACCGGCCGGCCGGCACCCCCGGGCCCGTCGGCTACTCCCTCGCCAAGCCCGGCCTCGAGCTGCTCGGCATCGCCGACGTCCTCGCCGTCTGGCTCGAGTCGAGGCCCGAGAAGCCATTGGAACTCGGCAGCACCGGCGCCAAGGGAGCGATCAAAGCCCTCGTCGACGGCTGGTCCTCCGCCCTCGTCCGCGCGATCGCCGCCAGGCCGCTGACGCTGACCGAGCTCGACGGCCTGATCACCACCCTCAACTACCCCTCCCTGGAGCGCCGCCTAGCGGCCATGAAAATGGCCGGCCTGATCGAGGCCAGACGAGCCAGCGGCCGCCGCAAGCCCTACACCGTCGCGCCCTGGCTGCGCCACGCGATCGGCCCCCTTCTCGCCGCGGCCCTCTGGGAGCGCGAGCGCCTCGGGTCGGCAGCAGCTTCCCTAGCCCGAATCGACGCCGAGGCGACATTCCTGCTGACGATGCCGGCGCTGGAGCTCCCAGCCGAAACCAGCGGCACCTGCCGCTTCGTGGTCGAACTCCCCGGCTCAGCCGGCGTTGAGCCGGCCGGGGCTCAGGTCGTCCTCCGCGACGGAGGAGTCGAGTCCTGCATCTCGCGTCTGCGAGGCGATCCTGACGCAATCGTCTCGGGCTCCGGCACCGCCTGGCTGCGCTCGACCGTTCGCGACGACCCCGTCGACCTCGAGGTCCGCGGCGACTGGTCCCTCGCCGACGCCGTGCTGCACGGCCTCAGACGCTTTCTCTACGGCTCAAGGGCGGCACAGACGCGCTGAAGGCGTGGCGCACCACATGGATCAAAGCGGGCAAGAAAGCGGGGCGGCATAACCGCCCCGCACCTTCACGGGCTGGAACCCTAAAAGATATGGAGTCCCACCTGGGCGCCCTCGACTCCTTCGAAGTCTTTGAAGGCCTTGAATGTAATTGTGTCTTCGAGGTCAGCGCTGGTTGCGCCTGCGCAGCCACTTTCTGTCGCTTTGATTGCGATGTTGCTCAGTGTCACATGAGCGGTGATGTCTGTTGGTTCAGTCGTCCCTTCATTTGTGAAGACCACGTGTTCCAGGTTGTTCTGCGGGCCGATATGGATCGTGCACGGAAGGGCCGGCGCTGTGAATGTGATTTCGTCTTGTACCCCTCCTGTTATCGGACAGTTGATGTCGACTTTTGCTGTAGCTTCGACTTCGCTGGTCGATGTGAACGTGAAATCGCACCCGTTCATGTCGATCGTCGTCGCAACCCCAGCGCTTTTACATTTCGTGTATTCGGCTTTCACTGTCGCTTCGGTCACTGTTTCTTCGGCCAGTGTCGATTCGTATTTTGCGGTGCATTTCAATTTGATTCCGATCGGTGTCAAGGTGAGTACGCCGGCGGCAGATTCGCCTGTGATTTTGCAGGGTTTGGTTGTGCAGTGGATTTTCTGCACAGCACCCTGGGCGCCGGCGGCCGAGACGGCGGTCACTGCGACCACGGCGAGGGCTGCGAGGCCGAGTAGCTTGAGGTAACGAGTCATCGCTTGCTTCCTTTCCTTGGTTGTTGCCGGGCGAAACACCTGGCACAAACAAGCGGTAGCTATGCGTTCGTCTGGGGGCAAGAAACGCGTGGGTTCTCTGTGCTGGCGTGGCCAGCGGTGGGTGCGTTCGCCGAATACCTCCCTGCAAGCTCCAGGATGACCAGCTCCCGCGCCGCACCGATCGACGCCCCGCAGCCGTCCGGCAGCGGACCGGTTGACAGGTATGGTTAGCTAGCATCAAATGCTCAGGAACTATCTCGGCAGCTGGCTTCTCCTTGCGACGCTCCTCGTGACCGGTGTCATCGCTTGCGGCGGCGGAGGCCAGTCGAGCAGCGAGAACACCGAAGCCCAGCCGACGAGAAATCGCTCGACCCACCCAGGACCCAAGCCGACTCATCCCGCCGAAGTCTCGACCGGGACACCGATCCCGACCACGATCCTCGTCAACGAATACGGCTTCGCTCTCTACTCCGATGGCAACGACGCCAAGGACAGCGGCCAGTCGTCCTGCTACGGAGCATGCGAACGGCAGTGGCGCCCGTATCTCACTGCCGGCCAGCCGGTCCCCTGGCAGGGAAAAGAAGCCGTGGCGAAAAATCTGCTCGGTACGATCCAGCGCTCCGACGGGACCGAACAGGTCACCTACGACGGCTACCCGCTCTATCTCCTAAAGGGGGAAGCAACCGCCAAGGCTAACGGGATCGGCAGGAGTTCCTTCGGCGCCACGTGGTTTGCGGTCGAACCAGACGGCAGCCGGCTCGGCCATCTCTGATCGGCTTGCCCGTCGGGACTCTGCCTGACACCGATACGCGCGCCGCACCAGTCCGGCATCCAAGGATTTCCAGGGAGATCCACGATCGACCTGCCTGCTCTCGATGAGCCTATGGAACTGACACTCTGAACTCCTTGACCGCTACGAACGCTGCGAGGTATCGCTTTGTGCTGTGCCAGGCGCACGCCTGGCATCGACAAATCGAAAGGAAAAGCGATGACTCGTACTCTCAAGCTCCTCGGCCTCGTGGCCCTCGCCGTGGTCGCGGTGAGCGCCGTCTCGGCCGCCGGTGCGCAGGGTGCTGTGCAGAAAATCCACT
>DATKLT010000019.1:0-38609 GCA_035542315.1 Solirubrobacterales bacterium | reverse complement strand
CGTGGTTGAGCTTTGCCGCGCATGGAGCGGGAAAGCTCAACCACGTGGGGAACCGGGATGATCCGTGCGTGGCTGACCATTTGACCTCTCGCCTGTTGCTCGCCTGCCCGGACCGGCCGGGGCTGATCGCGACCGTGAGCGGGTTCCTCGCCGAGGCGGGGCTGAACATCGTCGACGTCGATCAGCACTCGACCGAGGAGGGGCGGTTCTTCATGCGGATGGTGTTCGACCCGCCCGAGCCGGAGGAGCGGGCTGGGTTGGAGGCGCGGTTCGCACGGGAGGTGGCGGCGCCGTTTGAGATGGAGCACCGCTTCGCCGCGCCCGAGGAACGGAAGCGGGTCGCGATCATGGTCTCGCGCGAAGACCACTGCCTCTCCGACCTGCTCTGGCGCTGGCGCAACCGGGAGCTCGGCGGCGAGCTGGTCGCCGTCGTCTCCAACCACCCCGACCACGCCGAGCAGGTTGCCTCGGTCGGCGTCCCCTATCACCACGTGCCGGTCGAGCCGGGGAACAAGGAGCAGGCCGAGGCGCGGATCCTCGAGCTGGTCGGCGACGTCGACCTGCTCGTCCTCGCCCGCTACATGCAGGTCCTCTCCGAGAGCTTTCTCGCCTCGCTCACCGGTCAGGCGATCAACATCCACCACAGCTTCCTCCCCGCCTTCGTCGGCGCCGATCCCTACCGGCGCGCCCACGAGCGCGGCGTCAAGCTGATCGGCGCCACCGCGCACTACGTGACCGCCGAGCTCGACGCCGGCCCGATCATCGACCAGGACGTGACCCGGGTCAGCCACCGCGACGAGGTCGAGGACCTGGTCCGAATCGGCCGCGACATCGAGCGGCTGGTGCTGGCGCGGGCGGTGACCGCGCACCTCGACGATCGCGTCCTGCTCGACGGCGACCGCACGGTCGTCTTCTAGCCGGGCGCCCGGACGGCACTCGAAAGGCAACTGGCTGTCCAGCCAGTTTTCGCGCTAACCTCTACACGAGATGGAGCAGGCGACCCTCCCCCAGGCGCGCTCCGCCAGCGCCTCCCGCAGCGCCCCGCCCGGCCCTCGGGCGCCCGCTGCCGTGCAGGCGATCCGCTATATCCGCAACCCGCTCGGCTTCCTCGCCGCCAACCAGCGCCGCTACGGCGACGTCTTCGGCGTCCGCTTCCCGACCTTCGGCCGCATCGTCTACGTCGCCCGGCCCGACTTCGTCAAAGAGGTCTTCACCGGCTCGCCCTCGGTCTTCCACGCCGGCGAGGCGAACGCGACCGTGCTCGAGCCGGCGCTCGGCCCCAACTCGGTCCTCACCCTCGACGACGAGCCCCACATGCGCCAGCGCAAGCTGCTGCTGCCCCCCTTCCACGGCGAGCGGGTGCAACGCTACGGCGAGCTGATCGTCGAGATGACGCGGGCCGAGATGGAGAGCTGGCCGGTCGGCGAACCGTTCACGCTGCGCCCCCACACCACGCGGATCACGCTGGCCGTGATCATGCGCGCCGTCTTCGGCGTCCACGACCCAGATCGCCTCGCTCGCTTCGAGGTCCTGATCGACGACTTCGCCCAGCGGGTGGGGACGATCACCGCCTTCCCCTTCATGCGCGCCGACCTTGGCCGCCTCAGCCCCTGGGGGCGGTTCGTGCGCTCGCGCGAACGGCTCGACGAGTTCATCTACGAGGAGATCGCGCTGCGCCGAGCCGAACCCGGGTACGAGGAGCGCGACGACGTCCTCTCGCTGCTGCTCAGCGCCCGCGACGAGGACGGCGAGCCGATGAGCGACCGCGAACTGCGCGACGAGCTGATCACCGTGCTCGGCGCCGGCCACGAGACGACGGCGACCGGGCTCGCCTGGGCGATCGAGCGCCTCGTCCGCAACCCCGAGGTGCTGGCCAAGCTGCGCGACTCGATCGCCGCCGGCGAGGACGAGTACCTGGGCGCGACGGTGAAAGAGACGCTGCGGGCGCGACCGGTGATCGTCGACGTCGCCCGCAAGCTGACCGCGCCGGCACGGATCGCCGGCTACGACCTGCCGGCCGGCACCTTCGTCCTGCCGGCGATCGCGGCCCTCCACTACCGCGAGGACATCTTCCCCGCGCCAGAGGAGTTCCGGCCCGAGCGCTTCCTCGACGGCAAGACCGACAACTACGCCTGGATCCCGTTCGGCGGCGGCGTCCGCCGTTGCATCGGCGCGGCCTTCGCCGAATACGAGATGCGCACGATCCTGCGCGAGTTCGTCGAGCGTGCCGACCTGCGCCCGGTCGAGCAGAAGGACGAGGCGGTCCGCGTCCGCAACATCACCCTGGCGCCAGCCAAGGGCACCCGAGTCGTAATGCGCAGCGCCCTCTAGGCCGGCTCGGCGGCTGTTTCCTGCGCCTGCTCCCACTCGGCGTACAGCCCCTCGATCTTTTCCTTCGCTTTGGCATGGCGCTCCCCGGCCCGCTCGGCACGGCCGGGGCTGGCCCAGGCGGAAGGATCGGCCAGCTCGTCCTCGATCTCGCGCAGCTCGGCCTCGGCGCGCTCGATCTGCTGCTCGAGCTTGGCGGCGCGGCGAGCAGCCTTCTGCGCCGGCTTGGTCGCGCTGTACTTGCGGCCGCCGCCGTTGCCGGAGGACTTCGCCGCGGCGGCGGTGGCGGCCGCGCGTTCGTCGACCCGGCGCTGGTACTCGGCCCAGCCGCTGTCGTGGCTGCTCAGATGCCCCTCGGCGCAAACCAGGGTGCGGCTACCGACCGCCTCCAGCAGCGCCCTGTCGTGGGAGATCAGCAGGACCGCGCCCTCGAACTCGGTCAACGCGTCCTCGAGCGCCTCGCGGCTCTCGATGTCGAGGTGGTTGGTCGGCTCGTCGAGGATCAGGACGTTGGCGCCGGAGGCAACCAGAATCGCCAGCGAGAGCCGCCGCTGCTCGCCGCCGGAGATGTCGGATAGTTGCTTTTCGACGTCCTCGCCGGAGAAGAGGAAGCCGCCGAGCAGAGCACGGGCCTTGGGACCGGTGAGCCCGGTCTCGCGCTGGGCGGCGTCGAGCACGGTCCCCTCCCCCGCCGCCGTATCGGCGTGCTGGGAGAGGTAGCCGAGCTTCACGTTGTGGCCGCTGCGAACGCTGCCCGAAGCCAGCTCGCGGCGGCCGGCCAGGGTCTCGATCAGCGTCGTCTTGCCGCTGCCGTTGGCGCCGACGAGGACGACGTGTTCCTCCCGTTCCAGTTCCATGTCGGCCGCCTCCAGCAGCACCCGACCCGGCACCTCGATCCGGCCTTTGACCAGTTTTAGGACGATGCGGCCGGGGCGCTCGGGGGGCTTGAAGGAGAAGCGCAGCCGGCGGGTATCGCGACGTTCGGCGACCGGCCCCTCCTTCTTCTTGCGGGCGATCTGTTTCACTCGCGACTGCGCCTGGCGGGCCTTCGTCGCCTTGTAACGGAAGCGCTCGACGAAGCGCTCCATCCGCTCGATCTCGGCCTGCTGGCGCTCGATCGCTTTGCCGAGCGCGATCTGGCGCGCCGCCTGTTCCTGGCGCCAGGCGTGCCAGGGGCCGGCGAAGAAGCGCGCCCGCTGGGCCTCGAGCTCGAGCACCGAGGTGCCGACCGCCTCGAGGAACCAGCGATCGTGGGCGACGAGGACGACGGCGGCGCCCATCTCGACCAGGTACTGCTCCAGCCACTCCAGCGAGGGAATGTCGAGATGGTTCGTCGGCTCGTCGAGCAGCAGCAGGTCCGGTTTCGCCGCCAGCGCCCGGGCCAGCGAGGCACGCGTCAGCTCGCCGCCGCTGAAGGTCTTCAGCGGCCGGTCGGCGTGCTCGGGGCCGAAGCCGAGGCCACGGAGGACGGCGAGGACGTCGTCGCGCCAGCGATAGCCGCCACCGGCTTCCAGCCGCGCCTGGGCCACAGCGTAGGCGGCCATCGTCTCCTCGCTGGTGTCGCCGCCCGCCATCTCCGCCTCGAGCTGCTCCAGCGCCGCCTCGGTCTCGAGCAGGTCGGAGCGGGCGGAGAAGACGTAGTCGCTGAGGCTGGTCCCCGACTCCCGCGGGGGCCGCTGATCGTGGAGGGCGACGCGGGCGCCGCGCTGCAGGCTGAGCGAGCCGGCGTCCGGCTTCAGCTCGCCGGCCAGGACCCGCAAGAGGGTCGACTTGCCGGCGCCGTTGCGCCCGGAGAGCGTCATCCGGTCACCCGGCTCGAGCTTGAAGGAGACCTCCTCGAAGAGGAGCTTGCCGCCGACGTAGACGTCGAGTGAGGTTGCGGTGGCGATCGCCATCCTACGAGCGTAGCCTCCTCGGCATGGGAGGCCCGCTGCGACACCTCGGCGAGCTGACGCGGGCGCGGGCGACGCGGCGCTCCTCGGCGCGCGCCGACGGCCAGGCGCTGGGCGAGCTGGAGGCGCGGGCGCCAGCGTTGCCGGCCGGCCTCGAGCTCGAATGGCTCGGGGTTTCCGGCTACCGGCTCAGCTACGAGGGCAAGACGCTCTTCGTCGATCCCTACGTCTCGCGGGTCCCCTTCCGCGACCTCCTCCTGCGCCGGACGGCGCTGCCCGACCCGGCGGCGATCGAGCGCTTCGTGCAGGCGCCCGGCGAGACCATCGGCATCCTCGTCGGCCACACCCACTTCGACCACGCCGTCGATGCGCCGGCGCTGGCCGCCCGGCTCGATTGCAGGGCCTACGGCTCGGGCTCGCTGGTGAGCCTGATGGCGCTGCACGGGATGGCAGAGCGGGCAGTGGAGGTCGAGCCCTATCGGACCTACGAGCTGGGCCCGTTCGAGGTCTCCTTCACCCCCAGCGTCCACTCGAAGCTGCTGCTCGGCCTGGCGGTCCCCTACGACGGCGAACTGAGCTGCGAGCACCTCGACTCGCTCTGCCCGAGCGCCTACCGCTGCGGCCAGGTCTGGGGGATCGCGATCGCCGTCGCCGGGGTCCGCTTCTACCACCAGGGCAGCGCCAACCTGATCGACGACGCCGTCCGCGAGCGCGACGTCGACTTCTTCCTCGCCGGCGTCGCCGGGCGCAGCTTCACCGACCGCTACTGGCAGCGGATCCTCGCCCGCCTGCAACCGCGGGCGGTGATCCCGACCCACTACGACAACTTCTTCCGCCCGCTCGGCGCCGAGCTGGAGTTCGTCGCCAACGTCCAGCTCGAGGCGCTCCCCGACGAGATCGCCGCCGTCAGCCGCGACATAGAGATCGCCGCCCTCCCCCGCGCCGACCTCGCCTAACAGTGCTTGGCGGCGATTTGGGCGACGGTGCCCATGGTCCGCATCGTGCCGGGGCCGAGGGCGCGGTCGAGCGCCTTCAGGTCGAGCTCGGATTCGCTGATGCCGCCGCTGGGCAGCCAGCAGAGCTCGCGGCCCTCGATCGCCAGCCGGTCCTCGTCGCTGGCGAGGGCAAGCGCTTCTTTCTTCGCCTTGGCGCTCGGTTTTTCAGCGAGGAACTGGACCTGGAGCTTGCCCTTCGAGGCCGTAACCAGCTTCGAGTCGAACGGCTCGTGGGAGGCGATCGCCGCCAGCTCCTCGATGCTGCGCAGGAAGACCGGGACGTCGTATCCGAGCCGCTCGTCGAGCTCCTTTTCGACCCGTGTGGCGAGCTTCGCCTCGGCTTCGCCGGACCCCTCCCCGAAGATCACGTTGCCGCTGGCGCGGAAGGTGGCGACCTCCTCGAAGCCCATCGCCCCGAAGTGCGCCCGCAACTCCTCGTTGGTGATCCGCCGCTTGCCGAGGTTCATCCCCCTCAGGAAGGCGACGTAGCGGTCCATCGACTCACCCTACCCACCCGTCTCCGGCCAGGCCGGAGACGGGTTTGCAATGGAGGCGCCGAGATTCGAACTCGGATCCGCGGACGCTGTACGAGGGTCTCTACAGGTTTAGCCGGCGCTTGATTCTCGTCTCCCGGGGTCCGCGCCGGCGGGCACTGCGGGAGATAGAGCCCCTTTGATTTCCCCTGGCGGTCAGGGCGATCCGCCTGGGTGAGCCCGCGTTCTGAAGCCGGCACCCCTCCCTGCGGGCGAGGGAGGACCGACTCTCACAGCGCTTAGTTTCTAGCTAAGCGGCGAGGGCGAACTCATGGTCCGCACGTATTGGTTTGTGCCGGGGTTTAACGAGGCCTCCGGCAACCTCGACCTGCAACCTTTCGCACGAATCGACCACGTCGAAGCCTGTCGCCCCCGTGCGAACTGCGCTTCGAATTGTACGTTGTCGGGAATGGTGGGTCCATGAGCGCCGCGGAGCGAGACTTCGACGCCGTAGTCCTCGGCGCTGGGCCGGCCGGCGAGGTCTGCGCCGGACGCCTCGCCGATGCCGGCTGGCGGGTCGCGATCGCCGAGGTCCACCTGGTCGGCGGCGAGTGCTCCTACTACGCCTGCATGCCCTCGAAGGCGCTGCTGCGCCCGGCCGCGGTGCTCGCCGAGGCGCGTCGCATCCCCGGCGTCCCCGTCGATGCCGACAGCGAGCTCGACCCCGCAGCCGTACTCGCCCGCCGCGACGAGGCAATCCACGGCGGTGAGGACTCGGGGCAGCTGCCCTGGCTGGAAGACCGGGGGATCGAGCTGTTCCGCGGTGCCGCCCGCTTCCTCGGCGAGCGCGAGGTCGCCGTCGGCGAGACGAGGCTGCGCGCCGAGCGCGCGATCGTCGTCGCCACCGGGTCGAGGGCGGCGATGCCGCCGATCCCCGGGCTCGACTCGGTCCGCGCCTGGAACAACCGCGACGCGACGACCGCCGAGCGAGTCCCCGCCAGCATGATCGTCCTCGGCGGCGGCCCGGTCGGCTGCGAGCTGGCCCAGGCCTGGGCCTCGCTGGGCGCGAGGGTGACCCTGATCGAGGCCGGTCCGCACCTGCTCTCGCGCGAGGAGCCCTTCGCCGGCGAGCAGGTGGCAGCGGCACTGCGCGATCGCTTCGGCGTCGACGTCCGGCTCGGCGTCGGGGTCGAGAGCGTGCGGGCGGGCGGCGACGGCGCGATCGTCGAGCTGGGCGACGGCGCGGAGCTGGGCGCGGAAGAGATCCTGCTTGCCGTCGGCCGCGTGCCCGCCACCGACGGCCTCGACCTCGAGGCGGCCGGAGTCGAGACGAACGAGCACGGCTTCCTCGAAACCGATGCGCGAATGCGGGTCGGCGAGCACGCCTGGCTCTACGCGATCGGCGACGTCAACGGCCGTGCCCTCTTCACCCATGCCGGCAAGTACCAGGCTTGGGTCGCGGCCGAGAACCTGCTCGGCAGGCCGGTGGAAGCGATCTCCGAAGCGCTCGGCCCGCCCCGCGTCACCTTCACCGACCCCCAGGTCGCCGCCGTCGGCAAGACCCTCGCAACCGCCCGGGAAGACGGCATCGACGCGCTTGCGATCGACGTCGCCACCGACGGCACTGCCGGCGCCAGCTTCCAGGGCAAGGGAACCGGCGGCACCTCGCGACTGATCGTCGACCGCGCCCGCAAGACGATCGTCGGCGCCACCTTCAGCGGCTTCGAGACGGCGGAGATGCTGCAGGCGGCGACGGTCGCGATCCTCGCCGAGGTGCCGCTGGGGCGCTTGCGCCACGCGGTCACCCCCTACCCCAGCCGCAGCGAGGTCTGGCTTAAGCTGCTCGAGGCCTGGGAAGCGGAGGGCTGAGTCCGGGACTCAGACGGTCGAGCGACCCTTGAGGTCGCCGAGGAGGTCCTGCGGGAAGCCGGCGACCTGGTCGAGGTCGTCGACCGATTTGAACCCTCCGAGGCGCTCGCGGTGAGCGAGCAGACGGGTCGCCTGCGTGACCGAGAGGTTCTGCGCCCGCAGCTGCTCGAAGGTCACCGAGTTGAGGTTGATCTGCCCGCCTTCGGCGGCAACCGGCGGCGTAGCTTGGACCGGTGGCGGAGGCGGCTCCGCAGCCGCGGGCGGCGGTGCCTCGGGCATCGGGGGCGGCGGCGTCGGCTCGGGCGCGGGCGGGACCGGGTCGGGACCCGGTGGCGGCGCGGGAGGCTCGGGGGCCGGAGGCGGCGGCGGTGGTGGTGGCGCCGGAACGGGAGGCTCGGGCGCGGGGGGCGGCGGCGTCGGAGCGGGTGCCGGCGGCGGCGTCGGCTGCTCGAAGCTCGGCGGCGCGGGCGGAGGCGGCGGCGTCGGCTGCTCGGAGGTTGGCGGCTCCGGCGGCGGTGGGGGCGGTGCGGCTGCGGCTGCCGGCGGCGCAGGCGTCGGGTCCGGCAACGGAGGCGGAGGCGGGGTGGCGACTGGCGGCAGCGCACCGGTGTCGCCGCCGACCGAGCGCACGATCGCCTGCTCGGCTTCCTCGGCGCGCCGCTCGGCCTCGCGGGCCCGCTCTTCGGCGGCGGCGACGGTCTGCTGCATCTCCTGCAGCCGCTGCGCCCGGGCCGCTTCCTCGGTTTTGAGGCCCTCCAGGCGGGCGGCCTCGGCAGCGCGCCGTTCGGCCGCTTTGGTCCGCTCGTCGATCTCTTTCAGCTTCGCCTCCGCCTCGGCGATCGAGCGCTCGTGCGCTTCGCCTTCTTCGCGGATCCGCTGCTCGGCAGTCTGCAGGTCCATCGTGGGCGGCGCCCCCGCCGGGGCGAGCGGGGCCGCAGGGTCCACCGGCACAACCTGCTGAAGACCCTCGGCGGCACCGACCTGGCGTGCGGCCTCGTCGCGAATGCGCTGCTCCTCGGCGCGGATTTCCTCGACTTTGTCGCGGACGCGCTGCTCTGCCGCGGCGGGGTCGTACTCGGTCGGCGAAGGCGTCACCGCACCGCCGACCGGAGGCGGCGGAACATCCACGGCTTGCAGGGGCTGAGCCGCGGAGCCCGTGGCGGCGGCGCCAACCGCAGCTCCCGCGGCCGCACCCGCAACGGCAGCACCAGGATCGACCGGCTGTCCGGCCTGGGCCTGCTGGAGCGCGCGCTCGTTGGCCGCGCGGGCGGCCGCGAGCCTCTGCTCGGCGAGTGCTGCTTCCTGCTTCTGCTTGCCACCGCCGTACTTGACCCCAAAGAAGGTCTTTTGCTTGGGCGCCGCGTCTTTGGCTCCCGCCTGCTTGCGCTGCGCTTTCTCTTCCCGGCGTTTGTTGCGCTGTTCGTTGCGTTTGGCCCGCTGCTCTTCGCGTTCGCGGGTGCGCTGCTGGCGCGCAGTCTCCGGCGTTTTCGCGGCCGCTGCCGGCGACGCCGGACTCGAGCCCGGCGGCGGCTGCGAGACGGGGGCCGCCCCGGCAGCGCCGGCGACGGCGGCCATCTCACTCGTCGCGCCGCCGGCGGGAGCGGCGACCGGGGGTGGTGGCGTGGCGGCCCCAGTAGCGTCCGGCGGCCCATCTGCAGCCGCAGCTGGGGCGGCGCTCTCTTTCTCGCCTTTTTGGCGTTCCCGCCTGCGCGTCACGGTCACCAGCAAAAGGAGCAACAGGATCGCCACGACCAGCGCGGCGACGAAGATGGCCGTGTGTTCGCTGACGTAGTCGCTTACGTTGGCTGCGGGGATCATCTTGGCGAAGAGAATTTTAAGGACCATTTCCACCCAATCCTTGCATGCGAGCCGGCCGTTGCAAGCTTGAACGGGTGCTTGCGCGAACCTCGGTCCGCCCCGTTATCGGCTCACCGCATGCGCCCCTTGAACTCGCGCTCGACCTCTCGGCGAACGTCCCGGTCGGCGATCTCACGACGCCGGTCGCGCCCCTCCTTGCCCCGCGCCAGCGCCAGCTCGACCTTCGCCCGCGGGCCTTTGAAGTAGATCCGGACCGGAACCAGCGTCAGGCCTTTCTGCGCCGTTTTGCCGACCAGGCGCTCGATTTCCTCGCGGTGCAGGAGCAGCTTGCGCGGCCGTTCGGCGTCGTGGGCGTCGGCGCTGGCGAACTCGTACGGCGGGATGTGGAGCTTGCGCAGCCAGACCTCGCCGTCGTTGACGACCGCGTAGGCGTCAGTCATCTGCGCCTTGCCGCCCCGCAGCGCCTTCACCTCGGAACCGGTGAGGACGATCCCGGCCTCGATCTTCTCGACCAGCTCGAATTTGTGCCGCGCCCGGCGGTTGGTGACGACGTCGCCGGAGGCCGGTGCCCGCTGCTTCTTCTGCTTCTTCGCCATCCCCGCTTCAGCTCCCGGCCAGCTCGAGGTCGGCGCGGCCGCGCGCCGTGTCGACTCCGGTGACCCGCACCCGCACCGGGTCGCCGAGCCGCAGCGTGCGCGAGCCGGGACCACGGCCGACCAGCGCCACCTCGGCGCGGTCGAGCTCATAACGCTCGCCCGGCAGGCGTCGCGCCGGCAGCATCCCCTCGTAGACGTCGCCCAGCTCACCGCCGAAGGCGACGAAGGCGCCCGCCCTGATCACCCCCGAGACCTCGCCGGCGAAGGTCGCGTCGAGGCCGTGCTCGCCGAGCTCGCGCTCCAGCAGATAGGCGGCGCAGACGTCGTCGGCGTCGCGCTCGACCTGGGCCGAGTCGCGCTCGCTGGCCGAGCACTCGGCGGCGACGTCACGCGCTTCGCGCAGCCGCGGCGCCTCCTCCCCCTCGCCCAGCGCCGCCAGCAGCGCCCGGTGGACGAGCAGGTCGGGGTAGCGCCGGATCGGCGAGGTGAAGTGGGTGTAGGCCTCGCTGCCGAGGCCGGCGTGGCCGCTGTTCCTCTCGCTGTAGGAGGCCTGTTTGAGGGACCTGAGCACAAGGGAGGTATACGCCTCGCGGCCGTGTCCGCGCCGCGCGGCCTCGCGGCGCGCGAGGCGGCTCGCCTCCGCGGCCAGCTCGCCGGCACCGCGCGGCGCGAGGCCGCGGCCGAGCGGCGGCGTCGGCACCTTGAGCGCCGCCAGCTGCTCGAGCAGGCGTTCGACCCGGGGCGGGTCGGGCTGCGGGTGGACGCGGTATATCGCCGGCACCCGCCGCGCCGCCAGCAGCTGCGCGACCTGTTCGTTGGTCATCACCATCAGGCGCTCGATCAGGCGGTGGGCCTCGGTTTGGGCGACCGCGTGGGCGCCGACCGCGTTGCCGGCGGCATCGAAGCTGAACTCGGGCTCTGCCGACTCGACGTCGAGGCTGGTCGCGCCGCGCTGCTCGCCGAGCGCCGCGGCGACGTCGCGAGCGGCGGCGAGAGGTTCGGCCACCTCCTCCGGTGGCTGCGCCCGGCCGGCGAAGATCTCGTCGAGCTGGTCGTAGTCGAGGCGGGCGTCGGAGCGAATCCGGCTGCGGTAGAAGCGCGCCCGCTCGGGGCGACCGTCGGCGCCGAGCTCGATCTCGGCCGTGACCGCGAGCCGCTCGACCCCGGGGGCAAGGCTGCAGGCGTCGCTGGAGAGCGCGTGCGGCAGCATCGGCTCGACCGCCCCCGGCACGTAGGTGCTGTTGGCGCGCCGCCGCGCCTCGAGATCCAGCGGCGAGCCCGGCCGCACATGCGCGGCGACGTCGGCTATGTGAACCCAGACGCGGGCGCGCTCGCCCTCGATCTGGGCCGAGACGGCGTCGTCGAAATCGCGCGCGGTGGCCGGGTCGACGGTGAAGGTGGCGAGCGCGGTGAGGTCGCGGCGGGCGCCGGGCTCAGCATCGGCCCGCTCGGCTGCGCGCGCCGCCTCGGCCTCCAGAGCCGGTTTGAAGCCGCGGTATCCGAGCCGCTCGCGCAGCAGCTCGGCCACCGCCTCGCGGGCATTCGGCGGTTGCCGGCGGCGGCCGCGACCGCGCCCACGTGGGTTGGCGCGGGCGCTCAACCCCCGACCTGGCCGGCGAGCACTTCGAGCGCCCGCTGCTTGGCCTCGTCGGGCGCGGTTTCGGGGTCGTCCCTGACCTTGACGTCGGGATGGATGCCGTTGGTCCGGGCGAGGTTTTCGCCGTTCGGCGTGAAGTATTCGCCGACCGTCAGCTTCAGCGCGCCGCCGTTGGCGAGGTCCTTCTCCTCCTGGAAGACGCCCTTGCCGTAGGAACGAGTGCCGACCGTGGTGGCGTCGCCGTCGTCGGCGAGTGCCGCGGTCAGGATCTCCGCCGCCGAGGCGGTGTTGCGATCGATCAGGACGACCAGGGGCAGGTCGCTGATCGGTTCTTCGGCGGTCTTGTGCGTGCTGTCTCCCTGGGTCCGCGATTTGGTCGTGACCACGACTTCGCCTTCGGGCAGGAAGACGGCGGCGCTCTGGACCGCCTCGTCGAGCAGGCCCCCCGGGTTCCCCCGCAGGTCGAGCACGATCCCTTCCGCGCCTTCGCCTTCGACCTTTTCGACCGCCCGCGCCAGCTGCGCGTGTGCGTCTTCGCTGAAGCTCAGCAAGCGCACGTAGCCGAGCTTGCGGCCGTCGACGGTATGCACCGCGCCGCTCGCGTTGGGCAGCGTCACGACCGCCCGGGTCAGCGTCTCTTCCCGCTCCTTGCCGGTCTTCGCGTCGAGCACGCCGACCGTCACCTGGGTGCCTTCCGGACCCTTGATCTTGGAGACGGCGACTTCGCTGTCGACGCCGGCCAGCGGTTTGCCTTCGACCGAGATGATCGTATCGCCGGCGACGATCCCCGCCTCGGACGCCGGCGAGTTGGGGAAGACGGTCGCCACGTGCAGGCCTTTCTTGCTCGGCACGATCGAGAGCCCGATCCCCGAGAAGTGACCTTCGATCTGCTCGTTGAACGCTTCCAGGCTTTCTGGCGAGAAGTAGTCGGAGAAGCGGTCGTGGTGGCGGCGGCGCAGCTCACGAACCATGCCCTGCAACGAGGAGTTCTCCAGCTCGGCGTTGCCGACCGGGCGGAAGTAGTTTTCCTTGATCGTTTCCGCCGCTTCCGCCGTCAGCCCCGATGGTTCGGCGACGAAGCGATCGCGGAGGAAGGCCGGCAGCTTCGAGGGGTGCCCGCCGAGCCAGATTCCGGCGCCGAGGGCAACGACCAAAGCCACGGCAAACGCCACGGCGCCGCGCGCCTTCACGCTGCCCTCAGACCTTGAGGAAGCGCCGCAGGGTCCAGCCCGAGCCGAGCGTCGAGACGATCACTGCGGCGGCAAACAGAACGATGACCAGCTCCGGGAAGTTGACGGCGGCGGCGTTCTGCGCTTCGAGGAAGTGGAAGGTCTTGCTCAGCGGGTCGACGATGGTGATCTTTCCAAGCCACAGGATCAGTATTGCGACCAGCCCCCCGGCGGCGCCGACGACGACGCCCTCGAGCATGAACGGCCAGCGGATGAACCAGCGAGTGGCGCCGACCAGCCGCATCACCTCGACCTCGCGGCGACGGGTGTAGATCGAAAGCCGGATCGTGTTGCCGATCAGCATCAACGAGGCGGCGATCAAGAGCGCGGTGATGATGGTGAGGACGATCTTCAGCGCGCTCGTCACCTGCTCGATCTTCTGGGTTTCGAGCTCGCGGCTGAATTCGCGGCTGACGATCGCGTAGGAAGATTCCCCTTCCCGTCCGTCCGGGAACACCGCGAGCTTGACCGAGGTCAGGTTGGAGGCGTCGTCGGGGGTGATCCGGTAGCTCATCGGCAGCGGGTTCGAGTTGAGCTGAGCCAGCATTTCCTCGCTCTTCTGCTTGCCCAGCGATTCCTTCAGTTCGGCGAGCGCCTCGGTTTTGCTGACGAATTCGACCCGCTCGACGTGCGGGATCGCTTCCAGTTCGCCCTTCGTCTTGACGATTTCCGCTTTCGTCGCGTCGGGATAGATTTCGGCCTGGAAGTTGAGCTGGCCGCGGACCTGGTCGCTCTTTGCCTGCGCGGTCTGGAAGATCGGGATCAGCACCCCGAGCAGGACGACGGTCACCGCGGTGGTGACGATTGCCGCCAGCGAGGGCGCGGCGTTGCGGCGCATCGCGCGCGTCGCCTCCTGGATGAAGAAGATCAGGCGTCCCATCGGCGGCTAGGCGAGGTGCTCGTGGTCGTGGCCGTTGGTGCGCTGCTCGCCCTGCACCCCGACCCCCATCTCGGCATGCATCCGCAGCCCGAACTCGGAGGTCGACTCCTCGGTGTAGCCGCCGGAGACCTCGTCGCGGACGACGCGGCCCTCGTAGAGCTCGACCACGCGGCGACGCATGTTGTCGACCATCTCGCGGTCGTGGGTGACGACGAGGACCGTGGTGCCGGTCTTGTTGATCCGGTAGAGCAGCTGCATGATCCCGATCGAGGTGACCGGGTCGAGGTTGCCCGAGGGCTCGTCGGCCAAAAGCAGCGGCGGATGGTTGACGAAGGCGCGGGCAACCGAGACGCGCTGCTGCTCGCCGCCGGAGAGCTGGTCGGGGTAGCTGTGCAGCTTGGTCGAGAGGCCGACCAGGCGCAGCGTCGCCGGTACCTGCTCGCGGATTTCCGCGCGCGAGGCGCCGATCACCTGCAGCGCGTAGGCGACGTTGTCGTAGACGGTCCGGTTGGGGAGGAGCTTGAAGTCCTGGAAGACGGTGCCGATGTTGCGGCGCAGTTGCGGGATCTTCTTCTCCGAGAGTTTGCCGATGTCGCGACCGGCGATCTTGACCGAGCCTTCGGTGGTGGCGAGCTCGCGGATCAGCATCTTGATCAGGGTCGACTTGCCGCAGCCGGTCGGGCCGACGAGGAAGACGAACTCGCCGCGGCCGATCGCCAGCGAGACCCGGTCGAGCGCCATGTGCCCGCCCGGATAGACCTTGGTCACGTCGTTCAGCTCGATGATCGGCGCCCGCCGCGCGCGGGGGCGCCGGGCCTCGTCCTCGGAATGGTTCTTTCTCGATCTCGCCATGCGGGTGGTGCCTTCTCCGAACACAGGGTGACTCCTGCGGACCTTCGGCCGCGCAAGAACGCGCCCAATTCGTGTGTGCGGAATCGTAGCGGATCATTAGCGGATGCTCATATGTGAGCGGGAGCGGATCGCGGGGCGCGTTTTGATCGCTATTCGATTCAAACGCGCCGCGCGATCCCGCCCCCCAACGCAGACCCTCTACGAAGCGGCCCCTAGCGGTGCCACGAGATACGGGACCTTGGTGCCGACCGGCGGCTCGACGGTGATCTCGGCGACCGGGAGGTCGGTGATGCGGCGCAGCTTGTCGGCGAGGCTGGGGCGGAGCCAGCCGCTGATTCCCGGCGGCGGGGAGGCGATGACGACTTCGTCGAAATCGCGGGCGTGGAGGACGTCGCCGGCGGCGGCAAACGGGTCGGGGTCGCCGACGATCGTCTCGGCCAGCTCGATGCCGGCCCCTCGAATCTGCCCCACCGCGATCGCCGCTCGGTCGACCGCTTCGTCGTAGCCGGCCTTCATGTCGGTCGCCCACGAGATACCGCCCGGAACCGCCGGCACCAGCAGCGTCACCCGCGCCGACTCCGCCGCGCCGCGCCGGCGCAGCGCCTCGATCAGGTCGGGGGAGTCGACCGCGCGGCTGCCGATGACGAGAACCCTGTGCTTGTCCATGGCCCGCTCCTTTCGAGAGGGAGAGAAGTTCATTCCCCCACCCTGCACCGCAGCGCTAACCGCGGCCTAAGCGGAACCTGAGAGTTGTCTGAAGATGTGCTCGACGGCCGCGGCGCTAGCCGATCGCGACCATGCGCTCGATCGGGATCCGCGCCCGCTCCGCGACCTCAGCCGGGACACTGACCTCGAACCTCATCTCGGCCAGAGCGTCGCGCAGCTTCGGCAGGGTGATCATCTTCATGTATTTGCAGAAGGCCATTCGGTTGGCCTCGATCAGGTTCGCCCCCGGCGCCACTTTTTGCAGCGGGTAGAGCATCCCGTTCTCGGTGGCGACGATGAACTCACCCTCGGGGTGCGCTTCGACGTGCTGCAGCATCCCGGAGGTCGACAACATGTGGACTCCCTCGGGGTCGATATCGCCGGAGGCGACGTACTCCATCGCCTGCGTCGAGCAGCCGCACTCGGGGTGGATCAGGAACTCGGCGCCGGGGTTCTCGGCCCGGGTGCGAGCAATGTCCTCGGGGCGGATGCCGGCGTGGACGTGGCACTCGCCATCCCAGACGTGGAAGCGGGCGCGCCGCTCCGGGTCCTCGACCAGCCCAGTCTCGCGCTCGACGAAGGCGCCGAGCCACATGTCCGGTCCGAAGAGGATCTCGGTCTCGGGCCCGTGCTCGGCCCAGATGTGCTCGACGACCTTGACCGCGTTGGAGCTGGTGCAGCAGTAGTCGGTCTCGGCCTTGACCTCGGCCGAGGTGTTGACGTACATGACGACGAGGGCGCCGGGATGCTCGGCCTTCCAGGCGCGCAGCTGGTCGGCGTCGATCGAGTCGGCGAGCGAGCAGCCGGCGTCGAGGTCGGGGATCAGGACGGTCTTCTCGGGCGAGAGGATCGAGGCGGTCTCAGCCATGAAGTGGACGCCGCAGAAGGCGATCACGTCGGCCTCGGTGGCGGCCGCTTCGCGCGAGAGGCCGAGCGAGTCGCCCATGATGTCGGCGACGTCCTGGATCTCGGGAAGCTCGTAGTTGTGGGCGAGGATGACCGCGTTGCGCTGCGCCGCGAGCGCGCGGATCTCCTCGCTGAGATCGGCGATCTGCTCCGGACTCAGCTCCGGGGCGAGCGTAGGTTGGATCGTCGGGAGCTCCTGCATGAGCCCTTCCTTTCCTGATGTTCGCCGGCAGACCTTCTGGTCGAACCAGGTCGAATGAACTTGAGACAAGTCTACCGAGGTCGCGGAGGCGGCAGACTTGTCTCCCATGCCCGAGCTGCCTGAGGTCGAGATCGTCTGTCGAAGGTTGAGCGCCAGTCTTTCCGGAGCTTCCGTCGAGTCGGTCCTGGCGCCGGGGATGAACGTGATGAAGACGTTCGATCCGCCGCTCGACTCGCTGGTCGGTCGGGAGGTGAGCGGCGTGCGACGGATCGGAAAGATGCCGGTGGTCGAGTTCGGCGACCTGGCACTGCTGATCCACCTGATGTCGGCGGGGCGACTGCGCGCCTTCGACAAACGCGCTTCGCTCAAAGACCGTGCTTCGCGGGTGCTGGTCCGGCTCGAGGACGGGCGCGAGCTGCGGCTGCGCGAGTTCGGGACCAAGCAGCGCGCCTGGGCGAAGCTGCTGCCCTCCGAGGCGGTGGCCGAGGACGAGATGGTGGCGACGCTCGGGCCTGAAGCCTGGCCCCCTCCCCCGCTCGAGCAGCTCGCGGCCCTCATCGACCAGCCGCGCCACCTGCACCCGCTGCTCCGCCACCAGAAAGACATCGCCGGGATCGGTCGCTCCTGGGTCGACGAGATCCTCTGGGAGGCGCGCCTCTCGCCGTTCAAGAAAGGCTCGGAGCTGGAGCCGGAGGAGGTCGAGCGGCTGCACGCGGCGCTGCACGTGCTCGGCGACGCGATCGACCACTACGAGGAGACGATCGGCGAGGAGCTGCCCGACAAGGTGCCGATGCCGCTCCAGGTCCACAAGCACGAGGGCGAGCCCTGCCCGCGCTGCGGGACGACGATCGAGGCCGTCTTCTTCTCCGAACACCAGACCAACTACTGCCCCAAGGAGCAGACCGGCGGCCGCGTCCTCAAAGACCGCCGCCTCTCGAAACTGCTCAAGTGAGGCGCCGCCTCAGGCGGCTTCTAGCAGCATCGAAAAGTCGAGCGTCGGCGCCGAGTGGGTGAGGGCGCCGATCGAGATGAAGTCGACGCCGCTCTCGGCGATCTCGCGGACGTTGTCGAGGGTGACGCCGCCGGAGGCCTCGAGCGAGACGCCGTCGGCGCCGCCCGCGTGCTCGTCGCGCAGCGCCACCGCCTCGCCCATCTGGGCGGGCGTCATGTTGTCGAGCAGGAGCCGGTCGGCGCCGGTGCCGAGCGCGTAGGCGGCCTCTTCGAGGTCGCGCACCTCGACCTCGATCGCCAGCTCCGGGTGGGCGGCACGGGCCGCGTGAACCGCCTTGGCGAGCCCGCCAGCGAGGGCGATGTGGTTCTCCTTGATCAGGATCGCGTCGTAGAGGCCCATGCGATGGTTGAGGCCACCGCCGGCCGCAACCGCTGCCTTCTCCAGCCGCCGCAAACCGGGGGTCGTCTTGCGCGTGTCGAGGATCGTCGCCCCCGTTCCCGCCACCGCCTCGGCGAAGCGCGCGGTCAGGGTCGCGATCCCGGAAAGGTGGCCGAGGAAGTTGAGCGCGGTCCGCTCGGCGGCGAGCAGCGAGCGGGCGCTGCCGGCGGCGAAGAGCACCTCGGCCGGGACGTCCTCGCGCCACTGGCCCTCGACGACGAGGTTGTCGACGTCCTCGACCCCGCACTGGCCCATCGTCTCAGCGACGACGGCGAGGCCGCTGACGACGCCGGGCGCTTTCTGCACGATCCGCGCCCGCGCCCGCGCCTCGGCGGGCACGGTCGACTCCGAGGTGACGTCGCCCTCGCCGAGATCCTCGGCAAGGGAATGCGCGATCAGCTCGCGCAGCGACTCGTCCAGCTCCAGCATCGGCGCAGAGTAGACCATGGATCTCACGTTCCCGGCGACGGCCGCGTTTAATCCACGAGGTGACGAAACTGCCCCCGTTCCAACATCTGATCGACGCCCACGGCGACGAGGTGATGGCCGTGCTGCGCGGCGCCGTCGGCCGCGAGGGAGCAGAGGACTGCTTCCAGGAGACCTTCCTCGCCGCGCTGCGCGCCTACCCGAGGCTCGGCGACGCCCGCAACCTGCGCGGCTGGGTGATCACGATCGCCCACCGCAAAGCGATCGACCACCATCGCGCCCGCGGCCGCCGGCCGCTGCCGATCGCCGACGTCGCCGCGATCGCCGGCGCTGAGGAGGCGGGCTTCGAGCAGGGTCGCGACGACGGCCTCTGGGCGGCGGTCGGGGCGCTGCCGCCGAAGCAGCGAGCCGCCGTCACCCTGCGCTACGCGAGCGACCTCCCCCACGCCGAGATCGCCGCCGCGCTCGGCTGCTCTCCGGAGGCGGCGCGGCGCAGCCTGCACGAGGGAATCAAGCGCCTGCGAAAGGAGCTGGCATGAAGGCATCGACCCTGGAACGTCTGCGCGAGAGCGCCGCGGCCGAAGGGCTGCTCGACGTCGCCTACACCAGCACCGATTCGCCCTTCGGGCCGTTGCTGCTGGCCCAGACCAAACGCGGCCTGGTCCGCGTCGGCCTGCCCAACCAGGACGCCGAAGAGCTGCTCGGCGACCTCTCGGCCCGGGTCTCGCCACGGGTGCTGGAGGCGCCGGCGGCCTTCGACGAGGCCCGGCGCGAGCTCGACCTCTACTTCGAGAGAAAGCTGGAGCGCTTCCGGCTGCCGCTCGACTGGCGGCTCAGCGACGGCTTCCAGCTCGCCGTTCAGCGCCGGATCGCCCGCATCCCCTACGGCCGCACCCGCACCTACACCGAAATGGCGCGCAGCGCCGGCAACGAGCGTGCGGTGCGCGCTGCCGGCACCGCCTGCGGTCGCAACCCCCTGCCCCTGGTCGTCCCCTGCCACCGGGTGCTGCGGGTCGGCGGCGGCCTCGGCGGCTACGGCGGCGGGCTCGAGATGAAGCGGGGCCTGCTCGAGCTCGAGGGCGTCCTCGCGGCCCAGTCGTCCTAGAAAAGACTGCCGTATTCCCGTCCGCAGGCGGGCAGCCGTTGCTAAAGAGGCGGCGCGGGCAACCGATCTATGGGGCATGCACCGCAAGCAGGCCGAGGCCGACCCCGCCGAAGCACACGCCGCCAGGGTCGCCTGGTGGGCGGCGTTCGTCACCACCGCCGTCCTCGCCCTCGCCCTCGGCTTCGTCCGCACCGCCAACGCGGCGACGCTGCCCGCCTCCCCCCCGCTTAGCGCACCCGGAGCGCTGATCGCCGAACCCGAAGAAGCGGAAGAAGAAGACGGCGAAGAAGAACTCGAAGACTGCGAAGTGGAAGTCGAATTCTACGAAGCAACGGGCGACGAACCCGAAGAAGAAGTAGAAGGCGAATGCGAAGCCGAAGAAGAAGATGAAGCGCCGCCTCCTTCCTGCAGGCTCGAAAGCACCGACACGGCAGTCTCGGCCGACCTCGTCCACCGCAGGCTCCACCTCGCGGTCCGCTACTCGGCCTTCAAGCCGACCCCGGTCGCCGTCAGCTACTTCCTGCGCGGCAGCAAAGGACCGCTCACCCTCCCGGTCGAGCGCAAGCGGTTCGCGGGCAACGGAGTCTTCCGCGCCACCGAGGCGCTGAGCGCGGCGCAAGCGAAGAAGGTCGCGGCGGCGCGCAGTTTCACGGTCCAGGTCCGGCCCTCCGGCGCCCCCGGCTACTGCCACGAATACTTCGACCAGGATCTGTCGGTGCGTCGAGGCGGCGCCAGCAGTCCGATCTGGACCGACTCTGACTCAAGCTTCCGCCACGCCCGCCACGCCTGAGAGCCAGGTGCTGGCGTCGGCGAGGTGCGCCGGATCGATCTGGTGGCCGACGTCGGACTCGCGGTAGGTGACGTCGAGCCCGCCGGCCTCGAGCAGGTCGCGCGCCCGCTGGGCGAAGCCGACCTCGATCACCGGGTCGCGGCGGCCGTGGGCGATGAAGGCCCTGCTCCCCTGTCGGTCGGCGAGGCTCGGCTGCCACCCATCGACGGTCGGGACGAAGCCGCTGAAGGCGAGGATCCCGGCGACCGCGGGACGATCGGCGCTGAGACCGAGCGCATTGCTCATCACCGACCCCATCGAGAAGCCGCCGAGGACGGTCCGCTCGGGCCCGACCCCGGTCTCCTCCCAGAGCTGGTCGTGCAACACGGCCAGCGCGGCGCGGGCGGCGAAGAAGGTCTCGGGGTCGGGGTAGCCGACGCGCGGCACCAGATACCAGTGGTAGCCGGGTGAGCCGGGCAGGGCGAGCGGGCCGCGCGGCGCCACCACCCGCAGCCGTCGCTCCGGGTCGAGGCGGTCGGCGAGCGGCAGCAGGTCGGCCTCGCTCGTGCCGCGCCCGTGATGGAGCACCAGCAGCCCCTCGGGCTCGGCTGCCGCCGCGCGTTCGAGGTACGTCAGATCGGCCACCTGGCTAGTTGGCCGAGGCGGCGGCGGTCTTGTTCAGGTAGTCGCGGACGAACTCGTCGAGGTCGCCGTCGAGGACCCGCTGCACGTCGCCGACCTCGTGCTCGGTGCGGTGGTCCTTGACCATCGTGTACGGATGCAGGACGTAGCTGCGGATCTGCGAGCCCCAGGCGACGTCTTTGACTTCGCCGCGCTGCTTGGCCATCTCCTCGGCCCGTTTGCGCTCCTCCAGCTCGATCAGCCGCGAGCGCAGCAGCTGCATCGCGACCGCCCGGTTCTGCATCTGCGAGCGCTCGTTCTGGCACTGGACGACGACGCCGGTCGGGATGTGGGTGATCCGCACCGCCGAGTCGGTCTTGTTGACGTGCTGGCCGCCGGCGCCAGAGGCCCGATAGGTGTCGACGCGGATGTCGGCGTCGTCGATCTCGACCTCGACGCTTTCGTCGACCACCGGGCCGACTTCGACCTGGGCGAAGCTGGTGTGACGGCGGGCGGAGGAGTCGAAGGGCGAGATCCGGACCAGGCGGTGGACGCCCCGCTCGGCGGCGAAGAGGCCGTAGGCGTTCTCGCCGCGGGCGATGAAGGTCGCCGACTTCAGCCCAGCCTCCTCCCCGGCAGAGGCCTCCATCATCTCGACCTGGAAGCCGCGACGTTCGGCCCAGCGCAGGTACATCCGCAGCAGGATCTCGGCCCAGTCCTGGGAGTCGGTGCCGCCGGCACCGGCGTGGACGCTGACGACGGCGTCGCCGGAGTCGTACTCGCCGCTGAACAGGCGCGCCTCCTCGAGCTCGGCCAGCCGCGCCTCGACGGCGGCGAGCTGGGTGCCGAGCTCGGCCTCCAGCTCCTCGTCCTCGGTCGCCATCTCGGCAAGGTCGCCGAGGTCGGCTATCTCGGACTCGAGCTCGCGGAAGGTCTCGAGTCGTCGCTGTGCGCGAGCGTGCGCAGCCGAGGTCTTCGCCGCGGCTTCCTGGTCGTCCCAGAACCCGGGCTGGCCCATCTCCTCCTCGAGGCGCGCCGCCTCGGCTTCCAATCGGGCCGGGTCAAAGATAGTCCGAGAGCAGGGACAGCTGCTCGCGGACGGCGGCGAGGCGTGACGCGACGGATTCGGTCTGGGTGGCGTCGGCCATGCCCGAAGACTACCCGTGGGAGATGCCGAGCCCGTGCCGGGCTACTTGTGGTTGCCGTAGGCCGCTTCGGTGGTGCAGGAAGCGAAGGTAATCGACGCGTGGTCCATCAGGCTCGGGTCTTCGGTCGAGAAGTAGACCTCGAAGCTGCCGTTGTAGGTCTTGCCGTGGAAGCGGACCTTGGCCGGCCGCTCGCCGACCTCGGCGCCGCCCTTGCCGACGCCCCAATAGCGGTAGCCGCGAGCGGCGATCACCGTCAGCGGGTAGCTGCCGAGAACCTTCACCGGCGCGGCGCGGTCTTCGCAGGCTTCGTATTCACCGGTCGTCAGGTGCAAGCCGGAGACGTACAGCTTGTGCTTCCTGGCGCCCGTCCCGTGCTTGAGGGTGAACCCACCGTCGCTCAGGGAGGTGGTCCAGGCGCCGGCCCGCGGCGGTGCGGGAGCAACGGCCGCCGTCGCGGTGACGGCGCCCAGCAGGGCGAGGAGCGCGAAGGCGGCGAGGGCGAGGAACGGGCGGCTGCGCATGGCGACGGGCACGATAACCGCAGGCGGCCGCGACGGCGTCCAGCCTCTACGCCGAATCCGCGTAGAAGCCGCCGACCCGCAGCGCCTCCTCGCGATCCTCGTAGGGGCGCCAGCTCAGCACCCGGCGCTGACGCAACTCGAAGGCCCAGGCCATCTCATCGCTGCCGGCGTGATCCTCGTCTTCCTCCCAGTGCCAGTGGCGCTGGATCAAGGCGACGGCGCGGCCTCCGCCGCCCTCGGTCCCGCCCTCGTAGAGCTGCTGCAGCTCGATCGTCTGCTGCACCCCTCCGGGTGCCCGAGTTGCCCACTGCCGCGCCGCCTCCAGCCCCTTGCGCAGCCCCTTCATCGAGTGCAGCTCGACCTCGGGATCGAGCACCGCGACGAACGCATCCAGATCGCGCTCGTTGAACGCCCGGATGAACTCGCGGACGGGATCGGTCACGTTCAGGCGGGGCGCTCAGGCGCCGTGACACTTCTTGTACTTCTTGCCCGAGCCGCACCAACAGGGGTCGTTGCGGCCGATTTTGTCGTGCTCGTCTTTGACCACGGTCTCGACCACCTCGCTGCCGCCGTTGCCGGGTCCGGCCTCCGCCGCTGGCCCGCTCGAGAATTCGACCCCGCCGCCGGCGCCCGCGGCGACCTGCTGCAGCGCCGAGGGCTGTGCCTCGGCCGTGCCCCCCGAGTAGTCGAGGTCGGCGGGCTCAGAGGCGGCGGTCGCCGGCAGCTGCTGGCCCGGTTCGATCTGGATTTCAGCGTGGAAGATGAGCTTGCTGTACTCCTCCCAAATCGAGTGCATCAGCTCCTCGAACATGGTGAAGCCCTCGTTTTTGTAAGCGACCAGCGGGTCGATCTGGGCGAAGCCGCGGAGGTGAATGCCTTCGCGCAGGTAGTCCATGTCGAAGAGGTGTTCGCGCCAGCGGTTGTCGATCACCTGGAGCAGGATCGAGCGCTCCAGGTAGCGCATCAGCTCGGCCCCGAGCCGGGCCTCGCGGTCGTCGTAGGCGCTCATCGCGTCGTCGTCGAGCTCGTCCTTCAGCTTCTCCGGATCGACCGCCTCCGGCGCCAGGCTGCCGACCTCGACGCCGACCGGCCAGATCTGGCGCAGCTGCGTCTCCAGCTCCTCCATGTCCCATTCTTCGAGCAGGTCGCCGGCGGTGTACTCGTCGACGAGGCGCTCGATCACGCCCTCGAGTTCGTCGCGCGCGGTCTCGGACATGTCACGGCCTTCGAGGACCTCGCGGCGGTATCTGTAGACGACGCGGCGCTGCTCGTTCATCACGTCGTCGTACTCGAGCACGCGTTTGCGGATCAGGAAGTTCTGCTCCTCGACCTTCTTCTGCGCGTTCTCGACCGTTTTCGTCAGCATTTTCGCCTCGAGCGGGACTTCGGTGCCGTCGTCGTCGACGGGGCCGAGGCGGTCGAGGATTTTGTAGATCCGGTCGCCGGCGAAGAGGCGGATCACGTCGTCTTCGGCGGAGAGGTAGAAGCGCGACTCGCCAGGGTCGCCCTGGCGGCCGGAGCGGCCGCGCAGCTGGTTGTCGATCCGCCGCGACTCGTGCCGCTCGGTACCGCAGATGAAGAGCCCGCCGAGCTCGCGCACTTCCTCGGCCTCCGCCTTGCACTGCGGGGTCAGCTCGTCGGTCAGCTCTGACAGCGACTCGTGGTAGCCGTCGCTCTCGTAGGTGATCCCCTTCCTTTTCAGGTCGTGGATCGCGAGGTGTTCCGGGTCGCCTCCGAGCTTGATGTCGACGCCGCGACCGGCCATGTTGGTGGCGATCATCACCGCGCCCTTGCGCCCGGCCTGGGCGATCAGCTCGCCCTCTCGTTCGGCGTGCTCGGGCTTCGCGTTGAGCACCGCGTGTTCGATGCCGTCGCGCTTCAGCGCCTCGGAGATCATCTCCGAGACCTCGACCGAGACGGTCCCGACCAGAACCGGCTGGCCCTTCTCGTGACGGGCGACGATCTCGTCCATCACCGCTTTCCACTTGCCGTCTTTGGTCTTGAAGATCTGGTCGTTCTGATCCATCCGGACCATCGGCTGGTTGGTCGGGATCTCGACCACCGGCATCTCGTAGATCTTCATGAACTCGGTCGCCTCGGTCAGCGCGGTACCGGTCATCCCGGAGAGCTTGTCGTAGAGGCGGAAGTAGTTCTGCAGCGTGATCGTCGCCAGGGTCTGGTTCTCCTCGCGGATCGCGACGCCTTCCTTGGCCTCGACCGCCTGGTGCAGGCCCTCCGACCAGCGCCGGCCCTCGAGGATGCGACCGGTGAACTCGTCGATGATCATCACCTCACCGTCGATCACCGCGTAGTCCTGATCCTTTTTGTAGAGCGACTCCGCCTTCAGCGACTGGACCAGGTGGTTGACGAGGTTGCCGTGTTCGCCGAGGTAGAGGTTCTCGACGCCGAGGAACTCCTCGGCGTTCTTGACGCCGCGCTCGGTCGGCGCAACGGTCTTGTGCTTCTCGTCGTACTCGTAGTCGTAGTCGACGTCGGAGGTGTCGCGCGACTCGCCGAGCGATTTCAGCTTCTCTTTGGCCGGCACGCCGACCAGCTGTTTGGCGAGGCGGGCGAAGGTGTAATAGGTCTGGGCCGCCTGTTCGGGCTGGCCGGAGATGATCAGCGGCGTCCGCGCCTCGTCGATCAGGATGTTGTCGACCTCGTCGACGATCGCGAAGTTGTGGTCGCGCTGGACGCACTGCTCGAGCGAGCCGGACATGTTGTCGCGCAGGTAGTCGAAGCCGAACTCGGAGTTGGTCCCGTAGGTGACGTCGAGCGCGTACTTGCGCTGGCGGGTGGCGTGGTCGTCGCCGTCCTGGAGGGCGTCGGCGGTGACGCCGAGCGACTCGTAGATCGGCGACATCCATTCGCAGTCGCGGCGGGCGAGGTAGTCGTTGACGGTGACGACGTGAACGCTCTGGCCGGCGAGCGTGTTGAGGAAGACGGGCAGGGTCGCGGTCAGGGTCTTGCCCTCGCCGGTCTTCATCTCGGCGATGCCGCCGTCGTGGAGGACCATGCCGCCGATCAGCTGCACGTCGTAGTGGCGCTGGCCAGTTGTCCGGCGCGAGGCCTCGCGGGTCAGCGCGAACGCCTCCGGCAGCAGGTCGTCGAGAGAGGTGCCGTTGCGGGCGCGCTCCCGCAGCTCGTCGGCCACCTCGCGGATTTCCTCGTCGGAAAGGGCTTCCATCTCCGGCTCGTAGCGATTGATCGCTTCCGCGCGCTTCTGGTAGGCCTTGAACTTCCGGCCCTCCCCCGCGCGCAGCGCCTTCGTGACGAGGTCCATCGCTGGCATTGGTCAAGAGTACCGAGGGTGCGTTCTCCGGGGTCCTCCGTACCCGGGAGATCGGCAACGACCTCTTGCCGAGCGCCGGCGACGGGCGTACGATCGAGCCTCGAACCCACAAGGAGGCACTCATGCGGATTGAGATTCGGGGCCGTAACGTCGAGGTGACGGATGACCTGCGTGAGATGGTGCGGAAGCGCTTCCAACGGTTGGGCAGGCAGGTTTCGGCGCTGGCGACGCTGGACGTCGTTCTCTCCGAGGAGCGCAACCCCTCGATCGCCGACAGCCAGGTCGCCGAGGCGACCTTTTACCTCAAAGGCGTCACCCTGCACGCCCGCGAGGCCTCGCCCGAGATGGCGCACACCGTCCACGAGCTGGCCGAGGACGTCAGGCGGCAGGTGAAGAAGCACCGGGATCTGAGAAGGAAGCGGCGGAGGACGCGGAAGCTGGTCGGCGAGCTGCGGGGGCGGGTGGCCTGAGGGACGAAGCGTTTTGAGGGCCTGACCCGCACACCTCCGTGGGCAGGTAGGTGTGCGGGTCAGGCCGAGTTCGGGCCGGTTTGAGTGGGACGCGCCTGGGTCCGACGCCGTTGTCGACTTTGTGGCCCCCACAGGGGCCCGAAAGGCGACAACGACTGGAGCCGGCTCATCGTTCGTCACCTTGTACGGGCTATAGCCCGTACAAGGTGACGAAGGGCTTAGATCCGCCGCCCCCACGCCGATCAGCCACCTCCCCACGCAGACCCTCGCTACAGCCTCCGAGCAAACGTCACGGCCACGACCCGCGCCGCCCCCGCGCTCCGCAGAGCCTTCGCGCAAGCCGTCATCGTCGCCCCGGTCGTCAGCACGTCGTCGACCAGCAGAATGCTGCGAGGGACCGGGCCGCAGACCCGGACCCTCGGCGGATGACCGACGCGGTCGGCGCGGCCGCGGCCGACTTGGCGCTGGCCGCCGCGGCGGGCGAGGCAGAGAGCGAGCGGGGCCTGCAGGCGCTCAGCGAGGGCCGCGGCAAGCTCGCCGGCGGGGTCGAAGCCGCGGCGGCGCAGACGCGGGGGTGCCGGGGGGACGGGGACGACGGTCCCGCTCAGCATGTGAGCCGGCGCGAGCCAATGGATGCGGTCGGCCATCAGGTCAGCGACCGGCAGCAGGCGGCGGAACTTGAGCGCGGCGACGAGGTCGCGGGCGACGCTCTCATACGAAGCCGAGGACCAGGCCCGGTCGAGGCCCGGAGGGCCTTTGCCGAAGAGCGGCTCGGCGCCGGCGAGACGGCGAGCGCAGCGCGTACAGAGGACCGCCTCGACACGGCAGCCGCGGCCGCAGGCCGCGCAGAGCGGCGGCGCCAGGCCGGCGGCGAGGGCTTGCAGGATCTCCATGCGCCGATCCTGAGCTGCCACGGCGCGCACGTGGCGCGCACCGTGTAGGGGCTTTCGGACGAGAAGCGTGCGTCTTCGTGTCGCCGGGGGGGTCGGTCAGCCGGCGCGGGTGCCGGCGATCGCACCAACCAGGACGCTCTCGGCGGGGACCTCGGCGCCGGGCAGGACGATCACCTCGCGCAGGCGCGAGCCGGCGCCGACGCGGGCGCCGTCGCCGATCACCGAAGGACCGTCGATGCGGACGTCGTCGCCGATCTCGGCGCCGGGCCCGATCAGGACCGGACCGCGCAGCTCGCCCTCGTCGGCGACCGCGGCGCCGCTGCGGAAGCCCTCGTGCATCTCCCCCTCGCGCTCGACCGCGACGGCGCCGGTGAGCGCGTCGACGGTGCTCTCGCGCAGCTCCTCGAGGTTGCCGATGTCGTTCCAGTAGGCCTCGATCTCGTGCGAGTAGAAGGGCACGTCGCCCGCGAGCAGCGCCGGGAAGACGTCCATCGCCCAATCGGCGAAGCCGGCCGGGTCGCCCTCCCCCGCGAGCTTGCTCTCCCCCGGTCCGGGGAAGAAGTCGAAGATCTCGGCGCGGAACATGTAGATGCCGCAGTTGGCGAGGTTGGAGAGCGCTTCCGCCGGCTCGGGCTTCTCCTGGAAGCCCTGGATGCGCTCGTCGCTGCCGGTGATCGCGACGCCGAACTGAGTCGTGTCCTCGACCCGCTTCGTCGCCAGCGTCGCGATCCCGTCGTGGGATTCGTGGAGCTGGCGCATCGCGGTCAGGTCGATGTCGGTGAGCGCGTCGCCGGAGATGACCAGGAACGAGTCGCCGAGGAACTCGGCCGCGTTGCGAACGCCGCCCGAGGTGCCGAGCAGCTGCTCCTCGAAGCTGTAGGTCAGCTCGACGCCGAAGGCCGAGCCATCGCCGAAGTGGTCCTGGATCAGCTCCGGGAACCAGTGCAGGTTGGCGATCGTCTCGGTCAGCCCGTGGCGGCCGAGGAGGCGGACGATGTGCTCCATCACTGGGCGGTTGAGGACCGGGACCATCGGCTTCGGCATCCCGTAGGTGATCGGCCGCAGCCGCGTCCCCAGGCCGGCTGCGAGGATCATCGCCCTCACCTTGCCATCCGCTCCTTGAAGCGCTCGATCGCCTCGACCGGGAGCGGGTCGACGCCGCGGCGCTCGGCCAGCTCGAGCGAGACGAGGTCGCCCAGCATCGTCGCCCAGAGCAGGCGCTCGACCCGGGTCTCGCCGACCGTCTCGACCCGGATCGCGGTCGCGCTCTCGGAGACCGACTCGGCGGTCAGCTCGATCCGGCGCCGCTCGCGCGGGTGCTGGTCTGCGTCCTCGAGGAAGACGGCGGCGAGACCGGCGCCGGCGGCGACCTCGTTCCAGCCGCAGATCTCGTTGTGGTCGGCCTCGGGCAGCTCGGCGAAGAAGCTAGCCAGCTTCGCGTTCTCGTTCACCTGGGTCTTCCAGCGGCGGGCTACGGGTGCGGTCAGGTCGGCTCCGTAGAAGACCGGGATCGAGGCTGCGAGGTCGGCGGCGAGCCCGGCGGCGCGGGTGCGCAGGTCGTCGGCCTGCTCGGCGAGGAAGGCGGCAGCGGTGTCGATCTCGGTGTGGATCCGGGGCGCGACCCCGGCCAGCGCCGCCGCCTCGGCCGCGGCAACGAACATGTAGGCGACGGCGGCCCGCGGTTGGAAGATTCCCGGCAACCCGACCACCGGCACCCCCGCCTCGCGCGCCTGGTCGACCAGGGCGCCGCCGGTGCTGACGACGATCCGACGGGCACCAAGCGCCTCGGCCGCGGCGAAGCAGGCGAGCGTCTCCTCGGTGTTGCCCGAGTAGCTGCAGCAGACGACGGTCCACTCGGTGGTCGCCCAGCTCGGCAGCTCGTAGCCGCGCACGGTCGCCATCGGCCTCGTCAGCCGCTCGCCGAGCGCGGCGGCGGCAAGGTCGCCGCCGATCGCCGAGCCCCCCATCCCGCAGAGCAGCAGGCCCGCCGACTCAGACGCCTCCAGGCGGGCACCTTCGACGCGCCAGAGCGCGTCGCGGAGCTGGTCGGGAATGCCGAGGACGTCGTCGATCATGGCGCGGGGACGTGCCCATCTTCGCCGATCACGGCGCCGGCCAGAGTCGCCCCCGGCGCGACCTCGACGCCCGCCGCCAGGATCGAGTCCGAGACGGTGGCGCCGGCGCCGACGGTGCAGCCTTCGAGCAGGACCGACCCGGTCAGCTCGGCGCCCTCCCCGACCCGGCAACCGGGGGCGAGGACGGCGCGCGGCCCGACCCGCGCCCCGCTGGCGATCTCGGTGTCGGCCCCGACCAGCATTCCCGGCGCGGTCGGCTCGACCCGGGTCTTGACCCGCCCCTCGAGGATGTCCCAGCTCGCCTGCAGGTAGCGCTCGGGCGTGCCGATGTCCATCCAGTACCCCTCGAGCGGCAGCGCCCCGAGCCCGTCGCCGACGAGGCGGGGGAATACCTCGCGCTCGATCGACACCTCGCGCCCGGGCGGGATCAGGTCGAGCACCGAGCGCTCGAGCACGTAGGTGCCGGCGTTGATCTCGCCCGGCACCGGCTCGCCGGTCTTCTCGCGGAAGGCGAGGACCGAGCGCTCGGCGTCGCATTCGACCAAACCGAAGGCGGCGGAGTCCTCGACCGGGTAGAGGCCGAGGGTCGCCTGCGCCCCAAGCTCCTCGTGGACGCGCAGCAGCGCGCTCAGGTCGAGGTCGCAGAGGACGTCGCCGTTGAGCGCGAGGAAGCGATCCTCGAGCCGGTCGCCGAGCTCGTCGGCGGCGAAGCGGAAGGCGCCGGCGGTGCCGCGGCGGTCGGGCTCGACGACGTAGGTGAGCCGCGTCCCCTCGTGCTCCTCCTCGCCGAGAGCGCCGCGCAGGACGTCGGGCAGGAAGCCGCAGGCGAGGACCACCTCGGTGACCCCATGCGACGCCAGCCACTCGACCATGTAGGCGAGAAACGGGCGGTCGACGAGGGTCAGCGCCGGCTTCGGCACCGAGTCGGTCAGCGGTCGCAGCCGCGTTCCTTCCCCCCCGACCAGAACTATCGCCTGCATCTACTCGGCTGCGGCGGGGGTCGGGGTTGCTTCGGGCTTGCCCATCCCCTCGTACTGGAAGCCGGCTGTGCGGAGCGCGGCGGGGTCGAGGAAGTTGCGGCCGTCGATCAGCAGCGGGCGGGCCATCCTCGCCGCGGCCTCCGACCAGTCGATCTCGGCGAACTCGGGCCACTCGGTGACCAAGACCGCGGCCTCGGCCCCGTCGAGGGCGGCGAGCGCATTAGGCGCCATCTCGACCGCCGGCAGCAGCTCCTTGGCGCGGGCCGCGGCGACCGGATCGTAGGCCCTGACCTCGACGCCCTCGCCCTCGAGGCGAGCGGCGAGGACGAGGCTGGCGGCGTCGCGCATGTCGTCGGTGTTCGGCTTGAACGCCAGCCCGAGCAGCGCCACCCGCCTGCCGACCAGGGAGCCGAGGTGCTCGCGCAGCTTGTGCACGACGCGGCGCTTCTGCAGCTCGTTGACCTCGACCACCGAGTTGAGCAGCTGGAAGTGGTAGCCGGTGTTGGCGGCGAGCTTGCGCAGCGCCGAGACGTCCTTGCCGAAGCAGGAGCCGCCGTAGCCGAGGCCGGCCTGCAGGAACTTGGGCCCGATGCGGTCGTCGAGGCCCATGCCGCGGGCGACCTCGGTGACGTCGGCCCCCACCTCCTCGCAGACGTTGGCGATCTCGTTGATGAAGGAGATCTTGGTGGCGAGGAAGGTGTTCGAGGCGAGCTTGATCATCTCGCCGCTGGCGACGTCGGTGCGGACACGGGCGCCGCCGAGCGGGGCGTAGAGCTCCTCGACGGCCTCGGCCGCCCACTCGCTGCCGGGGTCGGTTCCGATCACGACCCGGTCGGGATGGAGGAAGTCGTCGAGCGCCGATCCCTCCTTGAGGAACTCCGGGCAGGAGACGTAGGCGGTCGCGCTCAGCTCGCGCTGGATCTTGCGCCCGGTGCCGACCGGGACCGTCGACTTCATCACCAGGGCGTGGGTCGTGTCTCCGCGCAGCTCGTCGACCACAGACATCACCCGCCCCAGGTCGGCGTCGCCGGAGTAGGTCGGCGGCGTGTCGACGCAGACGAACAGCAGCCGCGCTCGCTCCAGCGGCAGGCCCATCTCCGTCGTGAAGGTGATCCGCTCGAGGTTGCGGCGCAGCATCTCCTCGAGGCCCGGCTCGTGGATCGTCACCTCGCCGCGATCGAGCGCCGCCACCTTCTCGGCGACGATGTCGCGGGCGATGACCTGGTGGCCGAGCTCGGCGAAGCAGACGGCGGTCACCAGGCCGACCCAGCCGACCCCGACCACCCCGATCGTCTCTCGCTGCTCGCTCATTCCGATTCCGCCGCCTTCTGCCGCTTGCGCGGCTTCGTCTTCGGCACGATCACCGAGGCCGAACGCGCGATCCCCATCATCTGGTCGTTGGTCAGCGTCTTCAGCAGGTCGTTGGCGACCCAGTAGCTGTTTTCGCCGCGGTGCCAGGCGACGAGGTCGACCCGGTCGCCATCGAGGTAGATCTCGTATTCGCGGCCCTTGATCGTCTTCGTTTCGCTCGGGTTGTCGAGGATCGGCGGATCGTGCCAGCCGCGGATCCCTTGGACGCCGATGTAATGCGGCCCGTCGGGCAGTTCGGCGATCAGGACCATGCGATAGGCCTCGTAGCGCTTGGCGTCCTTGCCGAGGCTTTCCGGGATCCGGTAGACGTAGGGGTCGACGACCTTTTCATAGGGGTTGCTTTCCACGTAGTACGTGTTGGGCGGGAGCCGGGTCGGATAGAAGATCGGGAAACGGCCGTGGACGCGGCGGGCAGCGATCTTCGCCTCTTCTTCACCGGCTTCGCGGGCCGGCACCAGGCCGTCGCTGCCGGGCGGCTTCACTTCAACGACGGCTTCCTTCTTCTTCTTTTCCTTCTGCTTCTTCTTGCCCTTGGCCTTCTTGCCCTGCTTGCCGCCCTGCTTCTTGTGGCCGCCGCCGGTGCGTTCTTCTTCTTCTTGCTGGGTGCCTTCGAGGGTGCCGCGGGGGCCGCCGCTGGCTTCGCTGCCGAGGAACTGTTCGACCGCTTCGTGGATCGCTTCCGGGCTGGCTTCGACGTAGCTGGGACCGAGTTCGGCGGGGAAGTGGATCTCGTTGATCGGCACGTTGCGCACCGAGAGGAAGAGTTTCATCACTTCCAGCATCGTCTGCGTGTCCTTGATGTCGGACGTCGTGTATTCGGTGAAGATCTTGATCAGGTCTTTTTCGCCGCCGCCGAGGAAGACGTCCTTGACCAGGTCACCGACCGAGATCTGCTCGCGCGCGGCGCTGATGAAGTCCTGCTGACGGGCGGAGCGGACGATGTCGGTGTCGGTGTGGCGGTAGCGCACGTACTCCAGCGCTTTCTTGCCGCAGAGCAGCTGGTAGCCAGGCTGGACGTTGATTTCGGCGTACTGTTCGGACGGGGCAACGCCTTCGTTGGAGTGGTAGTAGCGCCGGTCGACGTCGGTGAAGACGCAACCGATCGCGTAAACCGCCCGAACGAAGCCGAGGAAGTCGACGTTGACGATGTGGTTGACCGGCAACCCGGTCAATTCCTTGACCACCTGCAGGGTCTCTTTCGGTCCGCCATAGCTGTAGGCGGCGTTGAACTTGTCGATCCCCCCTTCGGGCAGTTCGACTTTCAGGTCGCGCGGGATCGACATCACCGAGATCGCGTCCTTTTCCGGGTCGAGGCGCAGCAGGATCGTCGTGTCGGAGCGACCGAACGCTTCTTCGCCTTCGACGCTGGCCCGCTTGTCGGAGCCGATGATGAGGATGTTCTCCGGTTCGCCGCCGTGCACGGTCTTGAGGAATCTGCCGACTTCGTTGCTGAGACGCCCGTTGTGTTCGAGCGCCTTGGCGACGCTGTCGAGGTAGACGAGGATGCCCGTCGCGGTCGCCGCGGCGGAGACGACGACGATGATCAGGCCGCCGAGCAGGAATCGCCACCAGAACCGCTTCGGCTTCGGCGGCGGCTCGGAGTCGCCGCTGGGCGGCGGCTTCTTCGGGGCCCAGCCCGGCACCGGCTCAGTCATCGCCGAGCCGATCCGGGATCGCCCGCAGGAACGATTCGAGCGCCTGGCGGTAGCTCTGCAGCGAGGAGACCGAGACCCACTCCTCGGGCCCGTGGTGGCCGGCACCGACCGGCCCGAACTCGACCGCCGGCACCCCGACCCGCAGGAACGAGACCGCGTCGGAGGCGCCGTCGCGGCCGACGCTCATCGGCTCCCCCTCGTGATGCGTCGCCGCCGCCTCGCGCAGGAGGCGGACGAAGGGCGAGTGGACGTCGACCATCGCCGGCGGCAGCGCCAACAGGGTGCTCACCGCAGCTCCCGAGGCACCGCGCACTTCCTCGCTGATGGCTTGCGGATCCTGTCCGGGCAGGTAGCGGATGTCGACGTCTATCACGCATCGGTCGGGCACCTTGTTGAGCGCATCGCCACCCCAGATCCGGCCCAGGTTGACCGAGGGGCGGTCGAAGTGCTCGGAGCTGTGCCGCGCAAAAGGTAGCGATTCGATACTGCGGAAAACGTCGATCGCGTTGAGGACGGCGTTGTCGCCGAGCCACGGGGTCGAGCCGTGCGCCGCGCGGCCGGAAACCTCCAGCCGCAGCGCCAGCACCCCCTTGGCGGCGATGCCGATGTGGAGATCGGTCGGCTCGCCGGTGATCGCGAAATCGCCGACGAAGCCGCCGTCGACGAGGTGATCGCAGCCGCGTTCGAAGCCCTCCTCGGACTCCTCGTCGCCGACCATCCCGAACCGCACCCGGACCCGGTCCTGGTCCTTCATCGCCGCGGTGACGAGCATCATCGCCGCCAGCGCGCCCTTCATGTCGTAGGCACCCCGGCCGTAGAGCCGATCGCCCTCGAGCCGCGGCTCGAACTGCCCCGGGAATCCGGGAACGACGTCGATGTGGCCCTCGAGCACGACCGTCGGCGCCCCCTGCGGACCGACTTCCGCCCGGATCACCGGCAGCCCCCGCACCAGGTCGTGCTCGGCCTCGATTCCTCTTGCCTCCAGCCATCCCTTGACGAAACCCGCCGCCTCGGCGATGGATTCGGGCTCGGAGGTCTCGTAGGAGATCAGCCGCTTGGCGAGCGCCACCAGCTCGTCAGTCATGGCGCGATCCCCCGAGGGTGCGAGGCCGTGGCGAGGGAGGGTCCGGTCATCCTCTGGTCGAATTGAGTCGCGCGCCCTGCGGGCGCGGCTCCGGATGACTGAGCCCGCCTATGGCGGGCAGATGACAGATTGCATTTCGCCGCTTCGCGACATTCGCCCAGAGGACGACCGGACCCTCCCCAACCAAGGGGTACCGGCAGCTTCGGGGAGTCGGACCACGAGCACGCGTTGGGAGCCTTCGCGGGTCCAGCGTCAGATCTCGGTTCGGGAGCTTCCGTGGGACGGAGCACGTTCCAGCCTCTGCGGAGAGCTTGCATGGGACGAAGGGTTGCGAATCTCGGGCGCGGCTTCGCTGGAGAGGGGTCGGTACCCCTCCGAGGGAATGTCGCGAAGCGGCGAAATGCAATCTGATTCATGCGCGCCATAGGCGCGCAGCATCTCTTGGAGCGTCGCCCGAAGGGCGCGCGACTGAATTCACTCGGAGGGGTACCGACCCCTCTCACGCAAAACCTCAGCCGGCGAGAGACAGGAACGCCTCAGCCCGATCGCGGTCTTTTTCGGCCCGAGCGTGCTCGGCCGTCCCTTCCTCGCTCTCGCCCAGCCGTCTCTCGGCATCTGCCAACTGTTCTTTCAGCGCACCGGCGTCGAGGTCGTCCGGCGGGATCGCCTCCTCGATCAGGAGGCGGGCGCGGTTGCCGTAGACCTGCAGCCAGCCGTGGGCCTGGGCCCAGCGGCGCGTCTCGGTGTCGGAGATCTTCAGCCGCAGCTCGGTCGGCCGCAGCGCTGCCAGCAGCGGCGTGTGGTTGGCGAGGATGCCGATTTCGCCGACCTCGGTGCGGGTCGAGACCTGGCGCGCTTCGCCGGCGAAGACCTCGCCCTCGGGGGTGAGGACCTCGACGTCGATGTTGTGCTCGGCGGCCATCGCTTCGGATCCTTCGCGCTAGGCCGCGGCCTTGGCGTTCTCGGTGACCTGGTCGATCGAGCCCTGCATGTAGAAGGCGCCCTCTGAGAGGTCGTCGTGCTCGCCGTCGAGGATCTCGCGGAAGCCGCGCACCGTGTCGGCGACCGGCACGTACTCGCCGGAGCGGCCGGTGAACTGTTCGGCGACGAAGAACGGCTGCGAGAGGAAGCGCTCGATCTTGCGCGCGCGGGAGACCGTCTGGCGGTCCTCGTCGGAGAGCTCGTCGATGCCGAGGATGGCGATGATGTCCTGCAGCTCCTTGTAGCGCTGCAGCACCTCCTGGACGTCGGTCGCGGTCCGGTAGTGCTCCTCGCCGACGACGTCGGGCTTGAGGATCGTCGAGGTCGAGTCGAGCGGGTCGACCGCCGGGTAGATGCCTTTCTCGGAGATCGCCCGCGAGAGCGCGGTGGTCGCGTTGAGGTGGGCGAACACGGAAGCCGGAGCCGGGTCGGTGTAGTCGTCGGCCGGCACGTAGACGGCCTGGATCGAGGTGACCGAGCCGCGGTCGGTCGAGGTGATCCGCTCCTGCAGGCCGCCCATCTCGGTCTCCAGCGTCGGCTGGTAGCCGACGGCAGAGGGCATCCGCCCGAGCAGCGCCGAGACCTCGGAGCCCGCCTGGACGAAGCGGAAGATGTTGTCGATGAAGAGCAGCACGTCCTGGCCGCCCTGCTCGCGGTAGTACTCGGCCATCGTCAGCCCGGAGAGGGCGACGCGGAGGCGGGCGCCGGGCGGCTCGTTCATCTGACCGAAGACGAGCATCGTCTTGTCGATCACGCCCGACTCTTTCATCTCGAGCCAGAGGTCGTTGCCCTCGCGCGAGCGCTCACCGACGCCGACGAAGGCGGAGAGGCCGGAGTGCTCCTCGGCGATGTTGCGGATCAGCTCCTGGATCAGCACGGTCTTGCCGACGCCGGCGCCGCCGAAGAGCCCGACCTTGCCGCCTTTGGCGTAGGGGGCGAGCAGGTCGATGACCTTGATCCCGGTCTCCAGGATCTCCTGGGTCGGGGTCAGGTCGGAGGCCTTCGGCGCCGGGCGGTGGATCGGCCAGCGCTCGCCCTCGGGGATCTCGGCACCGTTGTCGATCGGGTCGCCGAGCAGGTTGAAGATGCGGCCGAGGGTGACGTCGCCGACCGGGACCGTGATCGGGCCGCCGGTGTCGACCACCTTGTCGCCACGCTGGATGCCGTCGGTCGCGTCCATCGCCACCGCCCGCACGCGGTCGTCGCCGAGGTGCTGCTGCACCTCGCAGACGAGGACCGTCGGTTCGCCGTCGCCGTCGCCGGCGGTCTCGATGTTGACCGCCGAGTAGATCTCGGGCAGCTTGTCGGAGAAGACGGCGTCGATGACGACGCCGGTCACCTGCTCGACGCGACCCACGTTGCTTGCGGTGCTTCCGTTGCTCTCAGCCATGACTTCCTTTTCCGTGTTCCTAAGTTTTCGCCGCTACCCAAGCGCCTCGGCGCCGCCGACGACCTCGAGGATCTCCTGCGTGATTTCGGCCTGGCGGACCCGGTTCATTTCCAGCGTCAAATCGTCCATGATCGTTTCCGCGTTTTCGGCCGCGCTGCGCATCGCGGTCATCCGCGCCCCCAGCTCGGAGGCGGCGGACTCCAGCAGCGCCCGGTAGACGGAGATCGTCACGTACTCGGGGATCAGGCGGCCGAGCAGCTCCTCGGGGTCGGGCTCGTAGCCCCACTCCGATTTGCTCTGCGCCTTCTCCGCCTCGGTTTCCTCTTCTTCGCCGGCCATCTCCTCCTCGGCGCCGGTGCCGGTGACGTCGGCCTGCTGCAGCGGCAGCAGCGTCTGGCGCCAGACGTGCTGGGTCAGCGGCGAGACGAAGCGGTTGTAGATCAGTTCGACCCGGTCGAGGTCCTCGTCGACGTAGCGCGCGGTCATCTCCTCGCCGATCTCGCGGGCATCGGAGAACGCAGGGCGGTCGGTGAAGCCGGTGTAGGCGCCGCTGACCTCTTGCTTGCGGAAGGTCAGCGCCGAGACCCCCTTCTTGCCGACGACGGCGAAGGACGGCTCGGCGCCCTCCTCGCGGACTTTGGCCGCCATCCGCATCCCTTCGCGGATGATGTTCGAGTTGAAGGCCCCGGCCAGGCCGCGGTCGCCGGTGACGAGGACGATCCCGACCCGTTTGACGTTCTCGCGCTCGACCATCACCGGCACCCGCGGGATGCCGCCGGCGTGCTCGGCCGCGGTCCGGGTCAGCTTGCGCATCCCCTCCGCGTAGGGGCGCAGGTCTTCGATCCGCATTTCGGCCCGGCGCAGGCGCGCCGCGGCGACCATCTCCATCGCCCGCGTGATCTTGTTGATGTTCTTGATCGACGCAATGCGACTCTTGACTTCCTTCTGGCTGGCCATGGTTCAGCGCGCGGCGCGGGTCAGGCCGGCGTCGCCTCCTTGGCGTCCTCGGAATCCCCGGCGTCAGTGGTGCGGGCCGGGGCCTCGCGCTCCTCTTTCGACTTGACGCGATCGGACTCGCCGGCCTCGACCGGGTCGCCGTGCTCATCGAAATCGGCACCGAAGTCGTCGACGAAGTCGGCGATCGCCTTGCCCAGCTCCTCCTCGTCAGCGTCCTCGAGCTTGCCGCTGTCTTCGATCCGCGCCAGCAGGTCGGCCTTCTCGCTATGCAGGCGGACCCGCAGGTCGGCGAGGAACTCGCCGACGCGCTCGACTTTGATCCGGTCGAGGTAGCCGCCGGTGCCCGAGTAGATCGAGGCGACCTGGTCGCCGACGCTGAGCGGCTCGCGCTCTTTCTGTTTGAGCAGCTCGACCAGCCGTTCGCCGCGGGTCAGCGCTTTCTGCGTCTCCGCGTCGAGCTCGGAGCCGAACTGGGCGAAGGCCTCGAGGTCGCGGTACTGGGAGAGGTCGAGGCGCAGTTTTCCGGCGACCTTCTTCATCGCCTTCGTCTGCGCGTTGCCGCCCACCCGCGAGACCGAGATGCCGACGTTGATCGCCGGCCGCACGCCGGAGAAGAAGAGGTCGGACTCGAGGAAGATCTGACCGTCGGTGATCGAGATCACGTTGGTCGGGATGTAGGCGGAGACGTCGGAGGCCTGGGTCTCGATGATCGGCAGCGCCGTCAGCGAGCCGCCGCCGAGCTCGTCGTTCAGTTTCACCGCCCGCTCGAGCAGCCGCGAGTGCAGGTAGAAGACGTCGCCCGGGTAGGCCTCGCGACCAGGCGGGCGCCGCAGCAAGAGTGACATCTGGCGATACGCCGAGGCGTGCTTGGTGAGGTCGTCGTAGACGCAGAGCGCGGCTTTGCCGTTGTAGAGGAAGTGCTCGCCCATCGCGCAGCCGGCGTAGGGGGCGATGTACTTGATCGGAGCCGCCTCGTCGGCCGGGGCGGCGACGATGATCGTGTTCTCCATCGCCCCGTTTTCCTCCAGCGTCTCTTTGAGCTGGACGACGGTGGACATCCGCTGCCCGATCGCGACGTAGATGCAGATCAGGTCCTTGTCCTTGTTGTTGATGATCGTGTCGATCGCGATCGCCGTCTT
>DATKLT010000018.1:0-43034 GCA_035542315.1 Solirubrobacterales bacterium | reverse complement strand
CGACCGCCAGCGCATCTCGCTCGGTCTGAAGCAGACCCAGGAGGACCCGTGGCAGCGGGTGATCAGCACCCACCGCCCCGGCGACGTGCTCGAGGGCACGGTGACCAAGGTCGTCGCCTTCGGCGCCTTCGTCGAAATCCTGCCCGGGGTCGAGGGCCTGGTCCACATTTCCGAGCTTGCCGACCACCACGTCGAGAACCCGAGCGAAGTGGTCGAGCCGGGCGCCAAGCTCAATGTCAAGATCCTCGAGATCGACGAAGAGCGTAGGCGGCTCTCGCTGAGCATCAAGCGGGTCGAGGGGCAGAACATGCCGATGCAGGACCTCGGAGCGCAGATCGCTGCTGCCGAGGGATCGACCGCCGAGGCGGCGGGTCCTGTCGCCGATGAGGACTCTTCGTCCTCGCAAGCTGCGGGCGAAGAGCCCTCATCCGCGCCACCTGCCGCAGAGGCGTTTGAGTCCGAGGTGCCGGCGGAGGAAGCTGCTCCTGAAGCTGCCGTTGACGAGGCCGAGCTGGCTGAGGATGCTGCCGTCGATGGGGACGTGAGCGCTGAGGCTGAGGTTCCGGCCGTTGAGGCTGAGCCCGAGGCCGCAGAGGCTGAGGCGGAGCCGGCTGTAGAGCCCGAGGCCGCTGAGCCTGAGGCGCCGGGCGAGTCCGAGGAACCGACCGACTCGTAGGTTTCGATGCCGCTGACGATCGGTCTCACCGGCGGCATCGCGGCCGGTAAGTCCGAGGCGTTGGCTGCCTTCGAGCGGCTCGGTGCCGCGACTCTCTCCAGCGACGCGGTCGTTCACGAGCTGCTCGAATCCGAACCGCTGATCGGGCGCCTGGTCGAGCGCTGGGGCGCGGAGGTGGCTCCGGGGGGAGAGGTCGACCGGGCCAAGATCGGCTCGATCGTCTTCGCTGACCCCGAGCAGCTGATCTGGCTCGAGCAGCAGATCCACCCGCTGGTCGGGGAGCGCACCGCCGCCTGGCTCGCCTCGCTGCCGGCGGGCACCGAGGTGGCGGTGGTCGAGGTGCCGCTGCTGTTCGAGGCCGGCCGCGATCAGGTCTTCCACACGACGGTTGCGATCGTCAGCGGCGACGAGGTGCGCCGCGCCCGCGCCGAGGCGCGCGGCCACACCCTCGTCGACGAGCGCGAGGCGCGCCAGCTGCCGCAGGAGGAGAAGGCCGCGCGCGCCGCCCATGTCGTCGCCAACGACGGCACCGTCGAGGACCTCGAACGCTCGCTGTCCGCCCTGCTCGAAAAGCTGCGCGAATGAGGAAGCGGAGGGCGGCCGCTCGGCGCCGGCGCTGGCTGGGCTTCGGCGGCGCCGCGGCGCTGCTCGGGCTCGCGGTCGGGATCCTCGTCGCCAGCGGTGCCTTCGACAAGGCGATACAGGAGCTGACCCTGCCGCTCCGCCACGAGGACATCATTCGTCAGCAGTCACAGGAAAAGGGAGTCGACGCGGCGCTGATCGCCGCCGTGATCTACGCGGAGTCGAAGTTCGTCGACCAGGAATCGAGCGCCGGCGCCCGTGGCCTGATGCAGATCACCCCGGAAGCGGCGGAATTCATCGAGAAGCAGAGCGGTGGCACCAGCTTCAAGCTCAGCGACCTCTCCGACCCCGAACTCAACATCCGCTACGGCACCTTCCTGCTCAAGGAACTGCTGGAACGCTACGACGGCGACGAGGCGGCGGCGCTCGCCGCCTACAACGCCGGACCCGGCAACGCCGACAAGTGGGGCGGCAGCCAGCTCACCGTCAGCGAGATCCCCTTCCCGGAAACGCGCGCCTACGTCGAAGAGGTGCTCGACAAGCAGAAGGCCTACCGGCAGAAGTACGCCAAGGAGCTGGGCTACTGAGCGGCGCACCCCGACCCCGGGTTACCGCCCTCGCGGTCGCCGTCGGCGTCGTCCTCGCCGACTCCTCGATCGTCGTCCTGGCGCTGCCCGAGATCTACCGCGAACTCGACACCAGCGTCGCTGGCGCGACCTGGGTCCTGATCTCGTTCAACCTGGTGATGGCGCTGACGGCGGTGCCGGCGGCATTCCTGGCACGTCGCGTCGGCCCCGGACGGGCTGCGGCGGTGGGTCTCGCCGTCTTCGCCGGCGCCGGGCTCGCCTGCGGTTTGTCCGACCACCTCTCAACCCTGATCGTCGCCCGCTGCGTGCAGGCTCTCGGCGGAGCCGTCGCGGTCACCGCGGCGCTCGAGCTGCTGCCGGCGACGGTCGGCTCCGAGCGCCGCGCGGCGGTCGTCTGGGCGAGCGCGGGGGCGACCGGGGCGGCGCTGGGGCCGGCGCTCGGCGGCCTGCTCACCGAGCTCGTCTCCTGGCAGTCGATCTTCCTCGTCCAGGTGCCGGTGGCGCTGGCCGCGGCGGTGCCGATCCTCGCCGTCGCCAAGCACGAGATGGCGACCGGGGTGATCGAGCCCGAGCTGCGCCGCACCGGGCGGCCGCACCTCTGGGCGAACGTCGCCCTGGCGATGGTTTCGGCGGCGATCGCGGCGGCGCTCTTCCTCCTCGTTCTGCTCCTGATCGAAGGCTGGCGGCTGTCGCCGATCGGCGCCGCGATCGTCGTCACCGTGATGCCGCTGGCGGCGCTGCTCGGCAGCCGCCTCGGCGGCCTCGTGCCCTCGGCGAAGGCGCGCGCTGCGGCCGGCGCGATCCTCGTCTCCGGCGGCCTCGGCGGCCTCGCACTGCTGCCCAGCGCCGAGGTGGCGCTGACCGTGCCGCCGCAGGTCCTGGTCGGACTCGGGCTCTCGTTGGTTCTCTCGGCGTTGACCGAGACCGCGCTCGGCGGCCGCGCCCCGCAGGCGATTCACGGCGGCTGGACGATCTCCGCCCGCCACGCCGGCGTCTGCCTCGGGCTGCTTGTCCTCACCCCGATCTTCACCCATGAAATCGAAAATCAACGGACCGACGCGATCAATGCCGGCACCGCGGTGATCCTCGACTCGCCGGTGCAGCCGTTGCTGAAGCTGAGCCTGGCGAAGAAGGTCTCCGAACGACTCGACGAAGAGACCGGCAAGGTGCCGACGATCGGCCCCGCCTTCGAGCCGCTGCCCGACGACCCGACCGAACGCGCCGAAACCGAGCAGCTTCGCTCCGAACTGCAGGACCAGCTCGACCGTGGCGCCACCCACGCCTTCGCCAGCTCCTTCGCCCTGGCGGCGCTGATCGGGCTGCTGGCGCTGATCCCGATCGGGCTCTCGAGGAGGGTCGATCTGTGAACCGGAGTCAGATCCTGGTCGGCGGCGCCGTCGTCGCGGCGCTCGCCCTGGTCGGGGTCTACCTCGCCGCCGGCGGCTCCTCCTACACGCCGGAGAAGACCCAGAACCCCTGTAAGCACCGGGCTTGGAGCAACCCGCAGAATCTCGGCCAGATCGCCAACCAGTTCACGATCTCCGCCCTCGACGGCGCCGCCTGCAAGCTCGGGGTCAGCCGTGAGACCCTGGCTCGCGCCCTCGCCACCAAGCAGTCGCGCGAACGCTTCGCCAAGCGCTACGGGATCGACGATGAAAAGCTCGCCGAAGCGATCCGCGCCGGCCTCGTCCGCGCCGTCGACGACGCCGAAGAAGCCGGGGCGCTGCCCTCGATCGTCGCCGGCCCGCTGCGCGGCTTCGTCGAAGACGTCCCGCTCGACCAGGCGATCGAAATCGTCAAGGGCGCCAAATCCTTCCTCGGCGAAGCAGAAAGCTTCCTCGGTCCGGCCGGCGATCTGCTCGAACAGTTCCTGCCGTAGACGCAGCTAGCCGCCAGGCAACCGATCGAGGATTCCTTTCGTCGCCCAGGTCTACACGCCTCGCGCTTGGTCGCGGGCTCAGCGGCGAGTGGCGCGCCAGACCCAGAGCATGCAGAGGGGCTGCAGCGGCAGTCGCGCCCAGAGCGCCCAGCGCGGGATCCGGCGCAGGTCCAGCCCCTTCACCTGCTCGGGGTTGACCGCCATGTGGACGTTGGCGGGGAAGACCGCGACCAGCAGTGCCAGCAGCCACCAGCGGCCGCCCCTGCGGCTGGCGGGGTGGAGGACGGCGACCGCCCCAGCGATCTCGGCGACCCCCGAGACCGCGTTGATCTCGTTGCGCCACGCGGCCAGGGGCGGCGGCACGATCGCCTCGTAGAAGCGCGGGTTGACGAAGTGGTTGATTCCGGCCGCGCCGAAGAAGGCGGCCAATGCGGTACGCGAGCGGTTCATTTGGCTCGGCCAGTCTGCCAGCTAGAGTCGTCCGGTGCCCGATTTCAAGCTGAACCCGGCCTACACGCCGACGGCGGACCAGCCGAAGGCGATCGCTGGGCTGGCCGAGGGGTTGCGCGGCGGCGAGCGGTTCCAGACGCTGCTCGGGGCGACCGGCACCGGCAAGACCTTCACGATGGCGGCGACGATTGCCGAGGTGCAGCGGCCGGCGCTCGTCATCGCCCACAACAAGACGCTCGCCGCGCAGCTCTGCAACGAGTTCCGCGAGTTCTTCCCCGAAAACTCGGTCGAGTACTTCGTCTCCTATTACGACTACTACCAGCCCGAGGCCTACGTTCCCGCCCAGGACCTCTATATCGAGAAGGACAGCTCGATCAACGACGAGATCGACCGCCTCCGCCACGCCGCCACCGCGTCGCTCTTCGCCCGCCGCGACGTGATCATCGTCGCCTCGGTCTCCTGCATCTACGGGATCGGCTCGCCCCAGGTCTACAACGAAAAAATGCAGCTCTTCCAGGTCGGCAAGTCGATCGACCGCGACGAGGTCCTGCGCAAGCTGGTGAAAATGCAATACCAGCGCAACGACTCGGTGCTCGGCCGCGGCGCCTTCCGCGTCCGCGGCGAGGTGCTGGAGATCATGCCCTCCTACGCCGAGTCGGCTTACCGGATCGCTCTCTTCGGCGACGAGATCGAGCAGGTCCAGCACTTCGACCCGCTGACCGGCGAAATCCTCGACGAGATCGACCACGTCTCGGTCTGGCCGGCCTCGCACTACGTGACCCGCGACGAGACCCTGGAGCGGGCGGTCGAAGAGATCAAGGCCGAACTCGAATCGCGCACCGCCGAGCTCGAGGGCGAAGGCAAGCAGCTCGAGGCGCACCGGCTGCGCCAGCGCACCGCCTACGACATCGAGATGCTGAAGGAGCTCGGCTTCACCTCGGGGATCGAGAACTACTCGCGGATCCTCGACGGCCGCGAGCCCGGGACCCCGCCGCACACCCTGATCGACTACTTCCCCGACGACTTCGTCGTCTTCGTTGACGAGTCCCATCAAACGATCCCGCAGATCGGCGGCATGTACGAGGGGGACCGCTCGCGTAAGCAGACGCTGGTCGACTTCGGCTTTCGGCTGCCATCGGCGATCGACAACCGGCCGCTCAAGTTCGACGAGTTCCTCGAGCGGGTGCAGCAGCTGGTGATGGTCTCGGCGACGCCGGGGCTGTTCGAGAAAGCCGAGTCGACCCGGATCCTCGAGCAGATCGTGCGCCCGACCGGGATCGTCGACCCCGAGATCGAGGTGCGCGAGACCCGGAACCAGATCGACGACTTGATGAACGAGGCGCGCCGCGTCGCCGAGTCCGGCGAGCGAGTGCTGGTGACGACGTTGACCAAGAAGATGGCCGAGGACCTGACCGCCTACCTGCTCGAGTACGGGGTCAAGGTGCGTTATCTGCACTCGGAGATCGACACCCTCGAACGAATCCAGATCGTCCGCGACCTGCGCCTCGGCGAGTACGACGTGCTGGTCGGCGTCAACCTCCTGCGCGAGGGGCTCGATCTGCCCGAGGTCTCCCTGGTCGCGATCCTCGACGCCGACAAGGAGGGCTTCCTGCGCGGCGAGACCAGCCTGGTGCAGACGATCGGCCGCGCGGCGCGCAACGTCAACGGCCGCGTCCTGATGTACGCCGACAAGGAGACCGACGCGATGCGTGCCGCGATCCGCGAGACCGACCGCCGTCGCGAGATCCAGCTCGCCTACAACGAGGAGCACGGGATCACTCCCTCGACCGTCCGCAAAGGCATCTCCGAGATGACGGCGTTCCTCGCCATGGAGGACCGCGCCCCCGCCAAGCGCCGCCGCCGTCGCGGCGATGACTTCGCCGACCCGGCCGAGCTCGAGAAGACGATCGTCGCCCTCGAGGAGGAGATGCTGGCGGCGGCCGACGACCTCCGCTTCGAGGAGGCAGCAAGGATCCGCGACGAGCTGCGGGAACTGCGCCGGGATTTGGACGGGATGACGGCCGCGGGCACCTGACCGGCGCATTTCGGCGTCCTCGGTCGCTTGTGTGCAGAGCACACCGCGCTCCCTGCGTCCTTGAACTGCTTGGTCAGGAGCCCGCGGTGACGCTCAACTATCCAGCAGCTTCGCCGCCTTCGCGCTGTCGCCGACGAATTCGCCGAGTACCGCCTTGCCGTCGCCCCCGTACTCGATCACGTGCACGTAGGGCGCGGTGAAGCTGCCTTTGTCGTTGCCGGCGCTCTGGGTCCCGCGCACGATTACGTAGTCGCCGGCGTCGATGAACTCCTCGGGGTCGACGCTGAACGACGTCCAGTAGTTGGGGATCTGGGCGAAGTTGGCGAGGATCTGGTCGCGGCCTTCGACGCGGCCCCCGAGCGGCAGCTCGTCGGAGGTGATCCAGACCGAGTCCTCGGCCAGCCACTCGCCCAGTGCTGCCAGGTCGCCGCGCCCGAAGGCGTCGTAGGCGGCTCGGGCGGTATCCACGTTCGACATCGTCTCCTCCTCTGTAGACCCTGCCCACCGACGAACCTAACGCCGCGCGCCGCCGTTGGCAAGAACACCTGGGTACCGGCGCCGCGGCCTCTTTAAGCTTCCGCCATGGCTCTTGACGTGACCGAAGCGACGTTCGACCGCGACGTCGTCGAGCTCTCGAAGGAGACGCCGGTGGTGGTCGACTTCTGGGCCGAGTGGTGCGGCCCCTGCCGGCAGTTGAGCCCGGCGCTGGAAGCGGCCGAGGCGAGCCGCGGCGGGCGCGTGCTGCTGGCCAAGGTCGACGTCGACTCTAACCAGGCGCTCTCCGCACGCTTCGGCGTGCAGGGAATCCCGGCGGTGAAGGCGTTCCGCGACGGCAAGATCGTCGACGAGTTCGTCGGCGCCGTGCCGCCGGCCAAAGTCGAGGCGTTCTTCGACGCGCTGCTGCCCTCCAGGGTCGATGAGCTGTTCGCCGCCGGCGACGAGCTGTCGCTGCGCGAGGCGGCCGAACTGGACCCGCGCCGCGCCGACGTCGCCGTCGCCCTCGGCAGGGCGCGGCTGGCGCGCGGTGCCGAGGACGATGCGTTGGCGGCGGTCGAGGGTCACCCCGAGGACTTCGCCGCCCAGGGAGTCGCCGCCCGGGTGCGGCTCGCCCAGGCTGGGATCGGCGCCGACGCCTTCGCCGCCCTCGACCGCGGCGAGCGCGACGCCGCCCTCGACGGCCTGCTCGACGAGCTCGCCGCCCTCGGCAGCAACGGCGAGGCGCCGGCCGACGCCCGCGACCTCCTGCGCCAGGCCTTCGTCGGCATCCTCAGCGACGTCGACCCGGGCGACCCCGGCGCCCGCGACTACCGCCGCAAGCTCGCCGCCGCCCTCTAGTCGAGCTCTGCAGAGGTAGGGCTAGCCGCACCATGGGGCGGGGGGAGGCCGCGGCCCAAGACGCCTGTCAACCGCATTGGAATGGGGCCCGTGCGGTGTGAATCTCGACTGGTCTCATCCCAACCCAGTCAGAGAGGAGCACCGATGAACCGCAAGACCAACATCGCCGCCCGCGCCGCACGCTGGAGTGCGACCCACCGCAGGCTCGCCATCTTCGGCTGGCTTGCCTTCGTCGTGCTCTCCGTATTCGTCGGCGGCGCCGTCGGCCAGCGCGAACTGACCGACGCCGAAGCCGTATCCGGCGAGTCCGGCAAGGCCGAGGTCACGCTCGAAAAGGCGAAGCTGAACCCCAACAGCGAGGTCGTCATCGTCCAAGGCAAGGGCCTGGAGGCAGGCGACCCCGCATTCGAGGCGGCGGTCGCCGACACGACCCGCCGCCTCGAAGGCGTCCGCTCGGTGACCGAAGTCAGCTCGCCCGCCGGCGGCGGCGGTCAGGTCTCCGCCGACGGCCACTCGGCGCTGATCGAATTCCAGATCCCCGGCGACAAGGAGCAGGCCGAAGCGAGGGTCGACGCCAGCCTCGCCGCGACCGCGGCGGCGCAGCGCGCCCACCCCGACCTCCGGATCGAACAGTTCGGCTCCGCCAGCGCCAGCAAGGCGATCGGCGCCGTCTTCGAAGAAGACTTGAGCAAGGCCGAGACGACCTCGCTGCCGATCACGCTGATCATCCTCCTGCTCGCCTTTGGCGCGCTGGTCGCGGCGCTGGTGCCGCTGCTGATCGGCTTCTCGGCGGTGATCGCGACCCTCGGTCTGCTGGCGTTGCCGAGCCAGCTGGTGCCGATGGACCAGAACGTCTCCGCCGTCGTCGTCCTCGTCGGTCTCGCCGTCGGCGTCGACTACTCGCTGTTCTACCTGCGCCGCGAGCGCGAAGAGCGGCGGGCGGGGCGCAGCGCCGAGGCCTCCTTGCAGGCTGCGGCCGCGACCTCGGGGCGGGCCGTGCTCGTCTCCGGGCTGACCGTGATCGTCGCGATGGCGGGGATGCTGCTCAGCGGCGACCCGACCTTCACCTCGTTCGCGGTGGCGACGATGACCGTTGTCGCGGTGGCGATGTTTGCCTCGCTGACGGTGCTGCCGGCGGTGCTCTCGAAGCTCGGCGACCGGGTCGAGAAGGGCCGGATCCCGTTCCTCGCCCGCCTGCGCCGCCGCCGCGAGGGTCGCTCGGCCTGGGCCGGGATCGTCGGCTGGACGATGCGCCATCCGGTCGTCTCCGTGGTCGGCGCCACCTCAGTCCTGCTGGCGCTGGCGATCCCGGCGCTCAGCATGCACACGGTCAACAGCGGCGCCACGGATCTGCCCCGAGACATCCCGGTGGTCAAGACGTATGACCGCGTCACCGCCGCCTTCCCCGGCGAAGCCGCCGGGGCGACGGTGGTGGTCGAGGCCAAGGACGTCGAATCGGGGCCGACCGCGGCGGCGATCGCCGACCTGACCCGCGCAGCGGAAGCGAATCCGGTGGTGGCCGGCAAGGTCAGCGTCGACACGAACCCTGCCGGGACCGTGGCCGCGGTCGAAATCCCAACCGTCGGCAGCAGCAGCGACGCCGAAGCGACGCAGGCAATGGAAGTCGTGCGCGAGGACCTCGTGCCGACCGCCTTCGCCGGGGTACCTGGAGCCGAAGTCAACGTCACCGGCGACGCCGCCCAGTCGAAGGACTTCAACGACCTGCTGGCCGAAAGGCTGCCGCTGGTCTTCGCCTTCGTCCTCGGTCTCGCCTTCCTGCTGATGCTGGTCACCTTCCGCTCGATCGTCGTCCCGATCAAGGCGATCGTGCTCAACCTGCTCTCCGTCGGCGCCGCCTACGGGGTGCTGGTGCTGGTCTTCCAGGAAGGGCTGGGCGAATCGCTGCTCGGCTTCCACTCCAACGGAGGCGTCAGCTCCTGGTTGCCGCTGTTCCTCTTCGTGATCCTCTTCGGGCTCTCGATGGACTACCACGTGCTGATCCTGAGCCGGATCCGCGAGGGCGTCGACCGGGGGATGAGCAGCGACGAAGCGGTTCAGCGCGGGATCGTCGCCACCGCCGGCACGGTGACCAGCGCGGCGATCGTGATGGTGGCGGTTTTCTCCGTCTTCGCCACCCTCACCATCCTCGACATGAAGGAGATGGGCGTCGGCCTCGCCGTCGCGATCCTGATCGACGCGACGCTGGTCCGAGCGATCCTCCTACCCGCCGCGATGAAGCTGCTCGGCGAGCGCAACTGGTACCTGCCCCGCAGCCTCGGCTGGCTGCCGCGGGTCGAGCCCCACGCCCCAACCCCCGAGCCCACGCGCGCCTAGCCCAACCCACCCGCCGAGAACGCGTTTCCTCCCGCATAGCGGCAGGAAACGCGTTCTCAATTGGCGAGGCGAGCGAAAGTGCGTTTTCAGCGGTCGGCGCGGCGGCGCTCGAGCAAGGTTCGGAGGTGGCGGCCGACCTCAGCGGGGTGTTGTTCTACGCGGCGGGCAGAGATCGGAACCACCTCGATTCCGGCTAGCTTCATTTCCTCCCAGCGGAGGTGATCGTCCTCGAATGCCCTCCGCGTTCGGTGTGCCTCCCAGCCGTCGACTTCGACCGCGAACCGCTCCGCCTCCCAGTAGGCGTCGATCTCGAACTTGTCGACCCAGGTGTTGATCGACGGGCGGGGAAGCCCTGCATCCGTGACCATCGCTAAGAAGAGCCGCTCCGAGCGCGCCCGGGAGAAGGCGGGTGCACGGTAGATGTCGAGCGCCAGCCGCAGTCGTGCGACGCCGCGGTCGCCGCGGCGGCGGCGCAACAGCGCGTCGACGGCGCCCAGGTCGAGGATCCCGCGTCGCTCGGCCCGTTCGACCGCGTCGTTCAGGTCCCAACTGGAGCGGGTGGCGGCGACGTCGAGCAACGTCCTTGGCCAAGAGGTGATCGGAATGCGCGCCAGCTCTCCGTATTCCGGGCCGGCCAGGGTGGTGGAGTGGTGGAGGGAGATTCCAAGGCGCCGCTGCCCGTGGCTTGGGACCGTCACGTCGACGAGCTTCGGCAGCTTCGGCGCCAGACCCCACAGCCAGGCGGCGGCGCTGTGACTGAGGACGGCGCCTTCGCCGCAGGCGAGGACCGCGCCGAAGCAGCGCCCGCGGGGTGGCACGGCCCGATGCCCGACCGCGTACACGCCGCGATGGAGCCGGTGGAGGCGCCCGGCTTGAGCCATGCGGCTGATCGCGGCCCGGGAGAAGCCGAGCTCCCCTAGCTGCGCAGCCGAAACCACGCCATACTGCCGCTCCGCCAGCTCGGCGAGGGCCCCGTGGAAACGCATTTCTTCCCGCATAGCGGTTCTAAGTGCGTTCTCGGCCAGGGTTCTTCCCGGGGGAACATCTGTTCGCCTATGTAGTATCGAGCGTGGTGGCTGCCTCCGACCGAATCGTTATCTCGGGTGCCCGTGAGCACAACCTCAAGGACGTCGACCTCGAGCTGCCTCGCGACGCGCTGATCGTGATCACCGGGCTCTCGGGCTCGGGCAAGTCGAGCCTTGCCTTCGACACGATCTACGCCGAGGGGCAGCGGCGGTATGTGGAGTCGCTGTCGTCCTATGCACGGCAATTCCTCGGCCTGATGGAGAAGCCCGACGTCGACTCGATCGAGGGGCTCTCGCCGGCGATCTCGATCGACCAGAAGACGACTTCGCGCAACCCGCGCTCGACGGTCGGCACGGTGACCGAGATCTACGACTACCTGCGCCTGCTCTGGGCGCGGATCGGCGTTCCGCACTGCCCCGAGTGCGGCGAGGAGATCACCGGCCAGACCCAGGAGCAGATCGTCGACCGGCTGATGACGATCGAGGACGGGACCAAATTCATGGTCATGGCCCCGGTCGTCCGCGGCCGCAAAGGCGAGTACGGGAAATTGCTCGAGCAGATGCGGCTCGAGGGCTACTCGCGGGTCGAGGTCAACGGCGAGCTACGCCGCCTCGACGAGGAGATCGTCCTCGACAAGAAGTTCAAACACGACATCTCGGTCGTCGTCGACCGGCTGGTGATGAAAACCGACCTGCGCCGCCGGCTCTCGGAGTCGGTCGAGGCCGCGGCCGGGCTCGCCGCCGGCCTGATCGAAGTCGAGTTCGTCGACTCCGACCAGGAGAAGTTGCTCTTCTCGGAGCAGTTCGCCTGTCTCAACTGCGGCACCTCGATCCCCGAGCTGGAGCCGCGGATCTTCTCCTTCAACTCACCGCACGGCGCCTGCGACCGCTGTCACGGGCTTGGCTTCCAGCGCGTCATCGACCCCGAGCTGGTCGTCCCCGACCCGACCCTGTCGCTGGCCGAGGGCGCCCTGCAGCCCTGGAATCGCGGCATCACCGCCTACTGGAAGCGGCTGATCGCCTCGGTCGCCGAGGAGTACGACGTCGACGTCGACAAGCCCTGGTCGAAGCTGAAGAAGAACGAGAAGGAGATCTTCCTCTACGGCACCGGCTCCGAACGCCACCAGGTCAGCTACACCAACCGCTTCGGCCGCCGCCGCTCCTACCAGGTTCGTTTCGAGGGGATCGTCAACAACCTCCAGCGCCGCTACGAAGAGACCGACTCGGAGACCAACCGCGAGCGGATCGAGGGCTACATGGCCGAGCAGCCCTGCCCGGCCTGCCACGGCGCCCGGCTGCGACCCGAGAGCCTCGCGGTCAAGGTCGGCGGTCTCAGCATCTCCGAATACAGCGAGCTTTCCGCGCGAGCCGCCGGCGAGTGGATCAACGCCCTCGAGATGACCGATACCGAGCGGGCGATCGCGCGGCTGATCGTGCGCGAGATCACCGAACGACTTGCGTTCCTCGACAACGTCGGCATCGGCTACCTCTCGCTGATGCGCTCGGCGCGCTCGCTCTCGGGCGGGGAGGCGCAGCGGATCCGGCTCGCGACGCAGATCGGCTCGCATCTGGTCGGCGTCATGTACGTCCTCGACGAGCCCTCGATCGGCCTCCACCAGCGCGACAACGAGAAGCTGATCGGGACTCTCGACCGGCTCCGCGACCTCGGCAACACCGTTATCGTCGTCGAGCACGACGAGGGCACGATGCGCGCCGCCGACCACCTGGTCGACCTCGGCCCCGGCGCCGGCGAGCACGGCGGTCACGTGATCGCCGCCGGCACCCCGGCGCAGGTCGCCAAGGACCCGGCCTCGCTGACCGGGCAGTACCTCTCCGGCAAGCGCCAGATCGAGCTGCCGCCTGAGCGCCGCGAGCCGCGCGGCGCCCTCGTCGTCCGCGGCGCCCGCGAACACAACCTCAAGGACGTCGACGTCGCCGTCCCGATCGGCGTCCTCTGCTGCGTCACCGGCGTCTCCGGCTCGGGCAAGTCGACGCTGGTCAACGAGACCCTTCATCATGCCGTCGCCAATCGCCTGCACCAGGCGAAGCTGCGCCCCGGCGCCCACGACGGCATCGACGGCCTCTCCCAGATCGACAAGATCATCAACATCGACCAGTCGCCGATCGGCCGCACGCCGCGCTCCAACCCGGCCACCTACACCGGCGTCTTCGACCACATCCGCCAGCTCTTCACCCAGACCCAGGAGTCCCGCGCCCGCGGCTACAAGCCGGGTCGCTTCAGCTTCAACGTCAAGGGCGGGCGCTGCGAGGTCTGCAAGGGCGACGGCCAGATCAAGATCGAGATGCACTTCCTGCCCGACGTCTACGTGCCCTGCGAGCAGTGCCACGGCAAGCGCTACAACCGCGAGACGCTCGAGGTCCGCTTCAAGGGCAAGAACATCGCCGACGTACTCGAGATGTCGGTCGAGGAGGCGGTCGGGTTCTTCGAGAACGTGCCGAAGATCGCCCGCCGCCTGCGCACGTTGCACGACGTCGGCCTCGACTACATCCGCCTCGGCCAACCGGCGACGACGCTGTCGGGCGGTGAGGCGCAGCGGATCAAGCTGGCGACCGAGCTCTCCAAAGTCGCCACCGGCGACACCCTCTACATCCTCGACGAGCCGACCACCGGGCTGCACTTCGCCGACGTCGCCCGGTTGCTGGAGGTGCTCGGCCGCCTCGTCGACGCCGGCAACACGGTGGTCGTGATCGAGCACAACCTCGACGTGATCAAGACCGCCGACCGGCTGATCGACCTCGGCCCCGAGGGCGGCGAAGAAGGCGGCGAAATCGTCGCCACCGGCACCCCCGAGGAAGTCGCCGCCGTACCCGGCTCCTACACCGGCCGTTTCCTCGCCGAGCTGCTCGAGCCGGCCAAGTCGGGTCGCGGTGCCGCCAAGCGGCGCGAGCCGATCGCCGCCTAAGCCTGCCTGGCCGCTGCGTCCCAGTGTGCGGAAACGGGTAGGCCAATTCGGCCAAGCTCACCCTGCCCGAGGGGTGACAACGTCCTGCATGTGTGAGATACGTAACTCCGGGGAATCATTGCGACATAAGTCAGATTTGCGTGGATAAGGACTCGTGAAACGACCAGGAGGAGGGGATCGTGAAAGCGACGGGATCCAAGTTGGTAGTGACTCTGATCGCCGTAGTCGGGTTGGTGGCGATCTCGGTCATCGCCGCCGCCTGTGGCGGTGGAGGAAGCAGTAGCGGCAGCGAAAGCACCGGTGGCGGCGAAGAAGGCGGCGGTGGAGGCGGCGGCAAGATAGCCCTGCTCCTGCCCGAGACCAAGACGAGTCGCTACGAAGCGCACGACCGGCCTGAATTCGAAGCCAAAGTCGAAGAACTGTGCCCTGAATGCGAAGTCATCTACAGCAACGCGAACCAGAGCACGAGCGAACAGCAGAGTCAGGGTGAAGCCGCGATCACCGAAGAAGTCGACGTGATGGTGCTCGACGCAGTCGACGCCACCGCGGTCGGTTCGGTGGTCGAAAAAGCGAACCTGGAAGAAATCCCGGTGATCAGCTATGACCGGCTGATCCTCGGTTCTCCGATCGCTTACTACGTCTCGTTCGACAACGAACATGTCGGCGAACTCCAGGCGGAAGCCCTCTCGGAAAAGCTGAAAGAAGAAGGCAGCCCGAAAGGTCCGATCGTGGCGATCAACGGTTCGCCGACCGACCCCAATGCGGGTCAGTTCAAAGCCGGCGCGCAGAAGATCTTCAAAAAAGAAGGTGTTCAGATCGCCAAGGAATACGACACGCCTGACTGGAGCCCCGACCAGGCGCAGAACGAGATGGAACAGGCGATTACGGCGCTTGGCGCCAACGGCTTCGCGGCCGTCTATGCCGCCAACGACGGCACCGCCGGCGGCGCGATCGCGGCAATGAAGGGCGCCGGAATCAAGCCGGAAACGAAGCCGATCACCGGTCAGGACGCCGAACTGGAAGCGATCCAGCGGATCCTCGTCGGCGAACAGTACATGACCGTTTACAAGGCGATCGAACCCGAGGCCAACGCCGCCGCGGAACTCGCGGTCGCGCTTGCCCAAGGCGAAGAAGTCCCTGCCGGGCTCGTCAACGGCAAAACCAACAACGAAGTCGAAGACGTGCCCTCGGTCCTGCTCGAACCGGAGGCGGTGTTCAAGGAAAACATCAACGAAACGATCGTCAAAGACGAATTCTGGCCGGTCTCCGAAATCTGCACCGGGCCCTACAAGGCCGCGTGTAAAGAAGCGGGGATCGAAGAATAGGAGCACCCGGAGGAGGGCGGGCCGCGTCTGCTGCGGCCCGCCCGCCCCGAGATGACAGGAGCGAGATGAACGGGAACGGTTCGGTCCTCTCGATGCAGGGGATCAGCAAGAGCTTCGGGCCGGTGCAGGCGCTCGACGGAGTCGACTTCGACGTCAACGCCGGGGAGGTCGTCGCCCTCGTCGGCGACAACGGCGCCGGCAAGTCGACGTTGGTGAAGTCGATCTCAGGGATCAACTCGATCGATTCCGGCCAGTTCTACTTCGAAGGCCGGCCGGTCTCGATCGGCGGTCCCGCCGACGCGACCGAGCTCGGGATCGCGACGGTCTATCAGGACCTCGCGCTCTGCGACAACCTCGACGTCGTCGCCAACCTCTTCCTCGGTCAGGAGAACGTCGTCGGCGGCCCCGGCAAGGTCGCGATGGTTCTCGACGAGACGCGGATGGAGCAGCGCTCCCACGAGCTCCTCGATCAGCTCTCGGTGACGATCCCAAGCGTCCGCTCGGAGGTCGGCACCCTCTCCGGCGGTCAGCGCCAGCAGGTCGCTGTCGCCCGCTCGCTGCTCGGCGAGCCAAAGGTAGTGATGCTCGACGAGCCGACCGCGGCGCTCGGCGTTGCCCAGACCAAACAGGTTCTGGCGCTGATCAAACGCCTGCGCGAGCGCAGCCTCGGGGTGATCGTCATCAGCCACAACCTGGTCGACGTCTTCGAGGTCGCCGACCGCATCTTCGTCCTCCGCCTCGGCCGCAAAGCCGGTCTCTTCGATGCGGAGCAAACCAGCGAGGAGCAGATCGTGGGAGCGATCACCGGCGCCTCGGTCGACACCGCCGAACAGAGGAGGCAGCCATGAGGCTCGCGGCGCCGGACCCGGCCGCGCCGGAGGATGCTCCGGCCGAAACCACCTCGCCGCGCGATCTGATGCGGCGCTTCGTCCAGGGCGACCTCGCCTCGCTGCGGGTGATCCTCGCAATCGCCGTGATCTGGGTCATCTTCCAGTCGCAGAACGATCGCTTCCTCACCGCGACCAATCTCACCAACCTCTTCCTCCAGATCACGGCGATCGGGCTGATCGCGGTCGGCATCGTGCTGGTCCTGCTGATCGGCGAGATCGACCTCTCGGTCGGCGCCGTCTCCGGCTTCGCCGCGGCGGTGATGGCGGTGCTGAACGTCAAACACGGCTGGCCGGCGATCCCGGCGGTCATCGCCGGGGTGTTGACCGGGGCGGCGATCGGGCTGGTCCAGGGGGCTCTCTTCACCAAATTCACGATCCCCTCGTTCGTCATCACCCTGGCCGGCTCGCTGGTCTGGCAGGGGGCGCTGCTCAAGGTGCTCGGCGATACCGGCACCGTCAACCTCAGCCATTCCGGGATTACCGACCTCGCCAACACCTTCTACAGCGACAGCGTCGGCTGGATCCTGGCCGCGATCGTGATCGCCCTCTACGCCGGCTTCGCCCTCAACGGGCACCGAAAACGGGCTGCGGCCGGGGTCACCAGCGAGCCGGTGGCCCTGATCGGGGTCCGGATCGGGCTGATGGCGGCGGTGACGATCGCCGCCGTCGCGATCTTCAATTCCGATCGCGGCGTGCCGCTGGCGGTGCTGATCCTTCTCGCCTTCGTCGTCGGCTTCCAGTTGCTCACCACCCGCACGGTCTTCGGCCGCCACCTCTTCGCCGTCGGCGGCGGTGCCGAGGCGGCCCGGCGCGCCGGCATCGGCGTCACCAAGATCCGCGTCATCGCCTTCACCCTCTGCTCCTCGATGGCGGCGGTCGGCGGCATCCTCGCTGCCTCGCGCCTACTCGCCGTCAACCAGAGCTCCGGCGGCAGCAACCTGCTGCTTGAATCGATCGCCGCCCCGGTGATCGCCGGCACCAGCCTCTTCGGCGGCCGGGGCTCGGTCTGGTCGGCGCTGCTTGGCGCCACCGTGATCGGCTCGATCGCCAACGGGATGAACCTGCTGGCGCTCGAATCGTCGGTGAAACTGATGATCACCGGCGGCGTCCTGCTGGCCGCTGTCGTCGTCGACGCCGTAGCTCGTTCGAGGCGTGCCGCCGAGGGCCGCGTCTAGGTAGAGCGGCGAGCACCCCCTTCCTCCTCCCGGCGCTGGTGATATTGACCAGGCTCTGGTGGGGTCGATATCGCCAGCGCTTCCGGGGTCGACCTTCCCGCGTTTAGTTCTCGGCGAGGACCTTCGCAACGTTCTCGCGGTGGACCGTCTCGTACGGCTCGAAGTAACGGAGGTCGCTGGCGGCCAGGGCGTCGGCGAGGATCTCGCGCAGCGACAGCTGGCGCAGCGCCGGCTCCTCACGGCAGCGCTGCAGGAAGCGGACGTAGTCGGCGGTGGCGGTGAGCAGGCCGGGGCCGTAGCCGCCGGCGGCGATCACGTCCGGGTCGCCGTGGGCGGGGAGGACGTGGCGCGGCGCCAGCGACCCAAGCCGCTCGAGGTCGCGCAGGTGGGCCTCGAACGCCTGCGGCTCGTCGACATAGGTGACCGTGTCCTCGACCGTGTCGCCGGCCCACAGCGTCGCCGTCGCCTCCTCCCAGACGACGACCGCGTCATCGCTGTGGATCTCGGCCGGGATCAGCCGCAGGCGGCGTTCGCCGACGGTCAGCTCGGCCTCCCCTCCGAGAATCCGGCTCGGTCCCACCAGCGGCGCGATCGGCGGCGGCCCCTCGACCTCGCCCGCTTCGATCGCCGCGCGGTTGGCGGCGAGGTGCGCGGCGGTTCGTGCCTCGGCGAGGATCTCGCAGTCGGCGAAGGCCTCGTTCCCGGCGACGTGGTCGAGGTGCCAGTGGCTGAGCAGGACGGTGATTCGTTCGCCGCCGGCAGCTTCGACCGTCTCCCGGATCCAGCGCCCGTGCGCGACCGAGGTGCCGGTGTCGTAGACCAGCGCCTCGCCGCGGTCGAGGATCGCGTAGCTGGCGATCCCAAGCGAGATCGCCCCCTCGTCGACCCAGTTCGGCTCCGGCGCGAAGCGATATCCCTCGACGCGGCCGTCATATAGGGCGAGGACGCCGGGCGCGGGGTGGAGGACCCGTCCGTGCGGGGGCGCCGGGGCGCCGTCGCTCAAGAGGAGACCAGCAGCGAGGCGCCGATTGCGCCGCCGAGGTCGCCGAGGGTGGCGACGCGCACCGCCGGCGGCCGTTCGTCGACGAACAGGTGCTTGCTCATCTCCCGCGTCAGCGGCTCCATGAAGCGGTCGCCGAAGCGGACGCCGAGGCCGCCGCCGATGATCACCGCCTCGGGGTCGAGCAGGTTGACGGCGGAGGCGATGCCGGTGCCGAGTGCCTCGATCGCCCGGTGTATCAGGTCCTCGGCGAGGTGGTCGTTGGCGTCCAGCGCCCGCTCCCAGATCCCGCTCGTCAGCCGTGGTTTGCCGTGCTTCTCCATCAGCTTGAAGAGGTCCGTCTCGGCGCCCTCTTCGTGCTGGCGGCGGGCCTCGGCTTCCATCGCCGAGCGGCCGGCGTAGGCCTCCATGCAGCCCTTGCGACCGCAAGGGCACTTGGCGCCGCCGCGCTTGACGACCATGTGGCCGATCTCCCCGGCGGCGCCGCGGCCGAGCCAGGGCTTGCCGTCGAGGACGAGGCCGCCACCGACGCCGGTCCCCCAGAAGACCCCGATCAGGCTCTGGAACTCGCGCCCGGCGCCGAGATGGAACTCGGCTTCGGTCGCAACCTGGACGTCGTTTCCAACCCGGACCTCGGTCCCCAGCGCCTCCTTCAGGGTTTCCGCTAGCGGGAAGGCCCCTTCCCAGTCGGGCAGGTTGCGGGCACTGGAGACGACGCCGGTCTTCTCGTCGGCGTCGCCGGGCGAGCCGACCCCGACGCCCGCCAGCGAGCCGGTCTCGACCCCGGCCTGCTCGGCTGCCTCCTGCAGCGCCGCGGCCATTTCCTTCGCCACCCCGGCCGGGCCGCCGCTGGTCGGCGTCGGCCGCCGCGATTCGCCCTTGACGTCGCCGCCGGAGTCGACGACGACCGTCTGGATCTTGGTCCCACCCAGATCGATCCCACCACGAAGATCAGCCACGCGCGGCAGTGTACATCCGCCGACGGGACGATTTGTCCGCTCACAGAGGACTTTCCTGCCCGTCGGCCGGGCGGGGACCTAGGGTTGGAGCGTGGTCGAGCAGACGGGATGGCGGTTGTGGTGGCGCAAGCGGCGCTGGTACGAGCGCAACCACCGCCGGCTGCGGCGCTGGCGGATCGACGGCCACGCGGCGCGCGGTGGGTTCTACGTCCGCCACCCGGTCGAGGGCGAGCTGCTCGAGGCGCTCGACGAGGGACGGCTGCGGATCGGCGCCGGCACCTTGCTCGAGCCCGGCTGCTGGCTGACGATGGCGCCGGAGGCCGAGATCTCGATCGGCGAGGGCTGCTTCCTCAACCGCAACACGATGATCGCGGCCCAGCACCGGGTCGAGATAGGCGACCACGTGATGTTCGCCAACGGCTGCTTCGTCGGCGACGCCGAGCACCGCTACGACGACCCCGAGCTGCCGGTCACCTGGCAGGGGTTCACCTCGAAGGGCCCGGTCTCGATCGGCTCCAATTGCTGGTTCGGCGTCAACTGCGCCGTCGCCAGCGGGGTGACGATCGGCGAGCGCTGCGTGATCGGGGCCAATTCGGTCGTCACCAGCGACCTGCCGCCGCGGACGGTCGCGGCCGGGGCCCCGGCGCGGGTGATCCGCGAGATCGAATATCCGCCTGCGGAGTAGGCCGGCCGCGAGGAATCGGAGTCGCGGGGGCGTATAGTTCTTCGAGTTGGCCGTGACCCCGATCTGGGCATGGACCTATGAGCACCGATCTCTTGACTGCCGATAGCCAGCGCAGCGTCCAGGCCGTGAGCGTCTTCCGCGCCAAGGCCGAGCTTCGCTCTGCCCTGGAGCCGGCTCGTCGCGAGGGCCGCACGATCGGCCTCGTGCCGACGATGGGCTACCTGCACGAGGGGCACCTCTCGCTGATCCGTGCGGCCCGTGCCGAGTGCGACGTGGTCGTAATGAGCCTCTTCGTCAACCCCACCCAGTTCGGGCCCGAGGAGGACCTAGAGCGCTATCCGCGGGACGAGGCGCGTGACCTGCGGCTCGCCGCCGAAGCTGGCGCCGATTTCGTCTACGCGCCGCCTGTCGACGAGGTCTACCCCGATGGCTTCGCGACCGCGGTGGAGGTCTCTAGCGGCCTCACCGAGGTCCTCGACGGCGACCCGGCCCGGCGCGGCGCCGGCCATTTCCGCGGTGTCACCACCGTCGTCGCCAAGCTCTTCAACACGGTCGGGCCCGACGTCGCCTATTTCGGCCAGAAGGACGCCCAGCAGGCGGCGGTGATTCTTCGCATGGTTCGCGACCTCGACTTCCCGCTGCGGGTCGAGGTGCTGCCGATCGTGCGCGAGGCCGACGGCCTCGCGATGAGCTCCCGCAACGCCTACCTCGAACCTCGCGATCGCGCGCGCGCCGTCGCCCTCTCCCGGGCGCTGGCCGCCGTCGAGCGCGAAGCTCGCGCCGTCTCGCTCTCGGCCGGCCTGGACGCGGGGCGGCGCGAGCTGGCTGCCGTTGGGATCGAGCCCGATTACCTGGAGGCGCGCGACGCCGCCGACCTGACCCCCGTGGAGGCGCTCGGCGAGCGCCCCGTCCTCGTCGCCGTCGCCGCCCAGGTCGGCGCCGCGCGGCTGATCGACAACGTCCTGATCCAACCCTGACTCGGAGGAAGCTGCCTTGCAGAGACAGATGCTGAAGTCGAAGATCCATCGCGCCACGGTCACCGACTGCGACGTCGACTACATCGGCAGCATCACGATCGACACCGAGCTGATGGCCGCGGCCGACCTGATCACCAACGAGCAGGTCCACGTCTGGGACGTCGACAACGGCTCCCGCTTCGTCACCTACGTGATCGACGGCGAGCCCGGCTCGCGGACGATGCAGGTCAACGGCGCCGCCGCCCACCTGACCGAGCCCGGCCACAAGATCATCGTCGCCTCGTTCGGCGCCTACGACGAGGCCGACCTCGAGCGTTACTCCCCCGTTGTCGTCCACGTCGACGACCAGAACCGACCTGTCGCGGTCGACAACCACCCGGAGGTGCTTTTGTCATGACTTCGGAACGAGTAAGCGTGCATATCTGGTTCTTCGCGCCGCGAGAGAAGAAGGAGGATTTGTGATGAGCTCTGGAGCCCGCTCCCACACCGTTCCCGCCGCCGACCGCGTCGCGATGAGCCTGCCGCGGCTGGTCGAGATGAAGGAGAACGGCGAACCGATCGTGATGATCACCGCCTACGACTACCCCTCGGCGACGGTCGCCGAGGCGGTCGGAGCCGACCTCGTCCTCGTCGGCGATTCGGCCGCCAACGTCGTCCTCGGCTATTCCCGCACCGACCTGGTCTCGATGGAGGAGATGATCGTCCTCGGCAAAGCCGTCCGCCGCGGCCTGAAGACGCCGCTGATGATCGGCGACATGCCGATGGGCAGCTACGAGGCGAGCAACGAGCTGGCGATCCAGAACGCCCAGCGCCTGATCAAGGAGACCGGCTGCCAGACGGTCAAGCTGGAGGCGGGGGGGGTCTCGGTCGAGCGCGCGCGGGCGATCATCCGCGCCGGCATCCCGGTGATGGGCCACGTCGGCCTGACGCCGCAGACGGCGACCGCGCTGGGCGGCTACAAAGCCCAGGGCAAGACCGCCAAGGACGCGATCAGGCTGATGGAGGAGGTCCTCGCCCTGCAATCGGTCGGCTGCTTCGCGGTCGTGATCGAGGCGGTGCCGGCGGCGATCGCCGAGGCGATCGCCGAGCGGGTCGAGGTGCCGACGATCGGGATCGGAGCCGGCCCGGCGACCTCAGGCCAGGTGCTCGTCTTCCACGACCTGCTCGGGATCACCACCGGCCACATGGCGAAGTTCGTCAAGCGCTACGCCGACATCCACGAGGAGATGGTCGACGCGGTCGGCAGCTACCGCGACGAGGTTCGCGGCCATGCTTTCCCGGGCCCCGAGCACGTCTACGCAGTCGACGACGCCGAGCTGGCGGAATTCCACCGCTACCTCGACCAGGAGAGCCTCACCTCGGCCAAGGCCTGGGAGTGGGAGCCGCTCTCCTAGCGGGGGCGCGCCGGCGCCTACATCACGCGGGTGATGCCGGCGGGGTCGAGGAGGAATTCGCCGGTTTCCCCGCCCGAGCTTTCGGCCCGGTACCAGCCTGGCTCCAGCTCGCGCTCGTCGCGTAGTCGCCGCAGTGCCTCCTCGGCGCAGTCGCCCTCCTTGCTCCCGACCTCCTGCCAGTCGTCGTCGGGCCGCAGGCCCTGATGCCCGAAGCGAAACCTCACTGGTGCGCCTCCTTCGTCTCCGTCACCCCGTCCGGGTCGGGCGGCTCACGATCCGGTCGCCGCTCGTCGGGCCGGTACTTCAGTGGCGAGGACGCGTCGTCGCGCAGCAGGCAGCGCGGGCAGAACTCGATGAACGCGGCACGCGTTGAATGAAAGCGACTGCCACAGCGATCGCAGGCGTACAAGTCTCGTCCTTTGTCCCTGATCGCCCATTCCCAATGGGCCACCGCGGACACCCTAAGCGGGTCGCCTGGGCCAGTGGGGACAGAACCCCCCGTTTTCCGGACATCCGGGGGGGTTGCGCGTAAACCAGCTCGGCAGACCGTGGAGGCCCGCGTCGCGTCGTACGATGCGGGGCGGATGCCGATCTATGAGTTCGAGTGCGAGGAGTGCGGGGAGCGCTTTGAGGAGCTGGTCGCGGCGGATGCCGTAGCTGCCGCCTGTCCGAGCTGCGGCGCCAGCCGCAGCCGGCGCCTGCTCTCGAGCGTCTCGCCGCCGGGGCGCCAGCCGCGCGGGGCGGCGGTCCGCTCCGATGAGTCGCGCCGGCGCGAGCGCGAGGCGGCTCGTAGCGACCGCATCGCCGAGTCGCGCAAGCGCCGAGCGGCGGGGGAGCGGCCGTGAGCGCGACCGCCGAGGAGCGTCGCGAGCGGTTGGTCGAGCTCTTCAAAGAGGTCCAGGCGTGCACCAAGTGCCCCCTGCACGAGACCCGGACCAAAGCGGTCTTCGGCGCCGGCAACGCCGACGCCGAGCTGATGTTCGTCGGCGAGGCGCCGGGCGCCGACGAGGATCGTCAGGGACTGCCCTTCGTCGGTCGCGCCGGCCAGCTGCTGAACCAACTGCTGGAAGAGATCGGGCTCTCGCGCGAGCAGGTCTTCATCGCCAACGTGCTGAAGTCGCGCCCGCCCGGCAACCGCGACCCCCAGCCAGCCGAGATCCAGGCCTGCGAGCCCTACCTGTTCGAGCAGGTGCGGCTGATCGAGCCCAAGGTCGTCTGCACGCTGGGCAACTTCGCCACCAAGCTGCTGACCGGCAGCCAGGTCGGGATCACCCGCGTCCGCGGCACGCCGCAGCTGCACGAGCTCGGCGGCCGGCCCGTCTTCCTGCTGCCGCTGCTGCATCCGGCGGCGGCGCTGCGGACGCCGTCGATGAAGGAAACGCTGCGCGGCGATTTCGCCACGATCCCGGGCCTGCTGGCCGGGCCGGCGCCCGCCCTCGCGCCGAGCGCCGAGGAGGTCGATGAGGCCGCCCCCGAGCAGGCGCCGCCCGAGGCCCCGCCCGCCGACCAGCTTGGCTTCTTTGGCTGAGCGGACGAAATCGAGCGAGCGGTTCGAGACTGCGTCAGCGGCCGAGACCGAAGCGCTCGGCGCCCGCCTTGCCCAGCGCCTGCGGCCCGGCGACGTCGTCGTCCTCGCCGGCGAGGTCGGCGCCGGCAAGACGACCCTGATCCGCGGCGCCTGCCGGGCCCTCGGGGTCGAGGGCCCGGTGACCTCGCCGACCTTCACGATCGGCCAGCGCTACCTCGGCGGGCGCCTGCCCGTCTCCCATCTCGACCTCTACCGGCTGCAGACCCTCGACGGCGAGGACCCGGCGCTGCTCGAGGACTACCTCGGCGCCGACGGGGTCGCCTTCGTCGAGTGGCCCGAGGCCGGGGCCGGCAAGCTCGGGCGGCCGGCGATCGAGCTTCGGCTCGAGCACGCGGGCGAGGAGTGCCGCCGGATCGAGGTCGATTGGTGAGCGGGCGCAACCAATGCCCTTGCAGGGGTGTTGCGGAGAGAGCAGCTTGTAGCATCGGCGATTCGGAACTCGATCCACGAAGGGATTCAGCATGAAGGGACTGAAGGCGCTCGTCGCGGTGTTGGTCGCGACCGGCCTATTGGCGAGCGCGGCCCCAGCCGTCGCCGGGGCGCCGGCTTACAAGCACTACGTCGGGTGCGGGATCTCCCGAACCTCGAAGCCGGCCCACGTCTGCCCGAAGAACGCGAAGAAGGGCGCTTTCTTCAGGAGCCTCAATGCCGACGTCGTCTACACGGTGTGCGTCAAGTTCCCCAGTGGCAAAAGCCTTTGCGCTCACGCTCAGAAAGCGAAGAAAGGCACGCTTTACGTGAACAAGATCACCTCGACGATCCCGGGTCGCCACCAGGTCAGCTGGTTCGTCAAAGGCAAGCGGGTCGGCACCTTCGTCTTCCGGGTCAAGAGCTGACCCGCTCTGAAGGCGCTCTGAGAGGCTGAGCCGCGCTGGTCGTCGTCGGCTTCGACACCGCGACCGTCGACACCGCCGCCTGCTGCTGGCGCGACGGTGAGCTGCTGCACGAGTCCCAGCTCGGGCTCTCGGCGACCGGGCGCCCGCGGCACGCAACCTCGCTGCTGACCGAGGTCGAGGCGGCCGCGGCCGCCGCCGGTGGCTGGAGCGCCGTCGACCGGATCGCCGTCGGCCTCGGGCCCGGGTCCTTCACCGGGGTGCGGATCGGGATCGCGACGGCGCGCGGCCTGGCGACGGCAAGCGGGCTGCCGGCGCGCGGCGTCGGCACCCTCGACGCGCTCGCCCGCGGGATCGCCGCTCAGCAGAGTGCCGAGGGCGAGCGGCTCGCGGTCCTCGACGGCTTCCGCGGCGAGGTCTTCGCCGCCCTCTACTCCGCCTCCGGCGAGCGCCTCTGGGAGCCGTTCGTCTGCCGGCCCGAGGCGCTGGCCGAACGCATGACCGAGCTGGCGGGGACTCCGTCGGTGGCTGGGCCGGGGGCGGTACGATTTCGTCACGAGCTGTCCCGAGACGGCGTCCAGATCGCGGACGACGACGATCCCGTTCACCGAGTCGCGGCGCGACACGTCTGCGCGCTGGCGGCTTCGGGGGAAGGCGACGGGTCGCTCGCACCGATCTACCTCAGACCTCCAGATGCGGAGCGGTGGCGTGAGCGAGATTCTTTCCAAACAGCCGAGTGAGCTGACCCAGGAGGTCCGCGTGCGCCGGCTCGCCTACAGCGACCTGCCGGCGGTGATCGCGATCGAGCGGCGCTCGTTCCCGACCCCGTGGTCGCTGGCGATGTTCGTCCTCGAGCTCTCCAAGCCGAGCGGGATCTGCCTCGCCGCCAGTGCCGGCGAGGAGCTGCTGGGCTACGTCGTCTGCTCGCGCTACGACCAGGTCTGGCACCTGATGAACGTCGCCGTCGCGCCCGAGGCGCGCGGGACCGGGGTCGCCGGGCAGCTGCTGCGGCGGCTGTTCGAGGAGGGCGGCGGCACGCTGCCGTTCACGCTCGAGGTGCGCGTCTCCAACCACGGCGCGATCGGGATGTACGAGCGCTTCGGCTTCCGCTCCGCCGGCGTTCGTCCCCGCTACTACCACGACAACGGCGAGGACGCCCTGATCATGTGGCTCGACTGAGCCTCCCGGAGACGTTTCCGTGTCCCTGCTCCTCGCGATAGAGACCTCGTGCGACGACACCTGCGCCGCCGTCCTCGACGGGCCGCGCATCCTCTCCAACCTGATCTCCTCGCAGACCGACGCTCACGCCGCTTTCGGCGGCGTCGTTCCCGAGGTCGCCGCCCGCCACCACCTGGAGCTGACTGCGCCGCTGGTCGCGGCGGCGCTGGAGGAGGCGGGGGTCGGGCTCGACGACGTCGAGGCGGTCGCCGTCACCGCCGGGCCGGGGCTGATCGGAGCGCTGCTGGTCGGCGTCAGCACGGCGAAGGCGATCGCCGCGCCGCGGCGGCTGCCGCTGATCCCGGTCGACCATCTGCAGGGCCACGTCGCCGCCAACTTCCTCGAGCCGGAGCCGCTCGAGCCGCCCTTCCTCTGCCTCGTCGCCAGCGGCGGCCACACCCTGCTCGCCGCCGTCCGCGACCACCGCGGCCACGAGGTCCTCGGGCAGACGCTCGACGACGCCGCCGGCGAGGCCTTCGACAAGTCGGCGCGGCTGCTCGGCCTCGGTTTTCCCGGCGGCCCGGCGCTGGAAAAGGAGGCGCGCAGCGGCGATCCCGAGGCGTTCGAGATGCCGGTCGCGATGAGCCGCGACCCTGGCCTCGACTTCAGCTTCAGCGGCCTGAAGACGGCGCTCGTCTACCGCTGCCGCGAGCTCGGGCCCGAGGGCGTCGCCGAGCGCCGTGCGGATCTCGCCGCCAGCTTCCAGAATGCGGTCGTCGGCCAGCTCGTCTCGAAGCTGAAGCGGGCCCTGAAGCGCGGCGGTTGGGAGGCGGTTGCGCTGGGCGGCGGCGTCGCCGCCAATGGGCCGCTGCGCGAGGCGGTGGCGTCCCTCTGCGAGGAGCAGGGGGTGGCGCTGAAGCTGGTCCCGATCAGGCTCTGCACCGACAATGCGGCGATGATCGGCTCCGCCGCGCGGTTCGCCCCGGCCGTCCCCTACCCCGACTACCTCGGCTACGACGCCTTCGCCAGCGGCGAACGCGACGCAGTCGCCCACTGAGAAGGTCGGATCGGATGGCGGACGTCCTCGTCTACATGAGGCCCGAATGCCACCTCTGCGAGGAGGCGATCGCGGCGCTTCTCGCGCTCCACGAGGAGGGCTTCCGCTTCACCCTTGCCGAGGTCGACATCGACAGCGACGAGCTGCTGCTGCGCCGTCACCTGGAGCGGATCCCGGTGGTCGAGGTCGATGGGGTGATCGCCTCCGAGCTGCGCTTCGACGCGGCGGCCGTGCGCGCCAGGCTCGATACTGTGGGGGCGTGGTCGAGTTGATCGATGAAATCGAAGCCGCCGGGGGCTTCCCGGTCGAAGGCGAGCGCCTCTCGCTCGGCGTCGCCGCTCGCCTCTCGCGCTATCTCCAGGTCCTGACCCAGGCGCGCAAGATGGGCCGCGAGACGATCTCCTCGCAGGAGCTCTCCGAGTACACCCACATCAACCCGACCCAGATCCGCCGCGACCTCTCCGGCTTCGGCAAGTTCGGCAAGCGCGGCGTCGGCTACAACGTCGAGTCGCTGGTCTCGGAGATCCGCAAGATCCTCCGCACCTCGGGCCAGCACAACATCGCCCTCTTCGGCGCCGGCAACCTCGGCCAGGCGATCGCCAGCTCGGCGATCTTCGCCGACCACGGCTTCCAGGTCGTTGCCGTCTTCGACGTCAACCCGGAGGTGGTCGGCAAGCAGATCGGCGACCTCCAGGTGCGCGAGCTCGGCGACCTGCCCGACGTCGTCGCCGAGGAGGAGATCGTGGTCGGCGTCCTCGCCGTCCCGGCGGAGGCCGCCCAGGAGGTTGCCGACCGCCTCGTCAAAGCCGGCGTCAAGATCATCTTCAACTACTCCGAGCAACTGCTCCAGGTGCCGCCCGAGGTGACCGTGCACACCTCGAGCCCGGCCGTCGACCTGCTCTACGCGCTGTACTTCTACCTCGCCTAGGACTCGCCTTGCCACTTGATCTCGACCTCGCGCGCGAGACGTTCGAGTCCTCGACCGACTTCACGATCGGGCTCGAGGAGGAGTTCGCGATCCTCGACCCCGAGACCCTGGAGTTGGCGCACCGATTCGAGGACCTGTACGCCGCTTGCCAGCGCGACGAGGTGCTGGCCGAGGCGGCAGCGGGCGAGCTGATCGACACCGAGATCGAGATCCGCTCCGGCCGCTCGGAGACCTTCGCCGAGGCGCTCGAGCGCCAGCGCGACCGGCGCGCTCGCCTCTTTGGCCTCGCGGCCGAGGCAGGGCTGGCGCTGGGCGCCACCGGCACTCACCCCTGGGCCAGCTACCTCGACCAGGCGATCATCGACACGCCGCACTACAACCGCTTGCGGCAGGAACTCGGCTGGGTCGCGCAGCGCAACAACACCTGGAGCCTGCACCTGCACATGGGCGTCCGTGGCGCCGACCGTGCGATCGCCGTCTGCGACTGGTTGCGCGAGCTGCTGCCGCTGCTGCTCGCCGTCTCGGCCAACTCGCCCTTCCTCGACCGCCGCGACACCGGGCTGGCCTCGGTTCGGACCGAGATCTTCACCCGCACTTTCCCCCGCTGCGGCGTTCCCTCTGCGTTTCGCGACTGGCGCACATACGCCGATTTCGTCGGCCTCCTGGAGCGGACCGGGACCGTGGTCGAGGCGACCCAGCTCTGGTGGAGCGTGCGCCCGCACCACCAGTTCGGCACGGTCGAGGTGCGGATCTGCGACGCCCAGGCAAGGGGGGATGAGTCGTTCGGCCTGGCGGCGCTGATCGCCTCCTGCATCGCGCAGACCGCGCTCGACTTCGACGAGCATGGCTACGAAGGGAGGGGAGCGCCGCTCGTTGACCGTGAGATCGAGGAGAACCTCTGGCGGGCGATCCGCCACGGCGCCGGCGGCGAGATGATCGACTTCCGCCGCGGCGAGGTGGTCGAGACCCGGGCGCTGCTCGATTCGGTCCTCGCCTGGACCGAGCCGGCGCGGGCGCAGCTCGGCATCGGGGTAGAGCTGCCGGACAGAAACGGCGCCCAGCGGGCGCGCGAGGCGCTCGAAGCGGGGGCGTCGATCGAGGAGGTCTACCGCGCCTCGGTGGCGGAGACGCGCCGCACTTACGCCGGGGCCGAGCCCGCCGCCAAGCCCGCCTAGCGAGGGGTTTCCACAGCCCGAACGGCGGGGTAGGGGCGGGAACGCCGCCTTCGTCTATAGACTCCCGCGCCGCAAAACCACCGGAGGAATCACCTTGACCAGCTTTTTGACCGACTACGGGGTCGTTGTCGCGCTCGTCTGCGCGGGCGCTGCCGTGGTTTACGGACTCATCGTCACGCAACGCCTGCTCTCAAAGTCGCCAGGGAACGACCGGATGCAGGAAATCTCGGGCGCCGTCCAGGAAGGCGCCCAGGCCTACCTCAACCGCCAGTACACGATCATCGCCGCGGTCGCGGTGCCGATCGCGATCCTGCTGCTGATCCTGCAGGACTACAAGACCGCGGTCGGGTTCATCATCGGCGCCACCCTCTCGGGCGCGACCGGCTTCATCGGGATGAACGTCTCTGTGCGGGCCAACTCGCGCGTCGCCGAGGCCGCCCGCGGCGGCGTTCCGCCGGCGCTCGACGTGGCCTTCAAAGGCGGCTCGGTCACCGGGCTGCTGGTCGTCGGCCTGGCGCTGCTCGGCGTCGCCGGCTACTACGGCGTGCTGATCATCACCGGCACCGGTGACAAGGAAGCCGTCGACGCGCTGATCGGCCTCGGCTTCGGTGGTTCGCTGATCTCCGTCTTCGCTCGTCTCGGCGGCGGCATCTTCACCAAGGCCGCCGACGTCGGCGCCGACCTGGTCGGCAAGGTCGAGGCGGGGATCCCCGAGGACGATCCCCGCAACCCGGCCGTGATCGCCGACAACGTCGGCGACAACGTCGGCGATTGCGCCGGCATGGCCGCCGACCTGTTCGAGACCTACGCGGTCACCTCGGTCGCGGTGATGCTGCTCGGCGTCCTCACCTTCACCGGCTCCGACGGCGACTACCTGCGCAACGTCGCCATCTACCCGCTGGTCCTCGGCGGCGTCGCGATCGTCGCCTCGATCATCGGGGCCCTCTGCGTGCGGACCAAGACCGACAAGGTCGAGGGCGCGCTCTACACCGGCCTGCTGATCTCCGGGATCCTCTCGATCGCCGCCTTCTACCCGATCACCGACTGGCTGATGTCCGACCCGGTGCGGCTCGGGCTCGAAGTGGGTGAGAAGAGCTTCTCCGTCAGCGACCTCTGGCTCTGCGCCGTGATCGGCGTCGCCGTCACCGCGCTGCTCTTCGGGATCACCGAATTTTATACGTCGACCCGCTTCCGGCCGGTCAAGTCGATCGCCCAGGCATCGGAGACCGGGCACGCGACGAACATCATCGCCGGGCTTGCCCAGGGCTTCCAGTCGACGGCGGCGCCGGCGCTGGTGATCGCCCTCGCGATTCTCGGCGCCAACGAGCTCGCCGGGATCTACGGCATCGGCATCGCCGTCGTCGCCCAGCTCTCGCTCTGCGGCCTGATCGTCGCCCTCGACGCCTTCGGTCCGATCACCGACAACGCCGGTGGCATCGCCGAGATGGCGGAGCTGCCCGAGGACGTCCGCAACGTCACCGACCCGCTCGACGCGGTGGGCAACACGACCAAGGCCGTGACCAAGGGCTACGCGATCGGCTCCGCCGCGCTCGCCGCGCTGGTGCTGTTCGCCGCCTTCAGGTCGGAATTGGCGGACGAAGCCCCGAGCGGCTTCGACTTGAACAGCCTCTTCCACCTGACCAGCCCCGACGTCCTGATCGGGCTGATCATCGGCGGCATGATGGTCTACCTGTTCTCGGCGCTGGCGATCGAGGCGGTCGGCCGCGCCGGCGGCCAGGTCGTCGAGCAGGTCCGCAAACAGTTCAAAGAGCGCCCCGGGATCATGGACGGGACCGAAAAACCGGAGTACGGGGAAACGGTCAGCATCGTCACCCTCGCCGCGCAGAAAGAGATGATCCTGCCGGCGCTGATCCCGATCGTGGTGCCGGTGATCGTCGGCATCCTCAGCGTCGACGCGCTCGGCGGCCTCTTGATCGGCGTCATCGTCGTCGGCCTCTTCATGGCGATCTCGATGACCGCCGGTGGCGGCGCCTGGGACAACGCGAAGAAGCTGATCGAGGACGGCGCGCATGGCGGCAAGGGCTCCGAGGCCCACGCCGCCTCGGTCACCGGCGACACCGTCGGCGACCCCTACAAGGACACCGCGGGGCCGGCTATCAACCCGATGATCAAGGTCGCGAACATCGTCGCGATCCTGATCATCCCGATCGTTCACTTCTAGAAGACCTCGGTCGGGGGAGGGGGTTGTCTACCCCTCCCCCGAAGACCGTCGCGCAGCTGGGCCGGGGCTAGGGCGCGTTTGGCCGCACTGGAGCCTTCGTGGGAGGGGTAGACAACCCCCTTCTCAGATTCGGGGGCACTAGGAGCTGACGGTGTGAGGGTCGGATCGCGCTCCCCGCGGGCTTCCGGTGGCTGCGAGGGACCTGTCGCTCCCGAGGGCCGCGCCAGGGACCCTGCCGGTCCAGAAACACCAACGTCGTCGACTTTTTGGGGGCCATAGGCCCCACAAAGTCGACAGCGGTGGTCGGCCGGGGTCTCCGTTCGGGGAGGGGAGGGTGTCGGCGGCCCTACCTGCCCAGAGAGGGTCGCCGGCACCCTCCCCGGCGGCCCGGTTGTTAGCGTTCCCCGCTCGATGCGCTTCCTACGGAGCATCAGGCGGGGGCTCGGGTACCCGTTGCGGCGCTGGCCGCGGACCTCGGCGGCGCTTGCCGGGCTCGGCGCGCTGATCGTGCTGGCCGTGGTCGGCTCTAACGCCTACATCCTGTTGACGACCAGCGGCGAGTACACCTCGAACGTGGCCAAGGTGCCGAAGGAGCCGGTGGCGATCGTGCCGGGGGCGCTGGTGCAGCCGAACGGGAAGATGAGCGTGATGCTGGCCGACCGCGTCGACGACGCCTACCGTCTATGGAAGGCCGGCAAGGTGGGGAAGATCCTCGTCTCCGGCGACCACCACACTTGGGCCTACGACGAGCCGGACACGATGCGCAAGGCCCTCGTCGCCCGCGGCGTGCCGCCGCAAGACGTCTTCGAGGACCACGCCGGCTTCGACACCTGGGCGACGATGGTCCGCGCCCGCTCGATCTTCGAGATCAAGGACGCCGTCGTCGTCACCCAGGGCTTCCATATGCCCCGCGCGCTCTTCCTCGCCGAAGAAGCCGGGATCGACGCGACCGGGCTCGTCTCCGACCTCCACCCCTACGGCTACCAGGGCGAGAAGAGCTCGATCCGCGAGGTCCTCTCCCGCACCAAGGCGATCGCCGACGTCACCCTCGACACCCCTGCGATGGCCGGCCCCAGGATCCCGATCGCGACCTCCGACGGCCGCGAAAGCTGGGGCCCGGCGCCCCCTCCGGGGACGCCACCAGCCGGTTCTCCGGGCCGCTGAATTGCCTACAGACCCGCCCCTGATCGCACACCGACGGGCAGGTAGGTGTGCAATCAGGGGCGGGTCTGCGTGGAGAGGAGGGTGCGGACGCCGTTTGTCACTTTGTACGGGCTATAGGCCGTACAAAGTGACAAACGGCGAAAGCAGAGAGAAGTTCCCTCCCCAAACGCCATGAATTTCGGCCTGACCCGCACACCTACCTGCCCACGGAGGTGTGCGGGTCAGGCCCATCAAGGCGCTTGAGCCCCCTCAGCAGTGCTTCAGCGCGTTCACGTAGAAGCGCTGATATTGGGGCCAATGCGCGGCCCAGTACGACCCTTCGTGCCCTCCCGGCCACGAGTGGTGGGTGAAGCTGCCTTCGCTGGCTTCCATCGCCGCGACGAAGCTTTCGTCGTAGGGGTGGAAGTCGTCGGTCTCGCCGTAGTCGACCCAGACCTTGGTCCTGCCGAAGGCGTTGGGGTCGGCCTCGACCGTGCCGACCACGTCGTTGCGCTCGAAGTCGGCTTCGTCGTCGAAGGCACCTGGCGCGGTTTCGGAGGCGTGCAGCCAGAGGGCGGGGGAGTGGCCGCCGACGGCGCAGAAGCGGCCGGGGTTGTGGAGGGCGAGGTCGAGGGCGCCAAAGCCGCCCATCGAGATGCCGCCGATTGCGATCCGGTGCGGGTCGATGCCGAAGCGCCTGACCACGGTCGGGATCACTTCGTTCATCACGTAGTCGGCCCAGTCGCCCCCTTCGCGGTTGTGCCAGTAGCCGTGGTCGCCACCGTCGGGGAAGGCGTAGACGGGGCCCTTGCCGTGCAGTTCGCCGAGGTGTTCGAAGACCTCGTCGTTGAAGGTCCCCTCGTAGCCGCCGCGGCCGTGCAGCATCACCATTAGCCAGCGTTTGCCCGGCGGCCCGGCCTGCCTGGGGACGATCACGTTGACGCCGAGCGTGTGACCGGCGACCGCCTTGCTCTCGATCTCGAGGTGGACGAACTGCGAGCCGTGCTTGTCGACCGGTGCCAGAACGGTTACTCGCAGGGCCGCGTAGATGGCTGCGACGAGGACCACCGCGATCGCCGCGAGGGCGACCCGGCGCCGCCGTCTGATCTGACCCCGCGTGGGCCCCCGCCGCGCGCTCACCGCGCAAACGGTAGCCCCTCGATTGGCGTAGGGTCGCGGCGATGAGCGAGGACTGGATCAACGTCCACGACCCCGAGCGGATCGCGCACGAGAAGCTGGAGACAGGCGTGCTCGGCTATTTCGCCGGCGGCGCCGGCGACGAGATCACGCTGCGCGACAACCTCGAGGCCTGGAAACGGTGGCGGCTGCGGCCGCGGATGCTGGTCGACGTCTCCGCCGTCGACACCTCGGTCGAGCTGTTCGGTGCTCCGCTCTCGATGCCGATCGTCGTCGCTCCGGTCGCCTACCAGCGCCTGGTCGACCCCGAGGGCGAGCTGGCGATGGCCCGCGCCGCCGCCGCCGCGGGTACCGCGATGTGCCTCTCGACCCTCGCCACCGCGCGCCCGGGCGAGGTCGCCGCCGCTGCCCCGGGCGGACGCCGCTTCTTCCAGCTCTATGAGTTCCGCGACCACGGGATCACCCGCGCCCTGATGGACGAGGCGGTTGCCAGCGGCTTCGAGGCGATCGTCGTCACCGCCGACCTGCCGCCCGGAGGCAACCGCGAGCGGGATCACCGCAACGACTTCCACCTCCCGGCCGAGCTCCGCATTCCCAGCGTCGAGGCGGCGCTCGGCGACGGCCGCTCGATCACGGTCGAGGACACCTTCGAGCTGATGACCCTCGCCGCCGACTGGGGCTCGGTCGAGCGGCTCGCCGCCGAGGCCGAGGTGCCGGTTCTGGTCAAGGGGATACTCGCCGGCGAGGATGCCGTGCTCGCGGTCGAGCACGGCGCCGGCGGCATCGTCGTCTCCAACCACGGCGGTCGTCAGCTCGACTGCGCCCTGGCGACCGCCGACGTCCTCGCCGAGGTCGTCGACGCCGTCGCCGGCCGCGTTCCCGTCCTCGTCGATGGCGGCATCCGCCGCGGCACCGACGTGGCGATCGCGATCGCGCTCGGTGCCGACGCCGTCCTCGTCGGCCGGCCGCCGCTCTGGGGCCTGGCAGCCGGCGGCGAGGCGGGTGCGGCGCGCGTGCTCGAGCTGCTGCGGGCCGAGTTCGAGCTGGCGATGGCGCTCTGCGGAGCGACCTCGCTGGCGGGGCTGACGCGCGCCCACGTGCGGAGAGCACCGGCCGCCGCCGTATATTCGGATCAGTGACCTCCTCCAGCTCCTCGTAGATGGCCCAGCGCATCCCCAGAGATGAGTCGCTGAGCCGCGTCCACGGCGTCGGAGCCCTGTTCTCCGCCGCCTACGGCAACGTCGGCTCCTCGATCTACTACGCGCTCGGCGTCACCGCGGCCTTCGCCCTCGGCCTGACCCCGATCGCCTTCGTCATCTCCGGCCTGATCTTCGCCGCTACCGCCGCCACCTACGCCGAGGCGACCGTGATGTTCCCCGAGGCCGGTGGCTCCTCCAGCTTCGCCCGCCATGCCTTCAACGAGCTGGTCAGCTTCGTCGCCGCCTGGGGGCAGATGCTCAACTACACGATCACGGTCGCGATCTCGGCCTTCTTCGTGCCCCACTACCTGGCGGTCTTCTGGCCCTGGCTCGGCGACAGCCCCGGCGACATCATCGGCGGCGCCGTGCTGATCGTCGGCCTCGCCCTGATCAACATCCGCGGCACCGAGGAGTCGGCGAAACTGAACCTGATCCTCGCCGTCGCCGACCTCGCGACCCAGGTCGTCCTGGTCGGGATCGGCCTCGTCCTCGTCTTCAACCCGCAGATCCTGGTCGACAACGTCCACCTCGGGGTGGCGCCGACCTGGAGCGACTTCGCCCTCGGCATCGCGGTCGGGATGATCGCCTACACGGGGATCGAGACGATCTCCAACATGGCCGAGGAGGCCAAGGACGCGGCGCGAACGATCCCCCGCAGCGTCGGCTTCGTCGTCGCCGCCGTGCTCGGCCTCTATCTGCTGATCCCGATCGTCGCCCTCTCGGCGATGCCGGTCCACCTCGATCAGGCCGGTCACTACGTCACCGCACTCGGCTCGAAGTACGCCGACGATCCGATCCTCGGCATCGTCGAGAACCTCGGCCTCGCCCACGGCCCGACCGAAATCCTCCGCTACTACGTCGGCGTCCTGGCGGCAGTGATCCTGCTGATCGCGACCAACGCCGGTCTGATCGGGGTCTCCCGCCTCACCTACTCGATGGGCCAGCACCGCCAGCTTCCCGAGGGCCTGCGTCAGGTCCACCCCAAGTACCGAACGCCCTACATCGCGATCATGATCTTCGCCGCGATCGCGATCGTCACCCTGCTGCCGGGACAGACCGACTTCCTGGCGACGATGTACTCGTTCGGGGCGATGCTCTCCTTCACGATCGCCCACGTCGCGGTGATCAAGCTGCGGCGGAAATACCCCGACGCCGAGCGCACCTGGAAGCCGCCCCTCAACATCCGCGCCTTCGGCTTCGACCTGCCGCTGACCGCGGTCCTCGGCGGTCTCGGCACCTTCGCCGCCTGGATCGTGGTGATGGCGCTGAACCCGCGGACGTTGTTCGTCGGGACCGCCTGGATGGTCCTCGGCATCACCGTCTACGTCCTCTACCGCCGCAACCAGAGGCTGCCGCTGACCGAAACCGTGAAGGTGGTGCTGCCGGAGCCGCTCGGGGTCGAGGAGGTCGAGTACCGCAGCGTCCTGGTCGGCTTCGAGGACGACGAAGAATTCTCCCCGCAGATGGTCGCGACCGCGGTCAAGCTCGCCTCCAAGCGGCGCCGCGGCATCCACGTCCACTCGATGATGACGGTGCCGACCAACCTGCCGCTGAACGCCGACATGCCCGACCAGGAGGCGGTGGCGCAGCAGAAGATCGAGGAGGCGCGGCTGATCGGCGGCCAGCGGGTGACCGGCCACGTCGCCCGTGTCCGGCCGGGCCAGGCCGGGTACTCGATCGCCGACGAGGCGGCCGAGATCGAGGCGGCCGCGATCGTCGTCGGCCTCCGCCGCCGCGGCGGCGTGCCGCTCTACGACAAGACGCTGCAGACGATCCTCGGCGAGCGCCCCTGCCGCGTGATCGTCGTCTCCGACCCGGTCGAGAAGGCGGCCGCGATCCCGACCCCCGTGCTGGCCGAGGCCACCGAGTGAGCCCTTACCGGGCGGCGGTCAACGGCTTCTCGCTGCTGTTCGTGGCGATCGGGCTCGTCGTCCTCGTCGTCACCCTGGCCAATGGCGGCGGGCCGGCCTCGGTCGGCTTCCTGCTCGGGATCGCCTTCCTCGCCGTCGGCGTCGGCCGGCTCTGGGTCAACTCGAGGATGGGCCGGTGAGCGGCGACCCCAGTGGCGGCGGTCCCGGCGGGAACGGGGCGCCGGCAGAAGAGGGCCGTCTGCAGCGCAGCCTCGGCGTTCCCTGGCTGTTCGCCGCCGCCTACTCGGCGGTCGGCTTCTCGATCTACTTCGCGCTCGGGGTCGTAGCCGAGCGCGGCCTCGGCCTGACGCCGCTGATCTTCCTTGCCTCGGGGCTGCTGTTCGGCCTGACGACGCTGACCTACGTCGAGGGCAGCGCGATGTTCCGCGAGCGCGGTGGCTCCTCCAGCTTCGCCCGCCATGCCTTCAACGAGCTGGTCGCCTTCATCGCCGGCTGGGTGATCCTGCTCGACTACCTGATCGTCCTCGCCCTGGCGGCGATCTCGGTGCCCCACTACCTGGAGCCGGTCTGGGGCGGCTTCAGCCACGCTGGTTGGGAAATCGGCGTCGCTGCGGCGGTGATCGCCCTCGCCTGCGGGCTCAACATCTTCAACGTGACCGGGCGCGGCCGCCAGCGCTCGCTGGCGCTGATCGCCCTCGCTGACCTGGCCCTGCAGCTGGCGGTGATCGTCGTCGGCCTCCTCGTCGTCCTCCACCCGGACCGTCTCACCGAACAGATCCATCTCTTCTCGCAGCCGAGCGTGCGCGACATCATCTATGCCGCGGTTATCGCGATGCTCGCCTATGCCGGGATCGAGGCCGCCTCCGACCTCGCCCCCGACATCGAAGTCGGCCGTCGCGACCTGAAGCGCATCGCGACCCTGGGCGCCTTTGCCGTGCCCCTCGTCTACGCCGGGATGGCGGCGATCGCGCTGATGGCCGTGCCGGTGGTGGCCGGCCCGCACGGGCCGGAAACGGCGCTCGGCTCGACCTACCTCGAGGAGCCGGTGCTCGGCGTCGTCTCCTCCTTCCACCCGCACTGGGTGGCGGAGACGATGCGCTGGGTCGTCGCCCTGGTCGCGGTCCCGGTCCTGATCTGGGCCGCCAACACGACGATGCTCGGCGTCTCCCGGCACATCTACACGCTGGCGATCAACCGCCAGATCCCGAGCTGGCTGGGCAAGCTCGACCGCCGCACCGCGACCCCCTACGTCGCGATCACGATCTGCGGCGTCATCGCCCTCGGTCTGGTGATCCCGACCGACGTCAAGCTGCTGGCGGGGATCTACGCCTTCGGCGCCACCCTGGCGATCACGATCGCCCACCTCTCGATCATCCGCCTGCGGGTCAAGGACCCCGACCGCCGGCGGCCCTTCCGGATCCCCTTCGGCATGCGCTGGGGCAAGGCCGAGCTGCCGCTGCCGGCGATCCTGGCCGCGGTCGTCAGCGGCCTCGCCTTCCTCAGTGTCCTCGCCTTCCATACGCGCGCGCGCTGGGTCGGGATCGGCTGGATGGCGTTCGGCCTCCTCTTCTACGTCGTCTACCGCAAGCTGATCGAGGGGACGACGCTGACCCGCCGGGTGTCGGTCACCGAGAAGGCGCTGACCAAGCAGGTCCCCGAGGTCGAATTCCGCAACATCCTGGTGCCGATCTTCGGCACCAAGCTCGACGACGACATCGTCGCCACCGCCGGCCGCTTGGCGGCCGCCGAGCAGGAGGAGTCCGGCGAGGCCCACCTCGACGTCGTCTACGTGATCGAGGTGCCGCTGTCGCTGCCGCTCGACGCAGCGCTTCCGCGCGAGCGCGAGGAGGAGGCGAGGCGGGCGCTGGAGCGGGCGCGCGAGGTGGGGGAGGAGTACGAGGACGTCGACGTCAGCACCGAGGTGATCCGCGCCCGCAAGGTCGGTGCCGGGATCGTCGAGGCGGCGCGGCGCTCGGACGCGGAGGCGATCGTGATCGGCGGCGAGCCGCCGACGAAGATCCGCGGCGGCGCCAAGATCGGCGGCATCGGCGCCGCCAAGCCGGCCGAGATCGGCGCGGCGACCGAGTACGTGCTGAAGAAAGCCCCGTGTCAGGTTCTGCTCACGGCCCCGCCTGAAATTACGGAGCCGGTGCCGCAGCCAGACAACGCCGCGACGCCCGAGAACTCCTAGTATCCGGGCCATGTTCGTTCTGATCGTTGGTTGCGGGCGGGTCGGGTCCTCCGTCGCGCGCGGCATGCTGCGCGAGGGCCACAGCGTTTCCTGTCTCGACGAGGATCCCGAGTCCCACGCCCGGCTCGAGGTCGGGCTCGAGAAGAGCTGGGAGGACCTCGGCGGCCAGTTCACCGTCGGCGCCGGCCTCGAGGCCGAGGCCCTGGAGGCGGCCGGGATCGAGCAGGCGGACGTCTTCATCGCCTCCACCGACGGCGACAACACCAACATCGTGATCGCCCAGATTGCCCAGCGCCGCTACGCGGTGCCGACCGTGATCGCCCGCGTCCTCGATCCGCTACGGGCCGAGTGGTACCGACGCCAGGGCCTGCAGACGGTTTGCCCGACCAAGGTCGCGATCGACATGCTCGAGTCGGCCGTACGAGACTCGGCGGGTCGCGGCGGCACCCCCGACCCCGCCGCCGAAGTCGCTTAGATGATTGATTCCACGACCAGGCCCACCTGGATGACACCCCCGGCACACTTCGCATCCCTGCGTCCTCGGGCTTGCCTTTGCCAACCGGCAAAGGCTGCGCCCTGCGTCCTTGGCCTGCTCGGCCGGCCGCGCCCCCAGTCAGACCTCGCCGTGGAATCAATCATCTAGAGAGCGAGGACGCGGAGCCGCATGTACATCATCGTCGTCGGAGCGGGCAAGGTGGGCTGGAACCTGGCCCGGGAGCTGCTCGAAAAGAACCACGAGGTGACGCTGATCGAGTCGGATCGCCGCCGCTACCTGACCGTCGAGCAGGAGCTCGAGCACAACGTCTCCTACGGCGACGCATCCGAGCTCTGGGTGTTGGAGCGGGCCGGGATCCAGCGCGCCGACATGGTGATCGCGCTGACCGGCGACGACGAGGACAACATGCTGATCTGCCAGGTGGCGAAGGAGAAGTACCTGGTCGACCAGATCATCGCCCGCGTCAACAACCCGCGTAACCGCCAGCACTTCGACCTGCTCGGGATCAAGCCGTCGGTCTCGGCGACCGATCTGATCCTGCGCCTGCTCGAGCACGAGGTGCCCGAGTACGGCCTCGTCCACCTGCTCGATCTGCAGGAGGAGCAGCTCGAGATCATCGAGATGCTGCTCGGCAAGGACTCGGGCCTGATCGGCCGCCGGGTCGGCGACCTCAGCATGCCCGAAGGCAGCCTGCTGATCTCGGTGCTGCGCTCCGGCAAGGGCTTCGTCCCGACCGCCGACACCGTGCTCGAGGAAGGCGACGAGGTTCTCGCGGTGCTGGACCCGGGTAAGGAGGACGAGTTGAAGGCTCTCTTCGGACCCGACGGCGAAAACGGCGCCGCCGCCTAGAGCGGGAAATTTCGTCCATGGCTGATCGACACGTCGACTTTCTCCTCGTCGGGGGCGGAATGGCCTCCGCCCACTGCGCCAAGCGCCTGCGCGAGCGCGGCGCCGAGGGCTCGATCCTGCTCGTCGGCCGCGAGCCCGAGCCGCCCTACGAACGGCCGCCGATCTCGAAGGAGTACCTGCGCGGCGACGCCGGTCGCGAGGACGCCCACGTCGAGTCGCGCGAGTGGTACGAGCAAAACGGGATCGAGCTGGCGACCGGCCGCAACGTGATGTCGCTCGACACCGAGGCGCGCACGGCGAAGCTGCAGGGCGGGGAGGAGGTCTCCTTCGGCAAGGCGCTGATCGGCACCGGGGCGCTGGTCAACATCCTCCGCGTCGAGGGCGCCGAGAACGAGGGGATCCACTACCTGCGCGCCTTCGGCAACGCCGACGCGATCCGCGCCGACGCCGAGGGTGCCGGCCACGTGGTCCTGATCGGCGGCAGCTACATCGCCTCCGAGGTCGCCGCCTCGCTTACCGCCAAGGGGGTCAGCTGCACGATGATCGCGATCGAGGAGGTGCCGCTCTCGCGCACCTTCGGCGACGACGCCGGGCGCTGGTTCCAGGGGCGGCTCGAATCGCACGGCGTCGCCTTCGTCGGCGGCGAGGAGCTCGAGGCCTTCGAGGGCGACGGCCGGATCCGCTCGGTGGTGACGAAGAGCGGCCGCAGCTTCGAGTGCGACGCGGTGATCGTCGGCGCCGGTGTCCGCGCCGACGCGATGCTCGCCGAGCGCGCCGGCCTCGACGTCGACAACGGCATCGTCTGCGACTCGAAGCTGCAGAGCTCGGTCGAGGGGATCTACGCCGCCGGCGACTGCTGCTCCTATGACAGCGTCGTCCACGGCCGCCGGCTGCGGGTCGAGCACTGGGACGTGGCGATGCAGCAGGGCATCCACGTCGCCGACAACATGCTCGGCGACGATGCCGACTACGAGGTCGTCCCCTACTTCTTCAGCGACCTCGCCGACTGGGCCAGCCTCGAGTACGTCGGCCCGGCCTACGAGTGGGACGAGGAGCTCTGGCGCGGCGACCGCGACGGCGGCGAGTTCTCGGTCTGGTACCTGAAGGACGACCGCGTCGCCGGCTGTCTCAGCGTCGGCCGCTCCGAAGACCTGGCCGAGGCGCGGCGGATGCTGGCCGACGGGGTCAACGTGTCCGGCGCCCGCGAGGCGATCGCCGACGCGGGCGCGGACCTCTCGCAGATCGCCTAGAACTTTTTGCGGCCGAGGCCGATCAGGAAACCGGCGCGAGCGGAGGCGAGTTCGAACGCCTTCCTGTTGGCACGCCCGAATTGTCGCCCAATGCGCTCAGTCGAGATCGAGCGAACCATCTCCGGCATCGCATAACTGACTCGAGGAAGGCCGCTCTCGCCTGGCTCGATCCGTACGTGCAGGCTGCTCGGACGTTCGGTGGTGGTCAGCGGCAGCCCGATGACCAATCCGGCGGGTGCCTTGTTCATGCTGAGGAGTGAGAGGACCATGAATGGTCGTTGGCCCCACTGCTCATGGCCGACCACGGGGTCGAGGTCGGCGAGGAAGATCTCGCCTCGGCGTGGAGGCTCGGTCATTTCCAGGGCGCGCGGGGTGAGGGTGGCAGGGCTTCGAGTTCGCGGACCCACTCCTCGTCGCGAGCTTTGTCGCGTGCAATCTCCTCAGGCGTCCGTTCCACCATCCGCGTCCAGTACTCCTCGAGCGCCTCGAGGAGCCCTTCCTCCTCAAGCAGGTCAGCCGCCTCTTCGACTAGCTGGGTCACGCTCTTCCCCGTTCGGTCTGCGGCTCTCTGGAGCCGTTCCTGGGTGGCCCGCCGGACTCGAATCGTGGTCGTCTCAACCCGTGCCATGGAGCGAGTCTACACTTTTGTTTACACCGCGAGGTTGTCCTCATGCCCCGCCCAAGGCCGCGGCGCCCCACTTCTCTCCCCCCGCCATCGCTATCCTTGCCTGGCTCTTGCGCCCTGGTGTAATGGCAGCACGCCTCGCTCTGGACGAGGTAGTCGGGGTTCGAGTCCCTGGGGCGCAGCTTCTTAGTCCCTGCAAATGCGTCGAATCGCTTTGCTAGCGTCGCATCCCCGATGAGATTCCTCCGCCCACCCCTGCTGCTCCTTGCCGCGCTGGCGCTGGCCGTTTTCGCCTTCAGCGGCTGCGGCGGCGGTGGCAGTGACGCGACCACGGACGCGACCGAAGCGACGACGACGGAAGAAACCAAGCCCGCGCTGACCAAGGCCGAACTGATCAAACAGGGCGACGCGCTCTGCGCCGAGACCAACACCGCGGTCGGCTCGGTCGGGTCCTCGGCCGCCGAACCGTCGAGCCAGGTTAGCCAGGTCGCCAACCTCTACACGAGCATGGTCTCCAGCCTCGAGGGTCTCGGCAACCCGAAGGAAGGCGCGTCCGAATACATGAAGGTGACCTCGGCGGGCGAACAGCTGGCCAAGGCCGAGGGCGAAGCGAAGCTGGCGGCCGAACGCGAAGACTCCGTCGCCCTCACCGAAGCCGAAGCCAGCGCCGCCAGCGCGCTGGAAGAGTTCCAGACCCAGGCCGGAATCTTCGGCTTCGAACAGTGCAGCGCCGGCCCCAGCGCCCCGCCGACCGCGCCCTCGACCGGAGGCTCCGAAGGCGAAGGCGTCGAAGAAGGCGGGATCGAAGTCGAAGAAGGCGCCGGCGAATACGTTCCGCCCGAAGAAGAAGCGGGGATCGAAGAAGTGGCGCCCGAAGGGGGCGGGGCGGGGATCGAAGAAGTCGCTCCTGAAGGCGGGGGCGAAGAAGAATCGTCCTCGGGCGGCGTCGGACCGGGCTGAGGTTCGGGGGCTTTGCGAGGGGAGGCCCGAGGGTGGTCTCTCCGGAAAACGTGTCGCGTCCCTGCGGGACAGCGACAACAATATTGAGCCCGCCTATGGCGGGCTTTTTCATTAGATGACATTTGGCCCTTCGGGCGAGCTTTCCGGAGAGACCACCCTC
>DATKLT010000017.1:0-9523 GCA_035542315.1 Solirubrobacterales bacterium | reverse complement strand
AGGATTTCGACGAAGGCGCCGAAGGCGACGACCTTGGTCACCGTGCCCTCGAGCACGTCGCCGGGGCGGTGGGTGCTGATCACCCGCTGCCACGGGTCCTCCTGGGTCTGCTTCAGACCGAGCGAGATGCGCTGGCGGTCGCGGTCGATGTCGAGCACTTTGATCCGCACCGTGTCGCCGATCGCGACGACTTCGGAGGGATGGTTGACGTGGCTCCAGGAAAGCTCGGAGATGTGGATCAGGCCGTCGATCCCGTCGAGGTCGACGAAGGCGCCGAAGTCGACGATGTTGGAGATCTTGCCTTCGACCACCTGGCCCGGCTCGAGCCGGCCGAGGATCTGCTCGCGGACCTCCTTGCGCTCCTCCTCCAGCACCGCGCGGCGGGAGAGGACGACGTTGTTGCGGCTGCGGTTGAGCTCGATCACCTTGCACTCGAGCTCCTGGCTCATGAACTCGTCGAGGTTGTGGACGCGGCGGATGTCGACCAGCGAGGCGGGCAGGAAGCCGCGCACCCCGAGGTCGAGGATGAGGCCGCCCTTGACGACCTCGATCACGCTGCCTTCGACCGGTTCGCCCGAGTCGGCGGCGATCTCGATCCGGCGCCAGGCTTTCTCGAAGCGGGCGCGCTTCTTGGAGAGGATCAGGCGGCCCTCGGCGTCCTCCTTGGTGAGGACCAGGGCGTCGATCTCCTCGCCCAGCTCGACCTCTTCGTGCGGGTCGACCGACTTGCGGATCGAAAGCTCGTTACTGGGGATGACACCCTCGGCCTTGTAGCCGATGTCGACCAGGACCTCGTCCTTGTCGATGCGGACGACCTTGCCGCTGACGACGTCGCCCTCTTCGAAGGCAACCATCGTCGCCGCGTAATTGGGGACGATCTGGCCGTCGATCTGCAGCAGCAGGCCGCCGGAGCCCTCGACGGGCGTGGCGCTGGGCGCAGGGGTAAGGGTCTCGGTCGCGGACACGGAGCGAGCATGATGGCATAGATCCCGTCGCCGCGAATGGCCGTCCCCTCCGGCAATCCCGGGTCCATATACCCTGCATATAGATGCCGGTCCGAGCCACCAAGCGGGGGGACGAACGCACTCCCCTCGACGGAAGCCGCGAGGTGCTGATCTGCGGCGCCAGCTTCGCCGGCCTCACCGTCGCCCGCGAGCTCGCCGGGTCGGGCGCCGACGTGCTGATCATCGACCGTTACGAGATCGGCGAGCGCCAGACCTCCGCCTGCGGGATCCCAACCGAGTGGCTGGCGCGGATGGGCCTGATGGACAGCGAGTGCCAGCGCTTCGACACCCTGGTCATGCACACGCCGCACGGAACCTCGCGCTACCGCCTCCCCTGGACCTTCTCCACCTTCGACTACCGGCGCCTCTGCGAGCTGCTCTGGGCCGACTGCGACGCCGAGTTCGAGACCGCCAAGGTGATCGGTCGCGGCGCTCCCGCGAACGGCGACGGGCTGATCGCGATCGAAACCGACCGCGGCACGGTCCGCGCCCCGCTCGTCGTCGACGGGCTCGGCTGGCGCCGCATTCTCGGCCGAGGCGACGGCTACCAGCCGCCCGACGCGCCGCTCTCGCGCGGCCTCGAGGTCCATCCCGGCGGCGTCGGCGAGGACCTCGAGATCTGGATCGACCGCAAGTACGTGCCCGCCGGCTACGGCTGGTCGTTCCCGGCGAGCGACGAGCTGCGGATCGGCGTCGGCTCCTTCGACCCGCGCTTCCACGTCAAGGACACGACCGTGCTGCTGACCGAGGATCTCGGCAAGCAGCCGAACGAGTACCAGGGCAACTGGATCCCGCACAAGCTGCGCCGGGCAACCGAGGGCGGCGTCTTCTTCGTCGGCGACTCGGCCGGCCACTGCCTGCCGCTGAGCGCCGAGGGGATTCGCACCGCGCTCTACTTCGGCGTGGCGCTGGGGCGCGAGCTGCGCGGCGTCGTCGAGGGCCGGCAGACGCGCGAGCAGGCGGCCGCGACCTACGCCGCGTTCCACGACTCGCACGAGTGGAAGTTCAGGTGGATGCTGCGCGTGCAGAAGCTGGTGCCGCGGGTGCCGCCACGCCTCCTGGCGCCGCTGATCCGGCTGCTCGGCAACAAGCGCTTCGTCGACTGGTCGTTCACGCACTACCTGGCGATCGCCTCGCCGGAGCTCGTCCCCGAGACTCCCAGGGAGCCCGTCGCCTCATAGGAGGGACGCCCTCGCGTGATCTTCGCGGGGGCGCCGTGTTGTCTCGCTGACAAGCTTGTTCGAACCCGGTCGCGCCGCTGCGCGTAGACCGGTAGATGCCGGAGGAGACGATGTCGCCGACCACCGCCCAGCCCCTCGCCACCCGGATCCTGCTCGGCCCGGCGCTGCGCAGCCAGCCCGACCGCCGCCTCGTGCGGCTCGTGCGGGAAGGCTACGAGGCCGCTTTCGAGGAGATCGTGCGCCGTTACCGGCGACCGCTCGACCGCTTCGCCGCGGCGATCGTCGGCCCCCGCGCCGAGGACGTCACCCAGGATGCCTTCTCCAAGGCGCTGCTCGCCCTGCGCGGGCCCGAAGCCGAGATCGAGCTGCGCCCCTGGCTGTACCGGATCGTGCGCAACACGGCGCTGAACGACCTCCGCGATGGGCCGCCGCCGAGCGCGGAGCTCGGCGAGGAGCACCTCGACGGCGGACCGAGCGCCGCGGTCGAGGCCGAGCGACGCGAGGAGATGGCCGAGCTGATGCAGCGCCTGCAGGCGCTGCCGGAGACGCAGCGGGCGGCGATCGTGATGCGCGAGCTGGAAGGGCTGAGCCACGAGGAGATCGCCGCCGGGCTCGGCCTCAGCGGCGGTGCCGCACGGCAGACGATCCACCGGGCGCGAACCGCGCTGCGCGACGGCCTCGGCCTGCTGCTGCCGCTGCCGCTGCTGCGGCTCCTGATCGAGAGCGGCGGCGAGCTCGCCGGGGGCGCCGTCCTGGGCGGCGCCGGTGGCGGGGCCGCGCTCAAGCTCGGCGTCGCCACGGTGCTCGTCGCCGGCAGCGTCGGCGCCGGGATCGCGGTGCACGGCAACCACGGCAGCGAGAGCCCCGAACCGGCGCGGGCAGCGAGCGAGCGGGCAGTGCCAGACAACTCCGGCGGCAACGGTCCGGCGCTGCCCCTCGCCGACGACAGCGGCGGTCACGGCGAGCCCGAGCCCGGCGATGACCGCGGCGGTCACGGCGAGCTTGAGCCGGGCGACGACCACGGTGGCGGCCCAGGGGCCGACGACCGCAGCGGCTCACCCGGCGGAACCGGCGACTCCCGGCACCGTGGAGGCTCCTCCGGCAGCCGCAGCGACCGCTCGGGCCATGATGACGGGGCATCCAGCAGCGGCAAGGGCGGCGGCTCCGGCCCCGACGATTCGATCCTCGCGCCGCCACCGCCGTCCGGCTCGGGCTCCAGCGATGGCGGCGGTAGCGGCTCGGGCTCGGGCGGCTCGTCCGGCTCCGGCGGCTCCTCGGGATCCGATTCCGGCTCTCACGGCGGATCCGACGACGGTGCGTGATCTTCGCGCGCCGCTCGGGTTGGAGCGGTGAGATGTCCACCAATGGAGAAGGAGAGAAAGCGATGAACCGCTCGACGAAACGCGGGCTGATCGGCGTCGTGCTCGCTGCGGCACTGGGCGCGATGGCGCTGGTGGCGCTGACCGGCGGTGCCGCCGCCCAGCCGACCGACCGCAACCACGACCGCATCCCCGACCGCTGGGAGAAGCGTCACCACCTCTCGCTGAAGGTCGATCAGGCCCGCCGCGACCAGGACCGCGACCACCTGCGCAACCGGGGGGAGTTCCTCGCCGGCGACAACCCGCGCAACGACGACAGCGACGGCGACGGGGTGATCGACGGCGACGAGCAGGCCGGCACGATCGCCTCCTTCGACTCGGCCAGCGGCAAGCTCGTGATCGACCTCTTCGGCGCCGACACGATCAGCGGCCTCGTCAGCGAAGACACGCGAATCAAGTGCGAGGACGCCGAGCACCACAACCGCGGCGAGCACCGGCTGGCGCGCTCGGGCGAGTCCGAGCCCGGCGACGACCACGGCGGACACGGAGAGGAAGAGCCGGGCGACGACAACGGCGGCGAAGCGGCCGGCAGCTGCGGCACCGCCGCCCTCGAACCGGGCGCCGTCGTCCAGGAGGCCGAGCTCCACGTCGTCGGCGGCAAAGCCGTCTTCGAGGAGGTCGAGCTGGCTCACTGACCCTCCCCCCTGGACGTTCGTTCGATTCGCCGAGTACCCGGCCAAACGGCCGGGTACTCACTTTTGTGGAGTCCTTCAGTGCACCCAACCGCCAGGAGGCAGGGATGAAGCAGTCATACAAGCACCGCCGAGGCCCCGCGACCGTGATCGGGCTGGTGCTCTCGATCGCCGCGCTCTTCGCCATCGCGGCGCCGGCCAGCGCGCACCACCGCCACCACCATGGCAGCAGCGATCCGGCCGGGACGATCTCCTCATACGATCCCGACAGCGGCATCCTTACGATCGACCTCGCCAAGGGAGGCTCGATCAGCGCCCTCGTCACCGACGAGACCAGGATCGAGCTAAACGGTGGCTGCGACAAAGGCAGCGGCGACAGCCAGGGACGCCACGCGCGCAAGGCACGGGCAGCCCGCCATGACTTCGGGGGCGACCATGGCTCGCACCACGGGTGGAGCCATGGCCAGGAGGGCAGCACCGACGACCTCGCCCCCGGAACGGTCGTGGACGACGCCGTGCTGGTCTTGGCCGACGGCACCGCGGTCTACGCCAAGGTCGAGCTGGAAACCCCCCCCCAGTCCAGTCCGACCACCTAGAGGAGCGACGGCTACTTGGCGTCGAGCCAGTCGCGCCCGACGCCGACGTCGACCTCGAGCGGCGGATCGAGCTGGTAGGCGGCGCACATCTCGCGTCGCACCAGCTCGGTCGCGCCGTCCATCTCCTCCGGCGGCCCCTCGAAGAGCAGCTCGTCGTGGATCTGGAGGACCAGCCGGGTCGCCACCCCGGCCTCGCGCAGGGCCAGCTGGCAGCGCACCATCGCGACCTTGATGATGTCGGCGGCGGTGCCCTGGATCACGGTGTTGACCGCCAGACGCTCGCCGAGCCGGCGCGTGTTGGGGTTGCCTGAGCGCAGCTCGGGGATTGCCCGCCGCCGGCCCATCAGCGTCGTCACGTAACCCTCCTCCTGCGCCTGCTCGACGATCTCCTCGCGGAAGCGACGCACGGCTGGGAAGCGTTCGAGGTAGCGGGCGACGAACTCCTCGCCCTCCTTGCGCGGGATGTTCAGACGGTCCGCCAAACCGAACCCGGTCAGCCCGTAGACGATCCCGAAGTTGACCATCTTCGCCTTCGAGCGCTGGCCGACGTCGACCTCGTCGCGGCCGATCTCGAAGACCTCGGCGGCGGTCGCGGCGTGGACGTCTTCGCCGGCGCGGAAGACGTCCTTCAGCACCACCTCGTCGGCGACGTGCGCGAGCACCCGCAGCTCGACCTGGCTGTAGTCGGCGGAGAGCAGACGGGCGCCCTGCTCGGCGACGAAGCAGGCCCGAACCGGGCGCCCGATCTCGGTCCGGATCGGGATGTTCTGCAGGTTCGGGTTGGTGCTGGAGAGGCGGCCGGTGGTGGTCGCCGCCTGGTTGAAGGTGGTGTGGACGCGGCCGGTCTCGGGGTCGATCAGGTCCGGCAGCGAGTCGAGATAGGTGTTCTTCAGCTTCGTCAGCTCGCGCCAGTGCTCGATCTTCTCGACGATCGGGTGCTCGTCGCGGATCTGGGCGAGGACGCGGGCGTCGGTCGAGTAGCCGGTCTTGCCGCGCCGTTTTTTCGTCAGCTCGAGCTTCTCGAAGAGGACGCGGCCGACCTGCTGCGGGGAGCCGATCGTGAACTCCTCGTCGGCGAGCTCGAAGATCTCGCGCTCGAGCGTCTCGATCCGCTCGCCGAAGCCGGCGCCGACCTCGGCGAGGCGCTTGGCGTCGAGCTTCAACCCGGCGCGCTCCATCGCCGCCAGCACGTGCACCAGGGGCAGCTCGACCTCGTGCAGCAGCGGGCCCAGGCCGAGCTCCTCAACCCGGCCGCGCTGAACCTCGGCGAGGGCGGCGACCAGGCGGGCTTCCTCGGCCGGGTCGAGCCCCGCCTCGAGCTCCTCGCCGAGCGAGAGCTGGCCGTCGTTCTCGGGCGACGCGGCGGCCGCGCCCGCTGCGATCCCGATCCCGGCGTCGGCCGCGAGCTCGACCAGGTCGTAGGTGCGCCGCTGGGGCTCGAGCAGGTAGGCCGCGAGCAGCGTGTCGTGCTCCAGCTCCAGCTCGACGCCCTCGCGGGCGGCAGCTGCGAGCAGCCCGTGGCGGCCGCCGCCGAGCGACTTCAGGTCGTGGCCGGCGATCGGGTGGCCGGCGAGGGCGACGGCGAGCTCGTCCTGAGTCGAGGACCCGGTCACCGTGCGGCTCGCCTCAGCGGCCGCCCAGCCCTCGCCCGAGAGGGCGATCGCCACGGTCCCCTTCCCCCCACGCAGGTCGTCGAGCCCGCCCCCCACCGCCTCGATCTCGATCTCGGTCTCGACCCGGCGCCCCGGCACCGAGGCGCCCTCCGGCAGCGCTTCTTCGAGCCGCTCGAGCACCGCCCGCAGCTCGAACTCGCGCATGAAGTCGCGCAGCGCCCCGCGGTCTGGCTCGGAGGCCATCGCCTCCTGCAGGTCGACCCCGGTCTCGATCTCGTACTGGAGCGTCGCCAGCTGCTGCGACATGCGCGCGTCGTCGGCGTGCTCGGTCAGGTTCTGCTTGCGTTTGGCGCCGGAGATCTGATCGACGCTGCTGAGCACGCCCTCGAGCGAGCCGAACTGCTGCAGCAGCTGGGTCGCCGTCTTCTCACCGATCCCGGGGACGCCGGGGATGTTGTCGGAGGTGTCGCCGCGCAGGCCCATCATGTCGGTGATCAGCTCCGGCGGCACCCCGTAACGCTCTTCGACGGCAGCGACGTCGTAGATCTTGGTCTCGGTGATCCCGCGCGAGGTGCTCATCACCCGCACCCCCTCGCCGACCAGCTGATATGCGTCGCGGTCACCGGTGACGACCATCACCTCGATCCCCTGCTCGCGCGCCTGCCTGACGATCGAGGCGATCACGTCGTCGGCCTCATAGCCCTCGACCCGCACGTTGGTGTAGCCGAAGGCCTCGACCAGCGGCATCAGGTTCGGCCACTGCTCGCGCAGCAGGTCGGGGCGCGATTTGCGTTGTGCCTTGTAGAGGTCGTAGGTCTTCTCGCGACCCGACATCCCGGCGTCCCAGGCGACGACCACGCCCTGGGGATGGTGCTCGTCGATGATCTTGACCAGCATCGAAGCGAGCCCGTAGATCGCGTTGGTCGGCCGTCCGTCGCTGGTCCCGATCGACTCGGGCAGGGCGAAGAAGGCCCTGTAGGCGAGGCTGTTGCCGTCGATCAGGAAGAGCTGGGGCGCAGCGGTCTCGGCCATCGAGACCCGACTCTAATCGCGCGGCAGGGTGACCTGGCGGGTCGTCGCCTCGGTGCCACCGGCGGCGGCGCGGACTTCGGTAACCACGCGCAGCTTCAGCGGCTGAAGATGACGCAGCTGGCGGACGAAGCGCGGCAGGCGGCAGGTGAGGGTCACGGTCGCGGCGCTCTCCGCCGTTGCCACCGGCGCGCAGACGCGGCGGTGGTTGCCGTCCACTGCAACCGAGACCGCCCCGCTGACCCGCCCGGCGACGAAGAGATGGACGCGCAGGCGCAGCTGACCCGGGTGCTTGACGACGGCGGCGATCTGGAGCAGCCGACTCGGCGTGAGCGTCGGAGGCGTGGGCGCGGGACCTTCTTCCCTACCCTTGCCAGATTCTTTCGCCGGCGGCTCGTGCGCCTGCAGCCACGAATCCGCTTCCGCGGGCCGTTCCGCGATGAAGTGGCGCACCGCGGTTACGGCGGCGCCGATTTGGAGCTGGCTCTGTTCCTTGCGCGGGTCTTCTTCCTGCCAGGGTTCGAGCAGCTCGGCGAGCTCGGTCGCGAGGTCGTCGAGCCCGAGCCCGGCGATCGCCGTCCGCGCCCCGCTCAGCTTCTGCCAGTACCCGCTCGCGCAGGCTGGGTCTTCGAGGCAGAGGTTGAAGAGGACCCCGTCGTGGCCGCCGAAGTCGAGCCGTTCTTCCCAGGTTTCGTCGCTTCCCCACGGCATCATCTGGAAGACCCCCGTGGGGTCGCTGTAGAGGAAGTAGTTGTTCGGCTGGTTGGCGTCTTTGTGGTTGCCGGCGTAGCCGTCCCAGCGGCCGATGTACTTCTCGATCGCCCACATCAGCGTCATCTCTTCGAGGTCGGCGACCGGGGCGACGCGGGTCGAGAAAGAGGCGGGTTCGGAGCCGTTGACGGCGGCGATCAGCGCTTCGAGGTCGCTGCGGTTGGCTTCGTCGCCCTCGTCGACTTCGAACGCGGTGGCACCGCCCGGGAAGACGTCGGCCCCGTTTTCGCCCTCGTAGAGGTGCTGGGTTTCTTCGTCGAAGGCGCCGAAGATCCGCTTCAGGGCGACGTCGTCGACGTCTTCGATGTCGAGGTAGACGCCGTACGGTTCTCCGTTGACGCGGACGAAGGCATAGCCCGTGCGCGACGCCGGCACCCCAAGGTCGCGGAAGACGCTGTAGGTGAGGGCCTCGTGGATCATCGAGGGGTCCTCGACCATGTTGTTCAGCGTCAGCTTCTTCAGGCCGCGGAATTTGGGGCCGCCGAACTGTTTGAACTTGATCTTGAAGGAGGACTTGCCGGTCAGCGGCCGGAAGGAGCTGCCCACGGTGCCCTTGAGGCGAATGCCGACGGTCATCGGCCCCGAGGTCAGCTCGGTGACGTGGCCGCCGGGAACTCCGTCGTCGTCGATTCCGAGTTCGAAGGTGCCTTCGACGTATTCGTCCGGTTCGGCTTCGAGGGCGGCCTTGGCGGGGCCGCTCAGGATGAGGTCGACCACTGCGATCGCGCCGGTTTCGTACAGCGGCGCCGCTTCGTCGGCCTGGGCGGCGGGAGCAGCGAGAAGGACCACGGCGAAGAGCAGCGCCAGCAGCACCGCACCCCGCGCCTGCGGCGATCGGGCATTCACAGGCTCGTTACGTTAGCGAGGAGACCTAATCGCCGATTCAAGGCGCAATCTGGGTTCGCTCGCCAAGACTTCGCCCAGCTCAGCAGCTATCTCGGCTGGGTATCGGGTGAGCTGGGCTCCGGTGTAGCGGTAGACGGTGAGGCCCATGCGGCGGAGGTCCATGTCCCGTTGGTGGTCGTCCTCGAAGGACGTTTCGCCGCGGTGGTAACCGTAGAAGTCCGTTTCGACTGCAAGAGACGCCGAGCGCCACAAGAAGTCCACCTCCCAGCGGCCGACTTTGACGTTGACCTCGGGGAGGGGAAGGCGATAACGACGGAGGAAGGCGAGGAAATCGTCCTCGAGGTCGGAGCGAGTGCGCCATGGCACATGCGAGTCGAGCCGGTACCCGGCGAGCTCCGCCTGCCGCCGCGCCCGTCGCACCCACTGCTCGGGGTACCCCACGCGCCGCAAGTCCTCAACCGTCCGCTGGACG
>DATKLT010000016.1:0-19116 GCA_035542315.1 Solirubrobacterales bacterium | reverse complement strand
GTTGATCCGGCACTCGATCGACCAGCCGCGCAGCTCGACGTCCTCCTGGGCGATCGAGAGCGGCTCGCCGGCGGCGACCAGGATCTGCTCGCGGACGATGTCGACGCCGCTGATCATCTCGGTCACGCAGTGCTCGACCTGAACGCGGGTGTTCATCTCGAGGAAGAAGTACTCCTCGCCGACCTGCATGCCCTCGATCGTGCCGGCGCCGCGGTAGCCGACGGCGGCAGCCGCGTCGGTCGCGATCTTGCCGATCCGCTCGCGCATCTCCTCGTCGACGTGGGGGCCGGGGGCCTCCTCGATCACCTTCTGGTGGCGGCGCTGTATCGAGCAGTCGCGCTCGCCGAGGTGGATCACGTTGCCGTGGCCGTCGGCGAGGACCTGGACCTCGACGTGGCGCGGATCCTCGAGGTAGCGCTCGACGTAGACGCGCGGGTCGGAGAAGAATTTCTCGCCTTCGCGAGAGGACGCCTCGTAGGCCTCCGCCAGATCATCAGGGGTCAACGCCACCCGGAAGCCCTTGCCACCGCCGCCGCCGGCGGCCTTGCAGGCGACCGGGTAGCCCGCTTCCTCAGCCTGCTTGCGGGCATCGTCGACGTCTTTCGCAACCTCGGTCGAGCCGGGCACGATCGGCACCCCGGCCTGCTCCATGATCTCGCGCGCTTTCGTCTTCGAGCCCATCGCTTCGATCGCCTCCGGCGGCGGGCCGATCCAGGTGATCCCGGCCTCGTCGCAGGCGCGCGCCATCTCGGCGTTCTCGGCGAGGAAGCCGTAACCGGGGTGGATGCCCTCCGCCCCAGCCTCCACCGCGACGTCAATGATTCGTGCGATGTTGAGATAGCTCTCGGCGGGCACCGCGGGGCCGAGCAGGAAGGCCTCGTCGGCCGCGCGCACATGGGGGGCGTCGCGATCGATCTCGGAGTAGACCGCGACAGAGGCGATCCCCATCTCCCGCAGGGTTCGGGCGACCCGGATCGCGATCTCTCCCCGGTTGGCAATCAGCACCTTCTGGAACACGGCGGCGCAGTCTATTTGGGTTGGCGAAGAGGGGTCGGGCAGGTCCTCCGAAAACGCTCGCTTCGCTCGCTGGAGTGTTTTCAGAGGACCTGCCCGACCCCTCCACACCGGGCGCAGCTAGGCTGCGCGGCCATGAGTCAGGAGCTGAAAGCGGGTGGAATGAAGCTGCGGGCGGTCCGATGCTCGTAGAGCTCCAATCTCACTCGACCGTCTCGGACGGGCAGCTGGCGCCGGCTGGGGTCGTGGAGGAGGCTGCGAAGGCTGGCGTTACGACGCTGGCGCTGAGCGATCATGATGCGATCGCGGGGGTCGAAGAGGCGGCTGAGGCGGCGGCGCGGCTGGGGATCGAGCTGGTGCCGGCGATCGAGATGTCCTGCGTCCACGAATACGCCGAAGACCTCCACATCTGCGGCTACTGGATCGACCTCGGCAAGATCGCTGCCGCCTGCGAGCGCGCCCAGCACGAGCGGGTGACGCGGGCCGGCGAGATCGTCGAGAAGCTGCGCGACGAGGGCTTCGACCTGCACCTCGAGGACGCCGTCCGCGAGGCCGGCGACGCGCTCTCGATCGGCCGCCCCCACATCGCCCGCGCCGCCGGCGCCAGCGGCGACCTCGGCCCCTTCTTCGAGGAGTACCTGGTCCCCGGCGCCAAGGCCTTCGTCCCCCGCCGCTGGCCGAGCGCGGCCGAGGCGATCGAGCTGATCCACGCTGCCGGCGGCGTCGCCGTCATCGCCCACCCCTACTGGGACATCGACGCCCGCCATCAGGTCGACGACCTGATTCGCTCGCTCGGCGCCGACGGGGTCGAGGCCTTCTACCCCACTCACAACGAGGAGCAGACCGCCCACCTGCTCGAGCTCTGCGCCGAGCTCGACGTCGTCCCCACCGGCTCCTCCGACTACCACGGGCCGACCCACAAGACCTTCGCCAAGTTCGGCGCCTACGAGACCTACGGGCTCGGCGAGCCCGTCGTCCCAGCTCGCCCCTAGGCCGGCGGCGCACCCAGCCTTCGTGCCCTCACCGGGATTCTTCGGCTACCCTAATTAGGAAAGCCTAATTAGGGTGCCCTAAGCACCCTCGGACCGAGGAGAGCGTGCGGTGAGAGTCGTGATGAACGTCGTCCAGGTGACGGAGGAGCGGCGGGAGGCGTTCGAGCGCGCCTTCCTCGAGCGGGAAAGCCACGTCCACAAGGCGCCGGGGTTCCTCGGCTTCGAGCTGCTGCGGCGCAAGGGCAGCGGCGAGTACGTGGTGGTCAGCCGCTGGGAGAGCGACGAGGCCTTCCGCGGCTGGGTCAACAGCGAGCTGTTCGAGCTCAGCCATCGCCACGCCGACGGCGAGCTTGCCCACGGCAGCGAGGTCCGCCACTACGAGGTGATCGACAGCCGGGTGCCGGCATGAGGAAGCTCGCGGCGCTGCTCGCGGTCCTCTGCCTGGCGCTACCGGCGAGCGCCGCCGCGACGGCGCCGCCGAAACGGATCGTCGCGCTGACTCCGTTCGCCGCCAACACGCTGGCGCGGCTCGGCGTCACCCCGGTCGGGATCGGGCAGACGCTGGGCGGCGCCGAACGCTTCTCGTCGAAGCTGAAAGGGGTCGAGACGCTGCCGCTCTCCCACCCCAACGGTCCCAACCTCGAGCAGATCGCCTCGCTCGACCCCGATCTCGTCTTCTCCTCCTCGACCTGGGCCAAGGGCAATCAGGCGATGCGCAACCTCGGCATCCGCGTCGTCATTCGCGAGCCGCGCTCGATCGCCGGCGCCTTCGCCGACACCTACAAGATCGGCATGCTCGTCGGCCAGAAGCACCTGGCGCGAGAGGTCCTCAAACGGATGCGGGCCCGCACCCGGGCCGCGGAGAGCGGCATCTCATCGCACCCCAAGGTGATGGTGATCCTCGGCGTCGGCCGCACCCCGTTCGTGATGTTGCCCAACAGCTGGGGCGGGGACGTGGTGAGCAAGGCCGGCGGCGAATTGCTGACCGGCGGCGTCAGCTCGGGCTCCGGCTTCGAGCGGATCTCCGACGAAGTCGTCGTCGCCGAAAACCCGGAAGTGATCATCGCCGTTCCCCACGCCAGCGAGGACGACATCCCCAGCCTCGCCGAATACCTGCGCTCGAACCCAGCCTGGTCGAGCACGACCGCGGCGCAGAGCGGACACGTCTACATCTCGGTCGACAACTCGCTGTTGCAGGCCGGGACCGACATCGCCCGCACGATCGACAAGGTCCGCCGGCAGTACCTGCAGAACTGAGCTCGCTTTGACCCGCCGCACGCTGGTCTTCGCGGCGCTGCTGGCAGCGCTACTCGTCGCCACCCTGGCCTCGCTGGCGCTGGGAGCCGTGAAGGTCCCCGTCTCCGAAGTCGTCAACGTGATCTTCGGCAACGGCCACGGCGGCCCTGACCAGAAGATCGTCGAAAGCCTGCGCCTGCCGCGCACGGTCGAGGCGCTGATCGTCGGCGCCGCGCTGGGGATCGCCGGCGCCGTGCTGCAGGGGGCGCTCGGCAACCCGCTCGCCTCGCCCGACGTGATCGGCGTCACCGGCGGCGCCGGCTTCGGAGCGATCCTGATCATCGTCCTCTTCCCGGGATCGATCGCGCTGCTGCCGCTCAGCGCGCTGCTCTTCGGGCTACTGGCGGCGGCGCTGGTCTTCGCCTTCGCCTGGTCGGGGCGCAACCGCGGCAGCGCGACCAAGGTGGTGCTGGCCGGGATCGCGATGCTCTCCCTGTTCACCGCGGCGACCACCGGGCTGCTCGCCGCCTATCCCGACAAAGCCCCTTCGGCGATCTTCTTCATCGCCGGCGGTCTGACGACGAGCGGCTGGGAAGACCTGGAAACCGTCTGGCCCTACTTCGCCGCCGGCCTGATCGTCGCCGCGTTTCTGATCCGGCCGCTCGACCGCCTCTCGCTCGGCGACGACGTTGCCGCCTCGCTCGGCTCGCGACCGCAGGCGATCCGACTCGGCGCCGGGATCGCGGCGGCGTTGCTCACCGCCGCCGCGGCCTCGATCGCCGGTCTGCTCGGCTTCCTCGGCCTCGTCGTCCCCCACGTCGTCCGCATGGCGGGCGGGACCTCGAGCCACGCCTATGTCGTCCCCGCCTCAGCGGTTGGCGGCGCCGCCCTGCTCGCCGCCGCCGACACCCTGGCGCGGACGCTGCGAGCCCCGGTCGAAATGCCGGTCGGGCCGTTCATGGTCGTGCTCGGGGTGCCGCTCTTCCTCTGGCTGCTGCGGAAGGCCGTCTGAGATGGCCGGGCGACAGGAGCCGCCGTTACTGGAGGCCGAGGGCGTCGCGGTCGAGATCGGCGGCGCCCAGATCCTGCGCGAGGCGGAGCTGACGGTGGAGCGCGGCGAGCTGCTCGCGATCGTCGGGCCCAACGGCGCCGGCAAGTCCACCCTGGTACGAGCGGTGGCGGGGGTCGGGCCGCTGAGCGGCGGCAGCGTGCGCTGGTCGGGACGGTCGCTGGGGGGGATCCGCGGCCGCGAACTGGCGAGGGTGCGCGCCTTCGTCCCGCAACGGATGCCGCTCCCCGCCGGCGTCGACGTGCGCGAAGCGGTGACGATCGGGCGCTCGGCCCAACTGCGGCCGCTCGGCCGGCTGACCGGCGCCGACCGGGCGGCGGTCGACGGCGCGATCGAGCGCGCCGGGGTCGAGCGCTTCGCCGAGCGGGCGCTGACGACGCTCTCGGGGGGCGAGCTGCAACGGGTTCAGATCGCGATCGGGCTGGCGCAGGAGGCGCCGGTCCTGATCGCCGACGAGCCCACCTCCCAACTCGACCTCGGGGCGACGATCGGCGTCGCCGGGCTGCTCCGTAGCCTCGCCGCCGACGGCCTCACTGTGATCGTCGTCGTCCACGACCTGGCGCTCGCCAGCGCCGTCGCCGACCGCGTCGTCGTCGTCGCCGGCGGCCGCACGGTCGCCGCCGGAGCGCCGGCACAGGTCCTGACGCCGCAGCGGCTGGCCGAGGTCTGGGGCGCCGAAGCGCATCTCAGCGAGCACAACGGCCGCACCGCCCTCCACGTCGCCTGGCTTCCGGGCACCTCCGCGCCGCCCGTCGAGGCAGACGTTAGGGCGCCCTAATTCCGATCCTGTTAGTGTGGATTTCTTAGGGTGCCCTAATAGGCACGTACGAGACTGAAGGAGACATCGCAGAGATGAGCTGGAACTTGAACAAACGGAGCGCGGCGGCGGCCCTCCTCGCCGTCGGGGCCCTCGCCCTCGCCGCGCTCGAGGCGCCACAGGCCGGCGCCGCGGTCGCCGGCAGCGGACAGGTGACGATCGCCGTCGCCAAGCACAGCAAGGGGCGCACCCTCAGCGGCCAGGGCGTGAAGCTGGTCGCCGGCGGCGGCACGGCTGGAGACAACGGCAAGCTGACGCTGCCGATCTCCTCCCTGGACCCGATCGCAACGCAGGCGTCCGCAACGAGCGACGGCAGCCTCCGCTTCAAGCACGGCAAACGCGCCGTCGGCCTCAGCGGCCTCAGCTTCGACCTCGCTGCGCAGACGCTGGACGGCAAGCTCGGCGGCAAACAGATGCCCGTCTTCAAGCTCGGCGCCGCCGCCTCGGTCGACCCCGGCGCCGGCTCGATCGCGCTGCGCGAAGGCAAGCTCCAGCTCACCGCCGACGCCGCCAAGGCGCTAAAGGAAAAGCTCGGCCTCGGGCGAGCGCTGATCCGCAAGGGCGTCGGCATGATCTGGCTCTCCGCCCAGGCTTCGCCGACTCACGCCGCCGCTCAGGCCGTCGTCTCGGGCAGCGCCCAGTGGGGCGTGCTGACGAGCTGGCGCGCCTACGTGCTCGGCAACTTCGGTCCGGGCTCGGTTGGCACGATCACGACCGACGAAGGCGCGACCGCAAACGGGACGCTCAGCGCGGCCGGGGCCTACTTCGAGTTCCCGGCAGCCAGCGGCAGCTTCGAAAGGGGCCTCTACGGAGCGGCTGACGTGCTCTCGCTCAAAGCCGCGGGAAGCGTCACCTTCGCCAAGCCCGGCCACTGCATCATCGAAATCAAGTTCTCCGACCTGCGTCTGAAGCTCGACGGCGCCAACTCCTCGATCGCGCTCGACGCGCTCTCCGACATCGACGCTCCGGAAGGGATGACCTGCGCCGACGTACCCGCGGTGACGACGAACGACGTCCTCTTCGCCAAGCTCGACCTGAGCGGCGTCACGCCCTCCTACTCGGGCGACGGCAAGACCGTCTCCTGGAGCTCGATCCCGGCGGCCCTGACCGCTGCAGGCGGCTCCGCTTGGGGGGCCGGCTACGCCGAAGGTCAGGCACTGGACCCGGTCACGATCACGGTTGGGCTTGGGTGACCCTGGCACGAGTCACCCGGCTGGTCGGTCTCACGGCGGCGGCTGCGGTCGCCGCCGCCGTGACCGTCCCGCCCGCCGGCGCGATGGCCGCCGCCGGGTCGTCGACGCTTGCGTTCGACGGTCCCGCGGCGATGGCGCTGCGGCAAGCCGGCGTCAAGGTCGCGCCGGTCGCGCCCGCCAGCGGCGGCGCGCGCCGGGTCGTCCTCCCAGTCGCCGCCGGGCTCGCTGGCAGCGAGACCAGCCTGCTGCGCCAGCGGGGCGCGATCCGGCTGCGCCACGGCAAGAGCGCGCTGAGCCTGACCGGGCTGACCCTGGTCCTCGCCAGGCGCTCCCGGGTCGAGGCGAAGGCGGGCCGCGAGCGCGTCGAACTCTTCCGTGTCCTCGGCGGTCAGCGCAAGGTCGACTCCGTCGCCGGCAGCGTGCGGGCCTCCGGGCTGCGCCTGAAGCTGACCGCGGCGGCGACCCGCCTGTTCGCCGAGCGGCTCGGCGTCGAGAACCCCGGGACCGGGCGCTTCGGCACCCTCTCGGTTCGCGTCAGCGGCCTCACCGCCGGCGGCGAACCTGGATCGGGCGAAGGTGGAGGCAAGGCCGAAGAGGCCGCGACCTGCCCGCTGCCCTCGACCGCCGGCCCCGAACCCGAGACCCCGCTGGGGACGATGACGCGCCCGCTCGGCGCCGTCGAAGTCCTCTCCGCCTCGCTCGACTGGCACGTGCGCGAATCCTTCATCCGCTATATCGCCAGCGGCGAGGGGACGAGCGTCTCCGGCGGCGCCAGCGCCGACCCGCCGGTGGTCGCGCCGGGCACCTCTACCGCACTCAGCTACGTCTTCCACTTCCCCTTCGCCTCCGGTTGGCTCGACCGTGGCGCCAACGCCGCCGACCCGGCCGACGACACCGCCCTGCTCAGCTACGGCGGAGCGCTCCGCTTCCACTACAGCGCCCATGAAATCGACCTGACCGCGGCCGATCCCGAAATCGAGATCGACGGCGGTGCCTCGCGAGCGATCTTCTCGGTCGCCGAGAACGGCGGCGCCGGCGAACGGCAGGTGCTGGTCAACCTCGACCTCTCGCGGGCGGCGAAGATCTCGGCCGCCGGCAACTCCTACACCTACGAACGGGTGCCGGGGGCGATCCCCTCCGGCACCGCCACCTCGACCTTCGCCGGCTTCTACGCGCCGGGGACCGAGTTCGGGTGCTTCACGCTCTCGTTGATGACCGCCGGCTGATCGTGGCGACGCTGGCGCTGGCCGCCCTCGCCTCAGCCTGGGCGGCGCCGGCACGCGCCGACGTCGCCCAGGTCAGCGTCGTCTCGCCCGGCGGCGCCGAGCGGACGCTGGCGCTGGAAGCGCTGGCGGGAGGCGAAGACGTGGTCGAGCGCGCCTACGCGGTGCGCTCGTCTTCGGGCACGGCAACCGAGACCGTGACCGGCTTCTCGCTGGCGGCGCTGATCGAAGCGGCAGGCGCCGACCCCTATTCGTTCTCCTATCTCGAAGTCCAGCGCCCGGGAGGCGGCTCGGTGATCCTCAGCCGCGACCAGGCACTCGACGAAGGCGCCTTCCCCGACGGACCGCCGGTCGTCCATGCCGGCGCCGGCGGCACCGCCTTCCTCCGTCCCAGCGCCGGCACCGGCGACCTCAACGCGGGCGACTGCTTCGAAGCCCCGCAGGGGATCCGAATCGTCCTCGCCAAAGGCCAGCCGCTGCGAGTGCGGGCGAAGGCGACCCCGCTGCGCACCCCGCCCGGGGAGAAAGTCTCCTTCGAAGCGATCGTCGAACGCGCGGGCGCCGGCTCCAGCCTCAGCTACTCCTGGTACTTCGACGACGGCCACTCCGCCATCGGTCGGCACGCGACCCACAGCTTCGCCAAGCGCGGCAGCTACGATGTCGTCGTCGGCGTCCGCGCCGCTGGCCACGAAACCGGCGCCTCGGCGGTGGTCACGATCGAGGTCGGCGCCCCGCTCGCCGGCCCCGACCGCAAGGGCGGCGGCCACAACGGCGCCAAGGGCGCACCCGATCACGGCGCCGCCGACGGCGCCAGCGGCGGCCAGCCCACCGGCTCCCCGACGGCACCCACCGACTCAGGCGCATCCGCCCCACCCGCGCGGTTCGAAAGTAGCGCCAGGCGCAACAAAGGAACCACGCGATCGGGGGTGCGGGTGGAAGGGGAAGTTCTGGGTGCCGGCTCGATCGGGGCGGCAAATGCCTCGCCCCAGGTCGCGGCCCGCCGCGGCAGTCTGCGGACCGATGGCGACGGCGGCGGCTTCAGCGTCCCCACCGCAGCCTGGGGGACGCTGGCGACGCTCGCCCTGCTCGGGACCGGGGCGGCGCTGGAGGCCGGCAGCGCTGCCGCCATTCGGCGGCGGCTCAGGGGTCGAGCAGCGTGATCGAGCAGATCCTCTACGACGTCTCCGAAGCGCTGCGGATCCCGGTCCTGGTCCTGGCACTGGTCGCGCTCTGCGTCGTCGTCGTCGAAGCCGGGGGGCTGGTGGTCGAGCTGCGCCGCCGCCGACACCGCAGCCTGCTCGGCCTCGAGCGCGCGGTCGAGGAGTGCCGCGGTCGCCTTGCCGCTGGGATGGCGACCGAGGCGCTCGGCGCCCTCCTCCCCTTCTCCTGGAACCAGCAGATGGACGACGCCTTCGACGGCATCGTCGAGCAGGTCGGTCGCCCCGGTGCCGAAGCGCGGATCGCCAAGCGCCTCGCCGAGTACGACTACCTCAGCCTGCGCCGCCTCGAGCGCACTCGCATCCTCGTCCGCATGGGCCCGGCGCTGGGCCTGATGGGGACCCTGATCCCGCTCTCCCCCGCGCTCGCCGGCCTCGCCGACGGCGACGTCGCCACCCTCAGCGACAACCTCCGCGTCGCCTTCAGCGTCACCGTCGCCGGGCTCCTGATCGGCGCCTTCGCCTTCGCCATCTCCCTCGTCCGCGACCGCCTCTACGCCCAGGACTACTCCGACGTCGAGTACGTCGCCGCCAGCCTCACCACCCCGCCCTCCAACGGCCAGCCGGCACCCCACAGCCACTGGGCGGTGGCGCCGTGAAGGTCACAGCTCGCGCGAGGTCGCGCGACGACCGCGCCGGCGACCCCCTCGACGGCCTCGTCAACCTCTTCGACCTCGGCATCGTCCTCTCCGTCGCCTTCCTCCTCGCCGCCCTCTCCTCGCTCAACCTGACCGGAGCCCTGACCGGCAAGGCCGACTCAGGTCACGAGCAGGCCCGCTCGGCCGACGCGGTCGTCGCCAAGCGCGGCGACAAGGTCAAGCAGGTCCGGATCAAGCCCGGCGAAAAGGTCGTCGGCCGCGGCAAGCCGATCGGCACCGTCTACGAACTCAGCGACGGCCGCACCGTGATCGTCCGCAGGCCGCAGAAATAGCCGACCCCTCGCACTTTGTCGCCCTGTGGGCTACAAACTTCGAGGGCTTAGCCGAGCAGGCCGATGACTTGGCGAACCGCGGTCTCGAGGTCGGCGTCGGGGACGAGCTCGGGGGCAGGCGGGGCCTCGTAGGGACTGCCGACGCCGGTCAGGTCGGCGATCTCGCCGGCGCGGGCCTTGGCGTAGAGGCCCTTCGGGTCGCGTTCTTCGCAGACCTCGAGCGGGGTGTCGACGTGGACCTCGTAGAAGGGGATCCCGGCCTCCTCGTGGATCGCCCGGACGCGGTCGCGGTCGGCCCGGTAGGGGCTGACCAGGGAGACGATCGCGATGTTGCCGGCTTCGGCCAGGGTCTTGGCGATCTCGCCGGTGCGGCGCACGTTCTCAGCTCGGTCCTCGGGGCTGAAGCCGAGGTTGGAGTTGATCCCGTGGCGCAGGTTGTCCCCGTCGAGCATGAAGGCCGCCTGGCCGCTGGAGACGAGGCTGTGCTCGACCGCGGTCGCGATCGTCGACTTGCCGGAACCCGAGAGGCCGGTCATCCAGATCGTCGCGCCGGCGGTGCCGAGCGCCGACCAGCGCTCTTCCTGGGAGAGCTTGCTCGGGTGGAAGGTGATGTTGGTGGCGACGATTTCGCCGCTCGCCGGCTCGCCGCCAGCGGCGATGATCATCCCGGCGGCAACCGTGAGGTCGGTGGCCGGGTCGACGAGGATGAAGCTGCCGGTGTTGCGGTTGAGCCGGTACTCGTCGAAGAACAGCGGCGAGCTGGCGTGGATCGAGATCCGGCCGATGTCGTTGACCTCCAGCGTCTCCGACTCGAGGTCGCGGTGCAGGGTGTCGACGTCGAGCTGGTAGCGCAGCGCCTCGACCTCGGCCGGCACCCAGCGGGTCGTGTGCTTGAGCATGTAGTTGGTGCCGGTCCGCAGGTGGCTGGTCTCGTCGAACCAGCAGACCATCGCCTCGAAGCGGCGGTTGGCGGTCGGCTGGTTGGTCGGGCGGCAGATCATGTCGCCGCGCGAGACGTCGATCTCGTCCTCGAGCAGCAGCGTCGCCGCCATCGGCGGGAAGGCCTGCTCGACGGCGCCGTTGGGGGTGTCGATCTGGGCGATCTTCGACTTGCGCCGCGAGGGCAGCACGATCACCTCGTCGCCCTGCTTGAAGATGCCGCCGGCGACCGAGCCGGCGAAGCCGCGGTAGTCGCGGTGCTCGCTGGACTGCGGCCGGATCACGTACTGGACCGGGAAGCGGTTGTCGACCAGGTTGCGGTCGGAGGCGATGTGGACGTCCTCGAGCTGCCCGAGCAGCGGCTGCCCGTCGAACCAGCTCATGTTCTGCGAGCGCTGGACGACGTTGTCGCCTTCCAGGGCCGAGATCGGGACGAAGCCGAGGTCGGTGACGTCGAGCTTGGCGGCGAAGGCGGTGAACTCCTCGCGGATCTCGTCGTAGACCGCCTCGTCGTAGTCGACCAGGTCCATTTTGTTGACGCAGAGGATCAGGTGGGGGACGCGCAGCAGCGAGGAGAGCAACGCGTGGCGGCGGGTCTGTTCGAGCACGCCTTTGCGGGCGTCGACGAGGAGCAGCGCCAGGTTCGCGTTGGAGGCGCCGGTGACCATGTTGCGCGTGTACTGGATGTGGCCCGGCGTGTCGGCGATCACGAACTTGCGCTTAGGGGTCGCGAAGTAGCGGTGGGCGACGTCGATCGTGATCCCCTGCTCGCGCTCGGCCCGCAGGCCGTCGGTCAGCAGCGCCAGGTCGGTCTGCTCGTTGCCGCGTTTCTGCGAGGTCAGCTCGATCGATTCGAGCTGGTCCTCGAAGATCGCTTTGGTGTCGTAGAGGAGGCGGCCGATCAGGGTCGACTTGCCGTCGTCGACCGAACCGGCGGTGGCGATGCGAAGCAGCTCCGAGGGCACTAGTGGCCCGTCCGGTAAGTCGAGTGCTGACTGGGCGAGCGAAAACCGAGTCGGCCGCGGACGCAGGGAGGCCCAATAGTGGTGACTATTGGGCCGACCGAGGACAAAGGCCGGCGAAGGTTTGCAGCCGTCCAGGCAGTGCTCGAATTTGCCGGACGGGCCACTAGAAATAGCCTTCCTTCTTGCGATCCTCCATCGCCGCTTCGGAGAAACGGTCGTCGCCGCGGGTCGCCCCACGCTCGGTGATCCGGGTAGCGGCCGTCTCCTCGATCACGGCCTCGTACTCGGTCGCCTGCGAGCGCACGGCGCCGGTCGCGGTGGCGTCGCCGACGGTGCGGTAGCGGACCATCAGCCGCTCGACCGTCTTGCCCTCGGGCAGCGGGAAGAACTCGTTGACCGCCATCAGCAGACCCTCGACGTCGACCACGTCGCGCTCGTGGGCGAAGTAGATCGGCGGCAGGTCGACCTGCTCGCGGGCGAGGTAGCGCCAGACGTCGAGCTCGGTCCAGTCGGAGATCGGGAAGACGCGGATGTGCTCGCCCTTGCGGTGGCGCCCGTTGTAGAGGTTCCAGAGCTCGGGCCGCTGGTTCTTCGGGTCCCACTGGCCGAAGGCGTCGCGGAAGGAGAAGACCCGCTCCTTCGCCCGCGCCTTCTCCTCGTCGCGGCGGCCGCCGCCGAAGACGGCGTCGTAGCCGCCGCCCTTGATCGCGTCGAGCAGCGCCTTGGTCTGGTGGCGGTTGCGGCTTTCGAGTTCGTGGCCGACCTTGATCTCGCCAGCGTCGATCAGCTCCTGCACCGAGGCGACCTCGAGCCGCAGCGAGTGCTGGGCGGCGGTGCGGTCGCGGAACTCGATCACCTCGGGGAAGTTGTGACCGGTGTCGACGTGGAGGATCGGGAACGGCACCGGCGCCGGCGCGAACGCCTTGCGCGCCAGGTGCAGCATCAGCACCGAGTCCTTGCCGCCGGAGAAGAGCATCACCGGGTTCTCGAACTCGGCGACGACCTCGCGGATGACGTGGACCGACTCCGCCTCGAGCGTGTCTAGATCCGACAGCTCGACGGCCGCCGGGCGAGCTTTCGTCGCCTCCTCCATCAGCTGTTCACCGTGGCGGGGCGGGCGCTAGTTGATCCCGCACTCGCTCTTGGCGAGCCCGGCCCAACGACCGTCGCGCGAGTCGCCGCCCGGCGCGACCGGCTGCGTGCAGTGGGTGCACCCGATCGAGGGATAGCCCTGGTCGTGCAGGGGGTTGTACGGGAGGTGGTGCTCACTGATGTAGTTCCAGACGTCGCGCTCGGTCCAGTCGGCAAGCGGGTTCAGCTTCCAGAGCTTGAATTTCTTGTCCCAGGCGAACTTCGGCGTCGCGGAACGGGTGCTCGAATCGCCGCGCCGGACCCCGGCGACCCAGCAGTCTACGGAAGACAAGGCCCGCCGCATCGGCTCGACCTTGCGCACTCCGCAGCAGGCGTCGGGGTCGCGCTTCCAGAGCGCGTCGCCGTACTCCTCGGCCTGCTCGGAGGGGGTCAGGTTGTGGTACCGGTCGAACTCGACCCCGAGCGCCTCTTCGAGCCTGTCGCGGGTCTCGTAGGTCTCGGGGAAGAGGAAGTCGGTGTCGAGGTAGAAGAAGCGCGCCTCGGGGTTGACCTGGCTCGCCAGGTGGGCCGTTACCGAGCTGGTTTTCTGGAACGAGCAGGCGATGTAGTGGTCCTGTCCGAAGCTGTCGAACATCCACTCCAGCGCCTCCCGCGCGTTCAGGCCCTCGAGCTCGTCGGCGATCGCCTCGTGGTCGAGGTCGGTGATTGTGGGCACCGTGCCCGAGAGAGTGACGGGAGGCGGTTTCATCGCTGAGCACCAAGCGCGGCTAGATCGCGCACTCCCCCTCGCCGCGCTCGACTTTGTAGGGGCTCGATCGGTTCCAGTCGATGAACTGCTGCATGGTCTCTAGAGAGAAATCGACCGGCAGCGTCAGATCTTTCACCTCTGCTTCGAATATCTCGGCGCCGCGGCGCTCGGCGAAGGCGTTGAACACCTCGCCCGGCTCGCGCTCGGCCTCGTAGAGGCGGACCCAGCGCTCGACCGCCTCGGGCACGCGCTTGGCCGGCAGACGCGATTTGAGCCGCGTCCCGAAGACGACCTCGCCGCCCTCGAAGTTGCCGCCGATGTGCGGGATGTAGGCGGGCAGCTGGCGCTCGCCGACCTTCAGCGAGGCGCCGTAGAAGCCGATGTTGGCGATGTGATGCTGGCTGCAGCCGTTCGGGCAGCCGCTCATTTTGATGTGGATCCGCTTGGTCAGGTCGTCCTCGATCTGCATCGAGTCGACCCGCTCCTTGATCGCCCGATTGAGGCCCATCGAGGCGGTGATCCCGAGTTTGCAGCTGTCGGTGCCGGGGCAGCTGACGACGTCGGTGATCTCGCGCGCCCCGGCCTCGCCGAGGCCGAGCTCGGTCAGCTCCTGCCAAACGTCGTAGAGCGACTCGTCGCGGACCCAGCGCAGGACCAGGTTCTGCTGGACCGTGCTGCGGGCGTTGCCGCCGGTGTGGTCGCGCATGATCGCGGCCAGGCCGCGGAACTGCTCGGGGGTGAGGTCGCCGCGGGTGATCTTCACCTCGACCGCGGAAAAGCCGTCCTGCTTCTGGGCCTGGACGTTGCCCTCGAGGAAGCGCTCGAACTCGGTCCGGTCGCCGTTCGGCGAGGCCGACTGCGGCGGCACCTGCGGCGCACGAGTCTGCTCGTCGTCGTCGAAGCGCAGGCGCTCGACCAGCTCGGCGTCGATCTCGCGCTCCGCCACCCAGTCGCCTTCGAGCTCCTCGTCGAGCAGCTCGCGGAAGGCCTCGACGCCGATCTTGTCGACGAGGACCTTGATCCGGGCGCGGGCGCGGTTGACGCGCAGCCAGTCCTGGCGGTCGAAGATGCGGAAGACGGCCTCGGAGACCTTGAGGTAGTCGCCGTTGTCGGCCTCGACGAAGTCGACGATCGTCGGCGCGACGCGGGCCATGATCGAGGTGCCGCCGCCGACCCGGACCTCGAAGCCCCTGACCCCGTCCCGTTCGCGGGCGAGGAAGGCGATGTCGTGGATGCCGGTGATCGCGCGGTCCTCGTCGGAGCCGCTGAAGGCGGTCTTGATCTTGCGCGGCATCAGCTGCGTCGTCGGGTGGCGGACGAAGTAGCGGACGTAGGCGCCGGCGTAGGGCGTCGGGTCGAAGATCTCGTCGGGCGCGATCCCGGCCCAGGGGTCGCCGGTGACGTTGCGGACGGTGTTGCCGCAACCCTCGCGCGAGGAGAGGCCGACGGCGGAGATGTCGCGGATCAGCGACTCCATGTCGCGCAGCGGCACGTGGTGGATCTGGATGTTCTGGCGGGTCGTGATGTGACCCTTGTCGAGCGGCGCCCACTTTTCGACGACGTCGGCGAAAACGTCCATCTGCTCCGGCGTCACCCCGCCGAAGGGGAGCTTGACCCGGACCATCTGCACGTCGGGCTGGCGCTGGCCGTAGACGCCCTGTTTGAGGCGGAAGCCGATGAACTCCGGCTCCTCGATCTGGCCGGCGAGGAAGCTCTCCGCTTCGCTGTCGAAGTCGTCGAACTCGCGCTCGATGATCGGGATGACGTGGCCCGGGACGTTGACGTAGGTCTCGGGGTTCTCGACGGTGCCGACGCGGCCCTTGCCGCGCTGCTCCTTGTTCTCAGCGACTATGACCTCCATGGGGAGGAAAATAGCAAAACCTGACAGGGATTCAGGTATTTCGCTTGTTAAGCCCGCTCAGGCGTCCGCGAGGCGCTTGCGCGCCTGCAGAACCGCCGCCGCTTCGCCGGACTCGGCGACGTAGCCGTCCTCGGGCTCGACCGGCAGCCCGGCCTCTACCCAGCCGACGATCCCCTCCTGCAGCTTCGCCGCGTCGTAGCCGGCCTCGGCCAGCGCCGCCGTCGCCATCGAGGAGCGGTTGCCGCCGCGGCAGTAGAGGACGACCGGCCGTTCCTTGTCGATCTCCGTCGCCCGCTCGGCGAGCTCGGCGAGCGGGATGTGGGTGGCGCCGGCGATCCGGCCCACCTCCCACTCGTGGTCGGCGCGCACGTCGACCAGCTGCGCGCCGTCCTCGAGCAGTTTCTGCGCCTCGTCCCGCGATACCTCTCGCCCTGCCTCCGACATCAACCGACCTCCGTGCCCTCGATCAGGAAGGCGACGCGGACGTGAGCCCGGTACTCGTCGAGGTTCTCGCCGCGGATCCCGGTCGAGACGATGTCGACCGCGCGGATGTTTCGCAGCGAGCCTTTCGCCTGCTCGAGCGCCTGCCGAGCAGCGTCGTCGGTCGAGGTCTTGGAGCTCCCGACCAGCTCGATGATTTTCACGACAGCCATGTCGATCCCTTTCCTTTCGACTCCTGGACCGCCTGCTTCGCGCCCACCCCCTCGAGCAACGCTGCGCGCTGCCATGGGCTGACCGTTGCCGCCAGCTCAGCTGCCGGCACGCTCGCGCTCTCCGCCTCGAACCGCGCTACGGCGGCGGCGATCGCCGCCGCTTCGTCTCCGCTCGCGGTCTTCGGTGCCATCGGCCTAGCCTAGTTCAAGGCGGGCCGGGCGCGAGTTCGCGGCGGCGACGCTCGAGGTGGGCGGCGACCCGTTCGATCGTGGCGCGGGGTTCGCGCTCAAGACGGGTATCGGTGATCCGCATCACCTCGATCCGGCGCAGGAGCAGCTCGTCCTCGCGCAGACGGTCGCGCTCGAAGGACCCCGGGTCGCCGTGCGTCCCGTAGACGTCGAGTTCGACGACGAACCGCTCCGTCTCGAAGTAGGCGTCGAGCTCCATCCCGGCGACGACGTAGTTCATCGCCGGCTCCGGCAGCCCCGCCCCGCGGACGAGCTTCCGAAACCGTCGCTCGAGCCCCGACCGCGTCGTCGCCAGGTCAGGCCGGTAGAGGTCGGCGGCCTCGCGGAGGCGCCCGGCGCCGTTGTGGCGGCCGGCCCGGTTGAGCACGTCGTCGATTGCCCTGAGGTCGAAGATCCCCTGCTTATCGGCGCGCTCGATCGCCGTGCCCAGAGCGCCAGCAGAGAGAACCGTTGCCAGATCGAGCAGCGTTCGAGCCAACGAAGTGACCGGAATGCGGTCCTGCTCGGCGATGTCGCGATCGATCAACGAGCCGCCGTGGACGACAAAACGGGGACGGCGATGCGGCTGCGCACCGGGCACGGTGACATGGGGCGTTTCGGGACGGAAGCGCAGCAGCCCCCACAGCCATCCAGCGGTGAGGTGACTGGCGACGGGAGGGTGACCGTGGCGTGCAACCGGGACGCACGCCAGTACCGCTGCCATCGCCCACCCCTCCCAATCGAGGTCCCTGTGGCCGACCGCATAGACACCGCGGTGGATCCGGCGCAGGCGCCCAACCCGATGCGCCTTGGACGCCGAGCTCCGGGTGTAGCCAAGACTCGCCAACTGGCGAGTCGAGACGACTCCGTGCTGCTCGGTCGCCAGCGTGAACAGCGGCTGATGCCGTCCCGCCCCCTGGTCCCCCACTTGCCCTCGCACTTTGTCGCCCACAGGGCTACAAAGTGCGAGGGCTTGCGGGTTCTCCCCCTGGGTTCGGGCTAGTGCTTGGCCTCGGCGCCGTGGCGGCCTGGGTGGAGGCCTGGGACTGGCTTGCTGTGGACGGTTACGGCGCAGTTGAACGGGGTTGGGTCGAAGCTGTCGGTTAGGGCTCGGCCTTCGGGGACTCCGGTCGGCTTGGTGAGGCCTTTGCCGTTGCGTTTCTTTTCGGCCGGGTGGCCGCGGCCGCACTGGATCGACTTGTCGCGGACGCCGTCGCGGGCGTCGATCACGTCATCGCCGCCGTTACCGATGAAGACGTCTTCGCCGGGCTGGCCGAGCATCGCGTTGGGGCCGGCGTCGCCGATCAGGACGTCGTTGTCGAAGGAGCCCTCCATGTCCTCGTCGGTCGGCGAGAGGTAGACGTGACGGCAGTTGGGCACGGTCGTGATCCAGGCGCTGCGCTTGGGGAAGGAGATGATCAGCAGGCCGGGGTGGGCCTGGGTCTCGGCGAAGGAGGCGTCGTCGCGGCCGGGGCCGCCGACCAGGGCACCGCCGGCGCAGCCGCCGCCCGCCGCCAGCAGGTCGCCGCTGGGGCCGCCGTAGAGGTAGGTCGGGCCCGGCAGGCCGCCGACGAGGCCGTCGGCCCCAGCACCGCCGTAGAGCTTGTCGGCGCCGGGCCCCGACTCGATCAGGTCGTCCTCGGGCCCGCCTTTGATCACGTCGTTGCCCTCGCCGCCGGCGAGGCGGACACTGCCGACGGCGAGCATCGAGCCGTCGACGGTGAGGCTGTCGTTGCCCGGCCCGAGATCGGCCATCAGCCAGCGCCCCGGCCCGTTCGTGGCACAGCTGACCGCGTCGCGCGTGTGCGGGAGGTAGACGCAGCCGGGGCCACCGGTCAACCCCTTGCGTGCGCGCACGGTGAAGGTCAGCGCGGTCTCGTCGAAGGAGACGACGAAGTGGTCGGACCCGGCGCCGCCGACGATCTGCAGGCCGGCGCCGCCGCCCGCAACGGGGTCGAGTTCGACGTAGGCCGAGCCCTTGGGCGGCGCTTCCTTGCCGCAAGAAGAGGTGTGGCCTTTGGCGCCTTTGCAGGAGTCGCTCCCCTGGCCGCCGTCGAGCACGTCGCGACCGCCGCCGCCGATCAGGTGGTCGTCGCCGGGGCCGCCGTTGAGCACGTTCGCCTGCGGGCTGCCGATCAAGGTGTCGCGGAAGGCCGAGCCTTCGATGCTCTCGAAGCCGAACAGCTTGTCGTGGCCGTCGCCATAAGCGCGGTGGCTCTTGAGCGAAGCCCAGACACCGCTGCCCTTGCCGCCGGCGCGGGCGGTGGCGAAGGAGGCGATGTCCCCCTTGCCGGCGCCGCCCGACATCCGGTCCCAGCCGTAGTCGCCGTGGACCAGGTCGTCGTCGCCGGGGCCGCCGTTGACGATGTCGATCCCAAGGTCCCCGGCGACTTCGTCGTCGTCGCCGGGGCCGCCCAGCACCTTGTCGTCGCCGAGGTCCCCCATCACCCGGTCGCTGCCGGCGCCGCCGTCGGCTATGTCGTTGCCGCGGCCACCGTGGATCACGTCGTTCCCCGGCCCGCCGCAGATCAGGTCGTTGCCGAGGCTGCCGTAGATCACGTCGTCGCCCTTGCCGCCCCAGATCACGTCCCGCCCCGGCGTCCCGTGCAGGACGTCGTTGCCGTCGCTGCCGACGATCGTCGCCTTGCGCCCGTGGCAGCTCGGCGCGGCGATCGTTTCACCGCCCTTCGGCACCGAACCCCCGCTCGCGGCCGCTGCGCCGCTCAGCACGAGCAGCGCAGCCAGAACCGCGATCGCAACCCCCCGCCTCATCCAGGTGTCAGGCGCTGCGGATCAGCTTCTTGTTGACGAACTCGTCGGCCCCGTAGGTCCCCATCTCGCGACCGAACCCGGACCGCTTGAAGCCGCCGAACGGCAGCTCCGGGCTGTCGGCGAGAACGAGGTTGACGTAGACCATGCCGGCTTCGATCTTGTCGGC
>DATKLT010000015.1:0-57992 GCA_035542315.1 Solirubrobacterales bacterium | reverse complement strand
CAACCTCTGGGTCACCGACGCCGGCAACCACCGGGTGCAGAAGTTCAACTCCAAAGGCGAATTCCTGCTCAAGATCGAAGGCTCGGGAACCACGGAAGGCAAATTCTCAGAACCCGAAGACGTCGCCGTCGACTCCAAAGGCAACGTCTGGGTAGCCGACACCTACAACAACCGGGTCGAGAAGTTCAGCTCCAGCGGCACCTTCATCAAAATGGTCGGCGTCGGGCAGCTGCTCGAAGACCAGGGGATAGTCGTCGGTCCCGAAAACAAGGTCTACGTCGCCAACTCCGAATCCAACAAGGTCGTCGCCTTCAACGAAGAAGGGACGAAGATCGGCGAATGGGGTAAAACGGGCTCTGGCGAAGGCGAATTCAAAGGCGCCGCCGCGCTAGCGATCGACCCTACGGGGATCGTCTGGGTCACCGACATCGGCAATGACCGGGTCGAGGGCTTCACCCAGGCCGGCGAATACATCGGCCAGTTCGGCGCCTGGGGGACGGCCGCCGGCCTCTTCCAGTTCCAGTGGTGGGACGGGATCGCCTCTGACTCCGAAGGCAATCTCTTCATTGCCGACACCAAAAACAATCGCATCCAGAAATGGAACGCGGGCACAGTCAAAGCCGGGGTCGCCTCAACCGAAGTGACGATCGACGGCAAAGTCGTAGACACCTCGCCCGTCGGCTGCCAGACCTTCAACTGCACGGTCGCTCGCGAATTGACGCTGACCTCCTCGGCCTATGCAGTCGGGAACCACAGCGTCGTCGTCAAAACGAAAAGCGAAGGCGGCTTGACGACGACGAAAACGCTGCCGATCGAAATCCAGCGCGACACGACCAAACCGACGCTCTCGCTGAGCACGCCGCTGACGGAAGCCCCCGAGGGCTGGGTCGAACAGCATCGCTACGCCTTCTCGGCCACGGCGACGGACCCCAACGGCTCTGGAATCAAATCGCTCGTGCTCAAGGTCGACGGGGTTCCCGCGGAGTCGAACAAGAACGGCTGCCCAAGTGGAGGCTGCAAAGCGAGCCTAAGCGAAGCGGTCAACGTGGCCGACTACACCGGCGGGGCGCATACCGCCGAACTCATTGCCACCGACGGCGCCGGCAACTCGACCAGCAAAAAATGGACGCTGAACGTCGATCCGAAAGGAACGATCGGAGACGGAGAAGCGGCAAGGACGCTGGAAGCTATGGAAGCGACTAGCCCGGTCGTCGTGGTGGGAGAAGGCGAAGAAGAAGAGTCGGGAGAAGGAATCGAAGGGCTAATAGCCGGCCTGGAACTTCAGGAAGGGGAGGAAGGGCTGGAATCCGTCGGCGGAGGCAGTCCAATCGTGATCGCCGGGACCGAACGCGGACAGCCATGCACCGTGGGGATGCAGGCGCTCTCACCCAAATCCGGCGAACACGAAGAAGGCCCCGCGTTCGAAGAAGAAGTCGAATCCGGTGAAGTCCCCCCGGAACTAGAAGAAAAAACGGGCGAGGGCGGTGAGGAATCTGTGAGCTTTGTGCCGCCGGGCGAACCCCTTGCGGTGACGCCGACTCAGAGTGAGGGCAATTCATGCCAGCCAGCCCTCAGTAACCAGGTCGCCGCGATTGAATCCAATAGCCAGTCACAGGCGGATTCGATCACTCGCCCACTCTTCGAAGGGGCCGTTACGTTCGAGGCAATTCGCGGACCCAGCGCGCCGGAAGAATATTCCTGGCACGTTGAACTCGAAGAAGAACAGGAACTGAGTCTGCAAGATGATCAGCATGCGGTGATCAGCTATCCGGATGGGACAATTGCCGTCGCGATCACCGCAGAGCCAGCACACGACGCGACGGGACGAGAGGTTGCCACCACGCTCTCAGTGAGCGGCGACGGCACGATCACCCTACACATCCCGTATGGGAAAGGAGACGCGGAAGGGAAACCTTTTGTGTATCCGATACTTGCGGGGGCCGGGTACGAAGTCGGCCACGAAGAAGTGACCATTACTTATCCGTCTCCTCCGGAAGAAGGAGAAGAAGAGGTCGAAGCGACCAACGGATTTGGATCGCTTGAACTAATCACGTTTGGCCCGTCGATCCCCGACGCGGCCAACTCAGCGGATCAGCAGGCGCCGCCTCTCGCAATTCAGGCCATGCATCGAAGCTTTAAATTCACCTACTGCTGGCCACACCATATACCGGGTGTTCTGGGGCCACCTGGGGAGTTTGACCCCGGGTTCGGTGGTGAGGGCGGCGATGGTGGCGAGAAGGAGCAAACCGTATATAACAAGATTGTTCTCGCGGCGTCAGAATGCCATCGAGAAGATTTCCATGGCATTTACTGGGGGGTCACCGTTCATGGCTACTACAACTTCAAGGTTCACCATTGGGTCAGAGTCAATCCGGATCAGATAGGTTGTAATCACTGGGGCGAAGAACAGCCCATGCTGGACCATTGCAAAATGTCCAATTCGCTCCGGGTTCCAGGGCCAGTCAATGTCGTGGGTGAGTTCCGCTTTGCGGACGGGAAGGGAAGCTGGGCGTGGGGGGACAGGGCGACTTGCTTGTTCTGGGGAGGGGGCATCTTTCCCAGGACCCCACGGTCAGATGGCGGTCCATACGAACGCCCGGTGTTCTTCGAACCACGGGCTATAATCCCTAAAATGGGCGAATGCCCATGGCAGGATATGGAGGAAGATCACCACGTATGGGGGTAGGTGTACTGATGTTTGGCCGGTCGCAGGCGATGCGAGTCTTTGCGTTACTCGTTGGGGTGGCGTGCTCTATAGGCGTGTTTCTCGTCGTCGTGACTCCGAGTGGTGATGCCTCGGGAAGTAGGGACCCTCGGGGAGCCTTGCAGGGAAGACGGCAGGCACCGGTGGCACTTCAACTTGGAAGCGGAAGGCGGGGCGCCGTGAAGTGGGCGATTTGGGCTTTTCGAGGCCAAGGACCTCGGGGGGCTGTTCGTCCCTGCATCGAGGAATTCGATCAGGTTTACCGCGGCATAACTAGCGGCACGGATTGCGGTTCGTTGGCGCCTCCAGCGGCGGAACCCGCACGGACTGAATTCAGTGCGTCGCTGCCAGCTGGTAAACGGGCCGTGCGCGTTTCCATCACCGTAATCGGAATGACCTTCGCTCGGCGAGTGCACAAGGTTCGCTTGAAGATGAATAGTGGCCCTGATGTCATTCGCACTCCGGAGCTTCTGAGTCGACGTCGAGCAGCGATTGCCCGCGTTCGCCCCTTCAGGTATCTCGCCTTCGCTTTGGGGCGGGAGGCGTGTGTTGAAGCGATCACCGCGTTCGATGCCCGGGGAAATGAAGTTCTCGCCACGCGTCCGGAAGCCTGTCAGCCCGGATAGCGGCGCGAGTCGGGAGTGGGCGACGACGGCTGGTCGGGTTTCGGATCTGGCCTGAGTCCCGTTCTGCGAGCCTCGGTGTTGGCTGACGGCGCCCAGAGATGGCGGGTGATGCAGCCAGCGAGCATGCTTGCAAGCATTCCCTTGGAGTTCGAGGCCGCGACGGTTGGCTATGAGACTACGAATGACCTCGTTGATATCCGCGGGCTTTACAACTTGGATCGCCTCGGTGTTCTCCGCTGGGGTTCGGTCGATAACGACGTTCCGGGATCGATTTTCGGAGTCAGACGCGACTCTGCAGGGAGTCCAGCTCACGGAGCTGGGCTGGGAGTTCGTCGAGGCATGCGATGCGCCCTCTGATTAGGGATGGTGTGCGTTGGCTCAATCTCTTTCAAACTTGGTCCCGAGATTGGTCCCCAACTCCAGCGAACTCAGCCGAGCTCCCTGGACGCGATCGGCTCTGTGAGGCCAGATTCGGCTCGCTAGACACCTTCCGGCCGATCTTCTAATCCGACGGTCGCTGGTTCGAATCCAGCCGGGGGCACTGTTGGCATAACCTCTCCGCGGTGAGCGAGATGCTGGGCGGAGCTGGTCTGAGGGAGTCATCAAGCGCAACTCGGTCTAACGTGTCGGCATGGAGCTGAGGACGATTGGGGGCACGGGAGTCGAGGTGAGCTCTCTGTGCCTTGGCACGATGATGTTCGGCGGCTGGGGGGAGTCGGACCATGAGGCCGCGATTCGCATCATCCACAGAGCGCTGGATGGGGGCATCAACTTCATCGACACTGCCGATGTCTACTCGCGCGGCGAGTCCGAGGAAGTCGTCGGCAAAGCCCTCAGCGGCGGCCGCCGTGACGACGTCGTGCTCGCGACGAAGTTCCACGGTTCCATGGGCACGGGGCCGAACCAGCAAGGCAACTCTCGACGCTGGATCATCCGTGCTGTGGAGGCCTCGCTCAAGCGGCTGCAGACCGAGTGGATCGACCTGTACCAAGTGCACCGTTGGGACCCGTGGACGGATCATGAGGAGACGCTTGCCGCCCTCTCCGACCTAGTCGCCCAAGGCAAGGTCCGCTATATCGGTTCGTCGACCTACCCTGCGGCGCAGATCGTCAAGGCGCAGTGGGTCGCGCGTGACCGTGGGCATCGGCGATTCGTTTGCGAGCAGCCTCCTTACTCGCTGCTGGCCCGCGGGATCGAGGCGGACGTGCTGCCAGCCTGCCGGGATCTCAACATGGGCGTCATCACCTGGAGCCCGTTGAGCGGGGGATGGCTCTCCGGTAGGCAGCGGCAAGGGGTGAGTCCGCCGCGGACGCCCCGCGTGGCGATGAACCCCCAGCGCTACGACCTCGGGAAGCCTGGCAACCGGGCAAAGCTAGAAGTGACCGATTCGCTTGCGCGGCTGGCAGAGAAGGCAGGCATCTCACTCATCCATATGGCGATCGCGTTCGTCATCCGCCACCCTGCGGTGACTGCTGCGATCATCGGGCCTCGGACCATGGAGCAGCTCGAATCCCAGCTCGGCGCCGCGGACGTCGAGCTCGATGCCACCCTTCTGGATAGCATCGACGAGATCGTGGCGCCCGGAACCAACGTCGATCCCGGCGACGTCGGCTGGGCCAATCCGGCTCTGCTCCCGGCGACCCGTCGCAGGTAGCGACAGTCACGAACTTCCGGGCCAGGGTCGTTGCTAGGCTCGCGCTCGTGAAGGACCAGTCCATCGACGAGTGGCTTGGCGCCCTCGGTAGTCGCACTCCGACCCCGGGTGGTGGGGCCGCCGCCGCCCTGGCCGCCGCGACCGCGGCCTCGCTGATCAGCATGGTTGCCGAGTACACCACCGGCGAGCGCTGGGCGGACCGGTCCAAGCAGATGGAATCCTTGGGTGAGCGGGCGCGGAAGCTCGGTGGTGAGGCCGTCGGGTTGGCCGACGAGGATGCTGCCGCCTTCGCTGCGGTTGGGGACGCGTATTCAATGCCGAAGGCGACTGAGTCCGAGCGGGTGGCGCGTGATGCAGCGATCCAGACTGCACTGGCCTGCGCTGCTCAGCCTCCTCGCCGGGTGGGTGAGCTCGCGATCGAGTTGATCGGCCTAGCTGGGCCTCTGATCGAGTCCGGCAATCCGAACGTGATATCCGACGTCGCCGTTGCCGCCTCACTCGCCGGTGCGGCGCTGGAGTCGGCGATTGTCAACGTTGAAGTCAATGGCGGCGCGCTTTCCGACGAGCATGCAAAGCTTGAGCTGAGGCGCGCTGTGGGCTCGCTGCAGGAAGGCGTTGCCGGGGCGAGCGCAGTCGTCGCCCGTGTTCGTGCCGGTCTGTGGTCACGGTGATGATCAGGCTGGACGGTGACGGTGCCTCGAATGCGCTTCGGGAACAGGTGACGGATGCCGCTGCCGAACTGCGGGCGGGGGGCACCATTCCCACCCTGGCGATCATCCTCGCGACCGAGGACGGGGGGGCCGTCTGGTACTCGCGGGCGATCGGGACGGCGGCGGAGAAAGTGGGGATTGACTGCCGCCTCGTTTCCCTGCCCGCTGACGCCACCGAACCGGAGATCGGTGCACAGCTGGTGGAGTTGGCGCGGGACCCGGACATCCACGGCATGCTGCTGCAGACGCCGCTTCCCGACGGAGTCAGTGCCGATGCGATGGCCGAGCTTATTCCCGCCGGTAAGGACATAGACGGAATGGGGCCGCTCAGCATGGGCAGGTTGGTGCTCGGGCGCCCCTCCTTCCCACCGGCGACCGCTGAGGCGGTGGTGCGGCTACTGAAATGGCACCGGGTCGAGATGGCCGGCGCGAACGTCGTCGTGATCGGTCGCAGCGCGGTCGTCGGCAAGCCGCTCCTTCATCTGCTGTTGCGAGAGGACGCGACCGTCACCGTCTGCCACTCGAAGACGCGGTCACTGGCCGAGGTCTCCTCCCAGGCAGATGTCCTGGTGGTTGCGATCGGGCGACCCCGGTTCGTAACGGCCGGGTTCGTTCGCGGCGGCGCGACCGTAATCGACGTTGGCACCAACGCCGAGGGCGACGGCTCGCTCGTAGGCGATGTCGACGAGCACTCGGTCGAAGCGGTCGCCGGCGGGCTTACGCCCGTGCCAGGCGGTGTTGGACCGGTTACCACGGCGAGCCTGCTGCTACACACGGTTGAAGCGGCGCAGGCCTACGCTCAGGCCGACTGAGCTTCGCGCGCCCGGTGCTGGAGCTGTTCGAGCACTGGTTCTGCGGAAGACAATGAGATACCGCTCCGGTCGAGCGTCCAACCGTTCTCCGCGAAGTAGCGGATGGCTGCGGTGTCGTCGCCCCTGTTGCTCGCACGGTAGGTTCGATGGAGAGCTGCCAGCTCGGGCTCAAGGGAGCCGTGCGCCGCGGCCAGCTCGAGCGTCAGGCCTTCGGGCAGTTCCGTGAGCGCCCCGCTGCGAATCAAGAATTGCAGGAGGACGCGGCCGACGATGCTGGCGACGTGCGCTTCCCAGCGAGCGAGCCAGGCGTCGCGCAGGATGCGATCGAACACCAATGCCCGGGCCACCCTGGGTGCCAGGGGATGACTGGAGGCGGCGAGCATCTGCAAAGCGGCCACGTCGGCGGTGACCTCGCTGACGACGGCGAGCAACCGTCGCCTATGACGCGACACGTTCTCGGCATAGCCCTCGTCCGTCGCCCGATGCCCCCACTCATGGGCGTGGAAGGCGATAGTGCGCAATTCGCCAGGGTCCCGGGCGTCGCTTGGGTTCAGCCAGCCAAGCGCCGCGGCCACCGGCAAGGTGTGGGTTCGATAGAGGTACGCGAGGTGATCGGCAAGGACGATGCCGAAGCGCTGAGTCTCTAGCGGCTCCGACACTGCGAGGAGCTCCGGGAAGATCACATGGCCATGGCCGTTTCGAAGGGCGGCGCTCGAGGCCACGGTGTCCGCGAAAGTGACCACATCATGGCTGGTCTCGTGCTCGGGGAACCAGTTGGGCGTCCGGCTCGAACGCGACCTGAAAACCACTGCCTCCATGCCTCGATGTCCTGGCCAGGGACTACCAGGAACCAGCATGCGGGCGACGAGAACGTTCAGTTGCCCGACGCCGGAGAGGACGGTGAAGTCCCTGGCGACCGTGTCCGCGCGGAGGTCGGCCATTGGGCCGCTGCCGACGGCGGCGAGATCAGCCAATGCCAGTGAGGCATGCTCCCGGGCCCAGTCGGGGGCGTCTTCCAGCACCCGCAGGGTGCGGAGCTGATCGCAGCTGTCAGGCGGGAACTCATTGTCGGCATCCACCGCGGCGATGAGGGACCCCGACCAATCGCTAGCTGACTTACAGGCATCTTCATCCATATAGTCGAAGTTAGCTTATGGGTGAAAGAGATCTAGCGAAAGCGTTTTGGAGCGACGGCTTCGTTCTCGTCGAGAACGCATTCAGCAGCAGCGAAGTCGCCCAGGCAGCGGCGATCGCCAGATCTATTGAGAAGCGCGGACGAGTGATCGACCTCCCCGACGCACAGGGGCGCGCGACGCAGCTGGCAGTGGGGGTGCGGGCCCGTGACCACACCGAGCTGGCCGCACTGGTTTGGGCTGACCCGCTCGCCGGCCGGGCGCGCGCGCTGCTCGGCGACGAGGTGCGCCACCTGGACACGCGGGTTTCGCTCAAGCGTCCCGGTGCGGGCGGATTCGGGTGGCATCAGGAGTACCGCTACTGGAAGGGCCAGGGGATTCCCCGGCCGGACATCGTTTCAGCGCTGATCTACTTGGAGCCGGCGGCGGCAGAGAACGGATGCCTGCAGCTGATCAGGAAGTCCCACTTGGTCGGTCTACTCGCCCACGGGAGGGAGGGCGGCCAGGAGGTGGTACGGGATTCGCTTATCGCGGAACTCCCTGGGAGCTCGACGCCGACATATGCACAGGGCGCGAGCGGCACGGTTCTGTTCTTTCACTCCATGACGCTGCACTGCTCGGCCCCCAACGAGTCGCAGCGGTCGCGCCTAGCGCTCCTGGTGACCTACAACGCGCGCTCGAATGGCGAAGTGGGGGAGGCTGCTGGCGTGGGCTGTGAATCCGGGGCTCATCGGTGAGTGGTCTGCTGGCCCGGCGCGCTTGATACGCCCGCCATGCGCAGTCGCTGAAGTTCACGCGCAAAGGCGGGTTGAAGAGCAGCGATCACGCAGACGGCGGCAGCGCAGGAGACGAGTGCGCCCAGAGCGGCGAACCAGGTTGAGGCGACCTCCGCGCCGGAATGCCCCATGCCTGAATTGGCGATCGCAACAATCGCCTCACTCCCGAGCAAGAGGACGCCGAAGAACGCAAAGGTGCCCGCCGCCACGGTGAGCAGGAGATCCCGACGCGCAACGGAGTCTTTCGTTGAGCTCTCTACCTGAGCGGCGTCGAAAAAGGCGAACGCGGCAATCGCCCCGGCGACCGCGGCAGCCAAAAGGCTGGTGGTTCCCAGATTGAGACCAAAGGTCAGGGTGCCCAGCCCGGACTGGTCCGTATAGGTCTCGGACCGAAAGAGACCGGCCATCAGGCCAACCAGGTTTGCTGCCATGAAGGCGATGCCGGTCCAGCCTAGGAAGTAGTCGCGCCTTGCGCGCTCGCGCCGGGAAAATGCGATCGCCGCAAGGAGCGCGGCGATCATCAGGGTGGCGATGAACACGCCGTCGAGCACCCCTGCGACGCGGTAGGGGTGCGAGTGAGGTTCGGAGAAGTCGACTCCGGCCGCGAACGCGGCTGAGAGGAGCCCGAATCCGTAGGCGGCGGCGAGGAGCGCCGCGGCGTCCCGGAGCCCTCTGTGTCCGTCCTCCGACGGCGAGAAGAAAGCCTGCGCCGCGAAGAAGGCTGCCAAGCCCAGCACGAGGAACTGAAGGATTGCCAGGCACTCGGCGACATCGAGTCCCGTCGGATCGGGAGCGTTGAGGACGTCAGAAAGCCGGAAGGCGTGCTCGACCGCGTGGAGGGCAAAGGCGCCACCGAAGGCGAGCGCTGCCGACCCGAGCAGTCGATTGCGAGCTTCCACCGACCGACACTGTATTGAGAAGACCGCGCGCGTGCCCAGAGAGAACTGCATGTGTGTATACAAGCTTCCTGAACTTGGCTGGGGGCGCTTCGGGCGCCGCCGGTGCTCAGCCGCGCTTCCGAGCGCGCCAGACTTCCTCGCAGGGGAAGCGGCGCGCCCAGTCGAGGGCGACGCTCGTGGACTTCGTCCTCGCGTCGGAGGGCGGACGGACTTCGATCAGCTCGGTGAGCTCGAGGCCGCAGTCGCGGAGCAGCCCGATCATCTTGCCCGGCGGCAGGTGGAATTCGACCGAGTCCTCGCCGGGCCACTGGACTCGGTGCATGCCGAAGAGCGGGCGCAGGAGCCGGTCGCCCGCCGGAATCGTCTCGTCGTCGGGGCCGCAGAGGATCGTGAAGATCGAGTTGCAGAGGAAGACGAGCTCGCCGCCAGGGCGCAGGAGGCGCGCGGCCTCGGGGATCCAGGCGTAGGGGTCGCACCAGATGCTCGCCCCGTACTCGGAGATCGCGAGGTCGAAGGAGGCGTCGGGGTAGGGCACGTGCTCGGCGTCGCCGTGGAGGAGGGGGAACTCGATCCCGAACTCCGCCTGGAAGGCTCGCGCCGTCTCCAGCTGCCGTTCGGAGTTGTCGATCCCGACCGGGTGGGCGCCGCGCCGGGCCAGCCAGGCGGAGACGTAGCCGGTGCCGCAGCCGAGCTCGATCGCGTCGCGCCCCTCGATCTCGCCTGGCAGCATCCCGACCTCGCGCTCGGACACGGAGAAGATCCCCCAGGCCGGCTCCTCCCGTTCCCAGTTGCGCCGACCCGACTCGACGTATCTCTCCGCCAGCCCGTCCCAGAAGGCGCGGTTGGTCGCGACGTGCTCGGGGAGCTCGGCCATGCGCCGAGCCTAGCGCCGCCCAGGGTGCGTCCGGATGAGGGCACCGAGGACGCGTTTCCCGTGCGGTACGTTGCCGGCGCCCGCACAGCGCAATCACTTGGAGGACGTCGATGCCGGACACCACCTGCCATATGTCGATCTCGCTCGACGGCTTCGTCGCCGGGCCCGACCAGGGCCGGGAGAACCCGCTGGGGAAGCGCGGCAGGGAGGTCCATGGCTGGCACCTCGGTGACGAGCGGGCGAACGACGCCGACGCGACGGCGGAAGGGTGGCTGATGCGGCCGCGCGGCGCCTACGTCATGGGCCGCAACATGTTCGGGCCGATCCGCGGCGAGTGGGACGAGGAGTGGGATGGATGGTGGGGCCCCGAGCCGCCCTACCACGCGCCGGTCTTCGTGCTCACCCACCACGCCCGCGAGCCGGTCGAGATGGAGGGCGGCACCAGCTTCCACTTCGTCACCGAGGGATTCGAGGCCGCATACGCGCAGGCGCGCGAGGCGGCCGGCGAGGATGGCGTCGACATCGCCGGCGGTGCCTCTACCGTCCGTCAGGCGCTGGCTGCCGGAGCGATCGACGAGCTGACGCTCGACGTGGCTCCCGTGCTGCTCGGATCTGGCGAGCGCCTCTTCGACGGAGTCGAGTCCTTCGGGTTCGAGCCGGTCGAGGTGCTCCACTCACCGCTTGCAACCCACATCCGCTACCGGCGAGCGGGGTGAGGCGCGAGCCAGCTCCGCCTCGGTCTGCCGTCAGGACGGGTCAGATCGCTGCACCTCGGTGAAGAGGTCGCCCTGGGCTGCGGCCGATCCTGAGCGGCCGCCACCTGCACCACGGAGCACGTAGGCGATGCCGACGGCGACGATCGCGCCGGTCAGGGGGCCGGCGACGTAGACCCAGTAGTCGGAGAAGGTGCCGCTCACCAGGTCGGGACCGAAGGTGCGGGCGGGGTTCATCGAGGCACCGGAGATCGGGCTGCCCCAGAGGCCCGCGAGGGCGATGTATCCACCGACGCCGAGGGCGCCGAAGATGCCGATGTTCTGGGCGCCGGATGCGGTTCCGAGGATGACGCTGACCAGGCCCAGCGTCAGCAGCGCCTCCATCAGGTAGCCCTGCCCGTTCGAGTAGCCGCTGGCGACGTAGTTGGAGCCGAACTTCGCCGAGACGTCGATCACGCCGTGCAGGAAGAGCGCCGCCAGCGTTGCCCCGACCAGCTGGACGACGACGTAGCCCGGGACCCGGCGCCAGGGGAAGTCACCGCGCGCGGCGAAGGCGAAGCTGACAGCGGGGTTCAGGTGCGCCCCCGACACTTTCCCCATGAAGAGGATGATCGCCATCACCATCAGGCCGGGGGCGACCACCGCGGCGCTGCGGCCGATCGTGTCCGGGAAGGCTTGGCTCATCATCCCGCCGCCGGCGGCGACGATCACGAGGAGAAAGGTCCCGTAGAGCTCCGAGAACAGTCGCCGCCACTCCTGGTCGGGGTCCTGGAAGTCCCGCATCGGCCCGGTGACCTCGCGGTCGATCCAGGCGAGGATCCCCGTCTCGGTCGTGGTCGGGGGCACCGTCGGTTTCGGTTGTTCGCTCATAGTCCAGCCATCCTTCCGCCGCCCAGCTTCGGGAAGAACTGGGCGAGTACGCCGCGCAAGGCGGTGAGGGTCTCCTCGGTGGAGAGGTGCGCGTCGGGGTCGGCCAGCTCGGAGGGGAGCTCGACCCCGGCTTTCTTCGCCTGCTCGAGCATCCCGCCGCCGGCGGCTTTGCCGAGAGTGCTGAGGGCCTTGCCCATCTGTTCGACGTCGATGTGGAACTCCGGAACCGGCAGCGCCTCCACGTCAGGCCAGGTCTCGGGGTGGCGCGGACTCTCGCGCGAGAGCAGATGGTCGAATGGAGCGGCGGCGGCGTCGCGGGCGGTGAAGGCGTCGCCGAGTCCCCAGACCTTGCGCAGGGTGGCGATCATCGACGTGTGTCGGTGCTCGTCGTTGACGACGATGCCCTCGTCGACCCAGGGCGAGACGACGATCGCCGGCACCCGGTAGCCGGAGCGATCGAACTTGAAGTCCATCTGGCCTGCTGGTGCGCTCGGATCCGGCGGGGGGACAGGACCCGGCGCGACGTGGTCGTAGGTGCCGCCCGGCTCGTCCCAGCCGATGAAGAACAAGGTGTTGTAGGCGTTCGAGCCCTTCGCCGAGGAGGCCGAGCGGACCGCCTCGTAGATCCGCGCCAGGAACGCCTCGCCGCCGCGGATCGACGAGGGTGGGTCGGCGGGGATCTCGACCCCGGGGAGCAGCGCCCGCCCGCAGGCGGGGTGGTAGTCGCTGTGGCCGGCCATCAGGTTGGGCTCGATCAGGCTGAAGTCGGGCAGGGTGCCGTTGGCGGCGTCCTGCTCGAACTCCGAGTAGGGCACGAAGTTCGTCGCGAGGCGGTCCTTCAGCCGCGGCATGTGGATCAGGCCGGTGAAAGAGAGCGCCATCGGCTCCTGCGCATAGACCTTCCAGGTGCGGCCGTGCGCCTCGAGCCGCTCGAACAGGGTTTCGGCGCTGTTGCGCTGGGTGAAGTTCGAGACCGGGCTGTTGACGACGAAGCCCGAGGAGGTCGCGGCGGTCCAGAAGGAGCGGTTCATGAAGGTCTGCGAGGGCACCTCTGAGAACCAGTGGTCGAAGACGCCGAAGCCCCTGGCGATCCCGTTCAGCACCGGCACCTGCTCCGGCGTGTAGCCGGTCATGATCTGCGCGTACTCCTCGTAGCTGGGCTGGCGGCCCATCTCCGCGGTGAAGGTGCTGATGTAGTCGGTGACGAAGCCGTCCATCGTCGGCGCCGCGCCGGGCTCGGGCGCGTTCCAGGGGGCGCTGACTGCCTCGCCCATCTTGAACCTGTTCTGCTCTTCGAGGAGGTTGAAGAGCTGGACGTTGGTGTGGAAGTACTCCTCGCCCGAGTCGGGGTTGGGCGCATCCATGTCGGTCCCCACCATGTAGGGGACCGTTTTTCGCTCGGCGCCGTGCTCGGCCCAGTCGGGGATCGGGTTGCTCAGCTCCCTGCCGATCACGCCCTCGAAGGTCTTGCCGTCCTCCGGTCCGTACAGATGGCCCAGGAGGTTGTCGAACGAGCGGTTCTCGAAGAGCACGAGAACGACGTGGTCCATCGCCTGCGAACGATCATGGTTCATCGGGGCTCCTCGAGTGCGGTGGCGAGCGGTGACATTCGGCGGCTTGGAGAACCTAAACCACGGGGAGGGTGCCTGCCGTCCCTGCGATCGACCATGATTTGCGGTCGGCCTCATGAACAAACAGATCGTCAAACTCTTTGCCTTCATCGTCGTCCTCTTCGGCGTCCTCGTCGGCTTCACGTCCTACTGGTCGGTCTTCGACGCCAAGGCGCTGAAGGAAAAGGACGTCAACAAGCGGCCGCTGTTCGAGCAGCAGCAGATCCACCGCGGCCGCATCCTTGCCGCCGACGGCACCGTGCTCGCGATCTCCAAGCCCGAAGGGCACGGCGCCAACCTGCGCTACGAACGCCACTACCCCCAGGGCGCCCTCTTCGGCCACCCGATCGGCTACAGCTTCATGGAATACGGCGACTCCGAGTTCGAGCAGTACCACAACGCCGAACTGGTCGGCGAAGAATCGGAATTCAGCACGATCCTCGACGAACTGACCGGCCGCAAGCGGGAAGGCAACGACATCGTCACCAACCTCGACACCGGTGCGCAGGAAGTGGCGCTGAGCGATCTCGAAGGGGCCGGCTTTGGGGGCGTGGTTGCGATCGAACCGAGCACCGGCGCGGTCAAGGTGATGGCCTCGAACGCGCCGTTCGACCCGAACCGGTACCCGATCGAAAGCGAAAAGCTGAACAACAACGAGATCGAAACGCCGCTGCTCAACCGCCCCGCCCAGGGCCTCTACCCGCCGGGCTCGACCTTCAAGGTCGTGACCGCGGCGGCGGGGCTGGAAAGCGGCAAGATCACGCCGGAAACGACGATCAACGCCCCCGGCGTGATCATCGACGAAGGCCACGAACTGCGCAACGACTTCAGCCAAGATTGGGGCGAAATCTCGCTCGACACGGCGCTCACCAACTCGGTCAACACCTGGTTCGGCCAGCTCGGGCAGCGTGTCGGCCAGAGCCAGCTCTTTGAGCAGATGGAAAAGTTCGGCTTCAACTCCAAGCCGCCGATCGACCTCCCGTCCAACCAGGTCTACGAGAGCGGCGTCTACGAAAACGAACACACGCTGAGCCGCAGCTCTCCGGTCGACCTCGCCCGCGTCGCGATCGGTCAGGAGCGGCTGCTGGCGACGCCGCTGCAGATCGCGATGGTCGCAGCCGCCGTGGCCAACAAGGGCAAGCTGATGAAGCCGCAGATCTGGAACCGGGTCGTCGACCCCGATGGGCGCACGGTCGAGCACCTCGAACCCAGCCTCTACAGCCAGGCGGTCAGCGCCCAGACGGCGGCAGAGCTGACGACGGCGATGGAAGGCGTGGTCCGCGAAGGAACCGGCACCAACGCGGCGATCGAAGGCGTCCAGGTGGCCGGCAAGACCGGCACCGCGGAAACTCCCGGGAACAAGGCCTGCGGCGGCGGCACTGAAGAAAACCAGGCCTGGTTCATGGGCTTCGCCCCGGCCGACGAACCGAAGATCGCGATCGCCGTCTCGGTCGAGTGCACGCCCGAATTCGGCAACGACGTCGCGGCGCCGATCTTCAGGGACGTCGCCGAAGCGATCCTCAACGGGGAATAGGCGCGCCGGCGGATAGGATCGGCGGCATGGCCGATCGCGTACTGGTCCTTGGGGCAGGCTTCGGTGGGCTGGAGGTCGCGACCCTGCTCTCGGAGGGCAGCGGGGGCGAGATCGAGGTGACCCTGATCGACAAGGGCGAGGGTTTCACCTTCGGCTTCTCCAAGCTCGAGATGATGTTCGGGCGGGCCAGGCTCGACCAGGTGCGGGTGCCCTACGCGGGGGTCGACAAGCCCGGAGTTCGCTGGGTGCAGGAGACGATCGTCGCGATCGATCCCGAGGGGCGCCGGGTGACCACCAACGGCGGTGAGTACGAGGGCGACGCGATCGTGATCGCGCTCGGTGCCGACTATGACTTCGAGGCGACGCCGGGGCTGGCCGAGTTCGGCAACGAGTTCTACTCGTTCGCGGGGGCCGAGCGGCTCGGCGCGATCCTGCCCAGCTTCTCCAGCGGCCGAGCGGTGATCGGCGTCTGCGGGGCGCCGTTCAAGTGCCCGCCGGCGCCGAGCGAGTGCGCGCTGCTGCTCGACGACGACCTCCGCGCCCGCGGCGTCCGCGAGCAGTGCGAGATCTCCTTCGTGATCCCGCTCGGCAAGCCGGTGCCGCCCTCGCCCGAGACCTCGGCGGCGCTGGAAGCGGAGTTCGCCGAGCGCGGGATCGAGCTGATCGCCGGTCGGCGGGTCGCCTCGCTCGACGGCGGCCGCGGCGTCGTCGTCCTCGACGACGGCTCCGAGCTGCCCTACGACCTCTTCCTCGGCGTGCCAAAGCACCGCGCGCCCGACGTCGTCCTCGCCAGCGGCATCGCCGAGGAGGGCTACGTCCCGGTCGACCCGGCGACCCTGCGGACCCGCGTCCCCGGGGTCTATGCGGTCGGCGACGTCGCCACCGCCGGGGTGCCCAAGGCCGGCGTCTTCGCCGAGGGCGCCGCCCGCATCGTCGCCCAGGCGCTGCTTGCCGAGCTGCGCGGCGCCGAGCCCCCCGGCCGCCACCTCGGCCAGGGCACCTGCTACATCGAGTTCGGCCACGGCCGCGTCGCCAGCGTCGACATCGACTTCCTCTCCGGCCCGGAGCGGACCGGTACCTTCAACCCGCCCTCGGCGGCGCTGGTGGCCGAGAAGGAAGAGTTCGGCTCGAGCCGCCGGGCGCGCTGGTTCGGGCTCCCCGCGTAGCCCGCGGTTGGCGCTAGAGCCCTGGCGGGTGGCGGACGACGAAGCCGGCGTGGTCGGTGGGCATCAGGTGCCAGCGAGGGCCGCTGCCCTGGGCGTCGCCGACCGTGTCCCAGCGCAGGCCGGCGATCTCGGCGAAGGTGTGGGTGGCGTTGGCGTAGACGGTGATCCACTTGCCAGGACCGGGATCGCCCCAGCCCTCGAGCTCGCCCGAGGTGAGCGGGCGGGGGATCAGGCCGCCGCCGAAGAGGGCGAAGCTGACCGAGCCCGAGCAGTCGTAGCCCGTGGAGTACCAGGAGCCGTGGCCGCCGCCCCAGACGTAGGGACGGCCGACGATCGTGTTGGCGTTGTTGATCACGTTCTTGACCGCTTCGGGGGCGTCGGGGGGAGCGAGGGCGATGCCGGCGAGCAGGATCGAGGTCGAGCCGCCGCGGCTGTGGGCGAAGATCTCTTCGCGGCTCATCGCCGAGGTGTGGGGGACGTGGGTGCCGTTGGAGCCGGCTGAGGCGGGCGGCAGTTCGGAGGGGTCGATTTCGCCCCGTTCGGCGCGCTCGACCAGGGTCGAGGCGCCTTCTTCCCGTTTGCGTTCCTTGCTCTCCAGCTGCTCGATCCGGTAACGGGCGCCGAGCAGGGCGAGGCCGTTGCCGAGGGTGTCGACGGCGTCGCCGGCGCGGCTGCTTCCGATCGCGGCGAGGACGGTGCTGCCGAGCGCTTGCAGGCCGCTGCCGTCGCCCGGGGCGGAGGCGGCGGCGGCCGGAGTGCAGAACGGCGCTGCCAGCAGGGTCAGCCCGGCAGCCAGCGAGGCGGCTACCCGTCTACCCTGATAGCGATGCTTTGAGCTGTTCGAAGAGAGCCTCATGGCTGCTTGCTTCTCCCCGCGAGACACCTTAGTTACCGATTGTTGACTTCATCTTTGCGTTAGAACTCTGCGCCAGGTTTCGGACACGTGAAAATCCTCCTCGTCCCAGTCGCGATTCTCGCCTTCATCGTCTTCCTCATCGTGCTCGGCGCGATCGGGCTCGGCATCGCCTTCATGATCATCGCCTTCGTCGGCAAGGTCTGGAAGGTCGTGACCAGGGCCGAACGGCGCCGCGAACGGCGCGAAGCGCGCGTGCTCGACGCTTGAGGCGGGGGCGCCTCCGGGCCTTCAGCAGCGGTGGACGGCGGCGGCGCTCTTGACGACTTCGAAAGCGCGCCCGGGGATCCGCTTCAGCTGGTCGAGGTCTTCGTCGTCCCAGCGGCGGTCGCTGCTGCCGCTGAAGTACCAGTTGGAGCCGTTGTCGGCGACGATCAGGCCGTAGCGCTTCATCGCCAGCGCGATCGTCTTCGCGGCGCCGTGGAAGCGGCCGAGGCCGTAGCCGGCCTTCAGCCGCAGGCGCAGGCCCATCGGCGGCGCCGCCCGGTCGGAGGTGTCGCCGGCGCAGTGCGAGGCGGGGTGGACCCAGGCGTTTTGGGTGCTGTCGAAGGTGACTCGAATCGCGTGGTCGAGGTGGCCGGCGGCGACTTCGTCGTAGCGGACGAGGCCGGGGAAGATCGGCAGCCCGGCGGCATCGGCCGAGGTCCAGCCCTCGGGACGGCGGGCGGCGGAGCGCAGGTCCCAGCTCGTCCCCGAATCCGCGTTCCAGTGCGGTCTCGGCTTGGCGACGTAGAAGGCGCGGTAGAGCTCGTAGAGGCGGCAGGCGTCACGGTCGACGACGAGCACGTGGCGGTCGCCGTCGGAGCGGTTGCCGCCCTCGACCGGGGCGCCGGCCGGGACCGGGAACGGGCCGGGGTCGCTCTCGTCGCCGTAGGCGGTGTAGTGGACCGGGAGCTCGCGCTGGCCGGCGCCGACCACCGCGTAGGGGAAGCCGTATTCGCGCGGCGAACCAAAATCAGGGTGCAGGGCGGTGCCGCCGTGGGAGTCGATGTAGCGGATGTAGGCGGCCGAGCGCGGGTCGCGCGGCGCCTTCGAGACGTCCTGGTTCCAGGCTGCCTCGGTGGCCAGCGAGGGGGCGCGCGGCGAGAGCGAAGCCGGCGGGTCGGGGAAGACTTGGCAGGAGCCGAGCGAGGGGTAGGGACCAACGGCGGAGGCATGGCTCGCGATCCCCGTCAGCAGGCCAACGGTCAGCGCCACGGCAACCGTCAGGCTCCCGATCGCGCGGTTCCTTTCGGAACTATGTCGTCCGTAAGGAACCACGGGTTGCGATCAGGTTGGGTCGGTCGGGGTGCTGGTCGGCGGCCCGCCTTCGCGAATCGTCAGCTTGCCGATCTCCAGCTCCTCGACCGCGAGCTGCTTGATCGCGAGTTTGCCGATCGCGGCGCGGCCGATCGCCAGCCGCCCGACCGAGAGGCGGCCGATCGCAAAGCCGCCGATCGCGGCGGCGCCGATCGCCAGTGCCCCGACCGCGGCGGTCCCGCGGATCTGGGTGGCGATCGCCTGGGCACCGGTCGCGGTTGCGGGCCGGGCCTCGGGCTTGAAGACGGCGACCGACTTCGACTTTGACTTCGATCTCGCCACGCGTCAACCGTACCGTGGTTAGCCTCCCTGCCCGATGAGCGTGGACGAGCGTCCAACCCTGCTGGCGATCCAGCACGTCCCCTGGGAGACCCCGCACCGGATCCTCGACGCCTGCGGCGACTTGCACCTGCGCACGGTCAAACCGCTTGCCGGGCAGGAGCTGCCGGCCCCGGAGGAGGTCGCCGGGGCGGTGGTGATGGGCGGGCCGATGAACGTCGACGAGGTCGACCGCTTCCCGGCGCTGGCGGCCGAGCGCAAGTGGCTGGCCGCGGCCTGCGCGCTGGGGGTGCCGGTGCTCGGCATCTGTCTCGGGGCGCAGCTCCTGGCGCGGGCGCTGGGGGCCGAGGTGCGTCCCGGGTCCGGGGCCGAGATCGGCTTCGCCCCGGTCGAGGTCTTCGACGCCGAGGACCCGGTGCTCGGCGGTCTCGCGCCGGGGGCCGAGGTGCTGCACTGGCACGGCGACGTCCTCGACCTCCCCGACGGCGCCACCCGCCTCGCCTCCTCCGAGCGGACCGAGAACCAGGCCTTCCGCCATGGCGACGCCTGGGGTGTGCTCTTCCACCCCGAGGCCGACTTCGCCCTGGTCGAGGCCTGGCTCGGGGTCGGCGAGATGATGGACGAGGCGCTGGCGGCGCTTGGCGAGGACGGCGTCGCCGCACTGCCCGGCCGCGCCGAGGAGCTCGAGACCGACCTGATCCGCCGCACCCAGCCAGGCTTCGAGGCGTTCGCGTCCCGCATTTCCGATCCCGTGATTCCCTAGTCCGGCCCCTCCGGACAAAGGAACCACGAGCCGAGGGGCGGAGGGGCGTAGAGTGCTTCGCCGCGCAGGGGATCTGGGGCCCGGCGCAGCCCAGCGATGCCTCCAGCGATCTCGGTCAAATCCCTGCGCAAGTCCTTCGGCGAGTTCGAGGCGGTGCGCGGCGTCGACTTCGAGGTGCAGACCGGGGAGGTGTTCGGCTTCCTCGGCCCCAATGGTGCCGGCAAGACGACGACGATCAACATGCTCTGCACGCTGGCCAAGCCGACCGCCGGCAGCGCCACGGTCGCCGGCCATGACGTCGTCTCCGCCCGCGACGAGGTCCGCCGCCACATCGGCCTCGTCTTCCAGGATCCGACCCTCGACGGCTACCTCAGCGCCGAGCAGAATCTGCGCCTGCACGCCGAGCTCTACGGCGTCGAGCGGGCCGCGGTGGCGCCGCGGATGAGGCAGGTGCTGGAGATGGTCGGGCTCTGGGAGCGCCGCGACGGCCAGGTCCTCACCTTCTCCGGCGGCATGCGCCGCCGCCTGGAGATCGCCCGCGGCCTGATGCACTCGCCGCGCGTCCTCTTCCTCGACGAGCCGACGATCGGCCTCGACCCGCAGACCCGCAGCTCGATCTGGGGCTACATCCGCCAGCTGCAGGAGAGCGAGGAGATCACGATCTTCATGACCACCCACTACATGGACGAGGCCGAGTTCTGCGGCCGGATCGCGATCATGGACCACGGCGAGATCGTCGCCCTCGACACGCCACAGGCGCTGAAGGAAGAGGTCGGCGCCGACCGGATCCGGATCGAGACCGACGACGACGGCGCCGCGATCGAGGCGATCGGCGAGACCTTCGGGCTGGAGGCGACGGTCTCCGAAGGCGCGGTCAGCTTCGCCGTCCCCGACGGCGAGGAGTTCGTGCCGCGGCTGTTTGCCGAGCTCGGCGTCCCGATCCGCTCGGTCAGCCTCGCGCGGCCGACCCTCGACGACGTTTTCATGTCCCACACCGGCTCGACGATCCGCGACGCCGAGGAGTCGAGCGCGAAAAACCGGGCGAAGATGAGCGCCCAGATGATGGCGAGGACGCGGGCGTGAGCGACGCCGCCGCGACGCTGCCCGCCGAAGTCGTCCGCGTCCACGTCCCGGCGCGCAGCTGGCGCGGCGAGCTGCGGGCGGTGAAGATCGTCTGGTACCGCGAGCTAATTCGCTTCCGCAACGATCGGATCCGGATCGTCACCTCGCTGGTGCAGCCGCTGCTCTTCCTCTTCGTCCTCGGCGCCGGCCTGCAGCAGCTCTCTTCGGCCAGCACCCACGGCGTCGACCTGAAGACCTTCATCTACCCCGGCGTGCTCTGCATGGCGGTCCTCTTCACGGCGATGTTCTCCGCCGCCTCGATCGTCTGGGACCGCGAGTACGGCTTCCTGCGCGAGATGATGGTGGCGCCGGTGCGGCGCAGCTCGATCGTCGTCGGCAAGTGCCTCGGCGGCGCCACCGTCGCCGGCTTCCAGGGGCTGATCATGCTCTGCCTCGCCTGGACGGTCCACGTCCCCTACAGCCTCACCCTGATCGTCGGCGTCTTCGCCCTGCAGCTGCTGCTCGCCTTCAGCATCACCGCCTTCGGCGTCATGGTCGCCGCCCGGATCAACCAGATCCAGTCGTTCATGGGGGTGATGCAGCTGGTGGTGATGCCGATGTTCTTCCTCTCCGGCGCCCTCTTCCCGGTCACTGACCTGCCCGGCTGGCTCGCCGTCCTCAACCGCCTCGACCCGCTGACCTATGCGGTCCAGCCGATGCGCAGCCTCGTCTTCGCCCACCTCGGTCTCAGCTCCGAAGCCGAAGCGGCGCTCAACCCCGGCGTCACCTGGTTCGGCTGGACGGTGCCGACGGCGCTCTCCGTCTTCGTCGTCTTCGCTCTCGGCATGGTGATGCTGGGGATCGCGATCTGGGAGTTCAATGCCGGCGAGTAGGCTGCGGCGGTGGAAGTCGCGCTGATGATCGAGGGGCAGGAGGACGTCAGCTGGGACGACTGGCTGGCGCTCGCCTCGGCCTGCGAAGCGCACGGGGTGGGGACGATGTTCCGCTCCGACCACTACCTCTCGGTTGCCGATCGGCGCGAGCGCGGCTCGCTCGACGCCTGGGCGACGATTGCGGCGCTGGCGGCGACGACGGTGAAGCTGCGGCTGGGAACGATGGTCTCGCCGACGACCTTCCGCCACCCGGCGGTGCTGGCGAAGCTGGTGAGCAGCGCCGACCAGATCTCCGGCGGCCGGGTCGAGTGCGGGATCGGTGCCGGCTGGTGGGAGCGCGAGCACGAGCTCTACGGTTTCGACTTGCCGCCGATCGGCCCGCGTCTGGACGCGCTCGAAGAGCAGATGCAGATCGTCCGCGGCCACTGGGCCGAGGGGCCATTCAGCTTCGACGGCGAGCACTTCTCCGCCCGCGACCTCGACGCGCTGCCGAAGCCGGTGCAGCAACCGCGTCCGCCGCTGATCCTCGGTGGCAGCGGCGGGCCGCGCAGCCTGCGGATGGCGGCGCGCTGGGCCGACGAGTACAACGTCGTGATGTCGACGCCGGAGGAGGTCGCCGACGTCCGCGCCCGCCTCGACGTCGCCTGCGAGACCGAGGGTCGCGACCCGGCGACGCTGCCGCTCTCGATGATGACCGGCTGGCTGGTCGGCGCCGACGAGGCCGAACTGCGCGACCGCGCGGCGAGGCTGGCGCGCTGGAAAGGCGAGGAGGTCGACGGCGAGGCCTTCCTCGCCGCCGAGCGCCCGGCGACGATCAAGGGGACGACCGAGCAGGCGATCGAGCGGCTCGAGGCGCTGAAGGAGGCCGGCCTGTCTCGGATCATGGGACAGCACCTGCTGCACCGCGACCTCGACGCCGTCGAGCTGATGGGGCGGAAGATCGCGCCGGCGCTCGCCTAGCCGGGCTCGACGCTCGCATAGGATGGGAGCGTGACCACGAAGTACCTGCTGGACGAGTCGCAGATCCCCACCAGCTGGGTCAACCTGCTGCCCGATCTGCCCGGCGAGCCGCTGCCACCGCTCAACCCCGGCACCGGCCAGCCGGCCGGCCCCGAGGACCTGATGCCGATCTTCCCGATGGGCTTGATCGAACAGGAGGTCTCGACGGCGCCGGAGGTCGAGATTCCCGAGGAGGTGCGGGAGATCTACAAGCTGTGGCGGCCGACGCCGCTGATCCGCGCCCGCCGCCTGGAGCGCGAGCTCGATACCCCGGCCCACATCTACTACAAGTACGAGGGGGTCTCGCCGGCCGGCTCGCACAAGCCCAACTCCGCGGTCGCCCAGGCCTACTTCAACAAGCAGGCGGGGATCGACAAGCTGGTGACCGAGACCGGCGCCGGCCAGTGGGGCTCGGCGCTCTCGCTCGCCTGCCGCCTCTTCGGGATGGAGTGCGAGGTCTTCATGGTCGGCGTCTCCTACGACCAGAAGCCCTACCGGCGGGCGATGATCGAGACCTGGGGCGGCAGCGTCCATCGCAGCCCGACCGACCGCACCGAGGCCGGCCGCTCGCAGGCCGCCCACCCCTCCGGCAGTCTCGGCATCGCGATCTCCGAGGCGGTCGAGGTCGCAGCGACCCACGAGGACGTCAACTACGCGCTCGGCTCGGTCCTCAACCACGTCTGCCTGCACCAGACGGTGATCGGCCAGGAGGCGATCGCGGCGCTGGAGCTGGCCGGCGAGTACCCCGACGTCGTCGTCGGCTGTGTCGGCGGCGGCTCCAACTTCGCCGGTCTGATCTATCCCTTCGTCCGCGCCAACCTGCGCGAGGGCAAGGCGACCCGCTTCCTCGGCGCCGAGCCGGCCGCCTGCCCGACGCTGACGCGCGGCACCTACGCCTACGACTTCGGCGACACGGTCGGGATGACGCCGCTGATGCCGATGTACACGCTCGGCCACGACTTCGTGCCGCCGCCGGTCCACGCCGGCGGCCTGCGCTACCACGGCGACGCGCCGAGCCTCTGCGCCCTGGTCAAGGAGGGGATGGTCGAGGCGACCGCGGTGAAGCAGACCGAGGCCTTCGCCGCCGCCGTCCGCTTCGCCTCCTGCGAGGGGATCATCCCCGGGCCCGAGCCGGCGCACGCGATCAAGGCGACGATCGACGAGGCGCTGGCGGCGAAGGAGGCGGGGGAGGAGCGGGTGATCCTGCTCGGCCTCTCCGGCCACGGCCATTTCGACATGGGCGCCTACGCCGCCTACCACGCCGGTGAGCTGGAGGACCTCGATCTCTCCGAGGCCGAGCTGGACGAGGCGCTCGCCCACCTGCCGCAGGCGCCGAGCATCGCATGAGCGGCCTCGTCCTGATCGCCTACGACGGCTCCGACCACGCCAAGGCGGCGATCGGCGAGGCCGGCCGCCAGCTCGAGCCCGGCCGCCCGGCGCTGGTGCTGACGATCTCCGAGCCGATCGAGCGGCTGCCGTTCCTCGGCGCTGCCGGGGTCGCCTTCGACGCCGACTCGATGGAGACTCTGTTCGAGGCGGCGACCTCAGGGGCGGAGAAAACCGCCGCCGAGGGTGCTGAGCTCGCCCGCGCCGCGGGCTTCGAGGCCGAGCCGCTGGCGATCACCGGCGGCCCGGCCTGGGACCAGATCGTCGCCACCGCCGATCAGCGCGACGCCGACCTGATCGTGCTCGGCTCGCGCGGTCGCTCGGGGATCAAGTACGCGGTGCTCGGCAGCGTCGCCGCAGCGGTCGTGCAACACAGCAAGCGCACCGTCCTGGTTACGCACTCGAGTGTTTAGTGAATAAGTCTTAAATACTCAAACGTAGCCCGCAAATGGGGCTACGATGCCGCGCATGACTGACGAGAGCGCGGTGAACCTGACGGCGGGGGCGAGGTACCTCGAGCTGGAGGTCGAGCGGCAGGGCTTGGACGAGGAGGCCAGGCAGGTGCAGGTCGAAGTCCCCGAGGGAGTCGCTCCGCGCGGGGGCGGCGCTGCCCTCGAAGCTGAACTGGGGGCGCTGGGGAAGCTGCCCGGGGCTTGGGTTGGAAGCGGGTTCAACCTGATCGCCCGCCCCGACAAACAGCACAGCCGACCCTTCTTCCTCGAGCTGAACGCGACGACGGAGACGCTCGAGTTCACCCCGATCTCGGGGCCGATCCCGAACCGCGGCTCCCGGCAGGACGACATCTCCTTCCTCGGCCTCACCTACCTGCAACGGATCAGCGACGCGGTCCATGGTGGCGGCCTCCACATCGAGCCCGGGATCTGGATCAACGTGCCGCCGACCGAAGCGCCGCACGCGCCGGGGAGCGTCGTCCGCATGGCGACGGTCCCGCACGGCAACTCGCTGCTGGCCCAGGGCAAAGCCTTCACCGTCAAAGGTCCGCCGAAAATCGACACGATCAGTTCGACGCCGATCGTCGTCGGCAGCGGCAAACCGGTGAGCGACGTCGGCTACCTCGACCCCTACCTCAAAGCCAAACTGCCGCCGGGAGTCCCCAAAGGCTCGGTCGCCGATCCGAACCTATTCCTCAAAGAGGGAATCAAAGGCAAGGAAATCACCGAAACGGAAACTCTGGTGATCTCGACCAAGCCGGTCGGCGGGGTCGAGAACATCCCCTTCCTCGTCGAGAACGCCGATGCGCTCTCGATGAACGCGATCTTCTGGATCGAGACTCTGAAAACCGCCGAAGGCACGCTGTTGCAGCTGCAGTACACGCAGACCGTCCTGCTGCGCTTCGACGGAATCGACTGGCCGCACATCTCGGTCGCGACGCTGATCAAGTTCTGACACACCGACGGGACCCGGGGAGGGGCCATGAACGAACCATCCGAATGGACGCTCGAAGAATTGCACCTGCATTTGCAGGCGGCGATCGAGGTCGAGCTGATGACTCTGCCGCCCTACCTCACCGCGCTCTTCTCGCTGGTACCGGGCAAAAACGCCAAGGCCGCGGAACTGGTGCATTCGGTGGCGATGGAGGAGATGCTCCACTTCGCGCTCGCCGCGAACGTCTTCAATGCGGTCGGCGGCGAACCCAACCTGGCCGGGGGCGGCTACGTGCCGCGCTATCCGCTGGCGCTGCCGTTCAAGCGGCCGGGGGAAACGGTCGAGGTCGGTCTGCAGCCGTTCAGCACACAGGCGCTGGAAGTGTTCATGGCGATCGAGAAGCCCAACCACCCCGACGTCCAGCCGCCTGCCGCCGGCCCGGACGCCGCGCGGCCGCGCGTGCTGGAGCTCGCGGAAGAGTACGGCTACGAAACGATCGGGGCCTTCTATAAGGCGATCGAGGAAGGGCTGACGTCGCTAGACGCGCGCGGCAACATCTTCACCGGCGAGCCCAGCCGTCAGATTGGCCCCGAATTTTACGAAGGCGCCGGCGGCGGGCACCTGCTGGTGATCTCCGATCTCGCCACCGCGCTCGAGGCGCTGGAAGAGATCGTCGAGCAGGGCGAGGGCGACGTCGACAAACCGGGGCCGGGCGAAGAGTTCGACTCCGAAGGCGAGCTGGCCCACTACTACCGCTTCAAAGAGCTCTACGTCGGCCGCGAATACAAACCCGGCGACTCGCCGCTGGAACCGACCGGCCCCCCGATCGCGGTCGACTACACCGGGGTCTTCCCGATCAAGCCCAACCTGCGTGCCGAAGAACTGAGCGGCGCCCTGCAGAAAGCGGCCGAAGCCTTCAACGGCAACTACACGAAGCTGATCGACCAGCTGCAGGAAGGAATCGACGGCAACCCGGAACGGGTCGGCGCGGCGATCGAAACGATGATCCAGCTTGGGCGCGAAGCCGGGGCGCTGGTGAAGAAGCCGCTCGAAGACGGCAGCGGCCTCAACGCCGGGCCGCCCTGGCAGTTCCTCGGCGCGCAGCCGGCGTAACCGGCGGGAGCGAAGCGATTCCCTTCAAGCTGCCGATCTGGGATCCGCCGCCGGGGACCGAACCGGCGCCGGAGGAGAGCGCGCCGGCAAGCGCCGCGCCTCCGGAGGACGCGCAGACGCCCTTCTACGCGCTCTCGGCGACGCTGACCGGGTTCGGCGAGATCGAGCTGCGCGGCGGCGGCGTCGGCGACGCCTATCTCGCCTTCCTGCTGCGGGTCTTCCCCGCGGTGATGCCGGAACTGCTCAGCGCCTGGGGCACGGTCGAAGCGCGCTACCCGCCGGGCCTGCGCGAGAAGGGCCTGCGCGAACTGATCCTCTCCGAGCAGCGGCTCGGCCCCTTCGCGCGCGCCCTGCTGCAGCTCTGGTACACGGGAGTTTGGCCGCCGATGAGCGCAGCGTGGTCGCTCGAAAACGGCAACCACCGGGATGCCGAGGAAGGCTCGCTGCTCGCCATCGGCTATCCGCAGGGTCTGGTGTGGAGGGCGGCCGTCGGGATCCATCCCCAGGCGGTGCGTCCGACCGGGTTCGGCAGCTGGGCGCTGGCACCGGAGGAGGGCTAGGCGTGGAGGAGATCTTCGACGTCGTCATCGTCGGTGCCGGGATCACCGGCGCGATCATCGCCGCCGAAGCGGCCGACGCCGACCTCAGCGTCCTCGTGCTCGAGGCCGGGACGGATCAGGCCCGCACCTTCGCCGGCTACCGGGAACAGCTTCGAACCTTCTACGGCGCCCCCTTCAAGACGCCCGAGGCACCCTACGCCTACAACCCCAACGCACCCGAGCCCGACATCCCGGGGTTGCCCACCCCCGGCGCCGACTACTTCGTCGAGAAGGGGATCCCGTTTGGCAGTACCTACGCCCGCGCCGCCGGTGGCACGACGCTGCACTGGCTCGGCACCTGCTTGCGGATGCTGCCCGAGGACTTCGACACCAGGAGCCGCTTCGAGCGGGGCCTCGACTGGCCCCTCGGCTACGACGACCTCGAGCCCGACTACCGCCGCGCCGAGCTGGAGATCGGCGTCTCCGCCGACGTCGCCGACCAGAAACACCTCGGCGTCGAGTTTCCGCCCGGCTACGACTACCCGATGGAGCGGATCCCGCCGAGCTACCTCGATGAGTGGCTCGGCACCTCGCTGAACGGGATGACGGTGGAGCTCGGCGGCGAATCCCTGGAACTGCTGGTGCGCAACACCCCGGTCGGCCGCAACTCGACGCCGCGGGCGGGCTATAAGCCCGTCGGTGCCGTCGACCACGGCGAGGGGTTCGCGCCCCCGACGGTCGGCCAGGCGCTGGCCCGCGACCTCGGCGAGCGCTGCCAGGGCAACTCGGCCTGCGTGCCGATCTGCCCGGTCCAGGCCAAGTACAACGCGATGAAGACCCTGACCAGGGCGGCCGACCGCGGCGGCGTCACCATCGTCACCCAGGCGGTCGCCTCGCGGGTGCTGACCTCGGGACGCAAGGTGACCGGGATCGAGTACCTCCGCTACGAGTCCCCCGGCTCGCCGCAGGCCGAAAAGCACCTCGCCCGCGGCCGCGCCTACGTCCTTGCCTGTCACGCGGTGGAGAACGTGAAGCTGATGCTCGTCTCCGGGCTGCAGGCCAAGAACGGGCTGGTCGGCGCCTACCTGCAGGACCATCCGGTGCTGCTGCGCTGGGGGTTGGCGCCGAAGCAGGTCGGCGCCTACCGCGGGCCGCTCTCGACCGCCGGGATCGAGGACATGCGCGGCGGCCGCTTCCGCGCCCGCCACGCGCCCTTCCGCGTCGAGCTCGGCAACGACGGCTGGCTGTGGCCGACCGGGGCGCCGGACTCGAACGTCGCCGAGGCTGTCGCCGAAGGCCAGTTCGGCAGCGCCCTGCGAGCGACCATGCGCGACCAGCTCGGGCGTCAGTTGCGGATGGGTTTCCTGATCGAACAGCCGCCGGACGTCCAGAACCGGATCGGCCTCGCCTCCCGGAGGGACGCCCTCGGGCTGCCGCGGCCGGCCCTCACCTACAACCTCGACGCCTACGTTCTGGATGGGATGACGGCGGCGACGGGCGTGGCGAAGAAGCTGTTCGCCCGCGCCGGGATCGAGGACCACACCGATCCGGTCAAAGGCCTGGGCTTCAAGCAGCAGTGGGGCGGCCAGACCTTCGTCTGGGCCGGGGCGGGCCATTTCGCCGGCGGCCACTGCATGGGCGCGAGCGCGGGCGACTCGATCGTCGACAGCGAGCAGCGCTCCTGGGACCACGACAACCTCTTCGTCGCCGGGCCAGGGAGCATGCCCACGATGGGGACGGCGAACCCGACGCTGACGGTCGCCGCGCTTGCCTTCCGCACTGCCCGCAACCTGATCGCCGAACCGGAACGGGCGCGATGAGGCCGTCGGAATGGGACGTCGCTCGCCTGCGCGAGCACCTGAAGGGAGCGGTCGAGCTGGAGTTGCTGACGATCCCGCCGTACCTGACCGCGCTCTACTCCCTGCATCCCGGCAGCAACGAAACCGCGGCCCTGGTCATCCGCTCGGTCGTGGTCGAGGAGATGCTGCACCTGACGCTCGCCGCCAACGTCCTCAACGCGGTCGGCGGCGCCCCGGAGATCACCAACCTCAAGCGTGTCCCGCGCTACCCCTCGCAGCTGCCGTTCCACAAACCCCCGACCTTCGAAGTCGGGTTGCTGCCCTTCGGCGATACCGCGCTGGACACCTTCCTCGCGATCGAGAACCCGACCCATCCCAACGTCGCGCCGCCGCCCCCCGGCGAGGAGGCGACGGTGCCGCGGGTGACCGAGCTGGCCGAAGAGGAAGGCTACGAAACGATCGGCGCCTTCTACAAAGCGATCGAAGAAGCGTTGCGGGCGCTGGATCGCAAGGGCGGGCTCTTCTCCGGCCCCAGATCGCGGCAGATTACGCCCGAGTACTACTACGCCAGCGGCGGCGAGGTGATCGTCGTCGAAGACCTGGCCAGCGCGATGACAGCGCTCGAGGTGGTCGTCGAGCAGGGGGAGGGAGAGGTCGACAAGCCGGGACCGGAAGAAAAGTTCGACCCCGAGCACGACCTGGCCCACTTCTACCGCTTCAAAGAGCTGCGGATGGGGCGTCGCTACGAACAAGACGATCAGCCAGACGTGCCAACCGGGCCGGCGATCGACATCGATCTGGAGGCCGTTTACCCGATGAAACCGAACCTGAAGACCGCAGATCTGGGCGGCGAGCTGAAGGGCGCCGCCGAAGCCTTCAACCGAACCTGGAGCACGCTGCTGCGCGAAGTGCAGGACGGGATCGACGGGCGGCCGGCGGCGCTGGGTCCGGCGGTGGCGCGGATGTTCAGGCTGCGCGACGCGGCCGAGCTGCTGCTGGCGGTGCCGCTGCCCGACGGCAGTGGCGAGAACGCCGGCCCGACTTTCGAGTACCGCGCCTGACTCAGCCGATAGCCTCGCGGCATGCTGATCGAGGGAGATGCGCTGGAGCGGCCGGCGCCGCCGCTGGAGGACCTGCTGGCCGCCGGCCTCGCTGCCGGCCCGGAGCGTACGGCGCTGGTTTCGGCGGTCCGCTCGCTGAGCTGGGCTGAGCTCGAGGAGGAGAGCGATCGCCTCGCGGGCGGCTACCGGGGGCTGGGGCTGGAGCCGGGCGACCGGCTCGCCTCGCTGATGCCGAACCGGATCGACCTCGCCGTCCACTACCTCGCCTGCTTCAAGGCCGGCCTCGTCGCGACCCCGCTCAACTACCGCTACACCCACCGCGAGATCGACCACGCGCTGGGAGTCAGCGGCGCCCGGGCGCTGCTCGCCCACGCCGAGCGCGCGGGGGACGTCGCCGCCAGTGAGCTGGCCGGCGCCCTCGAGATCGGCGTCGTCGAGTACTCCGACGAGGGCGGCGGCGAGCTCGGCGAGCTGCTCGCCAGCGCGCCGCTGGAGCGGGTGGTCAACGACCCGGAGAGCCCGGCGGCGATCTTCTTCACCTCGGGCAGCACCGGTCCGGCCAAGGGCGTCACCCACACCCACGAAACCCTGCGCTGGATGATGGCCAGCGCCGGCGCCGCCTTCGGGCTCGGCGCCGAGGACGTCTTCCTTCCCGGCTCCTCGATGTCGCACGTCGGCTCCTTCCTCTGGACGCTCTCGACGCTCTCGATCGGCGGCCGGGTCGTCGTCACCCGCAGCTACGACGCGCACGAGATCCTGCCGCTGCTGCGCTCTCAGCAGCCGACGGTGCTGGCGATGCTCCCGGCGGCGCTGGCGGCGCTGATCCGCGACCACGACCTCAGCCAGGGCGACTTCGCTTCGCTGCGTCTCTGCCGTGCCGGCGCCGACAAGGTCTCGACCGAGCTGCTGGCCGAGTTCGCGGCGCTCGCCGGCTTCCCGATCGACGAGGGCTACGGGATGACCGAGGTCGGGGTGGCGACGCTGAACCCGCCGGCGGGCCCGATCAAGCAGGGCTCGATCGGGCCGCCGGTCGCCGGCTTCGGCATCTCCCTACGCGACGAAGACGGCCAGTCGGTGACCGAGGCGGGCATCGTCGGTCGCGTCTGGATCCGGACCCGCAGCCGCATGCTGGGCTACTGGGAGGCGCCCGACGCGACCGCTGAGGTGCTCGAGGGCGAGTGGCTGGACTCCGGCGACCTCGCCCATGCCGACGAGGACGGCTACCTCTGGTTCTTCGGCCGCAAGAAGCAGGTGATCGTCCATGACGGCTCCAACATCAGCCCGCTCGAGGTCGAGGCGGCGCTCGCCGAGCATCCCTGCGTCGGCCTCGCCGGCGTCGTCGGCGTCGACGACGTCGTCCATGGCGAGAACGTCCGCGCCTACGTGACGTTGCGCGAGGGCGCCGAGCGGCCCTCGAGCGCCGATCTGGCCGTCTTCTGCCGCGACCGCGTCGGCTACAAGGCGCCCGAGGAGATCGTCTTCCTCGATGAGATGCCGCTCAACCCGACCGGCAAGATCGATCGCGTCGGCCTCAAGGAGATGGCCGAGGACCACCTCCACCCGCACGGCCTCTCGTGAGCGCCGACGGCGCCTCCCCAATCCCCGGTCCGCCGGCGGCGATCAGCTTCGACTTCTGGAACACGCTCGTCGCCGAGCCCGGCGGCAAGATGGCGGCACTGCGCCGCGAGGCGGTGATCCGGGTCCTGCTCGAACACGAGGTCGAGCTCGAGGAGGGCGTCCTGGACGCCCACCTGGCGGCGGCGCAGGCACTGCAGGACGCCGCCTGGAAGCGGACCGAAGCCTTCTCCCCTGCACAGGCGGCGCGCCATGTCGCCGACTCGATCGAGGGGCTCGGCGCCGGTGGCAAGGAGCTGATCGAAGAGGCGATGATGAACGCCGGCGCCGCCGCCGAGGTGCAGCTGACTCCGAACGTGCCCGAGACGGTCGCGGCGCTCGCCGCCGGCGGCATCCAGCTCGGAATCGTCTGCGACGTCGGCCTCACTGGCTCACCTCACCTGCGCGGCTTCCTCGACGCCGCCGGCGTCCTGCGCCACTTCCGCGGCTGGGCCTTCTCCGACGAGGTCGGCCACTTCAAGCCATCGCCCGAGATCTTCCGCCACATGCTGGGCCAGTTCGAGCTCGGCGAGGCCGCCGTCGTCTGGCACGTCGGCGATCTGCGCCGCACCGACGTCGCCGGCGCCCGCGGCAGCGGCATCGTCCCGATTCGCTACCGCGGCATGGACGACGACGACTCCGATGCGGCCGAGGCCGACCTCGTCATCGACGACCTCGCCGACCTCGTCCCGCTGGCGCTGGGCTGAGGCGAGCGTCGGTGCCGGCTAGCCGGCGCGGATCTTCTGGGCGGCGTGGCAGTCGCCCTTGACCGGGCGGTTGCGGGGGTCGCCGGAGTAGCTGACGACGAGGCGGTAGAGGCCGTGCTTGGTCGCCAGGTATTCGGCCAGCGGATGCGGTCCGTTCGCCTTGACGGTGACGGCGCCGTCGAAGACCGGCTTGCGCGAGCAGTTGGCGTCTCCGGGCCGGAAGAGACGGAAGCTGATCGAGCCGGAGGGGGACGCGGCGCCGGCGAGCCGGGCTGCGATCGAGATCCGGCGAGGGGTCTTCAGCTTGGCGCTGGGCTTCAGCTTCGGCGTCGACTTTTCGACCTGGACCGTCTGCCCGGGCTGGTCGCAGGCCTGGCTCGCGCTCTGGTTGGCGGCGTCGCCCGAGTAGATCGCGACGAAGCTGTAGCTGCCGGGGAGTGGAGCGGGGAACGGGTCGGAGAGGATGGTGCCGTTGCCGGAGACGCCGACGGTGTCGATTGCGAACGGTTTAGCGCAGCTCGTTCCCTTCGGGCCGTAGACCCGGAAGCTGATCGTGCCCCCGGGCGCGAAGCCGCCGCTCAGAACCGCCGCCATCCGGAACGGGATGCTGACTTTGGCGCGGCCCTTGACGCCGCCGCTGATCGAGGGTGCGGCCTGCAGGACCGCCGAGGTCGCCGCGCCGCACCCGGTTTTGGTCGCGTTGTGATGGGGGTCGCCCGAGTAGGCGACTGTCCAGCGGAAGGCGCCGACCCGGGTCGGGGTGAAGGCGGCGGAGGTGTAGGAGCCGTTGCCGGCGACGGCCACGCTCGAGCTGAAGGCGGGCGTGCCAGAGCAGCCGGTGTCTTCCGGCGGGTAGGCGGCGAAGGTCAGCTGCCCGCTCGGGATCGCGCCTTTTTCGATCGTCGCGGTCGCGGTCAGCGGGATGCCGACGGTGCCGCTGCCGGCGGAGGCGCTGAGGGTGACGTTGAGGACCCCGACCGCCGAGGACTGGTTGGTTGAGCCGCAGGGCAGGCTGCGCGCGTTGTTGTCGCCGTCGCCGCTGTATTCCACGGTCCAGGCATAGAGGCCGGCGGGGGGCGCGAACCCGGCCGGGGCGTAGCTGCCGTCGCCGTTGACCGCGACCGCTTTTTCGTAGAGGGGGACGGGGCCGCAGCTGCCTTCGCCGGGTCCGTATGCGCGAAAGAGGAGCTGGCCGCTGGCGTTGAAGCCGCCGCTGAGGGTGACGTTGTCGGTGATCGTCGAGCCGACGGTGACGGTCGATTCGGCGGTGCCGCTGAGGACCGGCGAGGCCTTGGCGACGGTCGAGGTCTGGTTGGCGGCGCCGCAGCCGGTTCCGGTCGCTTCGTTGTTGCCGTCGCCGGGGTAGGAGGCGATCCAGCGGTACTGACCGGCGTGGGGGGTCGGGAAGTCCGGCGAGGTGGCGTGTCCGGAGACGACTTCTGCCGTTTTCGTCGCCAGCGGCGTCGTGCAGGTGGTGTCGCCGGGACCGAAGACTTCGAAGGTGACTTCGCCGCCCGGTGAGAAGCCGCCGCTGAAGGTCGCTTCGTCCTTGATCGTCGAGCCGACGGTCGCGTTGGTCGCGCTCCCGGAGAGGGTCGGGGCCGCCTTCGAGACCGCCGAGACCTGGTTGCCGGAGCCGCAGCCGGTTTCCGCCGCTTCGTTGTCGCCGTCACCCGGGTAGGAGGCCTTCCAGCGAAACGCTCCGGTCGTCTGCGGCGAGAAGTCGGGCGAGGTTGCCTTCCCCGAGACGATCGCCGCCGTTTTCGTCGCCAGCGGCGTCGTGCAGGTGGTGTCGCCGGGACCGAAGACTTTGAAGGTGATTTCGCCGGTAGGGGAGGAGGCGCCGCCCAGCGTCGCTTCGTCTTTGATCGTCGCGCCGACGACGGCGTTGAGGGTGGCAGTGCCGCTCAACGTCGGCGCGGCCTTGGCGGCGGTCGAGGTCTGGTTGGCGGCGCCGCAGATCGTGTCGATCGCCTGGTTGTTGGCGTCGCCGGGGTAGGACGCGGTCCAGCGGTATTCCCCAGCGTGGGGGGTGGTGAAGGTGGGCGAGGTGGCGTGGCCGGAGACGATCGGAGCCGTTTTCGTCGCCAGCGGGGTCGAGCAGCCGCTGTCGCCGGGCCCGAAGACCTTGAAGGTGATTTCGCCGGCGGGGGAGAAGCCGCCGCTGATCGTCGCTTCGTCTTTGATCGTCGCGCCGACGACGACGCTTGGCGTCGCGGTCCCGCTGAGGGCCGGGGAGGCTTTGCTGACCGTGGAGGTCTGGTTGGCGGCGCCGCAGGTCGTTTCAACGGCTTCGTTGTTGGTGTCGCCCGGGTAGGACGCGGTCCAGCGGTATCCGCCCACGGTCTGCGGGATGTAGGAGGGCGAGATCGCGTGGCCGGAGACGATCGAGGCGGTTTTCGTCGCCAGCGGCGTCGCGCAGGCGTTGTCGCCGGGACCGAAGACCTTGAAGGTGATTTCGCCGCCGGGAGAGAAGCCGCCGGTCAGCGTCACTTCGTCCTTGATTGCGTTGTTGACGACGGCATCGCTGGCGAGCGCGGTGACGCCGGGGCTCGCTTTGGCGACCGTCGAGGTTTGGTTCACCGCCCCGCATGCGGTTTCGGCCGCTTCGTTGTTGGCGTCGCCGGGGTATGACGCCGTCCAGCGGAACTGCCCGGCCTGGGTGGTCGTGTAGTTGGGCGAGGTGGCGTGGCCGGAGACGATCGAGGCGGTTTTCGTCGCCAGCGGCGTCACGCAGCCGCTGTCGCCGGGACCGAAGACCTTGAAGGTGATTTCGCCGGCGGGGGAGAAGCCGCCGCTGACGGTGACTTCGTCGTGGATCGTGGCGCCGACGGCGGCGTTGGAGGCGGTGCCGCTGAGGATCGGGGACGCCTTCGAGACCGTCGAGCTCTGGTTTGCCGCACCGCAGACGGTTTCGGCCGCTTCGTTGTTGGCGTCGCCGGGGTAGGACGCGGTCCAGCGGTATCCACCCGCGGTCTGGGCGGTGAAGTTCGGAGAGGTGGCGTGGCCGGAGACGATCGAGGCCGTTTTCGTCGCCAGCGCGGTCGTGCAGGTGGTGTCGCCGGGACCAAAGACTTTGAAGGTGACTTCGCCGGTAGGAGAAAAGCCGCCGCTGAAGGTGACTTCGTCTTTGATCGTCTGGCCGACGACGGCGTTGAGGGTGGCGCTGCCGCTCAGGGTCGGTGCGGCCTTGGCGACGGTCGATGCCTGGTTGGTCGCCCCGCAGGTCGCTTCCGCCGCCTGGTTGTTGCTATCTCCGGGATACGAGGCCGTCCAGCGGAACTGCCCGGCCTGCGTGGTCGTGTAGTTGGGGGAGGTAGCGTGGCCCGAGACGATCGCCGCCGTTTTCGTCGCCAGCGCGGTCGTGCAGGTGGTGTCGCCGGGACCGAAGACTTTGAAGGTGATTTCGCCGCCGGGGGAAAAGCCGCCGCTGACGGTGATTTCGTCGTGGATCGTGGCGCCGACGGCGGCGTTGGAGGCGGTGCCGCTGAGGGTGGGGGAGGCTTTGGTCGCCGTCGAGGTCTGGTTGGCCGCCCCGCAGGTCGCTTCCGCCGCCTGGTTGTTGGTGTCGCCGGGGTATGACGCGGTCCAGCGGAACTGCCCGGCCTGCGTGGTCGTGTAGGTGGGCGAGGTGGCGTGGCCAGAGACGATCGAGGCCGTTTTCGTCGCCAGCGGCGTGACGCATCCGCTGTCGCCGGGGCCGAAGACCTTGAACGTGATTTCGCCGCTGGGGGAGAAGCCTCCGTTCACCGTCACTTCGTCTTTGATCGTCGAGCCGACGACGACGCTGGCGGTGGCGCTGCCGCTCAGAGTCGGCGCGGCTTTGGCAACGGTCGAGGTTTGGTTTACGGCTCCGCAGGCGGTTTCCGCCGTCTGGTTGTTGCCGTCCCCCGGGTAGGTCGCGGTCCAGCGGAACTGCCCCGCCTGGGAGGGGGTGAAGGTCGGCGAGGTCGCCTTCCCCGAGACGATCGCCGCCGTTTTCGTCGCCAGCGCGGTCGTGCAGGTGGTGTCGCCGGGACCAAAGACTTTGAAGGTGACTTCGCCGGTAGGAGAAAAGCCGCCGCTGATCGTCGCTTCGTCTTTGATCGTCGAGCCGACGGTTGCGTTGGTTGCGCTGCCCGAGATGCCCGGGCTCGCCTTGGCGACGACCGAGGCCGCGGTGCAGACCGCTTCCGCCGGTGGGTTGACGAGGTCGCCCGAGTAGTGCGCGCTCCAGTGGTAGGTGCCGGCGCCGGAGGGCGTGTATTCCGTGCCGTAGTCGCCTTCGCCGTGGACCGGTGCTGGTGCTGGCGCAGGCGTCAGGGCCGGCCCCGCGCAGGTCGGGTCGCTCGGGCCGAAGACTTCGAAGCTGATTTCGCCTTCAGCACCGGGGCTTTCGGCAAGGTGCGCGGTGGCGTGGATCGCCGCGCCGACGGTCGCATCGCCGGCGCTCAGGGTGAGCGTCGGCCCGTCCGCGGGCGAGGCGGCGGCGAAGAGGAGGGCGAGGCCGGTGGCGATCCCGGCGAAGGCGACGAAAAGGGCGCCTTGAATAGACGATTTTCTCGCTCTAAGCGAGTTTCTTGCAGAACCCATAGGTCTCGGCCTAGGATATTCGTCCAGAGATGGCAAGCACTGTGATCGGGAACACTGGGAAAGCGCAGCCGCTGCGGTGGGTCGTCCCGCTGCTTTCTGTCCTGGCCATGATCGTCGCGTTGCTGGTCGCGGCGGTGCCGGCACGCGCCGAATCCACCGAAGGCGGCTCGGGCTGGACCTACTCGGGCGAACCCGAAACCGGAACCAGCGAATCGGGCGTCGAACACGGCGGCTCGGTTGGCAGCGGAGGGGGGACGCCGGAACAGTCGCCCCCGCCGGCCGAATCGCCCCCGCCGGAAGAATCTGCGCCGCCGCCGGAAGAATCCGAATACACGCCCGGCTACAGCGAATCCGAATCCGAAGCGGTCACGCCGCCGGGCTATGAAGAACCGCTCGAAGTCGCTCCGATCGAACCGCCATCAGCGCCGGAAGTCACCGCTCCCGTCGCCGGCGGCGTCTCGCCCGCCCTCGTCCCACCTCACCCCCTCAACGCCGAAATGATCGACGGCGCCGCCCCCCTGCCCCAGGAATCGGCCCACTACTCCGGCCCGATCGTCTCCTCGGGCAAGATCCTCCTCTGGCTGGCAATCGCCGCCGTCGCCGTCCTCCTTCTCGCCTGGCCCCAGCTCAGCCGCACCACCCGCCCCCGCGGCGGCCGCCCCACCCGCCTCGGCAGCAACGGCGCCGCGGCCACCGGCACGGCCACCGCCACCAGCCCCACCGTCTTCGCCAGCACCAGGCCCCGTCCCGGCGCCTGACCCGCGACGCACGCTAGATTCCCTGCCGCGCGGTGGCAGTAGCTCAGTTGGTAGAGCTCCGGCTTGTGGTGCCGGCGGTCGCGGGTTCGAATCCCGTCTGCCACCCCTTCGACGACCGCTGGATTCGCCCGATCCGGGTGATGTGATCGCCGCTCCGCGGGTTAGGGTGGGCGGATGACTGATAGCTCGCCATCCTCGCCACCCCCGCCGCCGAAGACGACCGAGAGGAAGGGACACCCTCGCTGGGCCCTCGCGCTCGTCGTCCTCGGCACCATCCTCACCTTCGCCGCGATCTTCTCGATCTGGGTCAACCGTCAGGCGCTCAACACCGACAACTGGGTCGATACGAGCACTCGGCTGATCCAGAACGAAGAGGTCCGCGACCAGCTCGCCAACTACCTCGCCACGCAGCTCTTCGCCCACGCGGACGTATCCGGCGAATTGGAAGAAGCGCTGCCGCCGCGGTTGGCGCCGCTTGCCAGCGCTGCTGCCGGCGGGCTGGAGCAGCTTGCGCCGCAGGTTGCCGAGCGGCTGTTTGCGACGCCCAAGTTCCAGGAGCTGTGGGAAGCGGCCAACCGCAAAGCACACGAATCGCTGCTGAAGGTGCTGAACGGCGGCAGCTCGGCGGTCTCGACCGAAAACGGCGAGGTGAAGCTGCAGCTCGAGCCGGTGCTGGAAGAGATCGGGGAAGGCTCGGGGCTCGGGGAAGCGCTCGTCTCCAAGCTGCCCCCCGAAGCCGGCGAAATCACGATCCTCAAGTCCAACGAACTCTCGCTGGCCCAGGAAGTCGCCAAGATCCTGCGCAAACTGCCGATCGCGCTGACGCTCGCGGCACTGCTCTGCTTCGGGTTCGCGGTCTTCCTCTCTCCGAGGCGGCGCGAGACGCTGCGCGCGGTCGGTCTCGCCTTCATGATCGCCGGGCTCCTCTCCCTCGGGCTGCGCGGGTTTGCCGGCACCTACGTCGTCGGCGGGCTCAGCAAGACGACCTCGGTCGAACCGGCGGTCGAAGCCGTTTGGAGCATCAGCACCTCGGAGCTGGTCACGATCGCGACCTCGGCCTTCGTCTTCGGCCTGCTCGTCGTCATCGCCGCGGTCCTCGCCGGCCCGAGCAAGGCTGCGGCGAGCATCCGCCGTTACGCTGCCCCCTACGCGCGTCGCAGCCCGGCGAGCCTCTGGGGCGTCGCCCTGCTGATCTTCCTCGCTCTGATCGCCTGGGCGCCGGTTGCCGCCTTCCACAAACCGCTCGGCGTGCTCGTCTTCGCCCTGCTCTTCGCCGCCGGCACGGAGCTCTACCGGCGACAGCTGCTGGAGGAGGCACCGGGACAGGGCGGCTGAGGCGCAGCCCGGCTCCGTTGCAGGTCAGGCGTCCGGAGAGGATTCCGCTCCGGATCGCCTGGCCTCGAATTCGGCCTCGGTGATTTCGCCCTTGTCGACCATCTTTTTCAGCTCCACGAGTTCCGCGATCGACCGGTGGGTGCCCTGCGGCGCGACTCGGTCCTCGTTCTGCGCCGACATCCCGCTGGCGCCGAGCTGAACCTCGGCCTCGGCCTCAGGCGCGGCCGCAGGCGCCGATCCCGGTTGCTGGCCCAGCTGTGCCTGCCACCGCGCCTGGGCATCGGCGGTGTGATCCTCGGCGACCGCCGCTTCGTCGGCCTCCTTCAGCGGATTTCGGCGACGGTGCCAGTCGGGCACGCCTGGCACGTGCTGGTAGGTGCCATCGTCGCTGCGGTCGAACTTGGCCTTCCGGTCCTTCGCGTGGAGCTTCACCTTCACCCGCTGGCCGATCTCAGGTGGCTTGAAGGTGATCGCGTTGAACGGCTCCTTCAGCTCGGCCCGGAAGTGAGCGCTTCCGTCGTTGGCTTCGACGTCGGCGATGAACTCGAACACTTCTACGCTCTGCCCGGCGAACTCGCCCATCTCCGGCTCGGTGTTCTTGCCGACCAAGCGGCGATCGACGATCGTCCCGACCCCATCCGTCCAGCCGATTCCCAGCACTGCGCACCTGCCTCTCTCCTAGATGGGCTTCTGCGGTACCGGACGAGGCACGACCCACGATTTCGCGCGCGGATCGTACCGTGGCGCCCGGTTTAGGCGAGCGCCCGGCGCAGCGGCGTCGCCAGATCGCCTTTGCGCGCAACCGCGACGCCGCCCAGGTCGAGCCAGTCGCTGAGCAGCCGCAGCTCGTCCGCGAGCTGCTCGGCGACGAGGGGGAGGTCAACCGCGGGCTCGGCGAAGGCTCCCCGCACGCGCAGGAGGCCCGCCTGTCGGTCGCTCTTCAGGTCGACGCGGGCGACGAGCCGGTCGCCGAGCAGGAAGGGGAGGACGTAGTAGCCGTAGACGCGCTTGGGTGCCGGCACGTAGATCTCGATCCGGTAGCGGAAGCCGAAGATCCGCTCGGTCCGCTCCCGTGCCCAGACCAGGGAGTCGAATGGCGTCAGCAAGGCCCGCGCGCTCGCCGCGCGGCGCAGTCCCTTGGGTCGCTCGGGCGAGAGGTAGCCGGGCTGCCGCCAGCCCTCGACTCGGACCGGGACCAGGGCGCCGCTCTCGGCCAGCTCGGCGACCCGGGCCTTGGACTCGGCGCGGGGGAGGCGGAAGTAATCGCCGAGGTCGGGCTCGGTCGCCACTCCGAGCCGCTTCGCCGCGATCAGCAGCAGCCGCCGCTGGGCCTCGTCCTGGGAGGGCGTCGGCGCCTCGAGGAGCGGGCGCGGCAGCACCCGCTCGGGCAGGTCGTAGAGGCGCTCGAAGTTGACCCGCCGCGCGGCACAGACCCGCCCGGCGAAGAAGAGGTACTCGAGCGCGGTCTTCTCTTCGCTCCAGCTCCACATCTCGCCCGGCGCCCGGCGGCGACCCTTCGCCGCCAGCTCAGAAGCCCGAAGCGGACCGCGCTCCCGCACCATCTCGAGGACGAACTCGACCAGGTCCGGCTGCTCCGCCGCGACCCGTGCCACTCCTTTCCAGGCCAGCGAGTCCGCCCGCGCCATCCGCCAGCGCAGCAGCGGCTGCAGCTCGACCGGCAGCAGCGAGGCCTCGTGGCCCCAGTACTCGATCAGGTCCCGCCGGCTTGGCCGCCGCGCCTGCCCGGCCCCGTTCTCGTGCGACGCCAGCCGGTCGAGGGCTTCGCGCGGATACGGTCCCAGCCGTGAGAAGACCGGCATGTAATGGGAGCGGCAGAAGACGTTGACCGAGTCGAGCTGCAGCAGGCCGACGTCGTCGATCGCCCGCCGCAGGTGCCGGGCGTCGACCTTCCCGCTCGGTCGTGGGCGGCCGAACCCCTGGGCGGCGACTGCCAGTCGCCGCGCCTCGGCGGCGCCGACGTCGAACGCGGTCGTTACTTCCCGCCTCGGCCTTTCTTTTTCACCTTCACGCACTTGGTCTTGCCCTTCACCTTCTTCTTCTTGAAGCCCTTCTTACAGGTGATCGGCTTCGGCTTGACCTGCGGCGGGGTTGGGCTGGGCGTGGGACTGGGGCCGGGAGGCGGGGAGGACGATCCGCCGCCACCGCTTTCGGGGCAGGCGGCGGCAGCGGCGCCGGCGACGTTGGCCGCCTTCGGGGTCGGGGTCGCGAGCTGGAAGGTCGAGGAGCCGATGCCCTGGCGCTGGGAGGACTGGCCGGCAGCGGGAGAGGGGATCCGCGTCGAGGAGGGGGAAACGGCGCTCGAGACGCAGCCCCAGGAGACGCAATTGACCTTCGACTCGCCCGCCCCCTGGGTGAAGCAGGCCTGGCCGGGGTCGGGCAGGCCGAGGGAGAGCGTTTCGTCGCCGCTGACCCCGTAGGCGGTGTTGGCCGCCACGCTCGAGAGCAGCAGCGGTTTGGTGTTGTCGCGGCCCTGCAGCAGCGGGGTGGAGATCGTGTGGGCGCCCTGCCTGGCGCCGGCGCCGTCGTAGACGACGACCTTGTAGGGGCCTTCGCCGCTGGGGAAGGTCTCGTCGGCGGAGTCGAGCAGCTCGATGAACTGGGCGCCGCCGAGCCCGACCTCGTTGATCTTCATCGTTGCGCTGCCGCTGCCGGTGCAGTCGTCGGCGTTGACCGACCAGTGGGGGAAGGCACCGACCAGGCCGCCGATCTGGGTCGGGCTCGCCCCGTTCAAGTCGGCGGTCATGATCTTTTCGCTGACCAGGCGGTCGAAGAGGATCTTGGTCCCGTCCGGGGAGTAGGTCAGCGCCTCGTCGCCGGTACCCAGTTCGGGGTGGTTTTCGGCGAGCTTGACGCCGCTGCCGCCGCTGAGGTCGTAGCGCCAGGTCTCGTTGACGGTTTCGGGGGAGAAGGTGGTTTGCTGCTGGACCATCATCGAGCCGTTGCCCGGAGCGATGTCGATCCAGCCGAAGGACGGCAGTACGTCGTCGCTGCCCAGGATCCGGGTCGCAGTACCACCGGCCGCCGGGACACGGTAGAGGTCCTCGCCATGGCCGCCGTCGGCGGGGAAGTAGATCTGGCTGCCGTCCGCGGTCCAGGCGTTGGGCGTCGTCTGCTCGGGGCTGGTTTCGACGGTGCCGACGCTCAGCAGGCTCGTCACGACCTTGGTGTTGACGTTGGCGACGACCGGTTGCATGACCGACCCGATCCCGGAATATTCGACGTATCGGCGGAAGGTCAGCTTGGTCCCGTCGGGGGACCAGCTCGGCGAGTTGTCGGAGTAGAGGCCGTTGCTGATCTGGACCGGATTCGAACCGTCGGCGTCGGCGATCCAGATCCCTTCGTCGTTCTGCGTCGAGGGGTTCAGCTTCTCGAAGGCGACCTTGGTCCCGTCGGGCGAGGGGGCCGGGCTGGTGGCCGACGCCATCACGGTCTTGACGTGGCCGCCGTTCGCCGGGCAGGCAGACATCACGGTCGATGAGCTGGTGAAGGCGCCGACGACGTAGAAGATGCGCCCATTTTCGCCGGAGAAGGTCGCCTCGGCCGACGGTGCGCAGGCTAGCGTGGCCGCCGCGGCAAGCGCGGTGCATCCCAACCGGCGGGCGAGAGGGCGGACGAGACCCATCGGCCGGCAGTCTCCCAGAACCCCGCCGGCGGTCAACCAGGCTCGGAATCGACTGGGTGGAAAGCACCCACAGCAACCGGTTCGAGCGTCGCTAGTTCATATCTCGATATTGTTGATAGACTTACACGACAATGAAATCGGTCGACGTCCATCAGCACCTCCTCTCCGAGCCGCTGATCGCGGAGCTGGCGCGACGCCGCCGTCCCCCGGCGCTGGTTCGGCGGGACGACGGCTGGACCTTCCGGGTGGCCGGGGAGCCGGACAGCTTCCTGGTTTCCGCGGCGACCGATGCCGAGAGGCGCGGGGCGGAGCTGCGCGAGGAGGAGACCGACCTGGCACTGGTGGCGCTCTCCAGCGCCCTCGGGATCGAGACCCTGCCGGGCGAGGAGTCCGAGCCGCTGCTGGCCGCCCACCATCTCGGCCTCGGGTCGCTTCCCCCGCGCTTCGCCGGCTGGGGGGCCGTCCAGCTCGAGGCGCCGGACCCCGCAGACGTCGACGCCGCGATCCGGCGCGGTTGCGTCGGTATCTCGCTGCCCGCAACGGCGCTCGCGGAGCCCGCCGCGCTGGAGAGCGCCGGCCCGCTGCTGGCGCGGCTCGAGCACCACGACGCGCCCCTCTTCGTCCATCCGGGGCCGGTGGCCGAATCGCAGCTGCCGGCGCAGGTCGCCTCGCAACCGCTCTGGTGGCCGGCGCTGACCGACTACGTCGCCCAGATGCAGGCCGCCTGGTTCGCCTTCCTAGACGCCGGCCGCCGCGCTCACCCCCGTCTGCGGGTGCTGTTCGCGATGCTCGCCGGCGGCGCCCCGCTGCAGCTCGAGCGCTACGCGTCGCGCGGCGGCGGGGAGATTCCCGACCCCGACCCACTGGTCTTCTACGACACCTCCTCCTACGGCCCGCGGATGGTCGCCGCGACCGTCGCCGCCGTCGGCGAGGCGCAGGTCGTCTATGGCTCCGATCGCCCCGTCGTCGGTCCCGCCGCGCCCTCGCTCGGGGACCTCGAGCGGGCGTTGCGGAGGACGAACCCCCACCGCCTCTTGGCTGGCGAAACGGAAGGAGACCCCAGATGATCGAGCGCATCGAGGACGTCCTGCGCCCGCTCGGCCAGGACCTGAGTGGAGAGCAGCTGGTCGCCGTCGCGACCGCGATCGCGACCCGGCCGGACCTCTGGTCCGAGCACGTCCTCCACGACCCGGACGCGCGCACCTACAAGGAGCTGCTCCGCGACGAGCACCTCGACCTCTGGCTGATCTGCTGGTCACGCGACCACGACACCGGCTTCCACGACCACGACCTCTCGGCGGGCGCGGTCGCCGTCGCCTCGGGTGCGGTCCGTGAGGAGCGCCTCGTGCTCGGGCGCTCCCCCGACTCTCCGCTCGCCCGCACCGCGCACGCCGGCTCCTCGTTTCACTTCGGCGCCAGCGATATCCATCGCGTGCTGCATGCTGGCCAGGGTCCTGCGGTCACGATCCACGCATACTCGCCGCCGCTGGTTCGCATGGGCAGCTACTCGGTCGAGCCCGACGGGCAGCTGCGCCGCCACGCGGTCGGCTACGAGCACGAGCTGCGCCAGCACGACCAGGTTGCCGCAGGCGCCTGAGGGGCCGGTCCGCTATTTCTCATCTTTGCCGCCTAGCCTGGGTGGGTGAGCGGCGCCGAAGCGAGCCTCGCGGTCTCCGTCTTCCTCGCCTGCGCGGTCGAGGCGGTCGAGGCGTTCACGATCGTCCTCGCGGTGGGCACGACCCGGCGCTGGTCGTCGGCGTTGCTCGGCGTCGGCGCGGCAGTGCTTGTGCTCGCGGTGCTGGTCGGGGTGCTGGGCTCGGCGCTGACCAGGTTGCCGATCGACGCCCTGCGGCTCCTGGTCGGCGTCGTGCTGCTGGCGATGGGACTGCAATGGCTGCGCAAGGCGGTCCTCCGCGCCGCCGGCCGTAAGGCCCTGCACGACGAGGCTGCGACCTTCGCCGAGGAGCGCGCGGCAGCCGCTGAGGCGCCGGCCGAGGCGGGCTTCGACTCCTACGCCTTCGCGGTCTGCTTCAAAGCGGTCCTGCTCGAGGGCCTGGAGGTCGCTTTCATCGTCCTCACCGTCGGTGCCAACCAGGACGACGTCGCGCTCGCGGCGACGGTCGCGGCGGTGGCGGTGCTGGTCGTGCTCGCCGCCGGCCTGGCAGCGCGGGCGCCGCTCGCCCGCGTGCCCGAGAACACGATGAAGTTCGCCGTCGGCGTCCTCCTCACCACCTTCGGCGTCTTCTGGGGCGCCGAGGGCGCCGGCCTCTCCTGGCCCGGCGGTGAGGCGGCGCTGCCCTTCCTCGCCGCCGCAGTCCTCGCTGCGTCGCTGCTCGCGGTCCGTCACCTCCGCCGCCGTCCGTCAGCGCACGGTGGCGGCAGCGATCACGGCGGCGAAGCCGAACAGCATCAGCGGCCAGCCGCCGCTGATCACGATCCCGCTCGCCAGTAGGAGGATGCCGAGCACGGTCAGCGTCCCGCGCGCCCAGCGGCGGTTGCTATCCGGAGTCGGCATCGCCTCAGGTTTGCTCGGCGCCCTAAAAGTTGGGTGAGACGGGCTCTTTTCTCATCTTGATTTAAGAACTGTGTCCGAGGCTGCCGCGCCATGACCTCGCGAAAGATGCTGAACAAGGTGCCCGAGATCACCGTCTTCTTCTGGGTGATCAAGGTTCTCTGCACGACGGTGGGGGAGACCTTCGCCGACAACCTCAACGAAAACCTCGGCCTCGGCCTGACCGGCACCAGCTACCTGATGGGCGGGGCGCTGCTCATCGTCCTCGCCTTCCAGTTCCGTGCCCGCCGCTACGTCCCCGGCATCTACTGGCTGGCGGTCGTGCTGATCAGCGTCGTCGGCACCCTGGTCAGCGACAACCTGGTCGAAAACTACGGCGTCACCCTGGAAACGACGACGATCGCCTTCAGCATCGCCCTCGTCGCGGTCTTCGCCTCCTGGTACGCGGTCGAGCGCACGCTCTCGGTCCACACCATCTTCACCACCCGCCGCGAGGCCTTCTACTGGCTGGCGATCCTCTTCACCTTCGCCCTCGGCACCTCGGCCGGCGACTTCCTCTCCGAGCAGCTCGAACTTGGCTACCTGGCCGCGCTCGGGATCTTCGCCGGGGCGATCGTCGTCGTCGCCGTCCTCCACTTCGGGCTGCGGATGAACGCGATCCTCTCCTTCTGGCTCGCCTACATCCTCACCCGTCCGCTCGGTGCCTCGATCGGCGACTATCTCGCCTCGCCGACCGCGGAAGGCGGCCTCGGGCTCGGCACCAACCTGACCAGCATCATCTTCCTCACCACGATTCTCGCCCTCGTCGTCTACCTGGCGATCACCAAGCGCGACGTGATTCGCTCCGGGCGGCTGCCGGCGGCGGCCGCCGTGGGGGATGGGGCCCCGGCGGTGCTGGTCGTCCTCAACAAGGTCGAGGCGACTGCCTCGCTGCTCGACGCGGTGCGCAAGCGCGCCGCCGAGGGGACGGCGCGCTTCGTCGTCCTCGTCCCCAACCCCGACCACGTCGGCTTCGATCGCAACAGCCCGCCCAGCGCCGACGGCGAGGCGCTGCTGGCGCAGGCCCGGTCGCAGCTGCGCGAGCCGGCGGGAGGCGAGGTCAGCGGCCGGGTGGCCAACAGCCCCAACGCCTACGACGACGTGATCGAAGAGCTGGAGGCGAACCCCTACGCCGAGATCATCGTCGAGACCCCGCCGAGCCACATCTCCCACTGGCTGCACGTCGACCTGCCGCAGCGGATCGCCGAGCTCGGCTACCCGACGGTTGCGGTCGCCGCGGCGCAGTAGCCGCGGCAAGATGAGAGCGCTCTCATAATCGCCTGTTAGGGTCGCCTAAGGTCGCACTGACCAAGGCACCCTCGATGACTTTCTCGGAAACCGCACTGCTCGGCGCCGTCGCCGGCTTCACCATCTTCCTCGGGCTCCCGTTCGGGCGGCTGCACGCGCTTGGGGCCAAGGCCCGGGTGGCGCTCGCCTTCTTTGCCGTCGGCATCCTCGGCTTCATCTTCGTCGACGTGATGGGACACGCGATCGGGATCGTCGAGACCGCGGTCGACGGCTACAAGGAACACTCCGCGAGCCTCGGGCACGCCGTCGCCCTCACTGCCGTGCTCGGCGTCGCCTTCGCCCTCGGGCTCGGCGGGCTGGGGGCGATCGAGCGCCGCATGCGCAGCGCCGCGACGCTGGCGCCGATCGCCGGCGGCGCCGTCGACACCCTCTCCGCCGAGGCCGAAGCGGACCTGCTCGCGCGCGAAGCCGCCGCGGCACGGGCGCAGGCGCTACGCACGGGGATGACGATCGCGGTCGCGATCGGCCTCCACAACTTCGCCGAGGGGCTGGCGATCGGCGTCTCGGCCAGCGCTGGCGACATCGGCCTTGCCACCGTCCTGATAATCGGCTTCGCCCTCCACAACGCGACCGAGGGCTTCGGCATCGTCGGTCCGCTCGGCGACGTCAAGCCGTCGTGGCGATGGCTCGGGGTCGCCGGGCTGATCGGCGGCGCCCCGACCTTCATCGGCGCGATGGTCGGCTACAGCGTCAGCTCCGAACCGCTCGAACTTGCCTTCTACGCGCTGGCCGGCGGCGCGATCCTCTACGTGATCGGCGAGATCTGGAACGGGATGCGCCGCTACGGCCATCGCGAGCTGGCGCTGTGGATGCTGTCCGCGGGTTTCTCCGTCGGCGTCGTCACCGACATGGTCGTCGCCTACGGCGGCGGCTGAGCGACGCAGCCCCGCGTTCGCTCTAGGCTGACTCTCATCTCGCCTTCATCTTTGGAGGGTAAGCGTGTGCGCATGCACGTTCTGGTCGTCGAGGACGAGGTCAAGATGGCGGCGCTGATCCGGCGCGGCCTGACCGAGCAGGGACTGACCGTCGACGTCGCCCCAAGCGGCGAGGACGGGGTGCGGCTCGCCGCCGCCAACAGCTACGACGCGATCGTCCTCGACGTGATCCTGCCCGGGATCGACGGCTTCGAGGCTTGCCGGCAGATGCGGCTGCAGGGAGTCTGGGCGCCGGTCCTGATGCTGACCGCGCGCGGCGCCCTGGTCGACCGGATCGCCGGGCTCGACGGCGGCGCCGACGACTACCTGACCAAGCCCTTCTCCTTCGCCGAGCTGCTGGCCCGGCTGCGGGCGCTGGTCCGGCGCGGCCAGGCCGAACGGCCGGCGATCGTCGAGGTCGGCGACCTGCGGCTCGATCCGGCGACGCGGCAGGCGTGGCGCGGAGAGATCGAGATCGAGCTCTCGGCGAAGGAGTTCACCCTGCTGGAGACGTTCATGCGCAGCCCGGGTTACGTGCTCAGTCGCACGCAACTGCTCGAACAGGCCTGGGAGTACGACTTCGAGCACCGCTCCAACGTGATCGAGGTCTACATCCGCTACCTGAGGCGCAAGATCGACCAGCCCTTCGGGGTCAAGTCGCTGGAGACCGTGCGCGGCGCCGGTTACCGGTTGCGCAAGGACGGCGGCCGTTAGATGGAGCCGGCCATCTGAGCAAGCTCCCCCTCAGCCGGCTCTCGATCCGCCTCCGCGTCACCCTCGTCTTCGCCGCGGTGATGGCGCTTGTCCTCGGTGCGACCGGCGTCTTCGTCTACCTGCGCTTCAGCTCGGAGCTCGACAACACGATCAATTCCGGATTGCGCTCGCGCGCCGCCGACCTCGCCGCGGTCGTGCGCGGGTCCGGGACCGACCTCGAGGAAGGCAGCGTGATCGGCCGCAGCGAGAGCTTCGCCGAGATCCTCGATGCCCAGGGCCGGGTCGCCGACTCCTCCGAGGCGGTCGGCAACGTCGTCCTGCTCTCGCCCTCGGAGCTGCACCGCGCCCTGCGCGGGCCGTTGACGCTCGACCACGGGCCGGGGCCGGGCCTGGAGGAGGCCTCGCGGCTGCTGGCGGTCCCGGTGCGCTCGCACGGCCGCGAGGCTGTGGTCGTCGTCGGCACCTCGACCGAGGCCCGCGACGAGTCTCTCGAGGACCTCCTGCAGCTGCTCCTGATTGGCGGCCCGGTGGCGCTGATCCTCGCCTCGCTCGCCGCCTACGGCGTCGCGGCGGCGGCGCTGCACCCGGTCGAGGCGATGCGGGCGCGGGCGGCGACGATCTCCGCCGCCGAGCCCGGCGAGCGGCTGCCGGTCCCGCCCACCCACGACGAGGTGGCGCGGCTGGGGACGACCCTGAACGAGATGCTCGAGCGGCTCGGCGAGGCGCTCGAGCACGAGCGCGCCTTCGTCGCCGACGCCAGCCACGAGCTGCGCACGCCGCTGGCGATCCTCCGTACCGAGCTCGAGCTGGCGCTGGCCGAAGGCCGCTCGCCGCAGGAGCTGCGGGCGGCGCTGGCCTCGGCCGCGGAGGAGACCGACCGGCTCAGCCAGCTCTCCGAGGACCTGCTGACGATCGCCCAGACCGAGCGCGGCGAGCTGCCGCTGCGGCTCGAGCGGGTCGACCTGCGCGAGGCCCTGGGGCGGGTGCGAACGCGGTTCGCGCGGCGCGCCGAGGAGGCGGGGCGGGAGATCGTCGTCAGCGGTCCGGCCCTGGCGATCACAGCCGACCGCTTGCGCGTCGACCAGGCGGTCGGCAGCGTCGTTGACAACGCGCTGCGTTACGGCGACGGCGTGATCGTGCTCGAGCTGGCCGAGCGCGACGGGTCGGTCGAGATCCACGTCCACGACCACGGCGCCGGCTTCCAGGCCGATTTCCTGCCGCGCGCCTTCGAGCGCTTCAGCCGGCCCGGCTCGAGCCGCAGCGACGGCGGCAGCGGCCTCGGCCTGGCAATCGTCCGCACCGTCGCCCGCGCCCACGGCGGCGACGCCCACGCCGCCAACGCGCCGGGCGGCGGCGCCGACGTCTGGCTGACGCTGCCCGGGCCTCTCATCTCCACTTAACCGGCGCTCCATACGTTGGCGCCGATGAGAGGTGCGAGCAAGCGCCACGCGTTCTCGAAGGTGCCGGAAGTGACGGCCTTCTTCTGGATCGTCAAGGCGCTGACGACGGCGATGGGCGAGTCAACCTCCGACTTCCTCGTCCACACCCTGGTGCCGGAGGTCGCCGTCGTCCTCGGCGGTATCGCCCTCGCCGTCGCCCTCTACGTCCAGTTCGGCAAGGACCGCTACGTGCCCTGGGCCTACTGGACGGCGGTGGCGATGGTCGGCGTCTTCGGCACGATGGCCGCCGACGTCCTCCACGTCGGCCTCGGCGTCCCCTACGTCGCCTCGACGATCTTCTACGCGATCGTCCTCGCCGCGGTCTTCCGCAGCTGGTACCTGAGCGAGCGCACGCTCTCGATCCACAGCATCACCACGCCGCGGCGCGAGCTCTTCTACTGGGCGGCGGTGCTCGCTACCTTCGCCCTCGGCACCGCCGCCGGCGACCTCACCGCGGTCACCCTCGGCCTCGGCTTCTTCGGCTCGATCCTGCTCTTCGCAGCGATCATCGCGATCCCCGCCTTCGGCTACTTCCGCCGCGGCTGGAACCCGATCTTCAGCTTCTGGTTCGCCTACGTGGTGACTCGCCCGCTCGGTGCCTCGGTCGCCGACTGGCTCGCCGTCTCCCACGCCCGCGGCGGTCTCGCCCTCGGCACCGGCCCGGTCAGCCTCGTCCTCGCCGCGGCGATCGCCGCCTTCGTCCACCACCTCGGCAAGGACACGCCGCCCGACCAGGGTGGGAGGCCACGGCGATCGCCCTCTCCCGATACCGGCGAAGTGGCTCTCTCACCGAACTTTTAGTCCCCGGCGGGGCTCGTTTCATGCCCGTCCAAGCTTCGGTCCCAAGCATGGCTCCCTCGACCCAAACGGAAAGGGGAAGTGATGAACAGGTTCAAGAAGCTGGCTCTGACCATCGCCGCGCTGGCGGCGCTGGCGGTCGGCGGCGCCGCATTCGCCCAGGCGCAGAACGCGGGCACCGCGGCACCGACGCAGGTGCAGACGCGCTCGGTCGAGACCGGCACGCCGGGCGACCCGGCCGACGCGCCGAGCGCCGAAGACCGCAGCGAGGCCGACGGCAGCGCCGTTGACGCCCCGGAGTCGAAGGCGGATCAGCCCGACGGCAACGCGGTCGACGCGCCCGAGTCGCACGCCGACCAGCCCGACTGATCCAGGCCGGCCTCCCGCCCGGGGCCGCGGCGCCGGGCGGGAGGGCAGCGACGAGGAGTACGCCGCCGACCCCTCTTAAGATCGCGGCGTGAAAGCCGTCGATCCGGGTGGGTTCGCGCTCAAAGGGGCGCTGCGGGCGGCGGTCGTGATGCCGCTTGCCTTCGCTATCGGCGAGGTCGTGCTCGACAACCACCAGATCGGGCTGTTCGCCGCCTTCGGCTCGATCTCGCTGCTCGTGTTGGTCGACTTCGGCGGCTCGATCAGGGCGCGGCTCGCCGGCTACGCCGGGTTGGCGCTGGCCGGCGCGGCGCTGATCCCGCTGGGGACGCTCTGCTCGCACTCGACCGGGCTCGGCGCGGTCGCGATGTTCCTCGTCGGTTTCGGGATCCTCTTCGCCGGCGTCCTCAACGGCTACGTCGCCGCCGCCCAGTCGGCGGCGATCCTCGTCTTCGTCCTGCCGCTGATGGTCCCCGCCGAGGCCGGCGAAATCCCGGCTCGGCTCGCCGGCTGGGGGATCGCCGCGGTGCTCTCGACCGCGGCCGTCCTGCTGGTCTGGCCACAGCGCCCGCGCAGCATCGTCCGCGCCGGCGCGGCCCGGGCAGCCCAGGCGCTGGCCGACCTGGTCGAAGCCGAGACCCCCGACGCGCGCCGGCAGGCGAGCACCGCCGCGGCCACGGCGATCGCCACCACGCGGCGCGATTTCGTCACGATGCAGCACCGTCCGAGCGGTACCGGCGGCCGCACCGCGGCGCTCGCGCGGCTGGTCGAAGACCTCGGTTGGATGCACCGCTTCGCGCCCGCTGGGGAGGCGAAGGTCTCGGCCGGTGACCGGGTCGATGCCGCCCGCGAGGAGATCGAGCGCTGCGTCCCCGCGGTGCTGCTGCGGGCCGCCGGGCAGCTCGACGGCACCGTCCCGCTCGAGGCCGGCATTCCCGGCGCTCCCGGTCCGCTCGAGGACCTGCGCCGTGCCCACGACCGCCTCGGCCGGGCGACGCTGGCGCGGATGGACGAGCTCGCGGCGCAGGGTGGCAGGGAGGAGGAGGCGGCGCGCGAGCTCGACGAGGCCTTCCGCCTGCGCCTGCTCTCCTTCAGCGCCGCCGAAATCGCCGCGATGGCCCGCCGCGCGCTCGGCGCCCGCGTCGGCGACGGGGTCGAGGTCGCACGCTCGCGGCTCGGCGCCGCTCGCCGGCTAGCCCGGGCGCACGCGACGATGCGCTCGGTCTGGCTGCGCAACAGCCTGCGGGGGGCGCTCGGCCTGGCGCTGGCGGTGCTGATCGGGCAGCTCGCCGATCTCCAGCACGGCTTCTGGGTCGTGCTCGGGACGCTCTCGGTCCTGCGCTCGAGCGCCCTAGCCACCAGTTCGACGATCGGCCTGGCGCTGCTCGGCACCTTCGGCGGCATCGTGATCGGCGGGCTCCTCGTCGTCGGCGTCGACAGCGACCCGACCGCGCTCTGGATCCTGCTCCCGTTCGCCACCGCGCTCGCCGCCTACACGCCGCGGGCGGTCTCCTTCGCCGCCGGCCAAGCTGGGTTCTCGGTCGTCGTCCTCATCCTCTTCAACCTGATCGATCCCAGCGGCTGGCAGGTCGGGCTGCTGCGGATCGAGGACGTCGCGGTCGGCGCCGGAATCAGCCTGATGGTTGGTCTGCTGCTCTGGCCGCGGGGCGCGGTCACCGTCCTGCGCCGCGCCTTCGGCGCCGCCTACGTCAGCGCCGCTGCCTTCCTCGAGGGCGCGATCGCCGCCCTGCTGGCCGGCGAGGAGCCGCCGCCGGCGCTCGCTCGCGAGGCCTTCGCCAGCGGCCAGCTGCTCGACGGCGGCCTGCGCGACTACCTCTCCGACCGCAGCGGCGCCACCGCCCCGATCGAGGAGCTCGGGGTGCTGATGGCCGGCGCGGCGCGGGTGCGGGCCGTCGCCGGCCTGCTCTCCAACCCGGAAGTGCTGGTCATGGTCGAGCCGGTGGACCCGCGCCTGCAGCGGGTCGACGGCGCTCGCCGCGAGCTCGAAGCCGAGCGCGACCGCCGCTGCGAATGGTTCGCCGCGCTCGGCGACTCGATCGCACGCCGCGGCCAGCCGCCCGACCCCGAGCCGCCGGGCGCCGCCATCTCGGAGGTCGTGCTCGAACGCCTCCCTGGCGCGGGTGGGGTTCCACCCGGCCTGGCGATCGCCTGGGCGCACCGCTACCTCGCCGCCCTCCAGGCCCTCGAGGATTCCCTGACCCGCGCCGCCCTTTCCTAGCCGCCTGCTTGCCTGGAAGGAGAATACGTGGTATTCCTACTATCTGTCCTTCACGTACTTTGCCGCGTCGACGAGGAGAATGCGGGACTTGAGCACGCTGACCGACATCACCGAGAGCGAGGCGCCGACCGGGGCGGGTGACCTGCCGCTGCGCTTCGTCACCGCCGCTTCGCTGTTCGACGGGCACGACGCGGCGATCAACGTGATGCGGCGGCTGATCCAGGACTCCGGCGCCGAGGTCGTCCACCTCGGTCATAACCGCAGCGTCCGCGACGTGGTCAGGGCGGCGGTCCAGGAGGACGTCGACGGGATCGCGATCAGCTCCTACCAGGGCGGCCACACCGAGTACTTCAAGTACGCGATCGAGATGCTGCGCGAGCACGGTGCCGACCACATCCGTGTCTTCGGCGGCGGCGGCGGGACGATCACCCAGCGCGAGATCGAGGAGCTGCAGGCCTTCGGCGTCGAGCGGATCTACGCGCCCGACGACGGGATGTCGCTCGGCCTCACCGGGATGATCGACGACTTGGTCGAGCGGGCGAACGCGAAACGCGTCGGCTCGGCGGTTCCCGCGGGCGCCGGCGCGGCGGACGAGCTGTCGGTCGCGCGGATGATCTCGGCGCTCGAGGACGGCGTCGTCGGCGATGAGGAGCTGGCGGCGCTGCGCGAGGAATGGCGCGCGGTCGGCGCCGGCGTCCCCGTCGTCGGCGTCACCGGCACCGGCGGCGCCGGCAAGAGCACGGTCACCGACGAGCTGCTCTCGCGCTTCGTCCGGCACCTGCCCGACCTGCGGATCGCGGTCCTCGCCGTCGACCCGACCCGGCGCCGCACCGGCGGCGCCCTGCTCGGCGACCGAATCCGGATCAACAGCCTGCGCAACGAGCAGCTCTACATGCGCTCGATGGCGACCCGCCGCCAGAACGTCGCGACCAGCGCCGTGCTCGAGGACGCGGTCGCCTTCCTCCGCGCCGCCGGCTTCGACCTGGTCGTAGTCGAGACCGCCGGGATCGGCCAGAGCGACTCGGAGATCGTCGACCTCGTCGACCTCCCCGTCTACGTGATGACCAGCGAGTTCGGCGCCGCCAGCCAGCTCGAGAAGATCGACATGCTCGACCTCGCCGAGCTGGTCGTGATCAACAAGTTCGACAAGCGCGGCGCCGAGGACGCGCTGCGCGACGTGCGCAAGCAGTGGCGTCGCAACCACGTCGCCTTCGAGGTCGCCGAGGAGGAGATCCCGGTCTACCCGACGATCGCCAGCCAGTTCGACGACCCTGGCCTGACCTGGATGTTCGTCAACCTCTGCCGCCGGCTCGATATCGACCCGGGTATCGAGCCGAGCGAGCACCGCCCGCTCGGCAACACGCTGATCCCCGGCGCCCGCGTCCGCTACCTGGCCGAGATCGCCGAGCAGGGCCGCGGGCTGAACGCCGAGGTCGAGCGGCTCGCCGAGCTCGCCGACCGCGCCCAGCACCTGCACGAGGCGCAGAAGGCGGTGGGGGAGAGCGAGGACCTGCGCGATGCCTACGAGATGACCCTGGCCGAGCTCGGGCCCGAGGCGGTGGCGCTGCTGGAGGGCTGGGAGGAGCGGATCGAGGGGATCACCGCCGAGACCTACAGCTACACCGTCCGCGATCGCGAGATCAGCGGCGCCAACTACCGCGAGTCGCTCAGCGGCCAGCAGATCCCGAAGATCGCGCCGCCGCACTTCAGCGGCTGGGGCGACCGGCTGCGCTTCCTGCTGAAGGAAAACCTGCCCGGCTCCTACCCCTACACCGCCGGCGTCTTCCCCTACCGGCGCGAGGGCGAGGACCCGACCCGGATGTTTGCCGGCGAGGGGCCGCCGGAGCGGACCAATCGCCGCTTCCACTACCTCTCCCAGGGCCAGCCCGCGGCGCGACTCTCGACCGCCTTCGACTCGGTCACCCTCTACGGCGAGGACCCCGACGAGCGCCCCGACGTCTACGGCAAGGTCGGCAACTCGGGCGTCTCGATCGCCACCCTCGACGATGCCAAGAAGCTCTACTCCGGCTTCGACCTCTGCGCCCCGAGCACCTCGGTCTCGATGACGATCAACGGCCCGGCGCCGATCGTCCTCGCCTTCTACCTGAACGCCGCCGTCGACCAGCAGGTCGAACGTCACCTGCGCCAGAGCGGCGGCTGGGAGGAGGCCGAGCGCAAGCTCGTCGCCCACTTCGGCGACCGTCCGCGACCCGTCTACAAGGGCGAGCTTCCGCCCGGCAACGACGGCCTCGGCCTCGGGTTGCTCGGTGCCTCCGGCGAGGACCTCGTCGACGCCGAGACCTACGCCCGGATCAAGGCCGAGACCCTGCGCACGGTGCGCGGCACGGTCCAGGCCGACATCCTCAAGGAGGACCAGGCGCAGAACACCTGCATCTTCTCGACCGAGTTCGCGCTGAAGATGATGGGCGACGTGCAGGAGTTCTTCGTCGCCAACGACGTGCGCAACTTCTACAGCGTCTCGATCAGCGGGTACCACATCGCCGAGGCGGGGGCGAACCCGATCTCCCAGCTGGCGTTCACCCTGGCGAACGGGTTCACGATCGTCGAGTACTACCTGGCGCGGGGCATGGAGGTCGACTCGTTCGCCCCCAACCTGAGCTTCTTCTTCTCCAACGGGATGGACCCCGAGTACGCGGTGATCGGGCGGGTCGCGCGGCGGATCTGGGCGCGGGCGATGCGCGAGCGCTACGGCGCCGGCCCGCGCAGCCAGATGCTGAAGTACCACGTGCAGACCTCGGGCCGCAGCCTGCACGCGCAGGAGATCAGCTTCAACGACATCCGCACCACGCTGCAGGCGCTGTACGCGATCTTCGACAACTGCAACAGCCTCCACACCAACGCCTACGACGAGGCGATCACGACCCCGACCGAGGAGTCGGTGCGGAGGGCGGTCGCGATCCAGCTGATCATCAACCGCGAGCTCGGCCTCAACTTCACCGAGAACCCCTGGCAGGGCAGCTTCGCGATCGACGCCCTCACCGACCTGGTCGAGGCCGCCGTCTACGAGGAGTTCGACCGGATCTCCGAGCGCGGCGGCGTGCTCGGCGCGATGGACACGATGTACCAGCGCAGCAAGATCCAGGAAGAGAGCCTCCACTACGAGCGGCTCAAGCACGACGGCACGCTGCCGCTGATCGGCGTCAATACTTTCCTGCCCAAGGAGGGCGAGGGCGAGAAGACCGAGGGCCTCGAGCTGATGCGCTCGACCGACGCCGAGAAGGACGAGCAGATCGCCTCGGTGCGCGCCTTCCAGGCGCTCGGCGCCGAGCGCCGCGAGCCGGCGCTGGATCGGCTGCGCGACGTCGCCCGTCGCCGCGAGAACGTCTTCGAGTCGCTGATGGAGGCGGTCAAGGTCGCCTCGCTCGGCCAGATCTCCGCCGCCCTCTACGAAGTCGGCGGCGAGTACCGGCGCAACATGTAGAACTCGGCGATGGCTGCCGAGCCGCGCATCGTCTGCCTCGTCCCCAGCATCACCGAGCTGCTCTGCGACCTCGGGCTGGCTGGGCAGCTCGTCGGCCGCACCGGATTCTGCATCCACCCGTGGGAGACGGTGCGGGAGATCCCGAAGGTGGGAGGGACGAAGGACGTCAAGCTCGACAGGATCCGCGAGCTGGCGCCGACCCACGTCGTCGTCCACGTCGACGAGAACCGCAAGGAGGACGCCGAGGCGCTGGCCGAGTTCGTGCCCGAGGTCCTCGTCACCCACCCCCAGTCCCCCCGCGACAACCTCGCGCTGTTTCGCCAGATGGGCGAGGCCTTCGGCCGCGAGGAGGAGGCCGAGCGGCTCTGCGCCGAGTTCGAAGACGCCTATGCACGGGCGAGCGCGGCCGAGCGCTCACCCCGCGATGTCCTCTACCTGATCTGGCGCGAGCCGTGGATGACCGTCGCCCCCGACACCTACATCGCCCAGACCCTCGCCCTCTTCAACTGGCACACCGTCCCGCGCGAGGATCCCGATGAGCCCAAAACACGCGAAGAGATCGAAGTTTGTCGCCCACAGGGCGACAAAGTGCGAGGGCTTGGGCGGTTGCGGTACCCGGAGGTCGATTTGGCGGCGCTCGCTGGGAGGGTCGACCGGGTGCTGCTCTCCAGTGAGCCGTTTCACTTCAAGCAGGAGCACGTGGCCGAGGTGGCGGAGCTCGTTGCGGGCGCGGCGGTCTCGCTGATCGACGGCGAGATGACCTCCTGGTACGGGTCACGGGCGATCGCCGGGCTCGAGTACCTGACGCGCTACACGGCGGAGCCGGAATGAGAAGCTTGCTGTCTCTTGAAGCTCCTCCTCGTCGACAACTACGACAGCTACACCTACAACCTGCGCCAGCTGCTGGCGCAGATCCTGGGTGAGGAGCCGGAGGTCCGGCGCAACGACGAGCTGCCGCCGCTCGAGGCCGTCCAGGCGGAGTTCGACGCGGTCGTGATCTCGCCCGGCCCGGGGCGCCCCGAGCGCGGGCGGGACTTCGGCCCCGGCATCGAGCTGATCCGCGGCTTCGACGGGCCGCTGCTCGGCGTCTGCCTCGGGCTGCAGGGGATCGTCCACGCCTTCGGCGGCGAGGTCGGACCGGCGCCCGAGCCGGTGCACGGTCACTCCGCGTCGATCCGCCACGAGGGGAGCCTGCTGTTCAGCGGGATCCCGCCCCAGTTCGAGGGGGTCCGCTACCACTCGCTGGCGGCGCTCGAGCCCCTGCCTGACTGCCTGCGGGTGAGCGCCCGTGCTGCGGACGGCGTGGTGATGGCGGTCGAGCACCTGGAACACCCGATCTGGGGGCTCCAGTTCCACCCCGAGTCGGTCGGGACCGCCTGCGGCGAGCAGGTCCTGCGCAACTTCGTCGCCCAGGTGCCCTCCGTGCGCAGCCTTTCCGGCGCTCCGCCGCGCCCTCCCGCCAGGCGCGCCGCCGCGCCACTCGGGTTCCGCCGCTTCGAACGGGAGCTCGCCGTGCCGCTGGATCCCGCTGCCGCCTTCACCGCCCTGTTCGGCGCCGATCCCCACGCCTTCTGGCTCGACGGGCAGGGGGACGGTGGGGGCGAGGTCGTGATCGGCACCGCGGACGGCCCCGGAGGCGAGGTGCTCGCTCACCGGGTCGGAGAAGGGGCCGAGAGCTTCTTCGCGCTGCTGCGCCGTCGCCTCGCCGAGCGCCGGATCGAGCCGCGCGCCGGCGGCGGCTTCGGCGGTGGCTACGTCGGCTACCTCGGTTACGAGTTGAAGGCCGACCTCGGCTCGCCCTGCTCGCACCGCGCCGACACCCCGGACGCCTGCCTGATGTTCGCCACTCGCGCCGTCGCCCTCGACCCCGTCACCGGTGCCGCCCGCGCGCTCTGCATCGCTCCGCCGGAGCTGTCTGACGCCGAGGCCGAAGCGACCCTCGACGAAATCACGGCGCGCCTCACCCCCCCGAAGCCGAGGTTGCCTTTTGCCTGTCATGAACAGGCAAAAGGCAACCTC